>DCHS01000002.1:0-79464 GCA_002314875.1 Prevotellaceae bacterium UBA1746
TCGAACTTAGTTGCGGATTTGAGGAAAATATAGTAAATATGCCGCAAAATTAAAGAAAAACCACCAAAGTTCAAAAGAAATTGTGTTTTTTTTCGTATATTTGCAGAGAAATTATCGCCTATGACAGAAGCTGTGGCATTTACATCTCATTATATTTAAACAAAAAAATCTATTCATATGACAACAGAACTCTATATTGCACTTTTTGTAGGAGCTTTAGTCGGTATCATCATTGGATATCTCATTGCTCTCCAAATGAAACATTCAGCTGATCAACTCCAAAAAGCCAAAGAAAGCGAAAACCATACGAACCTCGTTGGGCAGATGAAATCCTTGGAGACAGAATGCCATTTCAAAAGCCAGCAGATTGAAGAGCTGAAAAAGGATTTTTCTTCGGAGCAGGAAGAGTTGAAAGCTCTGTATACCGAAAAACTCAACGAACTGAGAACTCAGCATATCGAAGATGTGAATGAGTTGAAAGAACAACATGCCAAGGAAGTGAATGAACTGAAGGCACAACGTACCGAAGAAATCAATGAGTTGAAAGCGCAGCATCAGGAACATGTAGAACAAGAACTGAAACTGGTCACCGAGCAGATGAAGTCAGCGACTGAGGAAATGCTGCGCCAGCGCAGTGAACAGTTACAACTTGCTAATCGCGAGCAGATGGAAAATCTGCAGAACAACAGCAAGGAACAACTGGCGCGAATCCTTGACCCTCTCCACTCCGGTTTGAAGCAGATGCAGGAACAAGTGGAAAAGGCCGACCGCGAACAAACCGAAAAAATGACCACGCTCGATGCTACCATTAAGGCAACGCTCCAGCAGACGGCTAATGTGAGCGCAAGCGCGGATAAGCTTGCCAACGCTTTGACAAGCGAGAACAAGACTGTCGGTAATTTCGGCGAACTCCGCCTTCGCACCCTTTTGGAAAATATGGGGTTCCAGGAAGGACTGCAATTTGAAGAGCAGAATCTCCTTCGCGATGAAACCGGAAAAGTCATTACCCACGATGAAAATGGCCAGAAACTCATTCCTGATACCATCATTCATTTCCCGGAAGGACGCGACTTGATTATAGACTCAAAAATGAGTCTCAAAGCCTTCAACGAATACTTCAATGCCGAGACCGACGAGGAACGCGCCATCGCCCTCAAACGCCATGTGGAAAGCGTCCGGAATCACGTCGACGGCCTCAGTGCGAAAAAATACTACAAATACATCAGCGGCGAACGCCAAACCGTGGACTTCGTCGTTATGTATATGTACAGCGACAGTGCCCTGCAACTCGCTCTTTCTTCATCTCCCACCCTTTGGGAAGATGCCGCAAAAAAGGGGGTACTCATCACCGGAAGCCATAACCTTTATATGATGCTCCGTATCGTGCAGATGAGCTGGGACCGTATGCATCAGGCTGAAAATGTCCAGAAAATTATGGAACAGGCCAACAGCATCGTACAGCGTGTTCAAGACTTTTACACCCGTCTTCTCGAAGTTGAAGAAGGATTCAAAAAGACGCAGAAAGCCTTCGATAGCCTGAAAGTAACCACGGGTCCTCAAGGACGCAGTATCATTACCGCTGCTCACCAGTTGATAGCTTATGGTGCCAAAGAAGATCGCGCCAACAAAAAGCGACGCAGATTACCCTCTGAAACAAAACAGGAAAACGGCGAGGAAGACGAACTTCTCCTCGAAAATGGTGAGAATGCAAAGAGCACTGACGAAACCATCGAGTAAAAATTATTATTTTTAACCGTTCGTGCTTTTTTGTTGCGTTGTTTTTAGGTTATTCTCAACAAAAAACAGTAAATTTGCACCCGAAACAAAAGCAGGGCCTTCCCAAAAGCATTGGAAAGGCCCCTTGCTGATGTTCTTTCCGATAGATAATTACGAATCTACCAAATATCATTTTCATTTATGATTCTCTTTTTCCGTACCCCTGCCGAGAGCATCATCGCCACTGGCGTTGATCATCAGCTCTCCGCTGACGAAGTTAAAGAACTCTGCTGGCTCTATGGTCAGGCCTCTCTTCTTGACGAGACCGAACTGAAGGGCTGGTTTGTTGGCCCCCGCCGCGAAATGATTACTCCTTGGAGTACCAATGCCGTTGAGATTACTCAGAATATGGGTCTCAGCGGCATTGTGCGTATTGAGGAGTACTTCCCCGTTGCCTCTGAGGATGCTGAGTATGACTCCATGCTCCAGCGTATGTACAACGGTATTAATCAGGAAGTTTTCACGGTAAAGCACGATCCCGCACCCATCATTAGTATCGAGAATCTCGAAGAGTACAACGAGCAGGAAGGTCTTGCTCTCTCTCCCGAGGAAATCGAATACCTTCATAAGGTGGAAGGCCAGTTAGGCCGTAAGCTCACAGACTCTGAAGTCTTCGGTTTTGCTCAGATTAACTCCGAGCACTGCCGTCACAAGATCTTCGGAGGAACCTTCGTCATCGACGGTGAAGAGAAGGAGTCTTCCTTGTTCTCCATGATCAAGAAGACCACCCAGGAGAACCCCAATAAGATTCTTTCTGCTTACAAGGATAATGTGGCGTTCTCCGAAGGTCCTGTCATTGAACAGTTTGCTCCCGCTGACCACTCAAAGCCTGACTACTTCCGTACCAAGGAAGTTAAGAGCGTTATCTCTTTGAAGGCAGAAACTCACAACTTCCCCACCACTGTTGAGCCTTTCAACGGTGCCGCAACAGGTACTGGTGGTGAAATCCGCGATCGTATGGGTGGTGGTGTAGGTAGCTGGCCCATTGCTGGTACTGCTGTTTACATGACCTCCTACCCCCGTAAGGAAAGTGGTGTTCAGTCTTGGGAACAGAATCTCCCCGAGCGTCCCTGGCTTTACCAGACACCCGAACAGATCCTCATCAAGGCTTCCAATGGTGCTTCCGACTTCGGTAACAAGTTCGGCCAGCCGCTGATCTGCGGTTCTGTGCTGACGTTCGAACACAACGAAGTTGCTGCCAACGAACGCTATGCTTACGACAAGGTTATCATGCTCGCCGGTGGTGTCGGTTATGGTACTCAGCGCGACTGTCTCAAGGGTGAGCCTCAGCCCGGCAATAAGATTGTCGTCATGGGTGGTGAAAACTACCGCATCGGCCTCGGTGGTGGTAGCGTAAGTTCTGTTGAAACCGGCCGCTACAGCAGCGGTATCGAACTCAATGCCGTTCAGCGTGCAAATCCTGAAATGCAGAAGCGTACCTACAATGTCGTTCGTGCACTTTGTGAGGAAGACGAGAACCCCATTGTTTCCATCCATGATCACGGAAGCGCAGGTCATGTGAACTGTCTCTCCGAACTCGTTGAAGAATGTGGTGGTCTCATCCACATGGACAAACTCCCCATTGGTGACAAGACTTTGAGCGCCAAGGAAATCATCGCTAACGAGAGCCAGGAACGTATGGGTCTCCTTATCGATGAAAAGGCGATTGAGCACGTTCAGAAAATTGCAGATCGCGAACGTTCTCCGATGTATACCGTCGGTGAAACTACCGGCGATGCTCGTTTTGCCTTCGAACAGGCTGACGGTATTCGTCCCTTCGATCTCGCTGTAGAGCAGATGTTCGGTTCTTCTCCCAAGACCATCATGGAAGATAAGACCGTCGTTCGTAAATATGAAGTGGCAACTTATTCAGAAAGCAAAGTTGACGAATATCTCAAGGACGTTCTCCAGTTGGAGGCTGTGGCTTGTAAGGATTGGTTGACCAACAAGGTGGACCGCTGTGTCTCTGGTCGTGTTGCTCGTCAGCAGTGCCAGGGTGAACTTCAGTTGCCTCTTTCTGACTGTGGCGCTGTAACTCTCGATTATAGAGGCAAGAAGGGTATCGCTACCGCTATTGGTCATGCTCCTCAGGCAGCATTGGCTGATCCTGCTGCTGGTAGTGTTCTTTCTGTTGCAGAAAGCCTTACCAACCTCGTTTGGGCTCCGATGGCTGAAGGTCTTGACAGTGTTTCTCTCTCCGCTAACTGGATGTGGCCCTGCCGCGCCCAGGAAGGTGAAGATGCACGTCTTTACACCGCAGTCAAGGCCCTCAGTGATTTCTGTTGTGCACTTCAGGTAAATGTTCCTACCGGTAAGGACTCTCTTTCCATGACGCAGAAGTACCCCAATGGTGACAAGATTATCAGCCCGGGTACCGTTATCGTCAGTGCTGGTGGTGAAGTGAGCGACATCCGCAAGATTGTCAGCCCCGTCATGAAGAACGTTGCCAAGAGCCGTTTCTACCACATCGATTTCTCTTTCGATGAACTCCAATTGGGTGGTTCTGCTCTTGCTCAGACTCAGGGTAAGGTCGGAAGCGATGTTCCTACCGTCCAGAATCCTGAATACTTCCGCGATGCCTTCCTCGCTGTACAGCAGCTTGTAGAAGAAGGTCTCCTTCTTGCAGGTCATGACATCTCTGCCGGTGGTCTCGTTACTACCCTCCTTGAGATGTGCTTCGCCAATACAAAGGGCGGTATCAGCGTGAACCTCGACAAGTTTAAGGGTACCGACCTCATCCGTGGTCTCTTCGCTGAAAATCCCGGTGTTGTTATTCAGGTAACGGACGAGAACAGCCACCGCGTGAAGAAGATCCTCGACGATGCAGGCGTAGGTTATGTAAAGATTGGTGTTCCTCAGACCGAACGCACCCTCAGCGTGGCTATGGCAAACCGTCATTTCGAATTCGATATTGATGAAATGCGTGCCGTTTGGTACAACACTTCTTACCTCCTCGATCGTCGTCAGAGTTTCCATGGCAAGGCAGAAGAGCGCCGTGATAACCTTGGCAAACTTCCCGTTGAACTCCACTTCGGCAAGGAATTCACTGGCAAGCTCGCTCAGTGGGGCCTCAACCCAGACCGTAAGGAAGCAAGCGGTATCCGTGCTGCCGTTATCCGCGAAAAGGGAACAAACTCCGAGCGCGAAATGGCCTATGCTTTCTGGCTTGCCGGATTCGATGTGAAGGATGTTACGATGACAGACCTTATCACCGGTCGCGAAACCCTTGATGATGTCAACCTCATCGCATTCTGCGGTGGTTTCTCCAACTCCGATGTTCTTGGCAGTGCCAAGGGCTGGGCTGGTGCTTTCCTCTTTAATGAAAAGGCTAAGGCTGCACTCGACCGCTTCTATGCACGTCCTGACACCCTCAGTTTCGGCGTCTGCAATGGTTGCCAGCTGATGGTTGAACTCGGTCTTTTGAACCACGATCACGCAGTTACTGATGCCCGCGATTACGCTCAGATGCTCCATAATGACAGCCACAAGTTTGAGTCTGCTTTCGTCAGCCTCGCTATCCCCGAGAATAACAGCGTGATGTTTGGCGCGCTCAGCGGCTATAAGATTGGTACATGGGTTGCTCATGGTGAAGGTAAGTTCAACTTGCCTCTCGACGAAAGTGAGTACAATGTTGTCGCTAAGTTCAACATGAGCGGCTATCCTGCTAATCCCAATGGTTCCAGCTACGATGTGGCTGCCATCGCCAGCAAAGACGGTCGTCATCTCGCTATTATGCCCCACCCCGAACGTACCATCTTCCCCTGGCAAAGCGGTTTCTATCCCCAGGATCGTGTCCTGACTGACGATGTTACACCTTGGATGGTAGCCTTCGTTAGTGCTCGCAAGTGGATTGAGGCTCACAAGTAATTCATCTTTTTCATAAAATAATTTCAGCGCGGTGTGTTTGCATCGCGCTGAAATTTTCTACAATCTGAACTAAAGTATAATCCAATCTGGACTATAATATTAAAGGTGTAGTCGAAAATGAGAATGGCATTTTCTTTTGCTGTATTCGTACGCTAATCATGTGCGATTTCCCATAAAATGCAGTCTGGAGAAAACAAAAACAAAAGAAAAACTAAGAAAAATGCAGTTTTTTTGAAAAAATTGCAAGATTCGTTTGGTCGTTTCAGAATTCCGCCGTACTTTTGCACTCGCTAAAACGGAAACGCGAAAGCAATTTCGGTTAGCATCCTCCAAGAATCGGGGTGTGGCGCAGTTGGTTAGCGTACGCGTCTGGGGGGCGTGTGGTCGCTGGTTCGAGTCCAGTCACCCCGACTCTACAATAAGCAGTAACTCTCAAAGTTGCTGCTTATTTTTTTGCACTTTTCAAGACTATTTCCGGTTGGTCATTTTTTCCGAAATTCCTCTCTCGCTTTTGTATTAAAAACCAAGAAAAATACACCGCCAAAAGTTACTTCTTTTAACGTTTATTTTCAGCTGTTTATCATAAATGATACTCTTTTTGCGCCCACAAGATTACAAACGCGCGCATAAAGGGTCCTTTACTTTGTAAATTAACAATAAAAATTTGCTAAAACGGAGGGGATTAATTATTTTTGCATACGATTTCCAACAACAATTCACAAGATTACAAATCAACTAAAATACAGAAGAATGAAAAAGTTTCTTTCCGCAGCAATCTTGATGTTTGCTTGCTCTTTGGGAAATGCATTTGCACAGATTCCTTCCGTTAACCTTCGCACCGTAGAAGGCAAGACCATCGACACCGCAACTTTGAACAACGATGGAAAACCTTTCATCATCAGTTTCTTCGCAAGCTGGTGCAAGCCCTGCAACCGCGAACTTGACAATATTGCCGAAAAGTATGAAGAATGGCAGGAAGAAACTGGCGTTAAGCTCATCGCTGTCAGCATCGATGAAGGCCAGAATGCCCAAAAGGTAAAGCCCTTCATTGACAACCACGGCTGGGAATACGAAGTCATCCTTGATCCCAACAGCGATTTCCGTCGCGCTCTCGGCGTTCCCATGATTCCCCACACTTTCGTTATCGATGGCAATGGCCAGATTGCCATGAGCCACAACGGTTATACCGAAGGCTCTGAAGAAGAAGCAATCGAAAAGGTTCGCGAACTTCTCGCTGCTGCTCCCAAGGCTGCTCCTGCTGAAGGCGAGTGCTGCAAGGAAAAGGCAGAAGGCGAATGCTGCAAGGAAAAGGCAGAAGGCGAATGCCACAAGACCGAAGGATGCGAAGCAAATGGCGAATGCAAGAAAGCTGAAGGCCAGTGCTGCAAAGAAAAGGCTAACAACGAAACCTCTAAGTAAAGCATGAATTATCGCAAAGCAGCAGCGCTCTCAATTTTGATGGGCGCTGCGCTCTCAATTTTTGCCCAAACTACCGGCGCCAACTCTGACAACGAGTGGAAGAAGTGGCGTTTTACCGGCTCCGTTCAGAGCGATGTACTCGTTCCTCAGGACGATGACGTTATCGGTACTGAAAAAACGGACAATTGGGCCCTTACGAATACCTACGTTCAATTAGGTGTTATCAACAAGTACATCGAGGCTGGTGCCCGTCTCGAGTTTAACGAATACCCTCTCCCTGGCTTTGAAAAAGACTTTAAGGGTTGGGGCGTTCCTTTTTACTATGTAAAGGGTAACTACAAAGGCTTCGAACTTACTGCTGGTACTTTCTACGAACAATTCGGTTCTGGTCTCATCCTCCGTACTTACGAGGAGCGCAGCCTTGGTGTAGATAACAGCCTCCGTGGTGGTCGCATTATGATCGACGCACTCAAGGGTGTACGTTTCAAGGCCCTCGCTGGTCAGCAGCGTCGCTACTGGGAGACCAATGACGCCTGGATTTATGGTGCTGACGTGGAACTCAGTTTCCACGACTGGTTCCCCAAGATGCAGGAAAACAATACTGCCTTCACCATTGGTGGTAGTTGGGTAACCAAGCAGGAAGATAGTGAAAATATCGGTAAGACGGTAAGCCTGCCAGTTTATGGCGAGGACGGTAAGCCCGCTACTACCCTTGACGAATCAGGAAATGAAATTCCCGTCGTTGTTCCTGGCATGCAGAATCTCAATCTTCCCAGCGCAGTAGGAAGTTTCGATGTTCGTGCTAACCTTCGTAAGGGCAACTACTCTTTCCTTGCTGAATACGCTCAGAAGAGTCAGGATCCTTCCTTTGATAATGGCTATATCTATCACACAGGTCGTGCACTGCTCCTCACTGGTAGCTACTCCAAGCGCGGTATGAGCCTCTTGGCTCAAGTTAAGCGCTCTGAAGATATGAGTTTCCGCAGCCGTCGTTCTATGAACCTCACTTCGAGCTTCATCAACCACCTCCCTGCGTTCACTCCTCAGCAGACCTACAGCCTCGCTACCATTTATCCCTACGCTACCCAGAATGTTCCCGGTGAATGGGCCTTCCAGACAGAAGGTGCTTATACCTTTAAGAAGAAGACTGCTCTCGGTGGTAAATATGGTACCACAATCAAGGCAACATTCAGCCATGTTCGTAGCATTGACGACCAGACTGACTACTTCGAAGCTTTGAAGAACGACAAGCCCAGCCTCTACGGTACTGAAGGAATTGACAGTAAGTTCTTTAAGATGGGTGATACCAAGTACTATCAGGAATTCACCTTCGATATCGAAAAGAAGCTTTCCAAGAAGTTCAAGCTGAACCTCAAGTATTTGAACCAGCACTACAACAAGACCGTTGTAGAAGGTGAAGGTGGTATGATCAAGGCCAACATCGGTATTGCCGAAGGCAAGTGGAATATCAACAAAAAGTATGCTCTCCGTTGTGAAGCCCAGTATCTTCATACCAATCAGGATCAGAAGGACTGGTACTTCGGCCTTGTTGAGTTCAATATGCTCCCCCACTTCATGTTTACCTTGAGTGACCAGTTCAACGCACACGTCCTTGATGCTGCAGGCGAAGAACACAAGGTTCATTATTATCAGGCTCTCGTAACCTTCACCCAGAAGTCTCACCGTCTCTCTGTTGGTTATGGAAAGACCCGTGCCGGTTACAACTGTTCAGGTGGCGTTTGCCGCTATGTCCCCGCCCAGAAGGGTCTCACCGCTTCTTATACGTATAACTTTTAAAGGTAATCAGAAACATGAAGAAACTTGCATTTTTAGCGCTGGCCCTCATGACGCTGACTGCCTGCGAAACAATCGAAGAAAACGAACGCTGGACTGATGCAAAGCCCATCGAAATGAAGAAGAA
Source organism: Prevotellaceae bacterium UBA1746 (assembly GCA_002314875.1). Lineage (GTDB taxonomy): Bacteria > Bacteroidota > Bacteroidia > Bacteroidales > Bacteroidaceae > Alloprevotella. The sequence continues at coordinate 8,984 of DCHS01000002.1, forward strand.
CGTGCTTGTAGAAGACTTTACCGGCCAAAACTGCGTAAATTGTCCTACTGCAGCCGCAATGCTTCATACTTTGATGAGCACCAGCATGGGCGAGCACATTATTGCTGTCAGCATCCATGGTGGCGCGATGAGCCTCAGCTGTGAAAAACAGGTTCAAGGCCTTGCTACTGCTCTTGGCGAAGAATACAATACTCATTGGGGCGTAACCGCTTGGCCCTCTGGCATGATTGACCGTAAAGGTGGCCTCAAAGACTATACTTCCTGGACCTCTGCTATTGCAGAATGCGGAACTCAGGAACCGAAGATTAGTCTTGGTGTAAATGTCTCTTACAATGCAGATAGTCGTAAACTCGAAGTAAAAGCTACCTCCACAGAAAACGAAAACGGCGCTCTTTCTGGTAGCAAACTCACCGTATGGCTTACTGAAAGCAACATCACTGCTATGCAGATGCTTCCCAGCGGTACCCGTGATATGTCTTATGTTCACAGCCATGTTCTTCGCGATGCACTCACCGAGGCATACGGTGATGACTTCGGTTCCAAGGAATGGACAAAGACCTATGAAATCCCTATGGGATACGGCAAGGCTGCATTCAACGAGAAGTATTACTGCAAACCTGAAAATATGGCCGTCGTTGCCTTCGTTTCTGATAAGAACGGCGAGGTCCTTCAGGTTGTTGATGTTCCCGTTGTAAGCAAATAAAATAATTAAGATTCAACCAAAGCAGTTTGGTTTGGTTGAATCCAATACTTGAAATAACAAACAATTATCATATGAAGAAACTTTACTCTCTTATCCTCATGGCATTGGTTGCTGTAAGCGCTAATGCACAGATTGCTTTAACCTACAAGGGCGAAACCGTTGACCCCAGCCAGACCCTCAACGTTTATGCAGAAGAAGAAAACTACGGTGACGAGACCGATCCTTTTATTGTCGTTGAGTGCGGTATAAAAGAACCTCTCGTTGTAAATACAAGTTCTTCCACTTTATCCGTAACGGCCAAGGTAACTACGTCAGATTGGAAAGTCATGCAGTGGTGTTTTGGTGGTTCTTGTAAAAAAATGCAAGAAAGTACTATGACCGTAAGCAATGTTAATATTGCAGCAGGAGCTTCTACTGCCCTTTGGCTTGAACCTTCATTTGAAGAAGGAGGATTTGCTACCTATACTGCAAAGGTTGAGTTTACTGTGAGCGGTAAAACTACCGTTTACAATATTAATTTTGTCTATGATGAAAGCTGCACCCTTGGCATAAAGAATACTAGCATCAGTACTGCAAACAGCACTATCTTCGACCTTACCGGCCGCGCAATAAAGAATCCTATGAACGGTCAGATCTACATCCAGAATGGCCGCAAGTTCATTCAAAAATAATCTCAAAAGCCCCCTTTCCCAAACGGAGAGAGGGCTTTAAGGTTGAAATTGCAACCTAAAGGAAACAACACAAGGCTAATCTACAAGTATACATGCGTGTAACAAGATTATCACAAGTCTGAAACCGCAATGAAATAAATGAGAAGTACTTTTGCAGCGTTTAAGAGAAAACTTTGATTATTTCAAACTGTATCCCTAAGATTATCTAAATCAAATACAACATATTATTAATTTATTAAATCTATGAATTTCGACAAAAGATTTTCACTGATTGCCCCTATGGCAATTGTAGCCACGATGGCTTCAGCCCAGATGACCACCTCTTCAATGAGCGGTCATATCACGGACGAAAATGGTGAGCCTATTATCGGTGCCAATGTTGTCGCAGTACACACTCCTTCTGGTACTCGCTATGGTGCAATGACCAACAATGACGGTCTCTACACCATGCAGGGTATGCGTGTCGGTGGCCCCTACGAGATCACCATCTCTTACATCGGCTACAAGACTACCGTTTACAAGGATGTTGTTCTCAGCCTCGCTGAAAACTTCGCCCTTAACTCTTCAATGACCGTTAGCGATAACCAGCTCGGCGAAGCAGTTGTAGCAACCACCCGTGCTACCAAGTTCTCTACCCAGAAGACCGGTGCTGCTACCAACATCTCTAACGCTGACATGGTAAGCATGCCTACCGTAAGCCGTAGCGTGACCGACTTCACTCGTCTCTCTCCCTATGGTGGTAATGGTATGAGCTTCCAGGGTTCCGATGGTCGTACTGGTAACTTCACCGTTGACGGTGCTAACTTCAACAACAACTTCGGTTTGAGTTCTAACCTCCCCGGTGGTGGTAGCCCTATCTCTATCGAAGCTATTGAAGAAATGCAGGTTGTTATCTCTCCCTTCGACGTACGTCAGACCGGTTTCATCGGTGGTGCTGTAAACGCTATCACCAAGTCTGGTACCAACAAGGTTCACGGTAGTGCCTACGTTTATCACAAGAACGAAAACATGCGTGGTGATGCAATCGAAGGCGAAGCTATTGACGGTGCTCGTAACAAGGACCGCAAGACCACTTATGGTTTCACTCTCGGTGCTCCCATCATCAAGAACAAGCTCTTCTTCTTCGTAAACGGTGAAATGGAGAAGACTCCTACCATTGCAAACCGCTGGCGTGGTTCTGATAATGGTGTCGGTGTTAACACCCAGTACATCTCTCGTACCAAGAACTCCGACCTTCAGCGCGTTTCTGAATTCGTAAAGAAAAACTATGGTTACGACACTGGTTCTTGGACTGACTTCCCCGCTGACGAAAGCAACTACAAGCTCCTCGCTCGTCTCGACTGGAACATCAACGATAAGAACAAGGTAGCTCTCCGTTACAACTTCACCAAGAACCGTGGTTGGAATTCTCCTAACGGTACTTCTATGGATGGTGGTACTCGTGCTGCTAACTATCGTACATCTCTCTACTCAATGTCGTTTGCTAACTCTATGTACGCAGTTGATAACCTCGTACATTCTGTTTCTCTCGACTTCAACAGCCGTATCAACGACAAGATTACCAATCAGTTCCTCGCAACTTTCTCTAAGCTCGACGACGTTCGTGCTACCAACTCTGAAGAATTCCCCTTCATCGATATCCTCGATGGTGGCCAGACTGGTGTAGATGGTACCACCGCAGCTGACGGTAGCGATAACTACATGGCTCTCGGTTACGAACTCTTCACCTGGAACAACGCTGTTCACAACACCGTTATGAACATGAAGGACGATATGACCTTCAACCTCGGTAAGCACAAGGTTCTTGCTGGTATCAACTACGAATACCAGATGGCAGACAACCAGTACATGCGTAACGGTTCCGGTTACTATCGTTACAAGAGCGTTGATGATTTCCTCTCTGGTGCTGCTCCTGAAGTTGTATGTTTGACCTATGGTTACGGTGGTGAAACCAATCCTGCAGCTCGTGTAGCTTTCAGCCGTGCAGGTATCTATGGCCAGGATGAATGGCAGGTTTCTGATAACTTCAAGCTCACCCTCGGTCTCCGTATCGACGATATCTTCTTCAACAACGGTGACTTGATGACCAACAAGGCTATCTATGATCTCGACTATGCAGGTCGTCACATCGATACCGGTACCTGGCCCAAGTCTTTCCCCAGCTTCTCACCCCGTGTAGGTTTCAACTGGGATGTATTCGGTGATAAGAGCCTCACCCTCCGTGGTGGTACCGGTCTCTTCACTGGTCGTCTCCCCCTCGTATTCTTCACCAACATGCCTACCAACTCTGGTATGGTTCAGTATCAGGCACAGATCAATGCCAAGAATGCAGCCAAGAAGGGCTTTACCATGGATGAATTCGCAGGTGGTCTCGTAACCGACGCTAACGGTAAGGCAACTGTTGATGCTCTCCGTGAAAAGCTCATCAGCCTCGGTTATCCTGAAAACATCACTCCTGAAGAAGGTACCGCTCCTTCATCTATCAGCGCAGTTGATCCCGACTTCAAGATGCCTCAGGTTTGGAAGACCTCTTTCGCTGTTGACTATCAGTTCCCCGTAAGCTTCCCCTTCACCATCACTGCAGAAGGTATCTTCAACAAGGTAGTTAACGATGCATGCATCGAAGACTGGAGTATCTCTGACGTAGGTGGTTTCGCTCGCTTCAACGGCGTTGACAACCGTCCTATCTATCCCAGCGGCTTCCGTTCTGGTACCAAGGCATTTATGTTGACCAACACCAACCGCGGTTATGGTTGGAGCGCAAGCGTAAGCATGGACATGCGTCCCTTCGACTGGATGTCAATCAAGGCAGCTTACACCCACACCGTAAAGAAGGAAGTTACTTCTCTCCCTGGTTCTGCTGCTGAGTCTGCATTCACCTACGTTCCCACTTACGAAGGTCCTAACAACATCAAGCTTCACAACGGTGTGAATGTTGAACCCGATCGTTTCTTCGCAGCTTTGACCTTGCATGACAAGAGCGGTAATCACTTCAGCTTCATTTATGAAACCTGGCGCGGTGGTTACAACTATTCTTGCATGACCGTAAACGATATGAACGGTGATGGTTACAACTACGATGCAATTTACGTTCCTACCGATGCAGAGGTTGCAAACGGTGATTTCCGTTTCGTTTCTACTGACGATGCAACCCGCTTCATGGATTATGTACACAACAACAGCTACTTGAAGAGCCGTCAGGGCAAGTATGCAGAAGGCTACAGCATGTACTCTCCTTGGGTACATCGCGTTGACTTCAGCTACAAGCACGACTTCAACTTCAACATCGCTGGTACCAAGCACACCATCCAGGCAAGCCTCGATGTTAAGAACCTCCTCAACCTCTTCAACTCCAGCTGGGGTGTAGCAAAGACTCTCAACTCTGCTATCGGTTCTGACGCTCGTATCTTGAAGTACGAAGGTGTTGATGCTCAGGGTTATGCAACCTTCTCAACTCCTAAGGCTATCAACGGTGAAACTGTTACCTTCCTTCCCAACCATGCAATCGGTCAGTGCTGGTACGCTTCCATCGGTGCTAAGTACATCTTCTAATCGTTTAATCTCGTTTAAATCATGAAAATCAAACATATTTTCTTTGCACTCGTTGCTGTCATCGGTCTCTTCTCTGCTTGTAGCGAAGAAGAAATGACCGTTCTTGATTCTGTGCAGGTAACCAAGTCTTACATTACCTTCGATGCTAATGGTGGTTCTGACAAGACTGTTGTAACTGCTAAGGGCGCATGGACCATTTCCGATGTACCTGAATGGATCACCGTATCTCCCGCAAGTGGTCAGGCTGGTGAAACTGAAGTTACCTTCAGCGCACCTGCTGCTACTGCAAGCCGTACTGCAACCCTCTCTCTTCAGGTTGACGGCCAGACTGAATTCCAGCGCATCAACGTTCTCCAGCAGACCGAAAAGGTAGAACTCCCCATCTCTACCTGCGCTACCGTTCTCAAGGGCCCCGATAGCGATACCTATCGTGTTAAGGGTTCTGTTACCAAGATTGTCAACACTACCTATGGTAACTGGTACCTCGCTGACGAAACCGGCGAAGTTTATATCTACGGTACTCTCGACGCTAATGGTGGCGAAAAGAACTTTACCAGCCTCGGCATCGAAGTTGGTGACATCGTTACTTGCGAAGGTCCTAAGACCACTTACAACGGTGTTGTTGAACTCGTTAATGTAAGCGTTATCGCAATCGAGAAGTCTCTCATGAAGGTTGACTCTCTCTCTGTTGAAACTCTTCCCAAGGAAGGTGGCGAATTCATCGCTTATCTTACCTGCAAGGGTAGCAACGTGAATGTTGAAGCTGCAGAAGACTGGGTATCTGTAAAGACTATCAAGTCTCTTGGCAACAACCTCTATGAAGTTTACTTCAAGGTAGGTGCTAACGACGGTGGTGCTCGTTCTTCTGAACTCACCTTCCAAACCCAGGCTAACGGCAAGACCTATACTTCTACCAGCACTATTGCTCAGGAAGGTTCTATCGTTGACGTTAACTGCGCAACCTTCAATACTCTTGCAGACGATCCCAATGCTCTCTACAAGGTTCACGGTATTGTTACCAAGATTGCAAATGACACTTACGGTAACTACTACATCAATGATGGTACTGGTGAAGTTTATGTTTACGGTACTCTCGATGCAAACGGTAACACCAAGAACTTCTCTTCTCTCGGCATCACTGTTGGTGACGAAGTTGTTCTCCAGAGCATCAAGACTTCTTACAATGGTACCAACCAGATGAAGAACGCTGTAGTTGTTAGCCACACCGCTCACGACGTTAAGACCGTTGCTGAACTCCAGGGTCTCGAAGATGACAAGAACACCTATTACCTCGTAACTGGTACTGTATTCCACCTTGAAGGTGATGCATACAAGTTCGATCTTGAAACCTATGGTAACTTCGGTCTCAAGGACGAAACCGGTGAAATCTACGTTTACGGTGTTGCTGACGCTCTCGATGGTGTAACCAAGAACTTCAAGGCTACTGGTATCCAGGAAGGCGACAAAGTTACTCTCCTCGCTTACAAGACTTCTTACAAGGGTAACAACCAGATTGTAGGTAAGTTCATCAAAAAGGAAACCGCTGAATAATCCAGATTTCCCGTCAAGTTCATCGTAACTTGATCAGATAATGACTTTCGCTCCCGTGCTTCTATATTTATATTATAGGAGTGTGGGAGCGATTATTTTGCGTGTCGAGAAGACAAAAACGAGCTTAATTGCTTATTTCCTTAAAAATATTAAGAAAATTATTTGGTAATATCACGAAAATCAGTACCTTTGCACTCGAATTAAGTTGTGAGGGGCTTGCAAAGCTCCTCACTTCTTTTTAATAATGACATTTGCCCTTAAAGACAATTGCCCAATAACGTTGTTCTGTTCATGCTCACCCCATGGCTGAACGCAAATACTATCGTTTTAATGATTAGCAAAGAGACTGTAAAAACTTTAATCGATCAGTGGCTCGAGGACAAGGACTATTTCCTTACTGACCTCACCATTAGCGCTGATGATCGTATCGTCGTGGAAATTGACCACGAGGAAGGTGTATGGATTGATGACTGCGTGGCACTGTCCCGTTTCATCGAAGGTGGTCTTAACCGTGACGAAGAGGATTTCGAACTCGAAGTAGGCTCTGCAGGTATCGGTCAGCCTTTCAAGGTTCATCGCCAATATGAAATCCACACCGGCGATGATGTGGAAGTTCTTACCACCGCTGGTAAGAAGATGATCGGTGTCCTCACTGATGTCAGCGAAGACGGCATTGTTCTCACCACCGTAGAAAAGGTAAAGAAGGAAGGTGAGAAGCGTCCCCACCTCGAAGAGGTAGAACACCCCCTCACTTTTGCTGAAATCAAGTGGACAAAGCTCTACATTGATTTTAAGTAAAACCGGAAAGTCTGAAAGTTCCGGCGCATCCCCCAGCAAACAAAATAAAAACACAATATACAATGGCAAAGAAAGTAATAGAAGAACCCGTACAGACCCTCTTGGAATCTTTCACAGAGTTCAATGAGACCAAGCACATTGACAAGACCACCCTTCTGGGTGTTTTGGAAGAAAGTTTCCGCAGTGTTATCGCCAAGCTCTTCGGTAGCGATGAGAATTACACCGTAGTTGTTAACCCTGAAAAGGGTGACCTCGAAATTAGCCGCAGCCGTGAAGTTGTTGCTGATGGTGAAGTTGAAGACAGCAACCGTCAGATCCCTCTTTCTGAAGCACAGCTTATCGAAGCTGACTTCGAAATCGGTGAAGATGTTACCGAACAGGTAAACTTTGAGAGCTTCGGTCGCCGTGCAATCCTTACCCTCCGTCAGACCCTTGCCAGCAAGATCCTCGAACTCGAACACGAAACCCTTTACAACAAGTATAAGGATCGTGAGGGCGAACTCATCTCTGCTGAAGTTTATCAGGTTTGGAAGAGCGAAGCACTTCTCGTTGATGCTGCAAAGAACGACCTCCTTCTTCCCAAGGCACATCAGATTCCTCGCGATTTCTATCGCAAGGGTGAAAACGTTCGCGCTGTCATCGAACGCGTTGACAACACCAACGGTAATCCCAAGATTTATGTAAGCCGTACCAGCCCCACTTTCCTCCGTCGTTTGCTCGAAGAGGAAATTCCTGAAATTGCTGACGGCATCATCCGCGTTGTTGACATCGCTCGTATCCCCGGCGAACGCGCTAAGATTAGCGTTGAAACCAGCGACGAGCACATCGATCCCGTAGGTGCTTGCGTAGGTGTTAAGGGTAGCCGTATCCACGGTATCGTTCGTGAACTCCACAATGAGAACATCGACGTAATCCCCTTCAGCGCTAATACTGAACTCTACATCCAGCGCGCACTCAATCCCGCTCAGATCGTTGATATCAAACTCGATCCCGAAACCAAGAAGGCAGATGTTTATCTGAAGCCCGACCAGGTTAGTCTTGCTATCGGTAAGGGCGGCCAGAATATCAAGCTGGCTTCAATGCTCACCGGTTACACTATCGATGTATTCCGTGAACTTGAAGAAGGTAAGGAAAGCGAAGACATCTATCTCGATGAATTCAATGACGAAATCGACCAGTGGGTTATCGATGCAGTTAAGAGCCTCGGCCTCACCACTGCTAAGGATGTTCTCAACGCTCCCCGTGATATGATTGTTACCCGTGCTGACCTTGAAGAAGAAACCGTTGACGATCTGTTAAGTGTCCTCCGCGCTGAGTTTGAGGATGAAGAAAGCTAATGTTTCGATTCTGCATGGCAAATCCATACAGTAATCCAACATTAACCCTTTCTATCAACCTCTAAACAACTCAAATAATATATGCGCATAAGTAAAGTAACAAAAGAATTCAATGTTTCCCTCAATAGCGTTATTGAGGTACTCAAGGAAAACGGCATCGAAGTAGAGCCCAACCTCAATACCAAGATTGACGACAGTCTCCACGAACTCTTTGCTAAGAAGTTCGGTGCAGACAAGGCCATGAAGGATGAGGCAAATTCACTCTTCAAGGAACGTCGCGACGAAAAGCAGGCTGCTCTTGATCAAGCTCGCGCTGATCGTGAAGCTGACAAGGCTGCAGAAGAAGCTGCTCGCGCTGCTGAAAAGGCTGCTGCTGAGGAAGCTGCTCGTGTAGCCGCAGAAAAGGCTGCCGCTGAGGAAGCTGCTCGTGTAGCTGCTGAAAAGGCAGAAGCAGAAACTGCTGCCCGCGCTGCTCAGGAAGCAGAAATCGCTGTTCCCGAAATCGTTACTCCTGAAGTTGTTGAGGAAGCTCCTGTAGAGGATGCTCCCCGTGCAAAGAAGGAGAAACTCACTGTTGAAGAGCGTGCAGAACGCATTGGTAGCGAAAATGAAGATGGTGTTTTCCAGCTTAAATCCGCTCCCACCGTCAGTGGTCCCAAGGTTCTCGGTACCATCGACCTTTCCAGCCTCAACCAGACCACTCGTCCAAAGAAGAAGTCTAAGGAAGAGCGTCGTAAGGAAAGAGATGAAAAGCGTCAGGGTGCTCAGGGCCAGGCACAGGGTCAGGGCCAGAACGGCGACAAGAAGAAGCGTAACCGCATCGGTAAGGAACGCGTAGACGTTGCTGCCGAATCTCGCAATAATCAGGGCCAGAACCAGGGTCAGAAGAAGAATAACGGCGGTAAGAACCAGAACGGCCAGAATGGTCAGAATCAGGGTAACCGCAATAACCAGAACGGTCAGAATGGCCAGGGTCAGAATGGCAAGAAGCGTGGCAAGAACCAGCCTAAGCAGGAGCCTGTTCAGATCAGTGATGAAGATGTAGCAAAGCAGGTGAAGGAAACCCTCGCTCGTCTTCAGGGCAAGACCAAGGGTGCCAAGGGTGCTAAGTATCGTAAGGAAAAGCGTGAAGCTGCTCGTGAACGTGCAGAAGAACAGATGATGGAACAGGATGCACAGTCAAAGATCCTGAAACTCACCGAGTTCGTTACTGCAAACGAATTGGCAACCATGATGGATGTTCCTGTAACGCAGGTTATCGGAACTTGCATGAGCCTCGGTATTATGGTTAGTATCAACCAGCGCCTTGACCAGGAAACCATCGACCTCGTTGCTGATGAATTCGGTTTCTCTACCGAATATGTCAGCGCAGAAGTAAGCGAAGCTATCGAAGAAGAAGTTGACCGCGAAGAAGACCTCGTAGAACGCGCTCCTATCGTAACCGTAATGGGTCACGTTGACCATGGTAAAACTTCACTCCTTGACCACATTCGTAACGCTAACGTAATCGCAGGTGAAGCTGGTGGTATTACCCAGCACATCGGTGCTTACAACGTTCGCTTGAAGAATGGCCGCGAAATTACCTTCCTCGATACTCCGGGTCACGAAGCATTTACCGCTATGCGTGCTCGTGGTGCTCAGGTTACCGATATCGCTATCATCATCATCGCTGCCGACGATAATGTAATGCCCCAGACCAAGGAAGCCATCAACCACGCTGTTGCTGCGGGTGTTCCTATCGTCTTCGCTATCAACAAGATTGATAAGCCCGGAGCAAATCCCGATGCGATCAAGACCACTTTGGCTTCTATGAACTTCCTCGTTGAAGAATGGGGTGGTAAGTACCAGAGCCAGGATATTTCTGCAAAGAAGGGTCTCGGCGTTTATGAGCTTCTCGAAAAGGTGCTCCTCGAAGCCGATATGCTCGAACTTAAGGCAAACCCCAACCGTCGTGCTACAGGTACCGTCATTGAGTCTTCTCTCGATAAGGGCCGTGGTTACGTTGCAACCGTACTCGTTAGTAATGGTACCCTCAAGCAGGGTGATATCGTGGTTGCAGGTACAAACTTCGGTCGTGTCAAGGCTCTTTTCAACGAGCGTGGTCAGCGCGTAAACGAAGTTGCTCCCGCTCACGCTGCAACCCTCCTCGGTTTCAACGGTGCTCCCCAGGCTGGTGACCAATTCCATGTAATGGAAAGCGAACAGGAAGCTCGTGAAATTGCCAACAAGCGTCTGCAACTCCAGCGCGAACAGAATTTCCGTACTGCCAAGATGCTTACTCTTGACGAAATCGGCCGCCGCCTCAAGTTGGGTGACTATCAGGAACTCAACATCGTGGTTAAGGGTGACGTGGACGGTTCTGTTCAGGCTCTCTCCGACAGCTTCATCCGTCTCTCTACTGAAAACATCCAGGTTAATGTTATCCATAAGGGTGTAGGTCAGATCAGCGAGAACGATGTTACCCTCGCTGCAGCTTCCAAGGCTGTTATTATCGGCTTCCAGGTTCGTCCTTCTGCCGGTGCTCGTAAGTTGGCAGAAAAGGAAGGTGTCGACATCCGCCAGTACTCCATCATCTACGATGCCATCGAAGAAGTTAAGGAAGCAATGGAAGGTATGCTCAAGCCCATCGTTAAGGAAGAACTCACCGCTACCGTTGAAGTACGCCAGGTTTACCATATCTCCAAGGTGGGTTATGTTGCCGGTGCATACGTTATGGACGGTCGCGTGAGCCGCAGCAACAAGGCTCGCCTCATCCGCGAAGGTGTTGTTATCTTTACCGGTGATATTGACGCCCTCAAGCGCTTCAAGGATGATGTTAAGGAAGTTAGTACAAACTTCGAGTGCGGTATCTCCCTCAAGGGTTGCCAGGATATCAAGGAAGGCGACATCATCGAAACCTTTGCAGAAATCGAAGTTAAGCAGAAGTTACAGTAAAAGAACTCAAGGCAATCGCCAAGAGCACACTGTAAGCCTCAGCAATCATATTCAATTTTGGAGATAATTAACAAAGAGCGGATTTTGTCGAACAATTTCCGCTTTTTGTCTAAATGATTTTGATAACTCATAATGTGAGTGTAACTTTGCTCACGAAATCACATCGGAAATGAAAAAGATTCTTTTTTCTGTAAGCGCTATGGCGCTCAGTCTTACCCTCACCAGCTGTGGTTTGGGTACTACTGGCAGCAGTCTTGTCAGTGGTCTTCTTGGTGGAAATACTGGTTCTACCGCCAGCAGCGTTGTTAGCGGTTTAGGAAGTGCTCTAACCAACCAGAACACCCTCGGCAATTTGCTTAGTACTTTCCTCGGTACTACCGCTGTCAGCGAAAGCACACTTTACGGAACCTGGACCTATCAGGGTGTTGACGTTGCTTTCGAAAGTGACAATCTCCTTTCAAAGGCAGGTGGCGCAGTTGCAGCTGGAACCATTGAAAACAAAATCGATGAACAGCTTTCTAAGTACGGCATCAAGAAGGGAAGCAGCAAGTTTACCTTCAACCAGGATAAGACTTTCAGCGCAACTCTTAGTGGAAAGACCATCAACGGTACATACACCTATGATAGTTCTTCTCGCAAGATTAATCTCGTTGCCGCTCTTGGTCTCTTCAACCAGACCGCTACCGTAGGAACTACAGCAAATGGCATCAGCCTCCTCTTCGAAGCAGACAAGATGCTCAAGCTTGTTGGAACTGCAAGTTCTTTGCTCGGCAACAGCAACACAACTCTCAGCACCCTTTCCAGCCTTGTAAACAATTATAACGGCATGCAGATTGGTCTTGGCCTTGCCAAGTAAGAGTTGAAACCCTCTTTTCAATTCATTGGAAAGAATTTAAACACGAAGCATTTCTCGTATTTATAGTTTCGTACTGGCTACTGTCAACAGCGGTTGATGGGGCCAGTATTTTTTATTGACTTAGCAAAAGATTGAGACCGAAAAAGTTTTTTTTGAGATTTTATTTATTTTCTTTTGAAAATCGTAGGTAAAATCGTAATTTTGCGCACAATATAAAAGTTACAACCTATTAGCAATCACTCAATATGGCCGCAACCAAGAAAATCAAGACTGCTCTCATTTCAGTTTTCCACAAGGATGGTCTCGAGGAACTCCTCGCTGAACTCCATAAGAACGGTGTACAATTTCTCTCTACTGGTGGTACCCAGACCTTCATTGAAAGTCTCGGTTATCCCTGTCAGAAGGTAGAGGACGTAACGACTTACCCCTCCATTCTTGGTGGTCGTGTAAAAACCCTTCACCCCAAAATCTTTGGTGGTATTCTCGGTCGCAGAGAACTTGAAAGCGATCAGCAGCAGATGGCTCAGTTTGAGATTCCCGAAATCGACCTCGTTATCGTTGATCTCTATCCCTTTGAGCAGACCGTTGCCAGCGGTGCTGACGATGCTGCTATCATTGAGAAGATTGATATAGGTGGTATCAGCCTCATTCGTGCTGGTGCAAAGAATTTCAACGATGTGGTTATCGTTCCCTCAAAGAGCGAATACAAGCCCCTCCTCGAAATCGTGCAGCAGCAGGGTGCGGAAACCACTATCGACCAGCGTCGCTGGTTCGCAACTCAGGCGTTCGGAGTAAGCAGTCACTACGACACTGCTATCCACGCTTGGTTTGCAAAGTAAAAAATCATCAAAAAGTAAAACTATAGACATTTAGAATGGGACTTTTCTCCAATTTCTTTTCCATGAAGCGCGAGTTAGCGATGGACCTCGGTACTGCAAATACCATCATCATTGCTGATGGTGAGATTGCAGTAAATGAACCTTCTGTAGTCGCTCTCGATCCCCACACCGAAAAGACAATCGCTGTCGGTGAACGCGCAAAACTTATGTACGAAAAGACCAATGACAAGATTCATGTGGTTCGTCCTCTCCGCGACGGTGTCATCGCAGACTTCAATGCTTGCGAATTGATGATGCGCGGTCTGATCAATATGGTAAGCACAGGTCGTCACCTCTTCACCCCTACCCTTCGTATGGTGATTGGTGTTCCCTCCGGCTCTACCGAAGTTGAGCTTCGTGCAGTCCGTGACTCTGCAGAGCACGCTGGCGGTCGCGATGTTTACCTCATCTTCGAACCTATGGCAGCAGCTATCGGTATTGGTCTTGATGTTAATGCCCCTGAAGGCCAGATGGTCGTTGATATAGGTGGTGGTACTACCGAAATCGCTGTTATTTCTATGGGCGGTATTGTAAGTAACAACTCCATCAAGATGGCAGGTGACGACTTTACCGCTGACATTCAGGAATATATGGCTCGCCAGCACAACGTGAATGTTTCTGAGCGTATGGCTGAGCGTATCAAGATTAATGTAGGTTCCGCACTTTCTGAACTTCCTGCAAATGAAGCTCCCGAAGACTTCGTGGTACACGGTCCTAACCGTATTACGGCCTATCCGATGGAAATCCCCGTTTGCTATCAGGAAATCGCACACTGCCTCGAGCGTTCAATTGCCCGCATTGAGACTGCAGTTCTCAACGCTCTTTCAAACACTCCCCCTGAACTTTACGCAGATATCGTAAAGAATGGTATCTACCTCACTGGTGGTGGTGCTCTCCTCCGTGGTCTTGGCAAGCGTTTGACTGACAAAATCAACATCCCCTTCCATGTGGCTGAAGATCCTCTTCTCTGCGTTGCCAAGGGTACAGGCAAGGCTCTCGAAAACATTGATGAGTATCCCTGTCTCATGAGATAACAGAATACAAGAGTTCTTCGACAAGCCTGTCGGAGAACTCTTAAATATTAATTCCAATTCACTGTGCAAGTCCTATTAGACTTTCTTCGTCGGTATAATTATCTGTTTCTGTTTGTGGTGCTGGAGATTTTCAGCATCGTCTCTCTCGTGGAGTATAATAACTACCAGGGAAGCGCTTGGATGTCGGCTGCCAACGGAGCAGTTGCAGAAGTCAACTCCATCTATACAGATGCAGAATCCTTCATCAAGTTGCGAGAGGTCAATACGGAACTCAACAGTGCCAACACCCTCTTACAACAAGAGAACGAGGCTTTGCGTCAGGCTCTCCTCGACGCTACCCATGACACAACGCTGACCGAACGTCGCATCCAACAGGAACTCGTAGGTTTCAACCAGATTCCTGCTAAGGTCATCAGCAACAAGGTTTGCGTTGGTGCCAATAACTACCTCGTAGTGAACAAGGGTACGGCTGACGGCGTTCGAGCAGAAATGGGTGTTGTCAGCAGTGGCGGTGTTGTCGGCATTGTCTACCTCTCAGGAGCACATACCTCCATTGTTCTTCCTGTTACTCACAGCAAATCCAGCATCTCTTGTAGTATCCGTGGCCAGTCCTATTTCGGTTATCTGCAATGGGATGGACGCAATACCCGTACGGCTTACGTTGATGACATTCCCCGTTATGCCAAAATTAACAAAGGCTGCGTAGTTCAGACCTCTGGTTATTCCAATGTTTTCCCTCCCGGCATCTTCGTCGGTCGTGTGACCAAAGTGGGTAATTCATCCGACGGTCAGAGTTACCGTCTCGACATTGTCCTTGGAAATGACTTTGCCAGCCTTCGTGACGTCAATATCATCGCTACTCCTTACAAGGCAGAGATTGACACGCTCAACAAACATGCTCTTCAATTGACGGAACAACCAGAATAAACAGAATTACTATGTTTTCAACTTCCATGCAACGCACCTTATGGTTCATCCTTCTCCTGATGCTTCAGGTGCTGGTGTTCAATCATATCCATATCCTTGGATATGCTACACCCATGCCCTTCTTCTACCTTCTGCTTATTCTGCACAGTACAACTCCCCGATGGGTATACATCGTCCTCGGTTTTGCGATGGGAATTCTTGTTGACATGTTCAGCAATACTATTGGAGAGTGCGCATCCACGATGACATTCCTCGGTTTGATTACCCCCAACCTTCTCATGATGTTTTCTCCTGCAGATCGCAGCGAAGAAGGTTTTGAACCCTCGGTGAACACGATGCAGTGGAGTGGTTTCTTGCGCTATGCAACTGCTGCAACACTGATTTTCGTTACCCTCTTCTTTATGATGGAATGTTTCTCCTTCTTCCATATCTTCATTCTGTTGAAGTATATCGGCGGATCTGCCGTCCTCACTCTCCTTGTGATCTGCGCCATGGAACGCATCAGACAGAGTATGAAGAAAAAATCAACCTAATAAATGCCCAAAGACTACAGTTTTGAAAAGCGAAAATATATTGTAGGTGGTATAGCCGTGGCTATTATCACCCTTTATATTGTGCGCCTTTTCACACTGCAGTTAACCAGCGACAACTACCGCCAACGTGCGGATTCCAACGCCTTTCGCAAGGAAATAATCTTCCCTTCACGCGGTTTGATCATGGACCGTCATGATAGTCTCCTCGTTTATAACGAGCCTTCGTACAACATCATGGTGGTGATGCAGGACCAGCACGGCATTGATACCCTCGACTTCTGCAATACGATTGGAATTACCAAAGAAGAGTACATCCAGCGTATGGCGGACATCAAGGACCCGCAGAAGCACCCGAACTATTCTCGTAATACGCCGCAGCTCTTTATGAGCCAGATTGCTCCCGAGGAGTTCTCAAAATTCAGAGAGAAACTATTCCGCTTCAATGGATTTTCTGTTGAAAAGCGTAACGTCCGCCACTATACCAGTGGTATCGGTGCTCATATCCTCGGTGACGTCGGCGAAGTAAACCAGGCCGATATTGATTCTGATAAATACTATAAGAGCGGTGACTACATCGGCAAGCTTGGTGTTGAACGTTCCTATGAAAAAGTTCTCCGTGGTGAAAAAGGTATGCACATCGTCCTCCGAGATGTTCATGGCCGTTCCCAAGGTTCCTATATGAACGGAAAATACGACATTGCACCTCAGCCCGGTCGTAACCTTACGCTCAGTATAGACAAGGGACTCCAGGAACTGGCAGAGAAACTCCTTCAAGGAAAATGTGGTGCTATTGTCGCTATCGAACCCTCTACCGGCGAAGTTCTCTGCATGGCTTCTGCTCCGACTTACGACCCACGCGAATTGATGGGCAAGGAACGAAGCAAGAAAATCATGGAAATGACGCAAGACCCTATGGGTCCTATGCTCAACCGAGCGATTATGGGTCTTTACCCTCCTGGTTCAACCTTCAAGCCTACGCAAGGTCTGATCGGTTTGCAAGAAGGCATCATTTCACCTTCTACCGTCTTCCCCTGCTCTCGAGGCTTTAATTATAAAGGCCTCCATCTTGGCTGTCACGGACACGCCTCTCCCATCGCCCTTGTTCCCGCTCTCGGAACTTCTTGCAACGCTTATTTCTGCTGGAACTTGATGAGAATGTTTGGTAACAAAGCCAAATACGGTTCAACCCAGGCTGCCATGACACGTTGGAAAGATCATTTGGTCAGCATGGGCTTTGGCTACCGATTGGGAATTGACCTTCCCGGCGAAAAGCGCGGTATGATTCCGAATGCTCAGTTCTACGATAAAGCCTACAAAAACCTTTGGAATGCACTCACCGTGATTTCCATTTCCATTGGTCAGGGTGAGGTCACAGCCACTCCGCTTCAGATGGCCAACGAATGTGCAACCATCGCCAACCGTGGCTATTACTACATCCCCCATGTTGTTCATTCCGTTCAAGGTGAACAGATTGATACGCTATACCGCAACAAGCACCATACCATGGTTGACCCGAAATGGTACAATTACATCGTGGCAGGTATGCGTCAGGCAGTTCTGGGAGGTACCTGTAAAGGAGCCAACATCCCGGGCGTTGAAGTCTGCGGAAAAACGGGTACAGCACAGAACAGGGGTGTTGACCACTCTGCCTTTATCGGATTTGCTCCGATGAACGAACCTAAGATTGCTGTTGCCGTTTATGTAGAGAATGGTGGTTTCGGTGCCCATTTTGGTGTTCCTCTTGGCTCGCTGATTATTCAGAAATATCTCTTTGGCCAACTTAATCCTGGTGCACAGGCTTTGGCAGACAAGTTCCAACACACTTCCATTTCCTATCCTCATAAGAAAGTAAACATTCCCTCCAAGAAATAACGTTGCCATGGCAACGCACGGGGCCTAAAGGACTGATCACCAAGTCTCAAAATAGGACAAAGAACAATCCAACTAACAAATATCTCCCATGCGCGAAAGAAATAAAATCAACCCGCTTTTCCTAACTGATGGTTGGGTGTTGCTGCTCTACGCAGTACTCCTCGCCTTCGGATGGATCAGTGTGTGCGGTGCCAGCCACAATATCGGTGACACCGAATTCTTTTCGTGGGGTTCCAGAACAGGAAAACAGTTGGTATGGATTGGCTGCTCCATTGGTTTGGGAGGTATTCTTCTGATGATAGAAGACCGTTACTTCGAGATGCTGGCTGATGTCTTTTACTGGCTGATGATGATCGTACTCTTAGTCACACCTTTCATTGCCCATGACATCAAAGGTTCCCGATCTTGGATTTCATTAGGCCCTGTCAGCCTGCAACCCGCAGAATTTGCAAAGTGCGCGACATCACTTGCGATTGCGAAACTCATTAACCAATATGGATTTACGCTCAACAAACGTAAGAATTTCCTTCGCGCTGCCTTCATCGTACTCCTTCCTTTCTGCTTGATTGTCATGCAGAAAGAAACGGGTTCCGCTCTTGTCTACATGGCTTTCTTCCTAATGTTTTATCGCGAAGGTATGCCTGGCAGTATTCTTTTCTGCGCGGTTGCTGCAGTTGCCTATTTTGTTGTCGGTATCGGTTTCAGCCTTGATCCCCTTCCCGGAACGACTGGTGATGTCGGTGAATACTGCGTACTGACCATGATCTGGCTCTTCGTAACAGGAATGACACGCATCTACATTCCCAAGCAACCTGAACACGCACAACGTCTGTTAATCTCCGGCTTGGCGGTAAATGTCGTTGCCTATCTTTTCTCCTGGCTGATTATTCCTTTTGATATCGCCTGGGTACTCCTTGCATACGATATCGTAATGATTGCCTATTTGGGATGGATGTGGCTCGGGCATCGCATGAAGGAATTCCTCCTGATTTCCGTTTTCGCCTTAGGTAGTACGGCTTTCCTGTATCTTTCTGATTATGCGCTCAACCATGTCATGAAAGACTACCAGCGTACACGTATCTGCGTGCTTCTCGGTATTGAAGAGGACCGTGATGCCGCCTACAATGTCAACCAGTCAAAAATTGCCATTGGTTCCGGTGGTCTTCAAGGCAAGGGTTTCATGAACGGAACTCAAACCAAACTTGATTATGTTCCCGAACAGGATACGGACTTCATCTTCTGTACAGTAGGCGAAGAAGAAGGATTCATTGGCTCCGCTGGAGTGCTCTTGCTCTTCCTGGCACTCATCCTCCGCTTGCTCGTTCTGGCCGAAAAACAGACAACGGTCTTCGGGCGAGTCTTCGGGTACTGCGTACTTTGCATTCTGCTGTTCCATGTCTTTATCAACATCGGAATGGTAACGGGCCTTGCCCCGGTAATCGGTATTCCGCTACCGTTCTTCTCGTACGGTGGTTCCTCTCTCTGGGGTTTTACACTACTTCTATTCATCTTCCTCCGCATTGATGCCGGACGCAAACGAAGATAGCACAGCGACCTCAACTTCAATTGAATTTCCTAGAAAAAACTAGCCTCTGACAATGGCAAACACCAATAATAACAATACAAACGCTGATAATACGACCCTCATTCGAGGGGTGTTCTTTGTCGCAGTACTCGCTCTGACTTCATCAGCCATCTTCTTTTTGAAGAAAGAGTCTGATATTCCTCTTACTCCCCAGGGAATCGCAACCCGCGACTCCTTGAGGAACATTGCTCATCCCGATACCACAGAGGAACTGGACGCACTGCCCAAAGAAAATGTTGTGGAATACGAGCAGGCTGAAGACAGCGTAACACAGGATATTCGCATCCCGACCGATGCAGGCTATGAAGATGGCTATTATGCCGGCATCACGGACGGTGTAACAGGAGACGAGCGTGCTTCCTATGACGAATCCTCACAATTCCCCAAACCCGCAGACCGCAGAAGTTATGCTGACGCCTATCGCCGTGGCTATGCCCAAGGCTATGCTGACGGCCTCGATGGAAAAGATTTCGGTATAAGCCCGCAGATTGGCGAAGACAACTGGGAAGAGGAAAGCGAAAGCGAAGAACCTGCCACCAAAGAAGAGAAAAAGTAAATTCGTCCGCGGACGACAGTACATTCGTCGTAGGACGACAGAATATTCGCCCGCGGACGAATGTATATTCGCCGTACGACGAATTGAAAAGACTCGTGCAAGAGCACAAAATAATAAATGCCCCCGAAATCCTCGGAGGCATTTATTATTATATTATAGGAGCGATCATTCATCCTGATCCTCTTCCGTATATTCCTGGAAGAGGAAATCATTATACGGATACTTCTGAACATGTAATTCACGAATGCGTGTATAAAGCAAGTCGCGGAGTTCATCGATATTCGTCTTCTCACGAGCAGAAATAAAAATAACATCGAGAATACTGCCCGAGTTAGGATTATTTGCATCGGAAGTACCCGCAGTGCGACCCATCCAAGTCTGCATGAGTTCTTCGAGCGGAGTATTTTCGCGCGTTGCAGGAGACAAATCATCGGGATCCTTGGGAGTAAAGGAGTAGGCATCCATCTTGTTGAAGACAAGAATCTGAGGCTTCTCCGCACAACCTAAATCGCACAGTGTACGATTAACCACCTGAATCTGTTCCTCGAAATCAGGATGACTGACATCAATCACATGGATCAGCAAGTCTGCCTCACGGGTTTCATCGAGGGTACTCTTGAAAGAATCCACGAGATCGGTAGGCAACTTTCTGATAAATCCAACGGTATCGGCAAGAAGGAAGGGCAAGTTCTTTACAATCACCTTACGAACCGTCGTATCAAGGGTTGCAAAGAGTTTGTTTTCTGCAAAAACATTACTCTTGGAAAGAAGATTGATCAACGTTGATTTACCCACATTGGTATAGCCGACCAATGCAACACGAATCATACGGCCACGGTTCTGACGCTGCGTTGTTTTCTGGCGTTCGATGTCTGCCAGGCGTTGCTTGAGGAGTGCCATACGGTTGAGGATAATACGACGGTCCATTTCCAACTGGGTTTCACCAGGACCACGAAGGCCAACGGAGCCTCCCTTGCCTCCGCCTGCACCACCGGAACCACCACCCTGGCGTTCAAGGTGCGTCCAAAGTCGCTGCAAACGAGGAAGCATATAGCGATACTGCGCAAGTTCAACCTGCGTCTTTGCATTCGCTGTCTGCGCACGCATGGCAAAGATATCGAGAATCAATGATGTACGATCTAGAATCTTTACCTGCAATTCTTTTTCGATATTTCGAAGCTGCTTTGCTGAAAGTTCATCGTCAAAGATAACCATACCGACGGGCTGGGGAGCCTCTTCCGCCAATCCAAACTGAGGACGGAACTTAGGATCAAGATGTTCAATACCCAGTTCTTCCAACTCCTCCTGATATTCATCAGCGGCCTGCTCGCAAGCATCAATATAAGCACGTATTTCCTGCAATTTACCCGATCCGATGTAAGTTACAGAAGAAGGCCCGTCGACACGCTGCGTAAAGCGCTTCACCGTAACGGCGCCCGCTGTCTCTGCGAGGAATTCCAGTTCATCCAGATATTCCTCCGTTTTTCTTTCGTTCTGCTGACGAGTAATCAAGGCAACGAGAACACAAGTCTCCGCCTTGACCTCCGTCTTAATGAATTCCTTCATAAAAAAAACTTATTATTCAATGGTGGCTTCCAATTCCTTTTTTAAAGCCCCATAGACATGCGCAAAGCGCATAAATGTCACATTTCGAGGCAAAATTAACGAATTTATTTTAATTTAAGGGTAATTTAGGGCATCAAATCGTAAAAAATTAGTAAGTTTGCGCCCAAATGAAAACTACATCTTCTCCTTCTATCCTCATTATCTATACCGGTGGTACCATCGGTATGGTTGAAAATCACGAAACGCATGCCCTCGAAGCCTTCGATTGGCATCACCTCCAAAAAAGTGTTCCTGAACTCGATCAATTCCAGTTCAGGATTGATGCTATCACGCTCGGGAACCCCATCGACTCCGCCGATATGGAGCCGAAAGACTGGAAACGAATGGCTAAAGCCATCGAGGACAATTACGAGCAATATGACGGCTTTGTCATGCTGCACGGAACAGACACCATGGCTTTCACGGCGTCGGCATTGAGTTTCATGTTGGAAAATCTACAAAAGCCGGTTATCATCACGGGTAGCCAGCTTCCCATCGGTCAGTTGCGAACGGACGGCAAGGAAAACCTGCTGACCAGCGTCGAGATCGCTGCTGCACGGACTGAAGACGGCAAGCCTATGGTTCCAGAAGTCTGCATTTTCTTTGAAAATGAATTGATGCGCGGAAACCGCACGATGAAACTTAATTCCGAAGGCTTCAACGCTTTCCGTTCCTACAATTTTGATCCTTTGGCCAAAGCCGGTATCCACATTGAATACGCAAGGCACAACATTCTCTATCCAGAAAAACGGGCTGAGCATAAATTATTCCCTGCCATCAACAATATCTCAGGCGCCAATACAAAAGACGGATTGTTCGTACACTACAATATGGATAACCACATTGCCATCCTCACCCTTTTCCCTGGCATCACGGAAGAAGTGGTGGAAGGTTTCTGCAATGTTCCCGGACTTCGCGGACTCATCCTGCAAACTTTTGGTAGTGGAAATGCGCCGCAGAAACCTTGGTTTGTTGAGAAACTGAAAAAAATCATCTCTCACGGCATCGTTGTTGTCAACACCACCCAATGCCCTCGTGGTTCTGTGGAGATGGGACGTTACGAAACCTCCCTGCAACTGCTTGAAGCGGGCGTTCTCAACGGCTACGATTCAACGCTTGAATGTGTCGTTGCAAAAATGATGTTCCTTTTAGGACACAACTGCACTCCTGAGCAGATCAATCTGCTGATGAACACCTCTATTGCCGGAGAAATCACGCTGAAATAATCTCTCCTCTGAATGAAGAAAATCTTCTTTTTTATCCTTACCTGCATTTGCTGCGCTTGCTCGAGCTCAACACTCAGCGAGGGCGGCGACTTGCAATATGCACAATGGTTGAAATTAGAAGAAGGAGATAAATACACCCTTGCGACTGTGCTGAATCCTTGGAAAGAAGGAGAGATTCTGCATCGTTATGCCTTGGTGGAAGAGGGAGGCTCTGCACCGGACAGCCTACAGGCAACGGAAATACATATTCCTTTGCAACAAGCTGTTACCGCTACAAGCGTTCATTCCTTTTTGGTTTACAGGCTCAAGGCCGTTCATCAGTTAGCAGGAGTCATGGACAAGCGTTTTATCGTTAGCAAGAAATTGCTGGAAGCGATCGATTCGTTGGCAGACTTTGGCAACAGCCAGAATCCCGATATCGAAGCCATTGCCACCCATCATTGCGACGCCGTCTTTGTTTCTCCTTTTGAAAACGCTAATTATGGCAAACTGGAGAACCTCCACATCCCACTTATTGAATGTGCGGATTATATGGAAACTTCACCGTTAGGACGAGCGGAATGGATGCGCTTCTACGGCCGTCTTTTTGGAAAAGGAGAAGAAGCAGATAGCATCTTCCATTATGAAGAAATGCAGTACAACGAAATATGTAAAGAGTGCGCAAAATCAACAGCAAAGCCCATGTTGATGATGGATGTACAGCAAGGATCTGCATGGTATGTTCCAGGAGGAAAAAGCTATCTCGCACAACTTTTCAAAGATGCTAATGTACAGTATTTCTTCGCCGACGATACGTCTTATGGTAGTGTTCCTCTTTCTTTCGAACAAGTCTATGCTCAGGCCGCCCAGGCTGACATCTGGCTGATGAGAACGTCAACGAACATGACCTACAAAACTCTGGAAACAGATAACCCGCGTTATACAGCTTTCCGTCCTTTCAAAGAAAAGAACATCTGGTATTGTAACACCCTCACCACTCCTTATTACGATGTCACCCCGTTCGCTCCCTCAGTATTACTTCGCGAACTTTTCTTCATCGCACATCCTGATTCCACGTTAAAATACAAGTCCCAATATTTCGTTCCCGTTCTGCCTTGAAACATATCATCCTGCTTCTACTCACCCTAATACTTTGTGCCGCCAACCTCTTTATTGGCAGCCAGGCTTTGTCTATCCGTGAGGTTATAGATGTTCTCTTGGGTGGAGGCTCCGAAGTAGCACGATTCATTATTCTTGACAGCCGTCTCCCGGCATTACTGACCGCTTTACTTGCTGGCGCTGCTCTCTCCGTAAGCGGCTTGATTATGCAGACGCTGTTCCGTAACCCTTTGGCGGATCCCTCATTGCTCGGTGTGAGTTCGGGAGCAGGATTTGGGGCTGCCGTTGCTATGCTGATAGGAGGAATTCCTGGATCTTGGATGGCCAGCACGTATCAGATTTCAGGCTTTATGCTGACGGCTTCGATGTCCTTTATCGGTGCTATTTCCGTCATTGCGGTTCTGCTTGCTGTTTCCTCTTGGATAAAGGATACAACAGGTCTGCTCATTGTGGGTGTTATGCTTTCATTCCTCGTTTCCAGCGCAACCTCACTTCTGATTTCGTTTGCTTCCGAATCAGCAGTCTGGAACTATATGTCTTGGGGCTTAGGAAGTTTTGAGGGAACAACAGGACTGCGTTTGCTTTGCTACGGCATTGCCATCGCTGGTGTTCTTCTTTTGTCTCCATTCCTATTGAAACCCTTGGATGCCTTTCTTTTAGGAAATAACTATGCCCAGAGCCTCGGCATCCTCGTTCAACGTTGGCGAACGATACTTCTGCTTTTCGTCGGATGGCTTACCGCATTGACCACATCCGTATGCGGTCCCATTGCCTTCATCGGTCTTGCGGTTCCCCATGGAGCACGAATGATTATGAAGACGGCGAATCACCGCCAACTCGTACCATCCACAATTCTATTAGGTTGCGTCACCACACTGGCCTGCTTATTGCTCACGCACCTTCCGGCAGTCCTCGGCATTACCCATGCCCTCCTGCCTATCAGCGCCCTGACGCCTTTGATCGGTGCCCCCATAGTCATCTATATCCTCATCAAAAAGTAGTGCAGGCTTTCATCAACTAATCATCATTTTGGCACATGTGGCCACTTTATACTATATGCGTCCCTATATCCTCATTTCCAACGACGATGGCTATCAAGCTGGTGGCATTAATCATCTCATTGAAGTTCTCCGTCCTATCGCAGATCTCCTTGTGGTTGCTCCAGACGGTGCCCGTTCTGGGTATTCCTGCTCCATTACAACGCAAGTTCCGATGAAACTCAATCTTCTCCGCGAAGAAGAAGGCTTCACGCTCTATGCTTGCACTGGAAGCCCCGTGGACTGTATCAAAATGGCATTCAATATCCTCCTCCCCCGTATCGGCAGAACTCCCGATCTGGTTATTGGTGGCATTAACCATGGTGATAACTCCTCTGTAAACACCTATTACAGCGGTACGATGGGCATCGTTACCGAAGGTACTTTCCAACGTGTTCCTTCCATCGGTTTCAGTCTTTGTGATATGGCAAAAGACGCTGATTTCTCCGCTTGCGACGAATACATCGTGAAGATTGTCCAAAAAGTTATCGCAGAAGGACTTCCTCCATACACCTGCCTCAATGTGAATTTCCCGAAAGGCGAAATCAAAGGTATACGCGTCTGCCGTATGGCAAAGAGTACCTGGATAAAAGAAGTTGCAGCATGCGAGCATCCAACCTATGGATTTCCTTATTACTGGTTGACGGGTGAAGTGAAAGAATACGAACCCGAAGCTACTGACACAGACCGTTGGGCGCTCTACCATGGCTATGCAGCCATCACCCCCCAAACGCTCGATAGTACGAGTTATTCTCTTTTGGAAACCTTCAAACTTTGAAATACTTTCTTATTGCCGGTGAAGCATCCGGCGACCTTCATGCTTCTCACCTCATCTCGGCGCTGAAAGAGCGTGATTCCGAGGCACAATTTCGTTTCTACGGCGGTGACCTTATGGCAGCAGCTGCGGGAACGAGTGGTGAGTTGTTGCGTCATTACAATACCTTGGCCTATATGGGATTCATTCAAGTGGCGCTCCACGCCCGCACCATTCTCAAAGGCCTGAAAGACTGCAAACAAGCCATCCAAGACTGGACTCCCGACTGCATTATCCTCATCGATTATCCCGGCTTCAACCTGAAGATTGCCAAATACGTTCACGAGGCCGGAATCTGCCCCGTTTACTACTATATCTCTCCCAAAATCTGGGCTTGGAAAGAATATCGCATCAAAGATATCCGAGCAAACGTTGACCGTCTTTTCTCTATTCTTCCTTTTGAGGTAGAATTCTTTGAGCAAAAGCACAACTACCCCATCAGTTATGTTGGCAACCCGACGTACGATGAGATCGCACAACATCTTGAACACAAAAACCTCGATATCAGCAATATTTCTTCCTATGGACAGGCATCTGATTTGAGAAAGAATTGTATGGCTCTCCTTCCCGGCTCTCGCAAGCAGGAAATCAGCAGCAATCTCCCCGTTATGCTGAAAGCGCTGCAAATCCCACTTGGAATTGAAGAGAAACCAGAAGTTCAGATCTGCCTGGCACCGAATATCGAACGCTCGTTCTACGACGAGATCTTAAAAAATGTAGGAAATATACCCTATGAACTGAAGTTTTGGGAAGGTTCGGCTTTTGATCTTCTTCTCCGTGCTCGTGTAGCCTTTGTCACCAGTGGAACAGCAACACTTGAGACGGCAATTCTCGATGTGCCTCAGGTGGTTTGCTATCACATGGTCGGTGGAAGGTTTGTTAACTTTGCACGTCCCTATTTCCTCAGTTGCCCGTTTATCTCATTGGTAAATCTCATTGTTGGTCGCGAGATTGTTCCCGAACTTATTGCCGCCGAGATGCAACCCAAGGTTCTCCACCAGCACCTCCAGGAATTATGGCAGGGTCCTGCTCGCGAAAAGCAACTTTCTGGCTACATCGAGATGCGCAATCGCCTGCAATCAACAGGTGCTCCTGTCAAAGCCGCCACAGAAATCGTCGATTTATTGAAAAAGGCCTAAACCTTTTGGTCGTTTCAGCCATTTAACGTACCTTTGCAACCGAAATAAACTCATAAACCGCGCATTGCGCATAAACATAAACAATATGTCACTCGCTACAACTTTTGCAGAAAAGCTTCTCAATGTCAAGTGTATCAAACTTCAGCCCGAACAGCCTTTTACCTGGGCCAGCGGTTGGCTTTCTCCTTTCTATTGTGATAACCGTAAGACCCTCGCTTATCCTGAGGTTCGTACTTTCGTAAAGGAAGAACTTGCCCGCCTCATCGCTGAGAAATATCCCGAGGCTACCGCTATCGCAGGTGTTGCCACTGGTGCTATCGCTCAGGGTGCCCTCGTTGCTGATGCGCTCAATCTCCCGATGTGCTATGTTCGTTCCAAGGCTAAGGATCACGGAATGGGCAACCTCATCGAAGGTACACTTCCCGAAGGTGCTAAGGTAGTTGTTGTAGAAGACCTCATCTCTACTGGTGGCAGCAGTCTCAAAGCTGTAGAAGCCCTCCGTGCTGCAGGTTTTGAAATTCTTGGTATGGTGGCCAGCTACACCTATGGTTTCCCCGTTGCTGCAGAAGCTTTCAAGGCTGCCAATGTAGAACTCACTACCCTTACCAACTATGAAGCTGTTGTAGAAGCTGCTCTCAAGAGCGGTTACATCGAAAGCAAACACGTTGAACTCCTTGCTCAGTGGCGTGCTAATCCCAGCGAGTGGGGAAAGTAATTCACACACTTATATAATTCCGATGGGGACTATTCAGCCCCACATCCATTTATGACAAAGTACGAAAGTCAAGTTTATACCGTCCGTGCAACGCAGGCTCATGCCTACGAACGCATGTCTAACCTCAAGAACTTTGAGGCATTGAAAGAAATTCTCGAACAACCTGGCGTTGTAGAACGTATGGTCGAGAACTTACCTCCTGAACACAAAGATAAAATTACGCCTGAAAAATTACAGCAGATTCGTGAGCAACTGGAAAATGTTGTATTCTCTGAAGATGCAGTAAGTTTTGAAAGCAAAATGGGATTGATGACGCTGGCCATCACCGACCGTCAGGAACCTAAACTCGTAAAAATGCAGGGCGTAGGTACTCCCGTTGATGTAAGCCTTTGGGTACAATTCCTTCCCCAGGGAGTTTACGAATCCAAGATGAAGGTAACCATCGGCGTTGAACTCAATTTCTTCGTTCGCAAGATGGTAGAGAAGCACATCAAGCAGGCTCCTGATGGCATCGCCCAGTTCCTCTGCTATCTTCTTGCATTAAATTAATCTTTTTAGATTAAACTATGCGTTATCGTTCTACATATCTCTTTTTACTCGGCATTGTTTTCTCCCTCTTGATTGGGTGTGAAGGCGATGCCGAGTATACCTATTCCCCTTACCGTGCTTTCTTCCGTTTTTCACCAGTAACGGCCGCTCCCAGCACGCTCCTCCCCGCACTTACAAGCCCTGGGGAATGGTGCTATGTCACGATCAACGGCTCCTACTATAATTTTAAGAGTGCTACAGGAAAGACTGACAGTTATCCCAAGACCGCTATCGAACAATATGGTACTACGATCTGGTTCAACGGTCTCCTTGTGGGAACACCGATGATTCCTGAAATCGGAGGTTCCTTTGTGCCGGTGTGCTACGATTTGGTCTGTCCGAATTGTTACGAAAACGGAGGTATTCGGCGCGATATCCGCATCAAAGACATATCTCTTGCACAAGCGATCTGCGACCGTTGCAAACGAGTCTATGACCTTCAGAATTCCGGTGTGGTCATAGAAGGCGCTGACGAGGGAAGTTCAAATGTCAAACTTTATCGCTACCACTGCAGTTACGATAACAATACATTTGTTATGCAGAATTAAACAAAAAAATTTTGTTAATTCGGAAGAAAGGCGTACCTTTGCAGTCGCAATTTATAAAAAAGCTATTGCTCATAGACTTATAGTCGATGCCCGAATGGTGGAATGGTAGACACGAGGGACTTAAAATCCCTTGACCAGTAACGGTTGTGCGGGTTCGAGTCCCGCTTCGGGCACAAATAGAAACTGAAGAGAATGGAAACGCTTGTTTTTGTTCTCTTTTTTAGGCGAATAAGATGAAACTCGCCTTTACGCGAATAAAAAGAAACTTACCTTAGGGCAAAACCCACAATTTTCAATTTGTATGAAAGCCCTCTCTACTAACCTAATAGAAAATCTCACCTCACGTGATTGGTGGCAATCCTGGATTACCATAATATTCGGCTGTGCCCTTATGGCTACAGCTTTTGTGCTTTTCATCAATCCATATCAGATTGTTCCCGGCGGTGTATATGGTGCCAGCATCGTTCTAAATGCCATTTTCCCTAACATTATGGTCGGTACCTTCGGCTATATGTTTGACATTCCCCTCCTCTGTCTTTCCGTTCTTTTCTTAGGAAAGCGTCTTGGAGCAAGAACCATCGTAGCGGCATTGCTGACACCAGCATTCATGAACCTCTTCACTTACTTATTTTATCCTGCAGAAGCAATAAACACACTGGAGGCCTCAAAACTACTTGGCGGTGTGTTAGATTTATCTAATCACCTGTTGGTAAGTACGTTGATTGGTTCTGTATTAATTGGTATCGCGTGTGCACTCATTGTTAAGAGCAAGGCAACATCTGGTGGTACAGACATTGTAGCCATGATTATGCAGAAGTATCTCGGCATAAAATTCTCAACCTCTATTCTCATTGCCGATGGTACCGTCGTTCTTGCCGGTCTGGTGGTGAATAGCTGTGATATTGGTGCTCAGGGCGATCCCCAGCGAGGTATTCTCCTCTCGCTTTACAGCCTCATCGCCATCTATGTAGTTTCCCATACCGTTTCCATCGTTCTTTCCGGAAACCAGAACGATAAGATTATCTTTGTCGTTTCAAGTAAAGGTCCAGAAGAGATTCGCAACTTTATCCTCAATGATCTCGACCGTACAGCAACCTGTATCAAAGCGAGTGGACTTTATAGTCGTGAGAATAAGGACATGCTCTTCCTCGTCGTTAGCAACAAGGAAGCCGACGCCGTAAAACACAAAATCCGCGAATACGATCCAACGGCTTTCGTTGTGGTCACCAGTGCTTCAGCAACTTATGGTGAAGGTTGGAGCACACTCCCAACTCCCGATGATATCATTCCAGAATAACTTACGATAAATCATAATACAAATGCAGGGCTTCGGTCCTGCATTTTTTTACCTTCCAGGCTATCATTAAAACAAAGCCCCGTAGTCCGCTCATCACTGAGCCATCTACGGGGAATCGCGTTATGAAGAAGTAAATGTGTGTAAAACACTCAAATTAGAAGGGGCCGCCACCGGGGAAACCACCACCGGGAAAACCACCGCCAGGGAAGCCACCACCAGGACCACCGGGGAAACCACCACGGTCTCCATTGGCATTGCCTTTACGGTTACCACGGCCTTCACCAGGAACCATTGTGAACACCTTAACAAGCTGCTGAGCAGTGAGGCGTTCCTTAAAACGATTGTAGTAGGCACGCTTTACAGCCACCTGCTGTTCTTCTGCCTTAAAGTTATCCAGAATCATCTGTTCTGCATCAAGGTCAGAGAGTTCATCAATTTTCTTGTCTTTATCAGGCATTGCATCTTTGCGGACATCCTGCAAAGCCTGGCTGTACTCCTGATAAAGAGGAACGAACCACTCTGCCGTTGTTCCATCGAGATTCATACGTTCTGCCAGGCTATTTGCCTGACGGAGTACCATTTCCTTACGCTGAGCCTCACGATCTTCGTTAGAGCGCTCACCCTTTTTTTTCTCTGCACTGACGGTCAAAGACGTACAGAGCAATAACATGACTAAAAATAATGTCTTTTTCATTGTTTGTAGCTTTTTACGCTGCAA
The DNA here is from genome assembly GCA_002314875.1 of Prevotellaceae bacterium UBA1746. Lineage (GTDB taxonomy): Bacteria > Bacteroidota > Bacteroidia > Bacteroidales > Bacteroidaceae > Alloprevotella. Next base: position 39,556 of record DCHS01000002.1, read on the forward strand.
ATGTAGGAAAAACTTCCGAAAAACAAAAACCAACGTCGATAAGCGCTTTTTTTTTATCGACCAAATGGCACTATTCCAAAGAAAATTCCTTAACTTTGCACTCAAAATTAACAAAACCATGTCTTTAGATAAGTCTCATCTCATCATCGCTACCGAGGCGGCCATCCGTGCCGGAGAAGCGATTATGGAAATCTATACCAGTCCTACCGCCAATTGGGAGGTAGAAAAAAAAGCGGACAATAGTCCGCTGACTTTGGCTGATCGTCGCTCGCACTCCATCATAGCACCCTACCTTGAAGCTACTGGCATTCCCGTGTTGAGCGAAGAGGGACAGCATCTTCCCTATGACGAACGCCGCTCATGGGATCGCCTGTGGATTGTCGATCCCCTTGACGGTACCAAGGAGTTCATCAAGCGAAATGGTGAGTTCACGGTCAATATCGCATTAGCAGAAAACGGAACGCCCACGCTCGGTGTCATCTTTGTTCCTGTTTCCCGCGTCCTCTATATTGGTTCACCCGAAGGAGCCTTTAAAGCTATTGTCCCCGAAGGCTGCTATGATTTAGAAAACATCGAACTTACCTCTATTCACAAAGGTGCTGTCACTCCTTTCACGGTGGTAGCCAGCCGTTCTCATCTTTCTCCTGAAACAGAAGAATTCATTGAACGGTTACGCCTCGAACATCCTGATCTTGTTATGGTCAGTGCTGGTTCCAGTCTGAAGCTCTGCCTCGTCGCTGAAGGAAAGGCCGATGTCTATCCGCGTTTTGCTCCCACGATGGAATGGGACACTGCTGCGGGACACGCCATCTGTCTTGCTGCCGGCGCAACGGTAACAAAAGCTCCCGAAGACATTGAACCTTTGGGCTATAATAAAGAAAACCTCCTCAACCCCTGGTTTATTGTAAGATAGTAATCTCATGTCAAGTACTGCTATATTTACTTCGCTTGTTGTCCTCGTGCTGCTTATTGCACTGATGAAGGATAAGATGCGTCCGGGCCTGATTCTTTTTTCAGGCGCGGTAGTCTTCCTTGTTTCAGGCATTATCAGTCCTAAAGAACTCCTTGAAGGTTTTTCCAACAAGGGTATGATTACAGTTGCCCTACTCTTCCTTGTCAGCGAAGGCGTTCGGCGAAGTGGTCTTTTGGAACAACTTCTTGGAAAACTCCTCCCCAAAGGAAATGCTCCCATCCGCAATGTCCAGACCAGAATGATGCCCGTTGTGGCTGCTCTTTCTGCATTTTTGAACAACACTCCTATGGTGGTTATTTTTGGTCCGATGATCAAGCGATGGGCCGACCGCAACCACCAGTCTGCCACAAAATACCTTATTCCGCTTTCCTATGCTACCATCCTCGGTGGTATGTGTACGCTGATTGGTACCTCCACCAATCTTGTGGTTCACGGTATGGCGCTCGAAGAAGCAGCAACAAACCCTGCAGTGCGCGGACTCTCCATGTTTGAACTGGGGCAGGTAGGTGTTTTCATTGCCATTGCCGGACTTATCTACATTATTACGGTCTCCAAATGGCTATTGCCAGAAAAGCGCAAGGCCGATGCAAGTCAGGCAGCAGAAAATGCTGAGGACAGCCGATACTATCGCATCGATGTTGTCCTCGGTGCCCGTTTCCCCGCCATCGGACGAAAAATCCGCGATTTCAATTTCCAGCAAAAATACGGCGCCAATGTCCTTGAACTCCATCGTGGCGGCGAAATACACATTATCAAAGATTTACGAACAGAACGCTATCAGGAAGGTGATACGCTTGTTCTTCTCGGCGATGACGAATTCATGGACAACTGGGGCGATTCATCTTTCTTCCTCATGGTTGACGCCTCTCGTCCACAAAAAGAGAAGGACATGGGCAGCAAGAAGAAATGGTTCACGGTCGTTCTCCTTTTCCTGATGATTTTTGGCGCTGCAATCGGTGAACTTCCCGAAATGCGCACATGGGCAGAAACGAACTACGGCATGAAGTTCGATATGTTCTTCTGGGTTTGCGTAGTTACCGTCATCATGGCGTGGCTGAACATCTTCAATGCCCGCAAATATACGAAGTATTTCTCTTGGGATGTTCTGATCACCATTGCCATGGCATTTGCCATTTCAAAAGCTATGCAGAACTCCGGTATGGCTGATGCCATTGCCGCTTGGGCTGTGGATTTAAGCCACGGTAACAGTCCCTACCTCCTCCTTGCATTGGTTTTCATCCTATGTAGTATTTTCACGGAACTGATGACAAATAATGCCGCCGCTGCATTGATATTCCCGATATCTCTTAGCGTTGCAGAACATCTCGGTGTTAGTCCAATGCCGTTCATCGTGGTCATTTGTATCGCTGCAAGTTGCAGTTTCTGCACCCCTATCGGCTATCAGACCAACCTCATTGTGCAAGGTCTCGGCGGCTATAAGTTCAGTGACTTTATAAAGATCGGTCTCCCCCTGACGCTTATCTGCCTCGTCTTAAGCGTTTGGCTCGTTCCTATCTTCTGGCCATTCTAATGGGCCACCTTCAAAAGCAATAAAAACCTCTACTATGAATACACGCAGTTTTCTTTTGGCACTGACAATGGCTTGTTCTTTACAGAGCATGGGCCAAAGTGTACCGAAGCATGAAATGTATGTAGATTTCGGCTATGTCGGACTACAGAAGATGATGGAAGTTCTTCCAACTTGGGACTCCAGTAAAGCCGCCAGCCAGGCGAGTGCACAAGGCAGTTCCTATTACGATGACAACTTTTTTATTTCCCGCGTTCCTCTGAAGGAGCGTTTCTCCCGTTCGGTTCAGCAGGCGAACACCAGTTTGAACGCCGATGGCGATAACCGTAACGCAAAGAATCTCTGCTGGTGGACCCCCATCGGAGAAATGACCAAGAAATGGGGTCCGCTCCCCCGTTGGAATTTCGACGGTGACAACTTCAACATGTGGCAGTACATCAATGTCCACGGAAACTGGTCCAACTCCTGGTGGCGCGTTCCCGGTTCTTTCAACGATGTCGCTCACAAGAACGGCGTAAAGACCGGCTGTCTCCTCTTTATTGACTGGGGGTCTTCTATCACAAATACAGAAGGTAACATCGGTAAATACCTCTATCAGTTGTCATCAATGAGCAACAACAAATATACGTATGCAGAAAAACTCGTCGACTATTTACGCTATTATGGTATCGATGGTATTGGTTTTAATCCCGAAGGTAGCTGGCAACCTAATTTAGCAAAAATTGTGAAACCCTTCCTTGCGGAATGTCACCGTATCGCTGAAGAGAAAGGCTGGCCCTTCCATGTGGATTGGTATGCTTATGTAAGTAACACAGGAGCACTGAATGATAACGGCTGTAAACTTACTGATGGCGGTAACGACACCTGGTTCCAGGAAAAAAGCACAAATACCCCCGTTACCGATGTCTTTTTCCTCAATTACAACTGGACGGAAGACGGTCTGAGTAAATCAGCGTCCGCAGCAAAAACCCTCGGCCGTTCACCTTTCGATGTCTATGCCGGTTTCGATCAGCAAGGTCGCGGTTACGGTAAAAACGGAAATGCCGGTTGGGAAGCGCTGATGAAATACCCCATCAGTGTTGTCGTTTGGGGCGCACACGATCGCAGCCAACTCTACACCGACTGCACGGAAGGCGGTACCTCCGACAAAGCCATTCAAAGCGAATACCAGACCAAGCAGGAAATGCTCTTCTCTGGCGGTAATCGTAATGTTTTGAAGCGCCCCGCCATCAATACGGGAAATACCACCACAAGTTATTCCTCATTGCAAGATTGGCACGGCTATGCCTCTGCCGTCGTTGAACAAAGCACACTTTCCGAAGTTCCCTTTGTTACCCGCTTCAATCTTGGAAACGGTGCCTTCTTTAATAATGAAGGTGTGACGACGAACGCCCATAAGTGGTACAACATCGGTATGCAAGACCTGCTGCCAACCTGGCGCTGGTGGATTTGTAGCGGTAATGGTAGCACCAATGCGAGAAAGGTTCCTACAGAACCCATCCAAATGGACTTCAGTTTCGATGACGCATGGTTTGGAGGTTCATGTCTCAAAGCCCACGGAAAGAGTTCACGCTCTGATGTTCGTTTGTTTGAAACCAAATGGACGGTGTCTTCTCCGAACGATGAATTCACCATTACCTATAAGCCCACAACGACATCAGGAACGATGTATCTTATGGTGAGTAAAGAAGGTTCTGAAGATACTTTTACTTTCGTCAACACCGCTCCTACTTTTGGACAGAAAGTCAATCAGTGGATAACCACAAAGATTACCGCCAGTCAGCTACAATTACAAGCCGGCGATAAGGTGGCATGCTTGGGCCTTTCTTTCCGAAATACTCCCGTCGCATATTCCACTCTTATCGGTGAAATAAGTTTTATTCCTGCTGGATATAACAATACCCCTGCATCACCGAAAATTACCTATACCGAGGTGATGAAGCGCTACTACAATCGCGCAGATTTCAAGGTAGCCTTCGATATGCCCTACAACGGGCAATATGGCGCACTGAAAGATGGCCGTCCGCTTTATAATGAAGAAGTCGGCACTTGGTATTACGAAATCTGGGTGCGTCAGAAAGGCAAGGAAAATCTTGTTGCCACAACAACCTCTTGGGCCCACTATGTGGTTGAGGCTCCGCTTGATCCTGAAACCAATAACACAGACGCCACCTTTGCCATCGGTGTTCGTGCCGTAGGTCTTGACGGAAAATCCAAAAGCGCCATCACCTGGAGCAGCGAAATCAAGAAGTCAATGGATGTTATCGACCAGATTACCATTGACAAGGAAATCATCAAGCCCAACGAGAACTTTACGATTGGTTTCGAAGATCCCAACCATCAGTCTGCAAGTTTCTACATCTATAATTCTGCAGGAACGCTGGTCAAGTCCGCAACGAATGCGCTGACCTTCACCACCAGTCTCCCCAGCATTGGCAGTTATGACGTCAAAGTCGTCATTAACGGCGTTGAAGAAATGCACCGTGATATGATTCTTGTTTCAAAAGAGGAAACAGGACGTACTCCGGAAGTTGTCAGCGTAACGACTGACGCTGCTGAAAATTTTGCAGGCCAGCCCACCAATCTTACCGCAACCATCAACAAGGGCGATACCTACAACGGAAAACCTTGTACGGTAAGCCGTTCGCTCTATATGACCGATCCCTACCAGTTCACCGTTGGCGCTGATGTTCTTGGTAGCAATGAATACACCAATGTCACCTATGCTCTTTGGTTTAAGGTAAAGGAATTCAGCCACCAGAGTCTCGGTACGCTCCTTATGACCAAGGTTAACCGTAACTACGGCGGTACCTGGACCGAAAGTATCTGGGGAGAAATGTGGACGGCAATTCGTCCGAAGCACTATTCTGACTACAATAATGCTGACGATGAGATCTCTGTCAATATCCATGGTCCTGTTGCAGGTACTGCCAACTATGAGCACCGCCAGCATGTTGACCTCCTTTCAAACGGATACACCGTTCGTCCAAACACCTGGTACCACGCCTGCGTTGTGGTTTCTGGCAGAAACATTACGCTCTATCTTAACGGAAAAGCCATAGCAACAGCAACCAGTACGGGCGCCTCTCCCCACTACTGGAACGGTGCTCCATTCTACGTTGGTGGCTCCATGGAGGACCTTGCTTCCTTCACCGGTTGGATTGACGAAGTGCAGATTTGGAACAAAGCACTCAGCGCAAGCGAAGTGACCACCGCCATGAACGGATTCTCTACATCGAATATTCCGTCAGGACTTCAAGGCTATTTCACCTTTGAAGAACAGAAGACCGATGCAGACGGTTATATCTATTTCCCGAATTATGGAAATAAGAAGTCTGCCGTTGCAGGTGGTTACATGACAACGAAGGGTTCCAATGGTAACACCAGCATCGATGTCAAGCAGAACAATCTCACCACCGCCGTCGGTACTCCTGCTATTACAGGATCTTTCCCCATCGTTTATGAAGGAACGGCCTGGGAAGGTGGCACGGTCAGCAGTTCTTCAGACACAAAAGCAACTATGGTCTTCACGCAGGAAGGTGATAATCCCGTTACCGTCACTGCCACCAACAGTTGGGGTTCTGCCAAGAAAACGGGTACCGCCAGAATGTCTATCCACCACACCATTGCCCGCGTCGCTCAGATTATCGCCAAAGCCCTCAAGGGTGAAGCCACTATCGAAGACGTCAAGGCAGAGGTCCAGCAGGTACTTAATCAGAAATAAGCCCGAACCGCTTCAATTTATCGCTCGTCGCATTAACGTCGAGATGATTAGAAATATTCACTTACAATTATATTATGAAACTACGACATTCCTTACTTGCACTCACAGCAAGCTGCGCACTGCAGTCTTTCGCACAGAGTGTGCCGACACACGAGATGTATGTCGACTTCGGCTACAAAGGTTTGGAGAAAATGATGGAAGTCCTACCTACCTGGGAACCAGGAAAGGCTTCCGGACTGGCTTCCGACTCCAAAGATGCGTACACTGATGATAATTTCTTTATCTCTCGTGTACCCATGAAGGAACGCTTTGCCCGCCCCTCTCAGCAGGCAAATCCCGATCTCGTTGCCGGAGAAAATGCCAAGAATCTCTGCTGGTGGACTCCCATCGGTGAAATGACCAAGAAATGGGGTCCGCTTCCCCGTTGGAACTTTGACGGCGACAACTTCAACATGTGGCAGTACATCAATGTCCATGGTAACTGGTCCAACTCCTGGTGGCGTGTTCCCGGCTCTTTCAACGATGTGGCTCATAAGAACGGTGTCAAGACAGGCTGTCTCCTCTTTATCGACTGGGGAGCATCCATCACCAACACCGAAGGTAACATTGGTAAGTATCTTTACCAACTTTCTTCAAAGAGTGGTGGCAAATACAAATATGCCGAGAAACTCGTCGATTATCTTCGCTACTATGGTATCGACGGCATCGGCTTCAATCCCGAAGGCTCCTGGCAGAGTTCTGTTGCCACCAATCTCAAAGGTTTCCTTGCTGAATGTCATCGTATCGCTGAATCAAAAGGTTGGCCTTTCCATGTAGATTGGTATGCTTTCGTCAGCAATACCGGTGCATTGAATGATAACGGCTGTAAACTCACCGTTGGCGGTAACGATACCTGGTTCCAGGAGAAGAGCAGCGGAACTCCCGTTACTGACGTTTTCTTCCTGAACTACAACTGGTCAGAAGATGGTTTGAGCAAATCCGTTGCTGCTGCCCAGGAACTCGGTCGTTCATCCTTCGATGTTTATGCTGGTTTCGATCAGCAGGGCCGTGGTTTCGGTAAGAACGGAAATGCAGGTTGGAAGGCTTTGATGAAATATCCCATCAGCGTTGTTGTCTGGGGTGCTCATGACCGTAGTCAGCTCTACACCGACTGTACAGAAGGAGGAACTTCTGACAAAGGTATCCAAAGCGAATACCAGACCAAGCAGGAAATGCTTTTCACCGGTGGTACCCGTAATGTCCTGAATCGCCCCTCTATCACCGACGATGCTACCCGCACCAGTTACAGTTCTCTCAAGAACTGGCACGGCTATGCCTCTGCCGTCCTCGAACAGAGTACGCTCTCCGAACTTCCCTTCGTTACCCGCTTCAATCTTGGTAACGGTGCCATGTTCAACAACGAAGGTGTAACCACTAATCCCCATAAGTGGTACAACATCGGTATGCAGGATCTCCTTCCCACCTGGCGTTGGTGGATTGACAACGGTGATGGCAAAACCGCTGCTTCTGATGCTATCGAAATGGACTTCACCTTCGACGATGCATGGTTCGGAGGTTCTTGTCTCAAAGCCCATGGTGCAACAAGCCGTTCCGATGTCCGTCTCTTTGAGACCAAGTGGAATGTCACTTCTACGAATGACGTCTTCAGTATGACCTATAAGCCTGCCACCACTGAAGGTACTATGGAACTTATGGTCAGCAAAGCAGGCAGCGAAAACGATTTCAAGCATGTCTTCGTTGAACCTGCCAAGGGGGAGAAGGCTGGCGAATGGAATACTGTAAACCTTTCTGCTGAAGATCTTGGTCTCGCTGTAGGTGACGAAGTGGCTTGTATCGGTCTTTCTTTCCAGAATACTCCAGCAAACTACTCCACTCTCCTTGGTGAGATGAGCTATGTTCCTGCTGATTTCAACGAAACTCCCGTGGCTCCGGTGATTACCCATACCGAGGTCATGAAGCGCTACTACAACCGTACCGATTTCAAGGTAGTCTTCGATGTTCCCTTCTCTGGAACCCGGAAGGAGGAGTACACTGGCCTTCCTATATATAATGAGGAAGTAGGTGCTTGGTACTATGAAATCTGGCTTCGTCAAGGTGATAACGAAAGACTCGTTGCCACCACTACTTCCTGGGCTCACTACGTTGTTGAGGCTCCCCTTGAAACCGGCTATGACACTTACGCCATCGGTGTTCGTACCGTTGGCCGTGACGGCAAGACCAAGAGCGAGATTACTTGGAGCAAGGAACTCGAAAGCCAGTTAAACGTTGTTGAGGACATTACCATTGACAAGGAAGTCATCAAGCCGAACGAAAACTTTACCATCGGTTTCGACGACCCAAACCACACCGATGCAGACATCCGTATTCTCGAAACCAAGACGGGAACAGAAAAGGCCAGCGCAAAGGGCGTTCGTCAGTTAACCACCTCTCTCCCCGCTATTGGTAGCTACGACGTTGAGATAACGACCAACGGTGTGAAGGAAATGCACCGCGATATGATTCTTGTTTCTAAGGAAGAAACCGGTCGCACTCCCGAAATCGTCAGCGTAACGGCTCCTGAAGGTGCTGTCAGCGTGGGTGAACCTGCAGACTTCAAGGCAGAAATCTCCAAGGGCGATACCTACAACGGTGAACCTTGTTCTGTCAGCCGTTCTCTCTACATGAGCGATCCCTACCAGTTTACCGTTGATGCTGCTGTTCTCGGTACCACGGAATACAAGAACGTTTCCTATGCACTCTGGTTCAAGGTGAAGGAATTCAGCCACCAGAGTCTCGGAACGCTCCTTATGACCAAGGTTAATCGTAACTACGGTGGAACTTGGACCGAAGATGTATGGGGTGAAATGTGGACCGCTATCCGTCCCAAGAACTACGCATCTTATAACAATGCTGACGATGAAATCTCCGTCAACATCCATGGTCCCGTTGCAGGTACTGCCAACTACGAACACCGTAAGCATGCCGACGTTCTTACCAACGGCTATACCATTCGTCCGAACACCTGGTATCATATCTGCGTAACTTGCCAAAGCCGCACCATTACCGTTTATCTCAACGGTATTGCTATTGCCAAGGGTACCAGTACGGGTGCTGAACCTCACTATTGGAAGGGTGCTCCCTTCTATGTCGGTGGTTCTATGGAAGACCTTGCTTCTTTCACTGGTTGGATTGACGAAGTTCAAATTTGGAACAAGACACTCACTCCCGATCAGGTTGTAGAAGCAATGAACGGCTTCGATGCGAATAGTGTTCCCGACGGTCTCCGTGGCTACTTTACCTTTGAAGACCAGCAAACCGACAGCGACGGCTACATCTACTTCCCGAACCTTGGTAAGCAGAGTGCCTTCGTTCCCGGTGGCTATATGACGACAAAGGGCGAAAAGGGTGCTAATAATAAACAGAACAACCTTACCACTGCACTTGGTACTCCAGCTCTTACCGGTAGCTTCCCCGTTGTTTACGAAGGAACAACCTGGAACGGCGGTATCGTTCAGAGCAGCACAGACACCTCTGCTTCTCTTATTTTCACGAAAGAACAGAATACTCTTGAGGTAACAGCCACCAATGGTTGGGGTTCTGTTAAAAAGACGCTTTCTGTCTCTGCTACCATCCCCGAAGGTATCACAACCATCGCTACTCCTACTGTTCCCTCCACTACCTATGATCTCCAAGGCCGTCGTGTCAATAACGCTTCCCATGGCCTTTACATCATCAATGGCAAGAAGGTGATCAAGTAAACTCATCTAATATATATAATTACCTCCCGGCATTTGGAGTCATCCGATGTCGGGAGGTTTTTTATTGTGAACTTGCGAAATTCGCAACTAAAATAGGAATAAATTTCTTAACAAAGCGAAAAATAGCAGAAATATTTTAGGAAACTCTTGCATTCGGTTAAGTTTCTTCTTACTTTTGCAACATCAAACGAGAGGTACTACTTCTCAAAACAAACCAAAAAAACAAACACTTTAATCATTATCAGAAAAAATGACAAAAGAAACAAACCAAATCACTGAACCAGCACGATGTCGCTGGATTCCCCCACCCTAACATTATTTACATTTAAAAAATTACAACTATGAAGGCTTATTCTTTCAACACCCTTATGAAGGGCATGATGTTCATCAGCATGATGGCATTCTCTATCAACGGCTTCAGCGCCTCAGTTAATAAAAACAACAAGTACGGTAAAGGCAATAGCAACACCGTAGTAGTAGTAAACAACAAATCCGACTACAACAAGGGCAAAGGCAACAATGCAGGCTATGGTTACGGCAATGACTACAATTACAACAATTATGGCAATGCAGGTAACATCGGCATGGCAGGCGGCAAGAAGGGCCACAACCACGGTGATCTGAAGTACGGCGACAAGGGCTTCAACGCTAAGTATTTCGAGAAGAACAGCGCTAAGTTCAAGAAGCACCACGACAAGCATGGCAACACCTACTATTACGACAAGCACAACAAGAAATACTACAATGCCTATGGAAAGGAAGTTATCATCAAGATCGGTGGCATCACCATCATCCTTAACTAAAGATGAGTGTTCGCATCGACATCAAACAAAATACAGTTCATCCATTCCCTCACACAGAAAAAACTATCGCCAATGTAAAATAGAAAAACTATCAATACAGAACTGTCGACGAGACCTGTCAAACTGAAAAGTTTGGCGGGTCTTTTTCGTTTATCTTCTACAAAAAGAAAATGCTCTTTTTGAGCCCTCATATAATCTATTCCAGTTTTTATTCTTACCTTTGCAGCATGAAAAAAATGTGGCTCGCACTTTTATTAAGTTCCGGACTGTCTGCACAGGCCCAGATGGTGGATCTTGGTGACCGATTAGGCCGCCAGGATTACCATATCGACACCACAGATGTTAAGACGGTAGGACTGGATGTGGACGCTTTGGGATTCTTCAAAGATAACGAGTTCGACGGCAATGTCGTTAAGGGATATTCACTCCCGGGATTCCGCCTGCAACCCCGCGTGACCTATACGCCAATTGAGCAAATTCGCCTTGAAGCGGGTTTCCATGCACAGGTTTTCGATGGCACAAACAAATATCCTGCCTATGTCTTCCATGACATCGCAACCTGGAAGGGTAACAAATACCAACGTGGAGCACATGCACTACCCTTCTTCCGTGCCACAGCAAGTCTTGGCCAGGAACGAAAGAGCCAGACGACGATCGTTCTCGGCGATATCTATGGCGGTACAACGCACAAATTACTATTGCCTCTCTATAATCCCGAACTCGTTCTCACCGATGACCCGGAAATGGGAACGCAGATTATCGTTGACCGTAAGCATTGGCATAGTGACCTTTGGCTCAACTGGCAAAGCTACATCTACGAAGAGGATACGCACCAGGAGGCTTTTACGTTAGGATGGAGCCAGCGCGTGAATGTTCGAGGTGCCTATTTCCCTGTGCAACTCCTTATCCAGCATCGTGGCGGCGAACAGGATGTCACCAACCTCGGGGTACAAACGATAGCTAATGGTGCAATCGGTGCAGGATATGAGTGGAAAACCCAATCTGCTATAACTGCTATCAATGTCGAGGCAGATGCACTCTTTGCCTACCAGCAGCATGGAAGTCTGTGGCCTTTTGATTTTGGTAGTGCAGCCTGGGCTTGTGCAGGAATTGAGGTTAAAAAGGATCTTCATTTCCGTCTCGGCTATTTCCTCACAAAAGATTTCTGCTCGCTCTACGGCAGTCCTTTCTTCGGCACGCTGAGTACGAAATATCCAGGAGCGCGTTTTGACCGCATGGGCGCCGGCTACTGGTCTGTAGAATATGGTAAGACCTTCGCCAATGCCTATACCATCGGAGCAAAGGCAAACGGTTATCTCAGCAGCTGTGGAGAACTTACCTATCCAGATGGTACCATAGATCCTGCCCGCTTCCGCCACACCTTCTCTTTCGGTGTTTATCTGCGAGCTTGTCCATCATTTATCTTGAAGAGTTTCAAAAAATAAAATAATCAGGCAGCCTTGTGAAGAAAAGTGAAGATAAAGTGAAGTCAGCCTTCACTTTGCATCTATTTCGTAATCAAATAATTACAGGCAAAAGTGAAGAAGTGAAGACTGTTTTCGGATTTTCCTGAAAATTAAAATTTGTGACAAAAACAGACACAAACGACGGGGATTTTGCTTGTTCTGAGCCAAATTCAACTATACAGGCGATAGAAAAAACTAGGTCCGCGGTAGTTTCAACTAGGTCCGCGGTAGTTTCAACTAGGTCCGCGGTAGTTTTTCCTATACCGCAGTATAAAAAAATCCTCCTTGCAAAAAGTTGCGAGGAGGATTTAAATATTAAGCCGAGGATTTGATTACTTGATAACCTTTTGGCCATTGATGATAAATACACCATGCTGAGCGGTATTCACACGGCGACCAGAGAGATCATAAGTGGAAACCGTAGATTCACGATGAATATCAGTTGAAGCAAGTCCGGTTGCATCATCGGAAATGACAAAGTTCGTCATACCTGAAGAGAGGCGGAAGTCATCGGAGTCATGGTCCGCCAGAAGTGCGTTGTGGATATTGATAACGCAATCGCCGGCAGAGAGCATATCATTGGCCATAAACTGCATGGTGAGGGTGGAAATGCCTTCGGGGAAAGCTGTATTTGCAGGAGCATAAATCAGGACGCGGCAGGTACGAGCATCGAGCCACTGCATGGTAGTCGTAAATCCACCCCATTCCTCAGGAAGAACAAAGGATTCCGGTTCGCAGTATTCTGGCAATGTCATATCGAACTGCAAGGCATTGTATTCACCATCAGCAACAATGAGTTCCATAGGAACCCCTGCTGCTGTGCCCATAAGTACCTTAAAGGGCTTCAAGCGAAGTGCAGCATCTGCAACAGGAAGACGGTTGCGCTGATTGGCGAGAGCATCTTCTTCTGTTGATTCTGCCAAAGAACGAATGGCTACGACATCACGGAGATTGAGGGTTCCGTCAGTATTAACATCTGCTTTGTCAAGGACCAGATTATCATTGGTAATACCCTTCGTATAGTTTAATGCGCAAACCACATCAGCAACCGTGATCAGCCCACTGCCATTGGCATCACCCAAAGCGATTTCTGCCATTTTCTCATCGGAGAGATCATAGACATCAAGATTTTTATACAGCCAATTCGCACGCTTTTCCAACCAAGTCTTTGAACGGGCGGTATGGGTAACATAATCGGGATCGCCCCAAAGGGTAGCATCGTGCTTGAAAGACTTTTGGACGAAATCGTAATAATCATCGCAATAATCGAGCAACTCTGTCAGTTGGCCCGAAGTCATGAAATGGTGCCAGAGACTGTAATAGGCTTTCTTTACTTTATCACTATTATAACGCAAAGCCTGAAAGAAGGGTGTACCTGAACTTCCGTTTTCAAAAACGGACTCTTCTGCCTTGTTCACAAAGTATTGGAATGTACCATCATAACCATATGCCCAGTCAAAATCCCAGACAGGACCAAGAACATACTGAGATTCCAAATTCAAAGTGAAACCATCAGTATCTGCTGTATAGGCGTTTTCCGTATAAATGTACCAGCTCTTGGGGTGTTTCAATTCGCAGTTACGAGCCAAATCAGTGACAAACATCGTACGAGCGAAAGCATCAACATCAAGTAGTTTATCGTAAGAAGAATCGCCTTTCTTCAAAACACTGGTGAAATTATTAAAATGAGCCTTGATTGCAGAGAGTTTATTTGTACGTATTGTCGCATCTACTTCATCTTCAAGATCGGGTTCCATGACCATTGTCGGCAAAGAAAAACTGCTATCCTTGAACTTATAGGTCTCATCATAATAACTATCGAGTTGCAAAAGGAAGGCACCACTTTCATCATCGAGGTCGACGCTATTATTGGCAAAACCTATCTTCTCCGTCATATTATATGAACCACGATAGTCTCCGTTAATATACAGTTCAACAGGAATGATATGGTTACAAGCGGGTGATGCAACCATGTCCGCCATCTTCATCGAAAGGGCATTCGTTGTCATGGAACCGCTCTGCTTGTTGGCCAAAAGAACCCAGTTTTTGCCCTTCTTCATACCCAAGATCTTCTGCTTGCTATCAAACTTCAAACGATATGGATTCTTGGAATTTGAACTTCCCGTCGCTGTTGCACTGGCGCCTCCCCAACTGGTGTTACCACGACCTTTGATATTGACTACCGTCTCGGGTAAATCATCAAAAATGCCACCACCGTCAATGGAAATCTTGGCGGTCTTATAGGTTGTCTTGCTGGTTATGAACTTGCCATCGTCGGTCTGGATATAGACCGTAGGAATACCATAGGCGGCTGTATTGTTGCGGCTGTCCGTTGCCCACTTAATATTAATATTATAGGTGTTGCCAAAGGGCTGCATCGTACATTCGCCGGAAGCCTCAACAAGGGTTACGGGGTTGTAAGGGTCGCTAACATCGTAAATCGCACCGATAGTTGGAACAAAACTATACACGTTGTAATTTCCCGGTGTTACGACATATTGCACAAGACCTTCATCGAAACGACGACGGGTTTCCTTGCTGAACTGCTGGACACCATCGACGTAAACATTGGCATCATCAGAAGTGGTCTTGAACGAAGCTGTCAGATATTTTCCGATAGCAGACTTGATGAGTATCTCGGTATTGCGAGGCAAGCGGGTGATAGGACCATTGGCATCAGAACCGACAGTTTCAACCGGTGCCTCGATGTCTGCCATCAACTGGTCGTTGTATTTGTTGTTGAACTTGAAGCTCTCCAGTTCGGGAAGGGTATTTTCCAAACCTTCAAAGGTAGAGCGCAATTCTTCGATTTCGTAGCCTTTATACTGATAAACGGCACCGCCTTTGAGGGTGAGTTTCAAACCGCCGTCAGCGATTTCTTCACGGGAAACGATGAGTTTCTCAGGGAAAGCATCCATACGACCGGTAGTCTGAAAAACAAAGAGGGTATCTCCTGCCGTAGGGTCAACGAAATGATCAGGATGATAGACTTCAACAGTAGCGTAGGCCTTGACACCGCTGCCATCAGTAGCAGCAACAACAAGATTGGCGGTTCCTTCAGATACTGCGGTTAGTTTGCCTTGGGCAACTTTCAGCACATTGCTGTTATCGCTGTTCCAAGAGAGCGTAGGACGTGTTGCATCAGTAGGAAGAACGGTTGCATTAAGCTGGTAACTGCCGCCAACAGGCATCTTCAACGCTGTATGGTCAAGGGTGATGCCTGTAACAAGCGTCGGGGGTTCTGTATCCACCTTGACAAACTTAAAGCAACTATTCGACGTACCGCTGAAAGCAGCATTGCTATAAGTTCCTAACTGGAAGGATCCTGTACGAAGGTTCCAATGATAGGCACTTTCCTGTTTGTTGTCAATATAGTAAGAATCATTGTACTCGTTAATGATCCAAAGACAATAGTCATCCAACTCATCAGCGAGGTTCATATAACGATCGTTCTGGTAGTTCTCGGACCAGGTAAGATACTGTCCCGTAAAGGCATTGCGGAAACTGTAGTATCCGTCCATATCCTGATCGATATACCAGAAATACTCCTCGTCTGTCGGCGCCGTACTTGATGCGACATAGTAAAGGGGATAGCTCTTTCCCTGCAGGCTACCGATAGCCACATAGCCCTCAGCATAGTCACAAGTGATATAGTATCGGAAACCTACCTCAATATCAGCTGCAGACACTCCGGTAAAGATCGTGGAGAATAATATAAATAAAAAAGAAAGTGCTTTCAGATTTCTCATAGTTGATTTTATCTAAACAGACTTGACTCCCGCTTATCGGCGAATGTCAAGTCTGTGTTCGTGTGTCAAAGTTGAGTTCCTTAAAAATAACCTTCACGCTTCTTCTGTTCCATGGAAGCTTCCTGGTCAAAGTCAATGACGCGGGTGGTACGTTCTGACTTCGTGGTGGTCATCATTTCCTCAACAATCTTTTCGATGGTGTCGGCTTCACTCTCGATAGCACCGGTGAGAGGCCAGCAGCCAAGGGTACGGAAACGGATGTCACGATACTCAATACGATCTTTGTATTCTTCGGGAAGACGATCGTCATCGGGCATAATTAACTGACCATCGAGATTGATGACGGGACGCTTCTTCGCGAAATAGAGAGGAACAATGGGGATATTCTCCAAACGGATGTACTGCCAGATATCAAGTTCCGTCCAATTGCTGAGGGGGAAAACACGGATGCTCTCACCCTTGTGAACCTTAGCATTGTATATATCCCAAAGTTCAGGACGCTGATTCTTGGGATCCCACTGGTGGAACTGGTCACGGAAAGAGAAAATACGCTCCTTGGCACGACTCTTTTCTTCATCGCGACGAGCGCCACCGAAAGCAGCATCGAACTTGTGCTTGTCAAGGGCAGCAAGGAGAGCTTTCGTTTTCATAAGGTCGGTATGAACCTTTGAGCCATGAGTAAAGGGACCTACGCCTGCCTTGAAAGCTTCTTCGTTGCTCTCGACGATTAGATCCCAGCCGTGCTCAGCAGCATAGCGATCGCGGAACTCTATCATTTCCTTGAACTTCCACTTAGAGTCGATGTGCATCAAAGGAAAAGGAACCTTTCCAGGTGCGAAAGCCTTTTCTGCAAGACGAACCATCACACTGGAGTCTTTACCTATAGAGTAAAGCATCACGGGGTTCTCAAATTCCGCTGCCACCTCGCGGATAATATAGATGGACTCTGCTTCGAGTTCCTTCAAGTGGCTAAGATTATAGGATTCCATTTGTTTTCTTTATGAGGAGGGCACAGCCCTTAGATTGCTAAAAGTTCGATGATTTTCTGGACACTTTCTTCGACAGCGAGACGACTGGTGTCAAGGCTTAACGCTGGATGCTCAGGAGCCTCGAAAGGTGCAGAGATTCCGGTAAAATTCTTAACTTCACCACGACGGGCACGGGCGTAAAGACCTTTGACATCGCGGCGCTCACACTCTTCGAGAGGGGTTGAAATATAGATCTCCTTGAAATCCTCGTCACCAACGATTTCCCGTGCCATCTCGCGGAGATCGCGGGTCGGGCTGACAAAGCAGGCAATGGTGATGATGCCAGTCTCGACGAAGAGTTTGGATACTTCCGCGATACGGCGGATATTCTCCGTACGATCTTCCGCAGAAAATCCCAAGCCCTTATTGATGCCTGTACGTACATTGTCACCGTCAAGGAGGCGGACAAGACGACCACGACGGTGCAACTCGCGTTCGAGGGCGAGGGCAACAGTGCTTTTACCAGAGCCAGAGAGACCTGTCATCCAAAGCAGAGTACCGTGCTGTCCGAGGAGATCTTCTTTGGCTTCGCGTGGAAGCATACGGTCGGTGATAGGATAAAGATTATCTATATTTTGCATACTAAGTCCAATTTACGCTGCAAAATTACAAAAATCTGGATAATAGGCAAAGAGGAAAGTAGGAGAAAGTGGATGAACGCATCAAAACACTCGCTATTTGCTGAGTACAGTCAAATAAAAAGGCCTTCGGACAACCCCCGACGGAGTTAACCAAAGGCCTTAATCGGTTATTTTCAATAAAAAACTTACTTGATTACCTTCTTACCATCGATAATGAAGAAACCGTGAGAAGCGGGACTTACACGACGACCACTGAGGTCGTAGGTAATGGAAGAAGGTACGGAGATAGTAACTGTGCTTATGCCTGCCAAGACATGAGGATTAGCCGAGAAAATCACGGTTCCTTCAGGAACAGGATCATAAACATAGGCATATACACGGGAAGCATTGCTACCTGCCGAACTTACCGTAATCTTATCGCCAGAACCACGGAGGTAGTAATGGGAAGATCCTGTCGTTGATGTACCATAAAGGCCAAAAGTATCATGCCATCCGAAGGGACACATGCTGGAACTGAGAGCTACACCACTAAGACTTGCAAGGAGATAGTCACTATTATTCTTTAAGATGTAATAGCCCTCTTCATCATACTGGCAAGTCCATACCAATGTCGTTTGCGGATCAGTGATAGCTACCCTATTGGCAACTTCTTTCAAAGTAACGGGGGTAGCAGAAACAGAACGTGCCTTGGTGGTGGTCAAGAGAGAGGCATCGAGTGCATAGGTATCACCCATTTCATTGGCAGAAGCAAAGACAACTTTGCCGTCTGCAGGGAGACCGTCGGTAAGGAGATAGGAATCTTCCCAAACACCCGTCTTGCTGTAACAATAAACAGCATAGAGCGTAATGTCGGACTCGGGCTGGTAGGTTTCACCAGCGAGGAGAAGAACTTCTGGACGAACTTCTGTCTCATCTTCAATGGGAGAAGTGCTCCAACCAAGGAATCTCCAGCCAACTTCGTCTGTCGTTGCTGTTGGAAGATTGGTCTTTTCACGGCATGACTGCTGGGTCCAAGAGGAAGTTGAACAAGAACCATTTTCTCCGGTTATATAAGTCACCGTATAACGGGTACCGTCATCGGGACCGCCGTTAAAGGTAAAATATATTTCTCCATTGACTTCCTTAATGTCTGTAATCGGGCGATGAAGTTTATAAGAACCATCGGTATTTCTCTGGAAAAGCTTGCCGCCACAAGTCAAATGGCTGTCATCATCGAAGACGGTCACTTTCTTGTTACCAGGATAGAGATCGCCGAGGAGTTCGGTACGGGTAGGATAATAGTTACCATTCTGCTTGCTACCATAATCACAGTCAGCGGGAACAATGCTCATACGCTGGTGGTTAACGGTATTGTTTACCGTGTTGGCCGTCCAAGCAGACTTCAGATAATCCACATGGGTAATCATTAGACCATGAGCACCCGAGTAGTTTCCCAAGTATTTGAACCAACGGCTGGATTGTCTGTTTTCAAGAAGGAAATATTCATTTGAATAACGGGCATTGTAGATGATGTAGGTATCATCAGCATCGCCAATGAACTTCATAGCTTCGATATTTGTTCCTTCATCAAGAACCTTAGGCTCCAACCAACCCGCCATCCAACGTTCGTAAGCAGTATAACCACTGGGAACTTCACCCCATGCAGCAGGACCGTTATAACAACCCTGGTCAAGGAGATCCCAGACATTCATACCGAAACCACCGCTGTATCGGGTATCATAGAAATCAGGGTAGCCAATACAGTGGCTGAACTCATGACACGCCGTACCGATACCATTCATCACAGTGCCATTGCTTCCACGAAGTTCGCAGGAACAGGCATAGGTATCGATCTTCACACCATCAAGCGTCAGTGCGCTGGTACCATAGCCATAAGAAAGCCAGGCTTCATGGGGCCAGATAGCAAAGGTATCACCGCTGGCATGTTCACCATAGCCGGCATAGATCACATAAACCTGATCAACCTCTCCGTCACCGTCCCAGTCATAGTCTTTGAAATCTACCTGATCGTTAACTAACTGACAGGCTTCGCTGACCATTTTTGCTGGATTAGTGTCGCTACCGGAATCTGAATAGTTCTTACCGTAATACGCATAATCCTGACTGACGGTAACAGGACCTACAACATCGAACTGAAGGTCAAACTTGCCATAGCTCTGGTCGCTGAAATAATCATGAACGGAGCCGATATGGCTGTTCTTGTTATAACCGACTTGATTGAAACTATCATCAAACTCCTGACGGGTGTTGGCCGCAGCAAAGGTTTTATCGGTAAAGTTTACCAAGATGACGAGACCCTTCTTCGTTCCGAACATGTTACCATTGAAATCTCCGGGAGTACGCTTCGGACCATTTTCGAGCATCATCTGCTGACGCTGTTCCATGGTAAATCCCGTGTTCTTTGCGAAACGCTCAGCACGGAGGGCATTGGCTTGGGCAGCACGTTCCATGGCACGAGTCTGCATGGTTTTCAATTGAGCGACCTCGGGAACATAATAAAAACCTGCCTCGTTGCGAAACATTTTCTTTCCCGAGTTAACTTCAAGGAAATAGTGGAAATACTCGTCACCGACCATCTGAAGAGTAAGAACGGTTCCATCAGACTGGGTAACAGTGAACGTGCTTCTGCGTGCGGGAACAGCCATAGCGCTGCCTACGCAGAGACATGTCAACAGGGTAAGAAAAAACTTTTTCATTCTTTATTAATAAAGCGATACTTTATTTCAATCAAACTTTACTTGATCACTTTCTTGCCACCAATGATGAAGACACCGTGAGAAGTAGAATTTACACGACGGCCCTGGAGATCGAAGATAACCTGAGGAGCTGCATCAACTGTGAGACTGGTGATACCAGCAAGGGTATGAGGAGCTGCAGAGAATATTACGGAACCTTCGGGAGCGGGATCGTAAACGTAAAGATAGAGACGTGATGCGCTGCTACCTGCTGTGCTGACGGTAATCTTTCCGTTAGAGCAACGGAGGTAGTAGTGAGCTGTACCCGTAGTGTTGGTGGCAAAGAGACCGAAGGTATCATGCCAGCCGAAAGGAGTAGTTGTGGTGCTGATCGCCGTTCCGCTAGTTGTAGAAAGCAGGTAGTTACTACCATTCTGGAGGGTGAAAAATCCGTCATCTCCCATTTGGCTACTCCATATCAAGGTAGATGAAGGATTACCGAGGGCAACATAATTACCTATCTGCTTAAGTTCAACCTCGGTTGCTGTAACGGAACGAACTTTTGAGGTAGTGAGATTTGCTGCATCGAGAGCATAAGCCTGACCCACTTCATCTGAAGAAACAAGAACATAATTTTTATCGCCTTCAAGGTTGCCAGTAGCTACATAGCAGTCTTCCCATTCACCTGTCTTGCTAAAGCCGTAAACCGCATAAAGGGTTACGTCTGATTCGGGCTGATAGGTTTCACCGGGGAGGAAAAGAATTTCTGGACGGGTTTCGGTCTCATCGGCAACAGGAGTAGGACTCCAACCGATGAATTTCCAACCTTCTTCATCTGTAGTAGCCTTGGGAAGTGTTGTCTTCTCACGACAAGAGTTCTGAGTCCAGGAAGTGGTTGCGCTCGTACCCTTTTCGCCAGCATCATAGGTGATCGTGTAACGACTTCCATCATCAGGACCACCATTGAAGGTGAAGCTAATCAAACCATCGGCCTCGGTGATTTCGGTGATAGGACGACGGAGTTTATAAGAACCATCTGTATTGCGTTGGAAAAGCTTTCCACCACAATCTAGGTGACTGTCATCGGTAAATGCTGTAATTTTCTTATTACCAGGAAAAAGGTCACCACGGAGCTGGTCACGTGTAGGATAATAAGAAACACCCTGTTTTGAACCATAATCACCATCAGCAGGGACAATACTCATACGCTGATGATTAACGGTAGTGTTCACGGTATTATTTGCCCATGCTGTCTTGTTGAAGTCAACGTGTGTAATCATCAAACCATGACTGCCGGCATAATTGGCTTGGTATTTAAACCAATTATTGGACTGACGGTTTTCAAGAAGGAAGTATTCGTTTGAATAACGAGCATTATAGACGATATAAGTATCAGGTTCATCACCAATACTCTTCATGCCTTCAATAAAGCAACCGTCACTGAGAACCTTTGGCTCCAACCAACCTGCCATCCAACGTTCGTAAGCCGTGTAGCCACTGGGAACTTCACCCCATGCACCAGGGCCATTATAGCAACCCTGATCGAGGAGGTCCCAGATGTTCATACCAAAACCACCAGAGTACTTGGCATCATAGAAGTCAGGGAAACCAATGCAATGACTGAATTCATGGCATGCTGTACCGATACCGTTCATCGTCGTGCCATTGCTGCCACGGAGTTCACAGGAACAAGCATAGGTATCCACTTTTGCTCCATCGAGATAGAGAGCGGTGGTTCCATTACCATAGGTAAGCCAAGATTCATGGGGCCAGATGGCAAAGGTATCACCACTGGCGTGTTCACCATACCCGGCATAGATAACATAAACCTGATCGACTTCGCCGTCACCGTCCCAGTCATAGTCGTTAAAATCAACCTGATCATCAACTAACTGGCAGGCTTCGCTGACCATCTTTGCAGGATAAGTGTCAGCATTATAATAGGAGTCGTTCTTGCCGTAGTATGCGTAGTCCTTGCTCACAGTTACAGGACCTACAACATCGAATTCAAGATCAAACTTGCCGTAGCTCTGGTCGTTGAAGTAATCGTGTACGGAACCGATATGACCGTCCTTGTTGTAACCTACCTTATTGAAGATGTCCTCAAACTCCTGACGGGTGTTGTTTTCTGAGAAGACCTTATCGGTAAAGTTTACAAGAATGACGAGACCTTTCTTCGTTCCGGTCATACTTCCGTTGAAAGTACCAGGAGTACGCTTAGGACCACCTTCAAGCAACATCTGCTGACGCTGCTCCATAGAAAATCCTGTGTTCTTTGCCAAACGTTCAGCACGCATATTATTGGCAAAAGAAGCTTTCTCCATTGCGCGGGCCTGAAGAGCAGTCATCTGACTTTCTGCAGGTACATAATAAAAACCGGCCTCATTGCGAAGCATCTTCTTTCCTGAGTTGATATCAAGGAAGTAGTGGAAATTTTCGTCACCGACCATCTGAAGGGTAAGAACGGTTCCGTCAGGCTGGGTAACAGTGAACGTGCTTCTGCGTGCGGGAACAGCCAGAGCGCTGCCTACGCAGAGACAAGTCAGTAGGGTAAGAAAAAACTTTTTCATTCTGTATTTTATAGTGATCAAACAATACTTGGGTTAGCAGCGAGGGTGCTGGGATTAGTTAGCTATCTTAAGTACCTTATTGGCAATATCAATGACATCTTGTTCCTTAAACTGTGTTTTTTTATCTTTTTTCAAACGATCAATCATGTTGGCAATCGTCACGATATTGACCTCGGGATAACAGGTGTAAACCGTGGTTGAACCGAGAGAATATGTTTCGTCTGTGTAAGTAAGGTTCCACTGGTATGGGTAAGATGTTCCATATAAACGAACAATATCGGTAGAATTGGGATTTAAAGCAAGAACCTTAGAAATATTATTAACTTTACATGTCAAAGTAACAATACCTTTCGTTTCTGCCATTTCCCATTGGGCTTGTTTACTATCAGAGCCATTTATATCAGCTTTTGTGGAAGATCCATATAAGTATTTAGCTTTTCTTGTATTGGAATCAACATACCAAAGGCAATTGCTATCATAATAAAGCGTTAATGCACTTGCTGCAATGCTTGTAGAAGTCAATTTATCTTTACCAACATTACCCACATAATATGTAGTTCCATCATTTGTCAGATTCAAAGTGAATCCCTGGGCAAAGTTACCCGTAGTACACATATAGAGGGCATAGAGCGTAGTCTCTTCGGTGGGCAGATATTTTCCGTCAGTGAAGGTGAGGACAGTAGGCTTACTGGTCGTTTCCCTCGCTGCATTGGTCTTTGTCCAACCCACAAACTCGTAGGTAAGTTTCTCGCCGTCAACAGTTAGGGTGACATCGTTCATCGGAGGTGCTACGACACCATTGTTTGCAATGGTTTCGGTGATAGTTTCTACCAAACGGCCATTGGACATAAAGTGAACGGCATACTTGGGAAGTTCAGCAACGGTGATGGCATAACTTACGGTCTTGGTAACAGAACCTTCGGTATAACTTACCGTTACACTATTTGTACCAGCAGCCAGAGCCTCACCTTCTGCAGGAGAAGTGGTAAAGCCTAGGGTGAGGGTCTGAGAATAGCCGTTTCTATAGGTTGCGGTAAGGCTCAGACCGGCAGAGATAAAGGCTTCACCTTCCTGGAAGGCAGTCTTCGTTGCGGGGGTAGCAATAGCAAGACTTGTAAGTACAGGCATGCTGATGGTAATGATGTAGGTTGCAGAAGCAGATTTGCTCACACCAGCAACAGCATCTACAAAGGCGGTGATGGTAACGGTACCAACACCAGTTGCAGTTACCTTACCCGTTGTTTCGTCAACGGTAGCAATCTTGGTATCAGAAGAACTGTAATGAACAGTACCAGTAGAGTTTTTTACAGTAGCCTTTTGGATATACTCATCGCCAACTTTCATTGTTGTGCTCTTGGCAAAGAAGTTTACCTCAGGAACAGCAAGTGGTACACTGCTGGGATTACTATTGTAAGTTACAGCAACGAGGGTACCTTGCTTCTTGTAAAGATATATTTTTTCTTGAGTATCAGCCTTGTAGAATCGGAACCATCCTCCAGTAGCATTATCGTTGTTTTTGTTGTATTGGAAAGAAGGACAACTAGTCTCCTTTTCCGAAATTGCAACTCTGAGAATTATGTCATTATTACTTGTAAACTTTACAACAATAGGTTTTAATCCTTCTGTTGTTGCGCTCGTATCAATGCCACCATTTTCAGTAAGACGATAATTATACACACCATCCTGAGTCTTCAAAGCATAACCACCAGAAATTGGTTCGAGTGTTACATGATAGGTATCACCCCACTCTGCTGCTACAGTATTACCAGAAAGGTTAGATCCAGGATTAACTGCTGTATTCTGTCCTCCAATTTTACCTTCATCCTTACCACCTAAACGACCATCAGCGAAGATATTATCTGCTGCAGCGATTAGATAGTCACCGCTCCAGTCACTAAGTTCCTCGGTTACGAGTTCGTAGTTACCGCTACCACCGCTGGTCTCGCTGAGGCTATATACAGCGTAAAGGGTAATATCAGTTGCAGGCTTGTAAGTAGCACCAGCTGCGTGGAGTTCGGGACGGGTATTTGTTGCATTTACGCTAGCTGTTGACCAACCTGCGAAGGCCCATTCATCACTAACACTTGTTGCAGAAGGGAGAACAACACCACCTTGATATTCGGATTCTGATAATGATGTGGTTGAACAAGTTCCGCTACCAGCATTGAAGGTGACCTTGTATTTGGGTAAAGGAGTAACGGCGATTGGCTGAGTAGTTGTCACAGTAATATCATGATCACCATACTTTTCAGTAAAAGAAATAGTAATGCATGTAATATCCGTTGTAAGCGATGTAGTGGAAGAAATACTATACTGACAACTTGTTGTTATATCTTCTTTATAACCATTAGCATAAGAAGCCGTAACAACTATGCCTTCTGTACTAAACTTCTCACCTTCCATATAGGTAGTCTTAGTGGGAGGAGTCGTAACAGTGATACTAACCAATTCCGGCATACTGACTGTTAGTGTATAAGATGCTTTCGATGAAATGCTCACACCAGATACAGCAGCAACAGTAGCAGTAATCTTTGTTGTACCAGCTTCTTTTGCAACAACACGACCGGTTTCTGGGCCAACAGTTGCAACAAGGGGATTGCTGGAATCATAACTTATGGCACCTGTACTGTTTGAAACTGTAGCTGTAAAGGTATCATCAACATCACCTACAAACATGCTACGAGTAGAACTCGGGAAAGTTATTACAGGCTTTGCTAATCCTTCTCCGTTAGGATAAGTTGCATAAGTGGTTGAGGAAGAACTTCCTGCTCTCTTGTAAAGATATACGCGATTAGTGGAACTTCCCGTAGTATTTGAAAAAGTAAAGTTGACAGTATTGTTTGTATTACTGTATTGGGTATAATAGGAGGTTGTGCCCGAACCACTCTTCCCATAAAGACCTGTATTGCCATTCCAATAAACAGAACTTTCTGTTTCTGATAATGCAGCACCACTTCCGTTAATCTTCAAATAGTAACTACCATTTTTTGCTTTCAAATTTGAATTCGAAACACTCAATGTCCAGATTGCAGATGAGGATGGATTCTCGATAACAAATTTTTCTCCATTCGCTGACACTGTTACACTTGTCGCTGTCGCAGACTTATTTGATGATGTTTTCGACAAATTAGAAGAATCCAGCATATATGCATCCCCTGCGGTATTCTTAGTTACAAAAACATAATCAGAACCAGAATTAATGGCAGTAACATATTCGAATGTATTGCTGCTTCCTGTACCAGAAGTAGAATTGCTGTAAACCGCATATAGCGTGACATTCCCAGTAGGAGGATAAGGACTGTAAACTAATGACGGATAACTTGTTGTACTATTAACAACTTCAGTACTCCAACCTTTGAAACTCCAACCATCTGGGGGAGTACATTTGGGAAGGTTTATTGCTTCCAGGTATTCACTTTGCGTCAAACTAGTTGTACCACATGTACCAGTTCCAGGGTCAAAAGTAACAGTATAACGTTCGTCAATAACGAAAGAGATTTTTTCGCTACTCTCAGAAATATGGGTTAAGGAATGATTAAAACAATAGAATGAATCTTCGTTACCTGTACCAGGATAGAAATCTGCTGTATGAGTACTTTTGTTCTGGGATCCATCAGCTGGAATCCAAGTCATACGCTGGTTTGAAGCATTGGTATTTACTTCATTTGATTCCCAAGCTTCTTTGTCATATTGCACATGAGTAACAAAAAGACCATGACCAGCCGTCTCGTCATTAAAATACCTGAACCAACTTTTTGATTGGCGATTCTCTATTAAGACGTAATCATCCGTATCATCACCATTGAAAAGGATATATGCTCTAGCTTCGTCTGTCAAAGCCGGCATATTTTCAACTTCCGAATAATCATCTAAGAATTCCGGTTCCAACCATCCTGCCTCATAACGCTCATACGCGGTATAGCCACAAGGCACTTCACCATCACCATTAGGACCATTGTAACTACCACCATCCAGAACGTCAAAATAAGACATACCGACACCACTACCTTCGGATGACGTATCATAGAAATCAGGAAAACCTAAGCAGTGACTAAATTCGTGGCAGGCTGTACCAATACCAGACAAAGTGGTCCCACTTGTACCGCACAATTCTGAAGAACATGCGTATGTATCGATTTTAACTCCATCGAGAGTTAGGGCACCGGTTCCATCGTTATAACTTGCTGCATCAGAGAGTTGCCATTCGTGGGGCCAGATGGTATCATCACTTGCGCCCTGGCTTTCTGCATAGCCTGCATAGATGACGTAAACCTGTTCTACTTTTTCGTCACCATCCCAGTCATAGTCTGCAAAATTGACTTGGCTATTGACTAACCTGCAGGCTTCAATAACCATGGTAGCGGGATACATATCGTTGTCATTTGAATCATTTCCGCCATAATATGACATGCTCTTGCTGACCGTAACAGGGCCAACAACGTCAAAAGTCAAATTAAGCTTTCCGTAACTTTGGTCATAGAAATAATCGTGAACGGAACCGATATGGCCGTTCTGGTTATAGCCTACCTGGTTGAACATGTTGTCGAAAGCGGACTGATTGTGACCGCTTGCCATTGACTTATCGGAAAAGTTCACCAGAATAACAAGACCTTTCTTTTGGCCTGTCACGCTGTTGATGGTTCCTACCTTCTTGCGACCATCTGTACTTACCACATGCTTCGGAAGACGTTTAGCACGGGCGGCATTTGCGGCAGTACGACGGGTTTGAGCCTTTTCACTGCGATTTGACAGTTCACTTTCTGCTACTACATAATAGTCTCCGTCACTACCCTGCAACATCTTTTCGCCGGTAGCAACATTTTGGTAATAATGGAAGTATTCGTCACCCATCAGTCTCAGGGTGATGACCGTACCATCACTTTGAGTAACTGTAAATGTGCCTCTTCTCGCAGGAACAGCCATCGCGGCCACACTCAGCAAAAAGGCAAACAATAATACTATGACTTTTCGCATTTCTTTGATATTCTATAAAAACAGATATAGGGGCTCTTAATCGAGCCCCTTTGCTGATCGCTTAATAATAAATCTCGTCAGATAAGGAATGCAGGGAATCCTGTATAGGACTCTTTACAGCTGAGCATCAGAATACTTAAAAGTATTACCTCGGCTGACATCACCAGTAGAAAGACCCAGTTTTAGCCATCTTGAACGCTGTTCTGAAGTACCATGGGTAAAGCTTTCAGGCTGACTATAACCGCGAGATCTTTCCTGGAGATAGTTGTCACCAATCTTCTGGGCACAGTCAAGGGCTTCCTCAACGTCACCGTCTTCGAGAGACTCGAATTTCTCGTTGTCATGATAAGCCCAGACGCCAGCATAGAAGTCTGCCTGAAGTTCCAGACGAACACTGATCTTGTTGGCTTCTGCTTCACTCAGGCTAGCCATCTTTGAGTGTGCCTCGTTCAAAGTGCCGAGGAGATACTGAACATGATGACCTACTTCGTGAGCAATGACGTAAGCATAGGAGAAGTCACCACCAGCACCCAGCTGACTCTTCATTTGGGTAAAGAAAGAAAGGTCAATATATACAGTCTGGTCACCAGAGCAATAGAAAGGACCTACACTGGAGGAACCCTGACCGCAAGAGGTGCTGACAGAACCGGTATAGAGCACCATCTTGGGGGGCTCATAGGTACGACCCATCTTCTTGAATTCTTCGGTCCAAACATCTTCAGTACCAGCAAGAATCTGAGAGGAGAACTTCGCCAAAGCCTGTTCCTCTTCGGTAAATTCATGGTCGTTTGCCTGTTCTGTGACATTTCCCATTTGAGTAATGTCTATATTCTGAAGTACACTGAGAGGATTGCCTCCCATTACCCATGTCAAAAGTGCTGCGATAATTATACCGCCGATACCCATACCAGCGACTTTACCACTACTCTGACCACGACGGTCATCTACATTTGAACTTTCTCTTCTTCCGTTAAGTTTCATAGGAATTATGTTTTTATGGTTAATATTTAAGGATTTTGGCCAGCGTCAAGACAAATATTCTTAGCGCACGCGCGAGAAAAGTAAAAAATAAGTGGAGACTCCCCGTAAGAAATCTCCACTCATCTAAGTACCCCGAGCCGGGGTCGAACCGGCACAGGTTTCCCTATCGGTGTTTGAGACCGACGCGTCTACCGATTCCGCCATCGGGGCAATTAGCGGTTTTGCGACTGCAAATGTACTACAAAAACCTCGTTCTACCAAGAAAGAATAGTAAAAAAAGCTAATTTTTTGATTTTTTCAAACAATAATTGCCACTTGTCATGCGTTTTCTTTGTATATTTGCCATGAAAAACCCATTAAATCTCCTTGCTTTGAACTATAATAATTTTTGTATCATTATGGCTGGTGGTGTTGGCCGCCGCCTTTGGCCCGTCAGTCGTCAGGGACACCCGAAACAGTTCATTGACTTCTTCGGAACGGGGCGCTCTTTGCTCCAAATGACTTATGAACGTATGCGTCGAATCATCCCCGACGAAAATATCTACGTTGCCACTTCTGAAGAATATGCGGACATCACTCGCCATCAGCTTCCAGAGCTTGCAGAAGATCAACTTCTTCTGGAACCCGTCCGTCTCTCTACTGCTCCTGCTGCAGCCTGGGCTTCCTGGCACATTGCCCAGCATTGTCCGAATGCGAATATCCTTGTCACTCCCGCAGACCAGTTCATCACGAACGAAATTGCTTTTGAAGAAGATGCTGCTCGCGGTCTCGACTTTGTCGCTACTCACGATACATTCCTTTCTCTCGCTGTTCCCGCTGCTAACCCTAACACTGCTTATGGTTATATCCAGAAAGGACGTGAAATCGGAAAGAATCTTTATAGCGTAAAGAGTTTTACAGAAAAACCTCCACGCGAATACGCTGAAACGTTCGTCCACTCCGGTGAATTCCTCTGGAACACAGGAATGTTCCTCTGGAACGTTCGTACAATGGAAAAGCTCGAAGGTCAGATAATTCCTGGCATTGGTCACAACGACATTATCATCTCCAGCCGCGAAGAGGAATTCAATCTCATCCGCTCCTGCTATCCCAGTGCAATCCGTGAAAGTCTTGATGTTTTTCTCCTTGAAAAACAAGAACTTAACGTAATGGCATGTACCTTTGCATGGAGCGATGTTGGTAGCTGGCCCGTGATGAGTGAAACTCTCCACCACACTGCCGATGGTAATGCGGTCATCGTAACTCCTGCTCCTGGTGAAATGTCTGTTTCCTCTTCTGGTAAGCCGAAGGTCATCTTCCAAAACACCAAGAATACCATTGTCAGTGTTCCCGATAAGGTTGCAACCGTTGTCCGGGGTCTTGACGGCTATCTCGTTGCGCTCGAAGGTAATGTACTGATCATTACTCCCAACGATGATCCAGCCCGCATGCGTCACCTTTCTGCTGAACTTCAGGTAAAATACGGAGAGGAATACTTATAAAAGCATTACTAAATCAAGATAGTAGGTCCGTCGCGTCCTATAATATCTTAGGCTTTTATCTTTTTAGACTAGACTGTCGAAATTTCTTGCTATTTTGTAAGGAGTTTCGACAGTCTTTTTATTATTCTTTTTGTTTTTGTATTCCATATTCTATATTTCTTCAATTCTTTTTCGTACCTTTGCAAACTCAAAAATCTCATCGGAAATATGGACAATAGTATATTCATCAAAGGAGCTCGCGTCAATAATCTCAAGAATATTGACGTGGAGATTCCTCGTGAAAAACTCATCGTCATCACAGGACTTTCAGGCAGCGGAAAATCTTCGCTGGCCTTTGATACACTTTACGCTGAAGGTCAGCGTCGTTACGTTGAATCTCTCTCTGCATACGCTCGTCAGTTCTTAGGACGAATGAACAAACCGGAGTGTGACTACATCAAAGGTCTTCCTCCTGCTATTGCGATTGAGCAGAAAGTAACGACTCGTAATCCGCGTTCAACAGTCGGAACTTCCACGGAAATCTACGAATATCTACGTCTTCTCTTTGCACGTATTGGTCATACCTTCTCGCCTATCAGTGGCAGGGAGGTAAAACGCCATACTGCTGATGATATAGTCGAGCAGGTGTTACAGCATCCTGCAGGCCAACGCTTTACGGTTCTTGCACCATTAAAGGAACACCACGATCGAGAACTCAAGGAGCAGATCGTAGTACTGATGCAGCAGGGTCTCTCTCGTCTCGATCTTGACGGACAGATGATGCGTATGGAAGAGGCTATCGAAAGCGAAGCCGCAGTCCAGCGTTTGGAACAAGCTCGCAAAGAGGGAAAACTTTTCCTTCTCCTTGACCGTCTGGCTGTTGACCCTTCCAAGGATGGGCGTTCCCGTCTGACGGACTCCGTAGAAACGGCCTTGTTTGAAGGTGACGGAGAGTGCCTCATCCGTTGGTACGAAGGCAACTCGCGCACAGGATCTTCTCTCGACCAGTTCTCTACCCGCTTCGAATTGGACGGTATGACTTTTGAAGACCCAAGCGATAATCTCTTTGCATTCAACAGTCCTATTGGTGCCTGCCCTGAATGTGAGGGCTTTGGAAAGATTATGGGTATCGATGAGAGCCTCGTTATCCCCAACAAGTCGCTTTCGGTTTATGACGGTGCCGTCATCTGCTGGCGAGGCGAGAAGATGGGCGAATGGCGCCGTGCGTTCTGCACGCTTGCTGCCAAGCAAGGTTTCCGCATCTTCGAACCTTATTTCAACCTTACCGAAGAGGAAAAGGACTTACTCTGGCATGGTGGCCCGAACATGAAATACGAAGGTTATGAGGAAGAAGGGGATATCTGCATTGACGGTTTTATGGATATGCTGCGGCACAATCAATATAAGATTCAGTACCGTGTGATGCTGGCACGCTATCGTGGAAAGACCGTCTGCCCCAAATGCAAGGGAAGTCGTCTGAAGCCCGAAGCGCTCTATGTGCGCGTGGGAGGTAAAAATATCGGTGAGGTGGTAAAAATGTCCATCAAGGATGCTTTGGACTGGTTCAAAGCGCTTAACGAGGACAAGAGCATTCTTTGTGAGCATGAGCGTAAGATTGCTCAGCGTCTGCTTAACGAAATTACTTCCCGCCTACAATTCCTCATGGATGTTGGACTTCCCTATCTGACGCTGGACCGCCTTTCAAATTCTCTTTCAGGCGGTGAAAGTCAGCGTATTAACCTGGCTACTTCCATGGGTAGCAGTCTTGTGGGATCCCTATATATTCTCGATGAGCCTTCTATCGGTCTGCATCCGCGCGATACAGATCGTCTCATCAAAGTATTACGTCAGTTGCGTGATTTAGGAAATACTGTCATCGTCGTTGAACACGATGAAGAAATCATCCGCGCTGCAGACTATATCATCGATATCGGTCCTCAGGCCGGTCGTCTCGGAGGAGAAGTCGTTTGGGCGGGTAACGCTTCAAAAATAAAAGTTGAGGATAAGGGCGAGGCGGAAAAGTTCGTATCTCATACCCTCAACTACCTCACGGGCCTCGAGCAAATTGATGTTCCTGCTTCCCGACGTCCTTGGAATGAATTCATTGAAATTAAAGGTGCGCGCCATAATAACCTTAAAAGCATTGACATCAAGTTCCCGCTGAATGTGATGACTGTTGTTACTGGTCCCTCTGGAAGTGGTAAGTCAACTCTTGTTCGCGATATTTTCTTCCGTGCCATCAAGCGCTCTCTCGATGAGGCGTGTGATCGCCCTGGTGAATTCATCAGCTTGGAAGGCAATGTTGACAGCATCAAGGCGGTGGATTTCGTTGACCAGAATCCTATCGGAAAATCTTCACGCTCCAATCCCGTCACCTATGTCAAGGCTTACGATGAAATTCGTAAACTGATGGCTAACCAGCCTCTTGCCAAGCAGATGGATATGACAACAGCATTCTTCTCCTTCAACGCTGAAGGTGGTCGTTGCGAGGAGTGTAAGGGCGAAGGTACGGTGAAGGTTGAGATGCAGTTTATGGCAGACCTCGTTCTCACCTGTGAGTCCTGCAAGGGGCAGCGTTTCAAGAAGGATGTTCTCGAGGTGCGTTTCCACGATAAGAATATCAGCGACATTCTTGATATGACCATTAATCAGGCGATTGAATTCTTCGAGGAACACGGTCAGAAAAAGATTGTCCAGCGCCTAAAGCCTCTACAAGATGTTGGTCTCGGTTACATCAAAATGGGACAGCCCTCTTCTACGCTATCTGGCGGTGAAAACCAGCGTGTAAAATTGGCATACTACCTTGGTCAGGAACGTGTTGAACCTACGCTCTTTATCTTCGACGAACCTACGACTGGTCTTCATTTCCATGATATCCGTCGTTTGCTCCGTGCTTTCGATGCGCTTATTGAACGTGGCCATACGATTGTCATCATCGAGCACAATCTCGATGTCATCAAGATGGCAGACCACATCATTGACCTCGGTCCTGAAGGTGGCGAGGCTGGCGGTAACGTCGTCTTTGCTGGTACTCCCGAAGATCTCGTCAAGACTGGAAAGGGCTACACTGCCCGCTATCTATTCGAGAAACTCAAGAAGTAAGTCCACCTGTGGATAGCTTATAGGTTTATTAGGCTTCAAAGGTTAAAACCTCGTTCTTATGAACATCAAACGCTTTCTCCTTTTACTCTGTGTTGCAGTACCTCTCCTTGGTGCGGCACAATTTCCTTTGAACCAACCATCCAAGGCAGCGGCAGTCCTGCCTTTGCTGAAAACACAATGGGGACAGGGTAATCCCTATTACGGTATGACGCCGATGGGAACGAACAGTAACGGCGAGAGCGTTCACTGTCAGACGGGATGTATTGCAACGGCGATGTCGCAGATTCTTTTCTACCTCTATCGCACACAGGCTGGTAAGAACGAATCGACCTTTTCGGCTTCAATTCCTGGCTATACGAACGGAATGACGGTTGGCGGTGTCAGCGGAAATCGTACCTATAACTGGGCAGATATGATGGTACGTTACGGTGCTGCAGGAAGTTCCTATACCCAAAACAATTACGATGCTGTAGCACTGATTATGTCCCATTGCGGTATTGCTACCGAAATGAAATACACTACTGGCGAATCAACGACGCAAACTCCAAAAGTCCAGCGTGCTCTTTCGGATTATTTCGGAGTGAGTTCAAGCTACAAAGAGGTCAGCATCAGCGAACTCCAGACGCAGGTAGATGCTGAACTTTCTGCAGGGCGGCCCGTCTTGATCAGCGGAACAGACGAGGGTGGCATTAACGGACATGCTTTTGTCTGTGATGGTCGAAACAGTGATGGATTGTACCATATCAACTGGGGCTTCGGAGGTATCTATGACGGCTATTTCAGTCTGGCTAAACTGAGTCCTTATGGTGTCGATGACGAAAAGTTCAACCACAATATTAAGATTGTCTATAATTTCCAGGCAACGATAAGTCTTTCTGCTTCAGAGGCTTTGGACGAACTGAAAACTATCTATAATCTCTATGCTCCGAAACTGCGTGGATTCGTGGTCGGCGACGAGGCGGGTATGATTGCCCAGCAGTTGTATATCAATTTTGAGTCGGCACTGACGCAGGCAAATACGATTATCGAAGGAAACAATAATGTCGGAATGACTGCGGCACAACTTGTTGCTCTGAAAAACAACATCGTAACCACCTTTGAGACGGCTTTGAGTAATCGAGTGCCCTACCCTGACGGCATCTACTACATCAATAGTTATTACAATACGACGAAGGCGATGTATGATCAGGGCGGTAGTCTGGCCTGGAACACGCTCGAACCCGATGACACGGCTTACCAGTGGGAAATGAAATACGATGCCTCCTCGCGCGCGTACATATTTTCTAATGTCAAGACGGGCGCCCGTTTAAATCGAGTAACACAATATTCTATGGTAACCTCGTCAACTGGTCTGGACGCAACATCAAGCGAGATTGTCTTTGAACCAGCTTCCTACAATACCTCCAACAATTATTTTAACGAATATATCCGCTTGAACCAGCAATCGGAGACGGGAATTTATCTGTCTCAAAAAGACTATGGTAACAAAAGCGGCGTGGTCTATGGCTTTACCACGGAGTCTTTAGGAAGTCGCTGGTTCCTCACGCTTTATACCCGAAGTGGAGGCGAAGAGGGCATGTATGCTGATGTCACGAATCTTCGCAACATCTATTCTGCCTATCATGGTTATCTGGAAGA
This sequence comes from Prevotellaceae bacterium UBA1746, assembly GCA_002314875.1. GTDB lineage: Bacteria > Bacteroidota > Bacteroidia > Bacteroidales > Bacteroidaceae > Alloprevotella. The sequence continues at coordinate 74,545 of DCHS01000002.1, forward strand.
ATATGCTGATCTGGTAGGTGCAGAAGCAATGATGTACAGTCCCGATGCCTACGCAGCTTTTTCTCACGCACTGATTGCTGCCAAAGCAGCGATTGAAAGTGCTGGCAAGGGTTATAGCGATGCTGAGGTATTGGCTTTGGGAGAAGCCATAAAAACGGCTTTCAGCGCCTTGCAGAATACACGCAATCCCTATCCTGACGGTGTTTACTACATCCTCGCCGGAAATCAGTACACAACACTGAGTCCTGCAACCTGGACTTGGGAGACTTCGAGCGATTCATTTGGTATGTACCAAAATGGTGACCGTGTCTACTGGAAGGTCCTTGATGCTGAGGATAGTGCCTTTATGTGGAAGGTTCATTATGACTCCGAAACCCAGGCGTACAAGATCTCTAATTTTGCTTCGAACCGTCCGTTTGCCCAGACTAACAGCGGGCGTGTTACTTTGAACGGTGAGGGTGCAGAGGATGCTGGTGTTGTCTTCGAACCGCAATCATATTCTGAAATCTTCGGAAGTTATGTGGGCTATCTGCGTTGTACGAGTTATCTGAATGAGGCCAGCAGTTATTTCCAGCGTTATAATTGCGCTAATTATCGTTATTCGCAGAGCAGTACGAGCAACTATCAGGTTTGGGCCTATAAGAATACGGCCGGCACATTATGGTATTTCCTCCCCGCTCACATTTCAGGCGATCTCAACGGTGATTGCAAAGTCACTATAGCAGACCTCACCCGCCTCATCCATTCTCTCCAGCAGTACGAATCTCCCTACCTTCCCACCGATATAGAACCCCTCGAATCGAAGATATTGGAAAAATAAACTATCGTGGAAAATAATCTACCGTCTCCCTGACAATAACATACAAAAGACGCCCCCATCACAGTGGGAGCGTCTTTTTATTTGGAGGTATTTTTATGTATTGTTAGTGTCTTTCGCGACGAACGGAGAGACCACCGCTGGAGGACTTACCGGAGGACTTGGAAGAACTGGGAGCCTTAGCCTTGGTACTGGTGGACTTCGTCTTCGCACTACTTTTGCTACTGCTGCTCTTACTACTGCTCTTGGAAGAAGAAGAGGAGGAAGCACCACGACGAGAAGGAGAAGCAGAAGACTTGCTGGTGGTCTTTGCAGAAGATGTGGTGGTCTTCTTTTCCTTTTTGCCACTTCCAGCAGCAACGTTGGGACCGTCAACTCCCTCAGGATCAGGATAGTCGTAAGTGATTTCTATAGGCTTACCCTCGGAATTGAGAAGAGGCTCACCATTTTCGTCAACAGCGAAACCACGTTCATTGACGAGAACGGTAACCATACGGCCCTTTTGGCTAAGATTGTCAGGAGAAGCGAGGCTTACAGAGTCCGCTAAAGCGAAAGCAATACGACGACCGAGAGCATCGACGAGATGGCCTTCCTCATCATAGGTAACAACACCCTTAGCATCCTCAACAGCATTGCCGAAGACATTCTTCAGAGAGTCGCGGGTATGGCCCCAGAGATGATCCTGGAACTTGGACATCTCACCTTCGATGCGATCACGCTCCTTTGCCTGGGCATCTTCGTCCTCAGCATACTGAGCGATGATGCGGTCCTGAAGATTCGTGGTCTTATAGATATCACCCTTGTAACGGTTCATGGTGAAGTAGTCATCGCAACTGATGGCAGAGGCATTATTGATGCTGGAACCCATCAGAGAGAGTTTTGCCAGATAAGGCGCTGCTTCTTCATACTTTACCCAGAACAAGGGAACACGCTGACTTTCATCTTCACCGAAATCATTCATTCCGCTGACCATAACGGGGCAGATTGCAGTCACCTTGGTACGGAAAGAGGCCGTGTGCTGATCGTAGAAGACACTCTCCTTGATGAAGTAGAGCTTGACATCCTCTGAGGGAAGGTCGGCATCGTTCACACGGATCTTACCGTCATTGTTCTCATAATAGATATTGTGGGTATCCATAATCTTACGACCCTTGAGGAGATGCTCATCATCGAAATGCTCATTGGCATCGAGGGTATATTCGTAAGCATGGATATTTCCACGGAGAATCTGGCGAAAGAGGTAAACGAAGAGATTCTGACGACCATTGGTGGGGACAACAGGATAGTAAAGACAAGCGTTAGCCTCCTGAGTCAAGTCAATGGTACGATAAATATCGCGACGCCATGCGGCATCGTCGGGCATAACCGCTGCCGTAGGGAATTCACGGGTATAGGCAATGTTGGTCTTTGCTCCTGCTGCCTTAGCACTAGGTCTTGCAGTAGAACCTGCAGTCTTGGTACCCTTCGCAGCTCCCTTTGCTGCTGTCTTGGGAGTGGTGTCGTCCTGGGCACCTTCAACCTTTGCGTTACGGGCAGGGGATGCTGCCTTGGCCGTGGGAGGAGTTACCGCCTTTGCTTCACCATTTTCAAGATTACCTACTCTTTCTGTCTTGATGCGGCCACCTTCGCCTGTCTTACGAGAAGGAACCTGGGCTGTAGCATCAATTGCAGAGATGAAAAGAGCGAGGATTATGATGCGGAATACTTTCATAACGAATGATTCTATAATTTCTATTTAGTTGATAATCACTTCAAGAGCACCGGGGAGGGTACGTTCGATGCCGTCAGGACCAATAGCGCGTACAGAACTGATGTAGAAACGTTTACCCTTGCTGAGGGTACGGATAAGCTCACGCTGAGGTTCGGTGAAACTTGCTCCGTTGGACTTTTCAGGACGAACATTACCCATACGATCAAAGAATACACACTCGAAGGAGAGAACCTTGAAGGGGATATTGAGAAGGCCGTCATCGATAGCAGCACCGAGGGATTTAGCTCCGATAATGCTACCCTTGGCAATCTTACCACCCTTGAACATATCATCACCTACCTGGATGAATGCAGTAGGATCGGGAAGCTTGCGAACCTTGAAGGAGAAGGTTCCCATGTTCTGCGTCTGTCCTCCGACAACACCGGAGATGGAGAAAGTGACTTCCTGTCCAACCTTTGCGGGACGGGCAACATAGTGACCTTCACCCTTGGAAGTCAGGGTACCGCCTGTCATGCTGACGCTGATTTTGTCGCTGCTTACACCTGAGGCACTGACAGAAATAGGATTGTCATAACCAGCATAGAGTACGTTCATCAGGTCAGCGGCTACAGTTGCTCCAGAGGGAGGGGCGATGACGTTGTAGTGCTGTTTGAATTCACGACGAAGGATGTCACCAGCAGCGTTGGGCATAAGGATATAACCTGTGAAATCGTATTCACCAGGACCACCAACGCGGAAGTTGTAACTACCATCAGGGGTAATCTTACGTCCATTAACATAGATTTCAGGACGCTGGGTTGTATCGACCGCCGCCATAAAGATGTGGCTGCGGAACTCATCACCAGGAAAGAGGGTTGTCTGTTCGGGGAGACAGTAAGCCTGAAGTTCGTTCACACGGATATCCTTCAAGTCAATATTTGAAATGAGGGTGTGAAGAACCTCGTTCTCTGCTTTGCGGACATCGCTCTGGAGTTTAGAGAGCATGGTGATGGCTGCAATAGCAGGCATTGTCTCAAACATATATTCTTCCCACTTCTTATCACGGTTTTCAGCAGTGCTGGGGACCTCAGTTGAAAGATTGGAGGTAATGATGGCCTGCTGACGAGGATCTGTGACGTACTGGACAATGAACTTACGATATTCGTTGATCTTTTCGTAAAGATGCTTGCCATGCTTCTTGGGATGGTTGAGCATTACAGCGTCTGAAGCATTCAAATCATCCTTGTTTTCCAGTGCATTGGGATCGCCTTTCTTACCGTCTGCCTCGCGTGCAATCAGCAGTTTGAGTTGCTCGGCATAACTGCAGAGGGAGTCAGAATTTTCCTTGACGGCCTTGGCCTTTTCAAACCAGGGACCGACCTTAGAAGGATTCACCTTCATCTGCTCGGCGAAGTCTTTATATAATTCCTGATTCTCCTGATTGGCATTCGTCGTACTGCGCACAAGGCTGTCGCTGACAATTGTCAAGCCCTTGAGCACATCCGAGGATACGTTCAGCGCCAACATAGCGGTCAACACCACATACATGAGGTTGATCATCTTTTGACGAGGAGAAACCGGATTTTTCTTTGTTGCCATTCTCTTAACTTTGAATTAAGAATGATAAATTTCTATGGGTCTACGGTGTAGCACCAAATATTTTTTCCGCTAGTATTACGGGTACAACACCTAATTATTCCTCTGTAGGTGCAGGTGCGGGAGCGGGAGCAGGTGCAGGAGCACTTACGACGCCCATCGGGTTGGTCATGATGGTCAACTGCTGCATCATGCGGGTATAGATCTGGTTAACTTCTTCGATCTTGGAAGCGAGCTGACGGGTCTGCTCATTGATATCCTCGATGGTCGTAACCTGACGGCTGATGCTTGCGAAGTGAAGATCGTAAACCTTGTTGATACCAACGAGAGTGCGGTTGAGGTTCTCCATTTCCTGAGAGTCGCGGGTAAGGCGGGCACTCTGCTCGTCAACCTTGGCGAGGGTTTCGTTAAGAGTCTGGAGTTTGGTGATATATTCCTGTGTCGCATCTTCCATTTCGGGAGAGAGAACGGCCTGAGCGCGACGGAGGAGTTCGTCATTTGCCAGACGGATAATGCTAGCAAGCTTCGTTGCTTCCTGTTCAACGGTCTCAGCTCCTTCAGGACTATCATAGATACGACCGATAGCGGCTGCGGTAAGGGGATCGACGGTTTCTTCTGCACTGTGACCACCACCTGCAATTGCATTTTCTGCTGCGGCAGCAGTTGCAGCTGCCATCTCTTCAACGGTAAGTTCCTTGGCGGATACTTCGGGTGCACCACCAACTACGCCACCGCCAATAACGGCAGGACCACCTGCTACGACGGGACCGCCAATAACGCCACCGACAACTGCGGGTGCACCACCTACGACGCCACC
>DCHS01000002.1:79526-79648 GCA_002314875.1 Prevotellaceae bacterium UBA1746
TCACCTTCTTCGCCTTCAACTGCGGCTATGGGTGTACCACCAACTACAGCAGGACCGCCTGCTACGACGGGACCGCCGATAACACCGCCACCAACAACGGGTGCACCACCTACGACGCCACC
>DCHS01000002.1:79709-132758 GCA_002314875.1 Prevotellaceae bacterium UBA1746
TCACCTTCTTCGCCTTCAACTGCGGGCGTAGAACCAACTACACCACCTGCTACAACAGGACCACCAACAACCCCGCCGCCATTTATGATAACGGGCTGGCCGCCAGCAACAAGGCCTTCGGCACGTTCAATCTCCTCATCGGTCTCGAAATCATCAGGAAGAGCCTTGCCAACAGAGTTCTTGTCGAATGGACGGTCGAAAGCTTGAAGGAAGAATACGAATGCCTCAGTACCCATACCGAGGAAAAGCATAAGGTTACCGCCAGGGAGGTGGGTAAGTTTGAAGAGGGCACCGAGAATTACGACGGAAGCACCCCATGAGTAAGCATAATTCAGGAAGGTCTGACCAGGGACTGTATCAATCCAATGCTGGAGTTTGACTACGATATTTAGTTTGCTTGCCATATTCTGGAAACTTTTTTATTTCTTTTTTGTGTTGTTGGTTACGCTGGTCGTCGTTGCCTTTGAACGGACGCAGCGGAAACCAATGTATGAACGGGGCTGGTTCTGATATTCTGCAGTACGCCAAGCTGAACGGATGAGCGAGAAGGGATCCTTCCATGAACCGCCACGAACGCTCTTACGCTTGAGGAAGTAAGGATCCTCGAGAGCTGCGTCGTAACGGAGTTCAGGATTGACGTCAGCCATGGAGATGACACCAGCCTCAGTATAGACAGTATTGGTCCACTCGGCCACATTACCGGCCATATCGAAGAGACCATTTTCGTTCGCACCATAGATACCGACCTTTGAGGTTATGAGATTACCGTCCTCGGTGTAGTTACCACGATCTGGCTTAAAGTTGGCAAAGTAGCAACCCTTATCGTTCATCGTACCATCGCCCTCCCAAGGATAGGGATTGCCAGAAGTTCCGCGAGCAGCGTATTCCCATTCAATTTCTGAAGGCAGACGATAACGCTGAACATAGCGGGCCTGAGCACCGAGACCACGGAGAAGGAAGTCTGTACGCCAAGCGCAGAAAGCCTGAGCCTGTTCCCAAGTTACGCCAACAACGGGATAGTCGTTATAGGCAGGACTTGAGAAGTAATTCTTCATATAAGTCTCATTGTGGGCATTGGGGAAGTCGTTCACCCAGCAGGTCGTATCGGGATAGATAGGAACAATGTAAGTATTGACGAAATCATACAATGAAGAGAGCGGACGGTTAATGGTCTCGCGGACAATGCGTCCGTCGTCGTCGATGTAAGCGGTGTCCTTGCTGATGATGACTTCTTCATCGGGATTGACAACGATGTCTGTGTTGAGATTGCGCTCCTTGGGGTCAAGACGATATTTGCGGAGAGCAGCCTTTTCATAGTCGAAAACCTCATAGCGGAAGTTCATCTGCTTGGCATCGAGCATCTTGGTGCCGTCGATAGGGTGAGTAAAATAAACACTCTCGAGGGCACGCTGTTGATCTTCGCTGGCCTTACGCCAAGGAATAGCCTTATTCCAGTTGAGATGGGGCTTAATGGGGTCGCCATTCTTATCAACTTCAATTTTGAAAGTTTCGTCACCACCGAAAGAGGGGTCAGCGAGACGTTCACGGATAATGCTGTCTCGAACCCACTCCACGAACTGGCGATACATGGAATTGGTAACTTCGGTCTGGTCCATCCAGAAACCATCAACGGAGATTTCCTTTTCGGGAATGATGGTTCCCCAAAGGGAGTCGTTATTCTCAATACCGACTTTGAGGAATCCACGCTTAACCTCAACCATACCGTAGGGCTCGGGCTCTGCGGTTGATGAAGCGCGCTGACCGGTTACTTCACCGCCATTGGACATGGCATTACTGCTTCCCATACAAGAGTAAAGTACGGAAGCAAGAATCAAACTGAAAAATGCAGGAAGTATCTTATTCATTGCGTCTATAGTTGTCTTTTTAATTTATAGCCATCTGACGGACTTGTGCAGGTTGCGGCCTTTCTTACCAAGATCGAGATCCATACGATAAGCCAGAGTCACCTCGTGCTGTCCTGCCAGCATACCTATGCCTTCTGTGTTAGCCTCATAGCTGTAGCACAGGTCTATGCCATGAAGAGTGCCGCCGAAAAAGAGCGCTACGCTATGCATGGGGGAATAGTTCACTCCACCATACATTCGTCGCTTCTCATATTCGTACTGCACACGACAGGTGAGGTCTGCACGGTAATCCGCAAGGTCCGTGCGAAACATCACAGAAGGGGTTATAGTATATAACGGAGATTTTAGACGGATATTGTATGCACCGCTTAAATTAAATTGTCTTTTTACATTAAATTCGTTCGTTTCGCCCATTGTGACAGTCGGAGCGAGGAGATGTTGGCCAGAAAGTCCGATGGTCAAAGCCTCGCGGGCATAGTAGAGACCAAAACCCAGGTCGAAGGCTGTTCCAGTAAGATCACTGCTAGGGAACGCTGGGTCACTGCCGTCAGCAAGATCAACATCCGAACCATTGATTTCCTCAGAAAGGAGGTCAGCCTCAATACCCCAGGAGAAAGTTCCTCCTGCCATCTTGAAGTGGTTTGCATACTGCGCAGCAAAGCTCTTGCGGGAGAAAAGACCAATGAGGTCGTTGTAGAAGTTCGCACCAACACCATGGCGGCTCTTTCCAAGTTGCATAGCCATGTCGACGCCGGCGAAAAGTGTCGAACCTGCATCCTCGAAGCCCATAGCGTGGCTCTGGAAAGCTGCGTTAATGGCGAGCTGCGGAGTACGGCCTACTGCAGCAGGGCACCATTGTGATTCTACCTGCCAGTACTGCTGGAAGGCTCCGTCCTGCTGAGCGGAAACGCGCATAAAGACGCTACCCATCCCGAGGAGCAGGATGAACAGCATCAGTCTGATATGTCGTTGTTGTCTTCGTTTCATGCTGCACGGGGGTACGGTTTATTCGCTACGCAGGTTTATAAGGTTTATACATTGCGCTAGTTTATAATTCCTAGAAACCTCAAAAACCTTTTAAATATAAGTTATAAAGTTTTTAGCCCGTTTTGCCCCAATTTATGGTGCAAATGTACTGATTTTTGTTTGAACCGACCAAATCTTTGGGCAATATTCTTCTCATTCCCAAAATATTGGAGCACTTTTTATATATAATAACGTCAAAACGTATAGATATAAACGTCATTACGTGCCGTTTTATTGTATGATATACCCATATCCAACGATTATTTTGCAGAGCCCTTACGTTAAGGGCACAAAAAAAGGCAGTGAGCTCACTGCCTTTATCATTCTTTGCCTTCGAAGAAAGAAGATTAATATTCGTCCTCGTTGAAAAGGAAATCTTCCTTAGTAGGATAATCAGGCCATACATCTTCGATGGTCTCATAGATTTCACCTTCTTCTTCAAGTTCCTGCAAATTCTCCACTACTTCCATAGGAGCGCCGGAACGCATGGCGTAGTCGATGAGTTCTTCTTTTGTTGCAGGCCAAGGAGCATCCTCCAATTTTGAGGCTAGTTCAAGTGTCCAATACATTGTAAATCCGTTTTTTATAATTTTGTGTTCTTTATTCTCTATGTCTAATCGGGGCCCAGATCCCCTTTTTGGCGCGCAAAAATACGGAAAAGTTCCCAAATAGCGTGAAGAATTGGGAAAAAAATGCATTATCGGCGCTATTTTTTTAAAAATAATTGATTTTGTAGTCTTGTTTCTGGAGTTTCGGGCGTCGAAGAGCAAGACCAAAACGCCAGAGGTCGAAGGTAAGGGTGATTTCTTCGCTCGCCTTGAGGTGGGCCCACCGCGCTTCGGAAGCCTCATCGCGATGAATGCCACGAACGATAATAAGGGCGGACGCAGAAAGGTGAAAGATTGAAGGTAGATTGCCAGCAGAATCAAAGTAATAAAGGTCGCTGTATTCAGAGGAACTGCTGTTTCCAAGGATTTCCGCCTTAGGACAAGCAGCTCGGAGGTAGGCTCTAATAATTGAAGAGTCTCCAGAAAGAGTTATTGTCTTCGCCTCCTGGAAATTTGCTAACCGAAAGAGAAGTTTCAAATCCTTTTCTATCAAACCACTATCCTCATCTTTGCCGTGAGAGTCCAATTTTTTCCGCAAACCGTCGTAGGAATAGTACTCATCTTTATTGTATATAACGCTGGAAATCAAGTCAAAAGAAAAAGGCGAATGAACCCCGTAACCCCGACGATGGCGTATGCGTCGTAACCACCGCCCTACGCGCAGAAAAGGATGATATTCTGAGTTCATAATTCGTTTTTTGTAAAGTACTCTCGACAATTATGTATAATAAATGCAAAAATATGGTGTTTTTCTGCTACTTTTCTTGCAAAATGTGCGAAATCGCCTTACCTTTGCATTGTGTTTTTCATAGTATTAGATTTAAGGTTAACAAGATTGGGGTACAGCGGTATCCCTTTTTTTTGTGCCTAATCCGAAGAACCTTCGGAATAGCGCTATTATTTTACCCTAATTTTTCGCCCTCCGAAGATGTAGATGCCGGCAGAGAGACGGAGAGACGGAAGATCACGTACCGACGAACAATGACCGATTATCTGCCCCTGAAGATTATACACGGGGAGTGAAGTCGACGTGACAACATTGCAGGCAACACCATCGGGGTTGGAATAGTCCAGATCAAGATAATGCAGACGATAGTCCATCCACGAACGAATATAGCGACGCTCCTCCTTGAAATCCAGATGTATGCCATCAACATCCTGCCAACGGGCAGTTTCACGTGCCGCAGCACCAGAACTCTCGAAAAGTTGGAAATAACGTTCAAAATACGGCCAGATATGATCGTAGTTTAAATATGTCTTGCGCAAATCTCTCCAACGGAAAACCATATTAGCATATCCAGTGTCCATTGTCATCAGAAGATGAGCATTGACGACATTGGGTATGACGCAGTTGCTGTCATAGGCTATCTTGCTGGCGTCGAAGGCTCTGCCCCATGTGGCATCAAGATCCCAAGGACATATACAAGCCTGTTGCTCACCAGAGGTTATATCACGGAAATAGACAATGAGATTCTTGGCACCGTTGTCCGTCGCATGCATCAGGTCGCAATAGAGAATATAGTCCGTCCAGAGAGGAATGTCAACACGCTCAGAGAAATGGTCTATAACATCTTGCGTCTTATAGTCTTGACCGAGAAAGGTATAGAGATTATACAGAGGTCCCCAGTTCCATGGTTCTCCCTTACGAACATCGGGATAAGTTCCTTCCCAGCCCTGCCAGGTGCGCTCAGCATCGTCAGGCTCACAGAAGATAGTGCTCATATTGTCGTAATCTCCCAACTTATAGATGGCACCACGCATTTCACCATCACGGAATTTCTTTACTTTCAGCTGCTTGCGGTCTATCTTCTCCGTTAGGCAGTATAGTCCCCAGTATTGCTTATTGACGAAAACCTCAACAAACTTTCCGTGGGTTCCGTTGTACATTTCAGGTTCCTGGCTGTCAGCATAGTAAGGGCGCTGGGAGAAATCGAGCCAAAGATCCGTAGAGACACGGTTTCGCATTCGGGAGACATCACAAGCCATAGCGTCGAGAATCCAACTGTTGTCTTTACGCATACCAAGGAGAGAGGAATCGAGTGAATTCCCTTCGACATCTTTCAGCTTTATGGCGTAACTCTTCTTCGTATAACTCAGCGCCGTAACGCCACGATAACGGAATTCGGAACAGTAGTCCATAGCCTCGCCTTCAGGGAGGAGAAGGAGAAGTTTGCCTTCGGTGAAAACATCAGGAACTACATTGCCGTGCGTCAGACCAACAAGGGGAAGTGTCGAGCAGGAAGTAGTGTACTCTTCACCCCCAATCACCATACGCTCGGGTATAACCTCTGCGTCTTCAGTGTTTGTCACCGAGAACAGTACCGTACGATTCACCGCATCGACAAAGCCGTAATGCCCGGCTACCGTCACGGTATCGGGAACCTCCGCCATTGCCGTCATAGCAAGACAGAACAGTAGAATAGCGATGAGGAGTTTCAAGCCTTTCAAGTTAAGAGTCAGAAATCGAAGTAAAGTATTGGTCAGTTCTTAAAGAAAATCCGCAGGAGCCCGAGGGTCCTGCGGATTATGGATCACTGTGGAAGTTCGGGTATTAGCACTCGAGCTGAGCACCTGCCTTGAACTTAACTACCTTCTTAGCGGGGATAACAATCTTAGCACCAGTAGCGGGGTTAACACCCTGACGCTCGGGACGCTCGGTAACAGCGAAGGTACCAAAGCCGAGGAGAGCAACCTTATCGCCAGCCTTTACAGAGTCAGCGATTGAATTGAGAGTAGCCTCTACAGCAGCCTTTGCCTGTGCCTGGGTAAGGCTAGCCTGAGCAGCAACAGCCTTAATGAGTTCAGTCTTGTTCATTGTAATAATTTTATTTAGAATTAATTGATTTTTCTCATAAAACGGACCACATATTGGCCCATACTATCTATTTTACGGTGCAAATATATTGTAAGTTAATGATTTAAGCAAACTTTTTCGATATTTTCTTCATTTTTCTGCTTAAAAACTCGCAAAAATGCTATTTCCCTTAGCGTTTAGATACAAATCAAACGAATTATCAAGGTTTATAACACTTTTTATCAACGAACTACTGCCACCTTTGCAACAACGGATTGCTTACCGTCAGGAGAGGACACCATAAAGTAGTAAATGCCACTTCCTACGCGTTCTCCGCTGGGCCCACGACCGTCCCAGGTGAAAGTTCCACCGATGCTAGTACCTGCGGCTACTGTGTGGCCAGAGGTGGAGACTACCTTGACATCAGAATCATAAACAAGGCCGTCAAGGACTACGGGACCGCTATAATCAGGACGAACGGGGTTAGGGTATACACGAAGGTTGTCACGGGATAGACTTTCCTCGGTCTCGGAAGCATCGCTATGATAGCTCATCAAACCGATATCGGTACCGATGAAGACTTCTCCGTTCTTGGGATGGCAAGCAATATTCCAGATATTATCGGAAATAAGGGGACTATTGGAAGAGAGAAAATGATAGATCGTAGTGATACCGTCAGCAGAGATAAGATATACACCATCGCCCTGAGTTCCAATCCACTTACGGTTAGCCCCGTCAATGGCAATAGCTGTTACTGCTGCACCATTAAGCAGGTAGTCGGCATAGTTCGTTCCGTCATTACGGGGAACCTTCACCTGAGTGATGAGGAAGTCACTGTTTGCCCAGTCGTCGGGATTATCCACAACAACCAGACCTTCGTCGGTTCCCATCCAGATACGTCCGTCATGATCCTGTGCCAGACAGTAAGCAGAGTGGAAAGTAAAAGCTGTACCATCCTCATTAATAAAAGATGTTCGGTAGGTATAGACATCATCACGGGTCATATCGAGCGTGCCGTTGAAATCCATACAAAGGAAACCCGCATCGACATTACTGTCCGCACTACGCTGAGCCACCCAGAGACGACCTTTGGTATCGATAAGGGACTTTTCGAACCAACGCGCCTTACTGATGGGGGTGTAATAGAAGGGAATCCATTCGCCACTTGCTTTACGGCACCAAATGGCGGTATCAACACTGTTGTTCGCTACATAGAAATTGCCCTGATCGTCCATGATACCAGCGTCACAACGAACGTGGTCGTAGCTCTTAGACGATGAACAGGACTCCATCTTGGAGTTACCCTGGGTGTACTGTTTGATAATCCTATCACCGTTATATTCGAAGATACCATTACGGCCTGTTGTAACGAAATAGTGGTTGGAATCAAGGGGATCCTTAGAGATGGAAGTAGCGTCCTGAGACACCGTGAGGTGCTTCATTAGGTAGCCGTTGGCCGTTGTCGGAGTTTCAAATTCGTGCCAGTCACCATATTCGTCCATCCACATAGCAGTATAGGTATTATGGCTACCATCGGTGGGGTCTGTACGACCTCCGGCTAGATACAGCGTCTCGTCATAGAAACGGAGGAAATAGGGGAGATCATAACGGGGGCCAAAGCATCCGAAACTGGAGGCATCGGCAACGAAACCGCTAGTGGAAAGGGCGTAATGAGTAATACCACTGCCCTTCTTAGCAGTCCAGCAGCCTCCATCGCTAGCGGGATAGATACATTCACATCCGTGGGTAACGGAAATGGTGTTGACGGTCTGAGGCTCGGAAGCCTTTACTTCACAAATCTCATTGGCATTATGGGCAATAAGAACCTTACCGTCAGTCATCATGTTCGTCAACTGCAACTTGTTCAGACGTGTCAGTACTCCAGCCTTGCTTAGAGACCAAAGGCCGAAGGTATCGTAAGCACCGGTAGTTCCCGCCACATAGGGAGCCATCATGAAAAGGTCTTCGCCAAGGAGACCCATGCGGGTGATGTAGTTCCCGCTGAACTTTGTCCAAAGTGAAGCGTCGAGGAGGTTCTCATTCATACCGATAGTGAGGACGGAACAAATCTTCAAGGCAGCAAAGACCTTGCCCTGGTAGATAGCTGCACTCGTACAACCTCCAATGGGATAACGTCCCTTAATAACCCCCTGCTTCACGGAAATCCAAAGGAGGCCCTCGTTGGTAGAAAGCAATGCATTATCTCCCTCAACGAACAGGTCGTTGAGAGCAAAGTCATTATCAGGATTATCCTTGAACTGCGGAATGTTCGTTACTTCATCCGTACGGGTATTCAGCAAGTCGATGTTACCATTAGAATAAATAATGACAAGGGTGTGCTGGGAATTGCTGTAACCCAGAAACTTCACATTCATATCGGAAAGTGAAGAATAGAGTTTGTCAATCTGATGAACCTCGTTGGTCTTCAAGTCGTATGAGAGGACGTTTCCACTCATAATGGCGTAGACCATACCGTCTCCCTCAATGACGTCAGTAGCGTCATAGTAGGAAAAATAGGTGGTCCAACTGTCTATCGATGTCGCCTTTGAAGAAAGGGCGCTCATCGGTAACAAGGTGAAAAGTATAGCAACAAAGCTGCTAAATAATCGATTCATAATCTTGAGATTTATGGGGATTTCCGCCTTTGGCGAGTTTCCCCCACTTATGTGAGATTGTTCAGGCATTCAGAAAGGCACAGAGTTTCTGGACGGCACGAGCACGGTGGGACATGGTGTTCTTGACATCAACACCTAACTCAGCGAAAGTCTTGCCGGTATCTTCGGGAGAGAAAACGGGGTCATAGCCAAAACCGTCCGTTCCGCGACGCTCTGTGGCAATGAAGCCTTCGACCTTACCTTCGAAGATATGCTCCTCTCCTTTTAATATTAACGCAATAACAGTGCGAAATTGTGCACGACGATCTTTTTTTTCTTTCAATTCGTCCAAAATCTTGGAAACATTGGCCTCGGTGTCATTGCGATCGGGGTAGGCATAACGTGCAGTATGAACGCCGGGACGTCCGTCGAGCGCCACAACCTCAAGACCCGTGTCGTCAGCGAAAACATCTACACCATACTTCTCATAAATGTAGCGGGCCTTTTGGAGCGCATTGCCTTCCAGTGTGTCACTGTCCTCCGGTATTTCCTCAAAACAGCCGAGTTCCGCAAGACTGAGAATTTCAAACTTATCCCCCACAACGGCTTTGATTTCCTCCAGTTTGTGAGCGTTATTGGTTGCTATGACGAGTTTGTTCATAAACTATTAATTTTTAACTTCTTCAAGAGCGTTTTTAACCTTCTCGTTCTTAGTCTTGGCCTTGCGCATCTGATCAAAACCATCACCGAAAACACCAGCGGCAAGCATCTGACTAACGAAAGCCTGAGGGTCAATAGCCTGAATGATGGAGAAGATATTCTTGCTCTCACGCTTTTTCGCCATCACCATGAGAACCTTGGAAGGCTGCTTGGTGAACCAGCCCTGACCATCGAGAACCGTCACACCACGATGATAGACATTGATGGCGGTAGCAATTTCCTCGTATTTCTTTGAGATAATCAGGAACTGCACCGACTGACGACGGGAATTGTTGACATAGTCCAAGGTGAGATTCATTATCAACAAGGTCGTGTAGCCATAGAGTAACTGCACAATATTGCTGCCGGGAAGGAGCATAGAGGTTGTAATAATCAGCACATCGCACATCATCATCACAGAACCCAAAGAGACATTCTTATACTTGTTGATGATGGAGGCAATGATATCTGTACCTCCCGTTGAACCTCCATTACTGAAGACCAGACCGATGCCGATGCCACAGATTCCGGCACCGAAGATAGCGCTCATAAAGGCGTTATCGCAAAGACGCGGCAGATTGACGTGCTCATTGAAACTGGCGAAAATAGCGGGGTCTTTCACATACATATGCTGCATAATGACTTCGACACCACCCAACAATACCGTCAGTGTAATAACAGCAAATATGGTTTTAATACAGAACTTCCAACCGAGTACCTTCACCGCAATGATGAGGAGAATGATGTTACTCAGGAAGTAAGTGTACTGAACCTTCCAGAAACCGGTAGCATAAAAGATGATAGCACCAGCACCGGCCAAGCCTCCTGTTGCAATTTCATAGGGCAGCAGAAAGCAGTTGAAGCCGATGGCATAAAGCAGGAGGCCGATGGTTATCCAAGCGTACTCCGATGCTATCTGTAAAGGTGAAATCTTGTAATTCAGGGGCATATTATGCAGGCTTAACTACAAAGTTTACGATACGCTTGGGAACGGCAATGACCTTGACAACCTGCATTCCCTCGAGGTACTTCTGCGCCTCAGGAGCAGATTGTGCGAGTTCCTGCATCTGAGCAGGAGTTGCATCAGCGGGGAAGTCAAAGCTGAAACGAACCTTACCATTGAACTGAACACCGAGTGTTACGGTGTCTTCCTTGAGATATTCCTCGTTACAAACAGGCCAGGGAGCATCGCAGACGGTAGTCTCGTGGCCAAGTTTGTGCCAAAGTTCCTCAGAGAAATGAGGAGCGAAAGGAGCGAGGAGGATAACGAGTTGCTCAAGAGTCTCACGGCTCTGGCACTTCTGCTGCTGAAGTTCGCTGACAGCCACCATGAAGGCAGGAATACTGGTATTATAAGAGAAGGCCTCGATGTCTTCAGTCACTTTCTTAATGAGCTTATGGAGCGTCTTAAGGTTTTCCTTGGTAGGAGCAACATCCTGAGCTGCAACTTGGTCGTCTTTAGTCCAATAGAGGTTCCATGCTTTCTTGAGGAAACGGAAGCAACCATCGATGCCGGCAACATCCCAAGGCTTGCTCTGCTCGATGGGACCGAGGAACATTTCGTAGAGACGGAGGGTGTCTGCACCATATTTTTCGCAGATATCATCGGGATTAACGACGTTGTACTTGGACTTGGACATCTTCTCGATAGCCTGGAAGATAACATACTGGCCCTGCTCGTTGAGAATGAACTCAGCATCGTGGAACTCAGGGAGCCACAGACGAATCTTCTCGATGTCGAGGAGATTACCGTTGACGGTCTTGATGTCGGTGTAGATTGGATCAAGTTCCTGACCTTCGAAGAAGTAGCGGTTCTTCTTTGCTGCATCGTCATATTTCACCTCGAGGAGGTCATAACTGTAATAGGTGTTGGTACCCTTAAGACGGAACACGAAGCTGGACCAACCCTGGATCATACCCTGGTTGATGAGCTTCTGGAAAGGCTCTTCCTTCTTGCTCACACCGAGGTCGAAGAGGAACTTGTTCCAGAAACGGCTATAGATCAAGTGACCGGTCGCGTGCTCAGAACCACCTACATACAGGTCTACATTCTGCCAGTACTCTGCAGCCTCTTCGCTGAGGAGTGCCTTGTCATTCTTGGGATCCATATAACGGAGGTAGTAAGCACTTGAACCCGCAAAACCAGGCATAGTATAAAGTTCGATGGGGAAGATGGTCTTCTCATCAATCAGCGCCTTATCGACAATCTGCTTGTTAGTTTCATCCCAAGCCCAGATCTGAGCATTGCCAAGAGGAGGCTCGCCAGTCTTAGTAGGCTTGAAGTCGGTCACCTGAGGAAGTTCGATGGGGAGACATTCCTCGGGAATCATCGTGGGAATACCGTTTTTGTAATATACGGGAAAGGGTTCACCCCAATAACGCTGACGACTGAAGATGGCATCACGGAGACGGAAGTTAACCTTTACACGACCAAGATGATGTTCCTTTACGAAACGCTTGGTCTCTGCAATAGCCTCCTTGATCGTCTTGCCATTGAGATTTAGGGCCTCTCCTTCATACTTAACGCTCTTGTCCTCGCTGACAGGAGAATTCATAACGATACCTTCCTTCGCATCGTAGCTTTCTTCGCTGACATCAGCACCTTCGACAAGGGGAATAATAGGAAGATTGAAGTGTTTTGCAAACGCGTAGTCACGACTGTCATGAGCGGGAACAGCCATAATGGCACCTGTACCATAACCAGCAAGTACATATTCGGAAATATAGATAGGACACTTGTCACCGGTAATAGGATTGATACCATAAGCACCAGAGAAGACACCAGTTACAGTGTGGTCAATCATACGCTCTCGCTCGGTACGACTCTTAACGTACTTGATATATTCCTCAACTGCAGCCTTCTGTTCGCTGGTAGTCACACGCTCAACAAGTTCGCTTTCAGGAGCGAGAACGAAGAAAGTAACACCGAACATGGTATCGGCACGAGTGGTGAAGATGGTGAAATCAACTTCCTGGTCTTCAACCTTAATCTGAACTTCGGTACCTTCGCTTCGACCAATCCAGTTTTTCTGGGTTTCCTTAATGGAGTCACTCCACTGAATGGTCTCGAGACCATCAAGTAAACGCTGGCTGTAAGCGCTGACACGGAGACACCACTGACGCATCTTCTTCTGCTCAACAGGAAAACCGCCACGCTCGCTCACACCATTGACAACTTCATCATTAGCAAGCACAGTACCGAGTTCGGGACACCAGTTCACCATGGTTTCACCCATAAATGCGATACGGTAATTCATCAGCACCTGGCTCTTAGCCTGCTCGTCCATAGCCTTCCACTCATCAGCGGTAAAAGAAAGCTCTTCAGTGCAGGCAACATCGATGCCATCAGTACCCTTTGCATCAAAGTGCTTGATCAATTCTTCGATTGGCTGAGCACTCTGGCACTTGTTGCAGAAGAATGAGTTGAACATCTTCTGGAACGCCCACTGGGTCCAATGGTAATAGTCGGGGGTACAGGTACGAACCTCACGGTCCCAGTCAAAGCAGAAACCTATTTGGTCTAACTGATGACGATAGGTATCGATATTCTGGAAAGTGCTGATAGCGGGATGTTCTCCCGTCTTGATAGCATGTTGTTCTGCGGGAAGACCATAGGCATCGTAGCCCATAGGATTGAGGACATTGTAGCCCTGAAGACGTTTGTAGCGGGCATAGATATCGCTAGCAATATAGCCTAAAGGATGACCAACGTGCAAACCAGCACCAGAGGGATATGGGAACATATTGAGAACGTAGAATTTCTTCTTGTTCTTGTCTTCTGTTACGTGGTAAGTTCCTTCCTTGGCCCAAGTCTCACGCCAATGTTTTTCAATGTCTCTGAAATTGTATTCCATACTATTTGTGTGTTTGTTTTTGCGATATTACTATTTTTGCGGTGCAAAATTAGCACTTACACGCCGAAAAACAAAGGAAAATTACATTTTTCTTTTCCAGTTTTAGACAAAAGGTTTAACTTTGCACCCGATAATTCGCAAGATACTAGCAAGAAACTAAATAGAATAACATTTTTTATGAAAAAAATTCTCATGGCTCTCCTCCTTTGCAGTGGCACGATGATGCTTCATAGCTGTATCTCCGAGGAACCTCTGAACATGGAGTGCGACATCACAAGCATCACAATTGATGTTGATGAGCCCACTACCCTTTTTTATAATGCCGCTGATGCCTCAAAGTCCATCAGCGAATTGAGTCTGACTTATACTCAGGACACGATTACTTTCATCACACGCATTGATGCCAACATCGGTAATTTCCCTGTTACTCTCAACTACACGGAAGGTGCAACGCCTTACCTCTTCACTTCCGAAACAGCTTTTGAAGTTTTCAAAAACGGTTCTGCCGTGGATTTTGCTAAAGGCCCCCGCCACTTTCGTATCGTATCTCAGGACGAGGCTTGGCATCGTGATTATTTTGTAAAGGTCGTTCATCGC
This sequence comes from Prevotellaceae bacterium UBA1746, assembly GCA_002314875.1. Taxonomy (GTDB): domain Bacteria; phylum Bacteroidota; class Bacteroidia; order Bacteroidales; family Bacteroidaceae; genus Alloprevotella. The sequence goes on from DCHS01000002.1 coordinate 93,747, forward strand.
AATAAGACAGGCGGTGACATGCTTTTTGACTTTAACACCTATCTGCTCGATCCTAACAACTCTGAGAAGTTCTACATCTGGCCTGCAACAGATGAAAATGCAATCAACGGTTTCATGCAAGGTGACATCTATTGGAAGAATGGTAATCCGGGATATAAACTCTCCAAATCTACCGCAAAACCTGATGAATATCCCACTGTTCCTATTGTTGGAGGTGGCCCTGACGGCAGTGACTGTGTAAAGATGGAAACTATGGATACCGGCTCCTTCGGAAAGATGGTTGGACTTCTGATGGCCAGCGGTTCTATGTTCACGGGAACATTCGATGTTGCCAATGCTTTAAAAAACGCATTAAAAGCAACAGTTTTCGGTCGACCTTTCGCCCATAAGCCCGTACGTTTCTCCTTTGATATGAAGTACGAACCTGCTGCTAATTTCCAAAACAGCAAGGGTGAATTCCTCGGTAATGTCATCGACGAACCAGATGCTTACCTTTGCATTTACCGCATCAATGATGCAGACGGAAAACCAACAGTCATCAATGGTGCCAATGTAGTTACTAGCGAAAATATCGTTGGTATGGCTCGTCTGCCTCATAATTATGTCAAAAATGCTGACGGTTCTCTCAGCGATCTTCCCTGTAATACCCCCATTCACGGCATCGAAAAGTCCTGGACACACGTTGTCCTTGATGTTAATTACACAGAAGAACTTGATCCTCAAACTCTTGCCAATATGGGATATGGTTTGTATATCGGTTTTGCCAGTAGTTGGCAAGGGGCTTACTTCGAAGGGGCCATCGGCAGCAAGTGCTGGATTGACAATGTACGCGTTGAATGCGCAGAATAAAATAAACTGATTTTCTAAGACTTTAATTCCTATGAGATATTTTATTGCAGCACTCTTCGCTGCCACAACATTGACCATAAACGCTGCTACCATCTTCGGACAGGACGATGACTACAAAGCCACAACCAATGTCCAAGACAGCTGGGAAAAGTGGGGGCCTAACTATATTAACCATACCGCAGATTACCGCATCCGTCTGGGTTACTCAATCGGAGGAACTATGCCTATCCCCGTTCCCGCAGAGATTCGTTCCATCAATGAATTTTCTCCCAAGGGCGGAATCAACATTGGTTTTGAATTCTCCAAAATGTTTTCTCGTCGCTGGGGCGTGAATGCCGGTTTCCACATCTTTAACCAAGGTTTCCACACCGCTGCCGATGTAAAAGGATATAAGATGAGCATCACCATCGATGGCAACTCCATGAGTGGTTTCTTCACGGGTTGTGATGTTACAAATATGCAGATGTCTGGTGTTTCCATTCCCGCTCAGGCATTCTTCCGCATCAGTCCACGATGGGATGTAGCCTTCGGTCCCTATGTTTGCACCTATTTCAAAAGTTCTTTCGAAGGCGAAGTTTACGACAATAAGGAAGGTGTTGGCTATCTTCGCGTAGATACTCCTACTGGAGAACGTGTCACTATTGACCGTGAAACTCCTGCCACATACGACTTCGAGGAACACATGCGCAGCTGGGGTGCTGGTCTAGAACTTACTCTCGATTGGAAGGCAGCACACCATTTTAATGTCTTCGGTATGCTCGACTGGGGACTTTCCAATGCTATCGATCCCGATTTCGATGCTGTTGCCTTCCCGATGTTTCCTATCTATGGTACCATCGGTGCTGCTTATCGTTTTTAAAAAAGTAGCTTCATTTTCTAAAGCACAGCATTTAAAGCCTAGCTTATCGTTTCTAAAATAAGAAATGAAGAAATTCTTGAATTGGACAATCTTTTGTCTTCTGGCCTTATGCCCCATGCTTGCCACCGCACAGACCGAAGTAGGGAAGAAACTGCCAGAGATTAATGAGGATGAGGAAACTCCTGCCATCCCCATGGAGATACGTGTTCGTAAAGCAGCATACAAAGGTGACAGCATTCCCTTCATCACCATGCCCACGCTGTACAAATATCCGGCTATGGAGTTCAAGAGTGACAAGGAACGCGAAAACTTCAACCGTCTGGTACGCAATGTCAAGAAGGTTCTGCCAATCGCCAAGATGGCCCGTATGACCCTGATAGAAACCTATGACTACCTTCAGACGTTGCCGGATGACAAAGCCCGAAAAAAACATATCGATGCCGTAGAAGCGGGCCTTAAAAAGGAATATACACCAATATTCAAGAAGATGAGTCGCTCGCAAGGACGTCTTTTGGTGAAACTTATCGACCGCGAATGCAATATGTCTGGTTACAATATCGCCCAAGCCTTTATCGGTTCTTTCCGTACCAATGTCTATCAAGGTGTGGCCTTTCTTTTTGGTCTTAACCTTAACAAAAAATATGACCCGGAAGGAGATGACCGTTATACAGAACGCGTCGTTCGTCTGGTAGAAAGCGGGCAAATATAAACATATTAAAGCCCATCTCTTGCATTTAAAGAGTCCAATGTTTAGGTTTTAACCCATAGAATGTACACTCTGAAATTGCATAATCGTCTGAAAAATCAATATTTTACCCAATATTTCCTTAAAAGGTTTGTAAGAGTGCCAGTTATGTCGTACTTTTGCACCCGCTGACGAAATCAGCACATTTATTCACTCACAATTTATAATAAAACAGTTATGTACTTAGATTCTGCTAAGAAGACTGAGATCTTTGGAACATACGGAAAGTCTAACACCGACACTGGTTCTGCTGAGAGCCAGGTGGCTTTGTTCTCATACCGTATCTCCCACTTGACGGAACACATGAAGCGCAACCGTAAAGATCATACTACAGAACGCGCTCTCGTAAAGCTTGTAGGTAAGCGTCGTGCTCTCCTCAACTATCTCAAGGATCGTGATATCACTCGTTATCGTGCTATCGTTAAGAACCTTGGTCTCCGTAAGTAATCCAAAAGATTCTCACGAAAAAAACAACTCCCGAATGCCAATCGGCATCCGGGAGATTTTTTATGTGTCTAGTTAAATAAATACGGAATTCTTTTGTTTGCTTACAGGCTGGATTCGTGACGATGAAGAATACGACGTATATCAGCCTGCTCACCACGGAGAGAATCAAGTTCAAGGATAAGGTCAGTATGACGGTGACGCAATGCCTCAGGCTTGTCATTATCATCGTTATCAGAAGGACGCTCTGAAGCATTTTGCAACTGCATGAAGTTTTGCTGAGCCTGCATCATTTGCTCGTTAGCAATGATAAGGGCATCATGACATTCCTCAACAGTCTGACGGAGAAGCATCCAATCACGAGTATCTGTGAAGATCGTATTAAGCTCCGAAGTTTGGATGGCAGCATGTGTGAGATTGTAACGTGCAATAGCGTGGTCCATCTGCAGACTGGTCTCACGGAGGCATTCCTCCTGTTGTTGACGGGTTTCGGCAAGTATTTCCTTCTGGCCTAACAAAGCCGATAGTTCCTGGCAAACAATATTATAGGCTTTTGAAGTTTCGTAACTTATCTGATCTGCCTCATCAACCTGTTGGTTTAGTTGGGCAGCAAACTCTGTAGGAGTAAGATTACCAAAGTCTTTACGTAGACGCTCGCGCTTTCCATTAAGGAGTTCACGGAGACGATCGCATTCTTCACGATTGGCTTCCACTAACTGACGAAGACGATTGCAAGAAGCCTCGGCGTAGCTTGACTTAAGGACAAGAACCTCCAACTGATGCTCACGATTGTCAAGGTTGGTATTAGTAACCATCCAATCTGAATTGAGTTCAGAAATACTCTTAGAAAAATTATCAAGATTATCATCACGCCAGCCACTAAGGGTAACGACATCGTCCAGGTCCTTGTAGAGGTGCTCAAGACGAGTATCACTCTCTGAAACCATCTGACGGAAGATGTCTAAACGCTCGTTGACAACCTTCAATTCAGCATCTAACTGCCAGAACTTTACTTCCATTTCCTCAACCTCTCTCTCTAAATCACGAATCTGAAGATTGATATCGTGGAGCTGGGCAGCATGAAAATCGTATTTCTTGATACGCTGCTCGTAGTCCTTAAGATGGCGGTCGGTACCATCAATAAGCATTTCAATTGTTGTACGGCGTGCATCACGATTGACAGAAGAAGAACACATAGCAAAAGAGGCATCCAACTTCTCAAAACGTGTCCAGTCTTCTTCCAAAACTTTTTGCTGCTCCTTCATACGCTCCAGCATGTCACGTTCAGCCTCAAGGTGACCAGCGCGCATCTGAGCTTCAGCAATCACTTCAGCTGCAACTTCCTGTTGATGCTCGAATTCTTTTTTAGCAACATGGTAGTCCTTCTCAAGCTGCGTCTGAGTTTCACCCAGTTCCTGTTCTACCTCTGTATGGTAAGGATGGTGAGCACTACCACAAACAGGACAGGCAGTACCTTCCTTCAAACCCTCACGGAGTTTACGAGTGTTCTCAATCTGTAAGAGGATATAAGCCTTGTTCAAACGGGAATAGCGTTCATATAAACGCTTGACATCACGCTCGGCAACTTCCTGCTCCTGGCGCTTCTGATCCAACTGACGAACCATACGCTCGAGGCTGGCACGCTGAACATCAATGGCATTATAACCATCAACGAGAGTCTGCCAACAAACGCGTGCAGACTGCAGCTGAACCATACGAAGCTGATTTTGAGAGTAATTACGGTATAGTAAAGCACTGTCAATCTCATCAATAGCAGTCTCATGAACCTTGCGGTCAGCACGAACAGCATCAAGACGGTCATGCTTCGTCTGCAATTCCTTTTTTGTGCGGTCATGGATAATGACCAATTCTGCCTGACGACGATTATTGGTAGTAAACTGCTGATGAATGCGCTCGTTAAACTTAGATTCTGAGTTATAGAGCTGAAGTTTATCATTCACAGCCTGGAACTGTTCGAAAAGTTGTTGGTGAACCGCGAGGGTCTGACGATGAAGATTGAGGTTTTCCACTATCTGCTTCACCTGGCTCATCTCATTCTGACGGGAATGGAGGTCTGCTTCGCTCTGACCCAGCAACTGCTGGGATTCATTGAGGATATCATTAGCAGCAATGAGCTCTTTGGCCAATGTCTTCATTTCTCCATCGAGGACATATCCGTTTTCTATGACACTCTGGTGCTGAGCAAGACTTTCCTCTGCACTGGAAAGACGTTCTTTAGCAACATCTCTTTTGCGTTCAAAATCCTCCAGATTACGCTGCTTTTGCTCGATAGCTTGGGCGACTTGAGATTCCTGAATCTTAATTCCCTCGATGACACGACGTCGTTCGACAATCTGTTCATAAAAAGGACGAAGTTCCTGAACAGAATCGAAAAGATTAAGTTTCATCTCTTCGCTACGCAAAGCAAGATACTGCTTATTTACACGGCTGTGATGGTTAGTGGCATCTTCTAACTGATGAGATGCCTTCTCGTTCTGCTTGTACCATTCCTGCATGGACATAACTGCCTCCAGTTGACGTTGGCGATCGGCTACGGCAACAGCAAGATGATGTTCACGCTCCTTTATTTCCTTCAATTCAGCAGCAGAGAGACGACCGTTAGAAGAACCTTCTTGCTGGGCAAGAATGGAGTCTGTGATGTATTGGTTATTCATAATCTATAATTTTAGGCCCTTAACCCAGAACTTATTAGTAATGTCTTCGAAAGAGCCATCGGAGAAATAGTGATAAAGGCGCTGATTCGTTGTAGGACTGGAAAGAGGACCGCACTCCTCACGCCAGGGACCAAGTTTAACATAATCAGGAGCAGGATAGTTGACAAAGCAACGAGGGAGATCTGCATGCCCAGAGTACCAACCTGTCTTCAGATAGGGATGAGCCTCACGGAAGGAGGAGAGAATGAGAAGGACGCTTTCCGGGTCGTTATCGCCGCCCATCAGACTGACGCAAGTAATCGTCTTACCGTACTTCTCTGCGATGGCATTGAGACGTTCCAGACTCAGCGTTTCACCGACATCCTCCCAAAGATACTGACTGTGACAGCCTGGGCATGCATTGGGGCAACGCGAAAGGTTTACAGCAAGCGTTACCTCATCGGGAAACTCCTGAAAGACAATATCATGATTGACGTATTTTAGCATAACAATTTTCCTTATTGAGATGAAAGGAATAAAATACCGAAATGCGAAAACAGCCAAAATGACTGCTTTCGCATTAATAGTAAATATGTTAAGAAGCGGACATACGCTTACTGGCAAATATTATTCTACAGACTCCTTGCTTGCCTTTACTTCAGCGTGTGCATAGTAACGGCGAGCTGCCTCCTTCTGGCGATCGAGAGAGAAATTGCTGACGCGCTTCAAGTAACCGATAATACGAGTCAAATAGTCAACATTCTTACTACCGCAGCAGGGGCAAGTTTCCATATATCGCTTGTCAATATGGCCACACTCGTTACAGAGAGTATTGGGAATATTGAAAGTGAAGTAGTTACAACCTTCAGCAGCAGCAATTCGAAGGAGCTGTGCATACTGAGCCTTAGAAAGATGTTCATCAAGATTCATATGGAGAGCAGAACCACCAGTGAGATGCTCAATATACTTACGACCATGGAGACGGAACTTCTCTATGGGGTCCGTATTCTTGTCTTCAACTACATAGAAATAACTGTTGTAGCAGTCACGGGGAACAAAGTAACCGTCTTCGCGGTCCCAACGAGCGTGCTTAACACCAACATTTTCGGCAGGAATCATTTCGCAGTTGAACATCAGCTCCTTGGTGCGATACTTCTTATTGAACTTCTCAACAGTACCGAGGATATTCTGAACAAACTGGAGGTATTCCTCATTGTCGCTAATAGTCATGCCGAGACTTTCTGCAGCCTCAACGATGCCATTGACACCGACGGTAAGATACTGACGCTTGATGTTGATATAACCTGCATCGAAAAGGGGAAGTAGTCCCTTACGACGAAGTTCGTCAAGGTTTTCGTTATAAGCGGTCTGAACCTTGTGGACAAGATCAACAACTCCTTCGAGGAATTCAACATAGTTACGACCTTCACGGGTTGCCTGCTGAACACAACGGTTGATATTGATGGTAAGTACACTCTTTGAACCAGTACTAACACCACCGGCACCGAGGGTGTAGGAGAAACCGTTGTCCTGAATTTCATTGCGAAGACGACAGCAACTTGCCAAAGAGTCAGCGTTATCGCTCATATAGGTAAAGAAGCTATGGCCCTTAGAATACATTTCTGCAGTCCAATCACCGTATTCCTGGTCCTTGCACTCGCCGTTCTCAGTGAGCAATGCCATGGTTTCTACAGGGAAGGTGAGAACAGTCTTTGTACGTTCCATATTGAACCAGGTCATGAAGCGTTTCTGCAACCAGTTAAGACCATTCCAATCAGGCTGAGAACCATCGGGGAAGTAGAAGTTACCGAAGATGCTCTCGAAATAGAAGCGGTCATAGTAACTGATGTTCCAAAATACACTCTGGAAGTTACGAGCACCGGTAGGCTGGTTGATTGAATATACAATCTGCTCGAAGCAGTCAGTGATTACCTTGTCAATAGAACGCTTGCGAAGAGAAAGGTCAGCCTGGTCATCTGCACGAGTCCAATAATCCAAACCATATTCCTTACCAAGGAAATAGTTCATATACATCAAGAACTCAGGTGTAGCACAAGCACCGCTCAACATTGAACTTACAATGAAGACCATGTTAACGAAGCCGCCACAGAAAGACTTGAGGTTGGAAGGAGCTGTAGAGTTACCACCAATGCTACGAGTACCAGTAGTTAACCAGGGATACATCGTGATACTTGCACAGTAGTTTGCCAACGAAGTCTCATCGTTCTTATAGATATAGTGATGCTTAAGCAAGTAGATGTAACGGTCTGCAAGTTCCTTGCCATACATCTGCTTGATTCGGTCGCAAAGCAAACGACGGTTCAAACGGATAAAGTCACCCTTGGGAATTTCACCGATCAAAGTAGCCAAGTTCTTATTCTCAACGTTTGCATTGGCATCGAATTTAGAACCACTGGCAGCATTGTTAGCGTTGCAGTAATCCGTCAAGAAGCGCAACTTTTCTGCAGTTGCACGATCTTCTTCATGACGATGACGATAAACGATGAACGCCTTGGCTGCCTTAAAGTACTTTTCGCTCATCAAAGCAACCTCAACCTGGTTCTGGATGTCTTCTACACTCATGCGGTTGCAGAAACGAAGATGGCTAACGATGGCCTGCAAGTCTTCTGCCTTGAGAGAGTCGCCCACAGCGGCACAAGCCTTGATTATTGCACTCTTTATCTTCTCTAAAGAAAATGACTCAGTTGAGCCATCGCGCTTGGTAATGATGAAACTTTCAGTACTCATGGGGAAATATCGGTAAAATGGTGGGGATTTTTAATAATTCGAGCGCAAAAGTACGAAGGTTTTTTGACTTCTCAAAAATATTTCAAAAATATTTTTTTCTCCCATACGGATAATATTTTTCATGACCAAGAAAAACTAAAAATATTTTCAAAAAAAATCTTTTTGGAAAACTTTTTTAATTTTCCAAAAAGACAAATTTTTAATTATCAAGGTTTTAGCTTTTTAAAACGGGAAACTTTTTGTTTTTCTACATTTATAAAAAAAAACTCAAAAATCATTTTGCTATTTCTTAAAAAGCCAGCGTTTGAAACGCTCAGGTACAGCAACTTCCTTGCGGAAAAGGTGCATAGAAAAGGCAAAGGATAGAAGGAATGCAAGCCCACCTATTCCAAAGTGCAAGAGAGGATCGGAAAAGGCGCAAGCAGAGAGTCCAATGACCAAAAAACCGAACTGCCAAAGACAACGAACGAAGGTAGAACGATCAAAACGGAAACCAAATTCACGACCATAGACAAACCAGATAATAAAGAAGTAGGCAGCATTGCTAATGGAAAGGCCCAAACCTGCTCCAACGATACCATAAATTGAAAAGCCTACGGTAGCCGTAAGAAGGAAGATGATGGAATAGCTCGACTCGACCATAAGATAGAGACGGCTCCGGCTATGAGCAAGAGAGAGGTAGGCAATAGGCGCACCTACGGCCTTGAAATACATATAACTGGCAGCTGCATAAACCATGGGGATAGCCTCAACGAACTCATCTGTATATAATATACGCACGATAAGGGGCAATGCCAGACAGAAGATGATGAGAAGCGGTGCCATCAGGAGTGCCAAAACATCAATCTGACGATTTACGGCAACATTGAGGCGTTCAACCTGACCCGCTGCAGCCGACAGACGTGGATAGTAATCCGAATCCATGGAAGTGAAGATCAGTCGTGTGTAGGTTACCGTTAGCGTAAAACCTGCGGCATAAAGGCCAACATCACCCATGCTTCCTGCATTCAGTATATAAGCACGAACAAGAAGCTCGCAGCCTGAGCATACAATTCCCGTAAGGATATAGCTGAAACCCAGTTGTATCATCTTGCTACCTCTACGAAGGAACTTCCACGAGGTCAGCGTAATGCGATAAGGTACAATGCGATGAGCAGCATAGAGTTGCATCAGGAACAGAACGCCTGTTGAGATTACCAAAGCGGGTACAATACCCGGTGTACCCATCCACCAATAGATTGGAATCGTGATGCAGAGCGTAGAGATTCCTCCCAAGGCCGTAATCAGCGCAATAGTCTTCAATTGTCGTAAACCACGTAGAATCGCCAGTTCACCACCAGCAAGGGTGAGAAGCATAATGAGCGGACTAAGGGCGATGACCATCGTTGTATTGCGAACGGAGCCTAAAGACAGCCAAGCCCAGAAGGGTGACAGAAGGAGGGTGACCAAGCAACCCAGCAACGCTGCAATGGCAATCCAAGAACGAACAAGGCGGATATAATGGACCAGAGGCGCATTACTACGGGGATCACTATTCTCTCCCCCACGGTCATTAAGTTCTGCTATATGCTGAACAGCACTGAAGGAAATACCCATATTGGTACTGTTTCCTATCAGTTCCGCCGTTCGGTTGTACATATCAATCAAACCTATACCGCCCGTACTCAGAAGAATGGAAGTCAGTTTGTTCCGGACAATGCCTATCAAGACATAAAGCCCCTGGATACCACCGAACAGGCCCGTGTATTTTAGTACACGGGCGATGCTGGCTTCGGTATTTCTGGGATTTTGTGTCATTTCATGTGCTGCAATAAATTACAGCGAACAAGTTGCCTAAATAAGTGATTATTAGTATTTAAAGACGCTGTGGCCCATAAACTCACGGAGGAGAGAGGTGGGAGGAACTGCGTCAAGAGGCATAGGAACGAAGTAGTTGATGAACTTGCGTAGACGGGTGGCTGTTGCAAATTCAGGAGCTTTCTCCGGAACTTGTTCAAGGAGCGGAAGTGCCTGTGCACGCAGAGCGGCAAGCTCGTAAAGCAAAGAAGTGTTGATCATCACATCAGCCTGTTCCTGGAAGGGGAAAATCCACTTCTCTTCACCTGCACTAACAGAGGGACAACGACGGATAACCTCCTGAGGCTGGTATCCGCGGTACTTGTAGTCGCGGCAGATACGACGGAGAAGGCGACAGTCTGTCGTAGGAATGTAGTTGTGGTCATCAAGCATGATGGTCGTCAAAGCCGAAGCATAGATCTTGAACTTTGCCTCATCAGGAATTTTTGCGCTCATACGGGGATTGAGAGCATGATTTCCTTCAAGTATCAAGATGGTCTCAGCCTCAAGTTTCAAATGCTTTCCACTAGGTACATTCTTACCCGTGGTAAAGTCATAGAAAGGAAGTTCTATCTCTTCACCATCGAGAAGTTGCGTCATCTGCATATTGAAAAGATCGAGATTTACAGCATCGATACATTCAAAATCCCATTCGCCGTTCTCGTCACGCGGAGTGAGTTCACGATCTACAAAATAGTTATCCATGGAAATCTGAACAGGACGCTTTCCACATGCTTTCAACTGCACGCTGAGACGCTTGGCAAAGGTTGTCTTACCAGAAGAAGAAGGACCGGCAATGAGTACGACCTTAATCTTTTCATCTGCAGCGATATGGTCAGCAATACGAGCAATCTTCTTTTCCTGCAAAGCCTCAGAAACATTGACGAGATCATTCGTTTCGCCTGAAAGAATAGCACGATTCAATTCACCGACGGTAGAAACGCCGAGGATATCCTGCCAGCGCTGTTCTTCCTGGAACACATCGAACATCTTGTCCTGCTGCTTCATGGGACGCAACAAACTGGGGCTCTTCTGGTCGGGAATACGCAACAAGAGGCCATCACCGAAGGGAATAAGATCGAAGATGTAAATCTGACCGGTACGAACGAGCAAGGAACCGTAGAAGAAGTCGCTGAGCTTGTTCTGGGAATTGAAGGGATGATCGCGGTCACAATCTGCATCGTCAAGAGTATAGTAATGCGTGTACAAATCGCCGATACTCTCAAGCAACTTAACTTTTTGCATCAAGCCCTGCTGACGGAACAATTCAATAGCATCGCTGGTATGACAGGTTACGCGACGGAAGCGAAGATCAGCCTCAATCAGACGCTGCATGTCCATACGGAGTTCGTTGACGATGCTGTCGGTCACACCTCCTACAATATCAAGCGAACAATAATAACCATTGCTGACAGGTGTTCCAATGCGGAGGCGAGCACCGGGAAAACGGTCGTTCACTGCCTTATAGAGCACAAAGAACAAACTGCGGGTGTAAGTGCGAAGACCTGAATCTGTCGTGATATCCTGGAATTCAATATCACGGCTATCATTCAAGGTGTAGTGCAAGCCTTCTGAACGGTTATTCACCAAACAGTTGGTGGGACCGAAAGGCATTTTGAGTCCAATCTGAAAATAAACATCTTCCAGCGTTGAACCTTTGGGCACATCTACCCATGAATTGATATTTTTACAAAAAATGCGGATACTCTTCATATTAATCTTCTTCTAAGAACAAAGGATCCCATGCGGGGAGAACGGTAGGCTTCTGCTCGAGGAGCTTGAGGGTTGCTTCAGGAACGAAACGCTTCTCAACAACGAGACGGAACATATATTCGTCAAACCATTCATCGGTCATTACGAGATGACCCTGAACGCCGTAGTCAGCACCCCAACTGTTTTCTACCTTCCACTTGGTCGGCTTGCCCTCAGCATTGAGGTCAACAGCACAAAGTGTCATTGCATGGCTTGAAGCACTGGCAAAAGTCTGGATACGCTCAGCCTTGGTCATGGGGAAACTGGTTCCGAAGAGATCCTCGTAATTGAAGTTATCCAAAGAAAGGATACCGGTCTTGCGGTTCAAGCACTTACCCACATCACAGCTGAAGTACATACGAGTACTGTCGCAGATAGAGGCAATACCCATCTGCTTGATCTCATCCATAGGAAGGTTGATGTAGGTCCAGTCATGACCGTCATACATGTGACGGTCGAGATCGATAGAATAGGTCTTGTAGTAAGGACGAGTGGGGTCATTCATCAGAAGAACATAGTTGTTCTGTAAATCCCAACCTACATATTCATCATAGAAAGACTTCGGAGTATAGGTCTTCTTTTCACCGATAGGACGGCCGCTGGCATCTTTGAACTGATAAGTGAATTCAGTGGGAGGAACACCGAGGCAAACGGAAAGGATATGGTAAACTTCGCCTAACATCTCTACCTTGCGAGCCTGAATCTTGTTCATCTTCTGCTTTTCAGCAACCATCTTACGAAGTTCAAGACCCCACTGACGGAGTTTGAGGCTGATGATAGAAGCCATCTTGGAGGTATTGTTGGCATTGTAGCTCTCAGGCATGATTTCAGCGGGAACAACACCATATTTGCTAACGATATCCTGAACGCCCGTGAAAGTACCACCATCGCTGAGGGGATTCTTGAAAAGCCATTCAACAGTCTGATCGCTCATGGGAAGATTACCCTTATCAATGATAGACTGAAGGAAGAGATTGGACTTCTCCAACTGGTCGTAGAAGAAGCAGAAGCTCTGAGAGAACTGGAAACTGCCGATGCCCTGCTCTTCGATAACCTTAGCACGCATCACATTGAGGCCTGTGAACAACCAGCAGCGACCGCTTGACTTCTGGTCGGTAATACCCTTTGAAGGTGCTTCATTGCTGAAATAGGTGTCCGTAGAAGCGGCGGTGTAAGCACTGGTAGCGAGTGCGTCAATACCATTAGCGGCAAGCGCATTGCGCACAGCGCGATCCTGTGCAGTTACGGGGTGAGCCTTCTGAATGTCGCTCATCACCTGAGTTGTGATGCTTTGTGCTGCAGCAGTTAAAGGAGCAGCTAAGAGAAGAGATAAAAGAATCTGTTTCATGATATTATTATTATTGTTGTTTCAAACGGGGAATTGAGAACGTGAATCAAATGGCCTTGGTAGCCTCAGCGAGCCAGGTTCGCTCTTCTTCGGTAGCGAGGAGCGGTGAGAGTACTTCGCATACACGGTTGTGATAAGCGTTAATCCAGGACTTCTCCTCGGGGGTAAGCATATCAAGGATAACTGGACGGAGGTCGTAAGGACAAAGCGTCAATTGTTCAAACTGAAGGAAATGACCAAAGTCTGTTGTACGGTCTTCTACCGAAAGTATTGTATTTTCAATACGAACACCAAACTTTCCGGGAACATATATACCAGGTTCATCGGTCATCGTCTGACCAGCATGGAAAGGTATCGTAGTGCAGCCGCGGAGGTTCTTGCGAATCTGGCAAGGACCTTCGTGAACACCGAGGCGATGGCCTACGCCATGACCTGTACCATGACCGAAATCATAGCCTTCACGCCACATTGCCATACGGGCGGGAGTATCAAGCTGCAAACCGGTTGTGCCGTCAGGAAAATGGAGGTGTCCCAACTGCAAATGGCCTTTTAAAACAAGCGTATAGACACGCTTTTCTTCTTCGGTCAAAGTACCAAGAGCGATGGTGCGGGTAATATCCGTGGTGCCACAGTCAAAATGGCCTCCGCTATCGAGCAACAACAAACTGCGAGGTTCGAGAGGCACATCGGTTTCGGGAGTAGCCTCATAGTGAACAATCGCTCCATGAGGACCATAAGCAGCAATTGTCTCGAAGGAAAGTCCTTTGAAACCGTTCTGCTCTGCACGGAAAGCGGTCAAAACCTGATCAACGGTGATTTCTGTTATCTTGCCTTCGCTCAAATCCTGATGATCAAGCCAGCAAAGGAAACGAACCATAGCAACACCATCACGAACATGGGCCTCACGGAAACCGTTCTGCTCTGCTTCGTTCTTAATGGAACGCCAGAAGGTGATAGGCGAAGCAACAGGTTCCTGCTTCATCGCTGCCTTTTGCAATTCAAGGCCCTCCTCATACGGACGAACCTCTACATTGAGTTCCTTCAAGTACTGCGCTACTTCTTCGTTCACCTGCTCTTTATATATATATAAGGAGTGGTGCCCGGAAGTACGAACTTCAAGGAAAGCGATGAGATAAGGGTTAAAAGGAATATCATCGCCACGAAGATTCAGCAACCAGCATACTTCTGAGAGTTCAGCAACGAGCAAATGATCGGATGCACCTTCGCCATTGAGCCATTCAATGAGACGCTGGAGCTTGCATGCAGCAGATTCTCCCGCAACTTCTTCTGTCAGGATTTCTGCGGGTGAAAGCGGCATCGCAGGACGATTCTCCCAAAGGAGATTAAAGGGGTCCTCAGACGAAGCATCTGCCTCAACACTTGCAAAAAGTTCAGCATAGAGTTCTGGCGTCATCATATCTGCAGCGAAACTGATAACTGCTCCTTCGTTTGTTTTCTGCCAGGTTTTGAGCCAGGAATTAATATCGGTGTCCTCGCCCTCACGCATCAGGCTGAAAGGTGTTTCACGAAGTTGTTCTGAGGCTTGGAGCCAATAGCGGGAATCGGTCCAGAGACGGGCATCGTCAAAGGTCACGACGGCCGTTCCTGCACTTCCCGTAAAACCGCTAATCCATTCGCGACACTTCCAACGATCAGGAACATATTCGCTGTTATGCGGATCCATAGTTGGAACGACGAAGGCTCCTATCTGATGAGCCGTCATCCATTGGCGTAATGCTGCCACACGGAGATTGATATCCATAGTATCAAAAGAGATAGAGATTCGAGATTCTATTATTTTTCTTCTTCAGCCTGTAACTGGCGAAGGGCCTTAGCCAACTGATCGGGGCAGCTGGTGGTCTTCATACCACACTGGATACCTTCCACACGGTCAATAACTTCCTGGTAGGTCATACCTTTTACCAACTTGGAAATACCCTGAAGATTACCGTGGCAACCGCCGAGAAATTCTACATTCTCAATGCGGCCTTCATTGCCCGTGATATGGATCAACTGGCTGCATGTACCTGTTGTCTTGTATACAATTTCTTTCATATTGCGTTTATTTGTTTTTCTTACTAATGAATAACGGTTTTACGACCCTTATGGATGTAAATGCCAGCGGGGATTGAAGTACTACCAGCGGAGTATTTTCGACCTTGGAGGTCATAGAAATCACTATCAACCGAAAGTGCTGGAACTTGTTCCAGAGAGGTAGCATCGCCATTGGCAGGATTTACCACAAAGGTGATGTTACCTTCTGCCGTCTCCGCGATATCGGTTATTTGCAGATCGAAATCTCCAGTAAAGTAGTTGTCCAGAGTCTTGTCAAAGGTCGTCACGTTCTGCTTTCCCGGGAAAAGGTCGCCAGGATAAGACGTCTTATCCAAAATCTTTTGAACATATTGCCAAGTACCATCTGCAGGCACGAAACTAACATACTGGTGCGCTGCCTGGGTGTTGACTCTATTTCCCGCCCAAACACTACTGTTATAATCAACATGCCACACCAGCATTCCTTCACCGAGATAATAGGAACTGTACCAAGGAGCCTGGCGATGGTTCTCGAGAATGAAATATTCCTTCTCGTTGGCAGGATTCACGATACGGTATGCACGAGGAATTGCAGATTCGCTGGTATCATCCAAAGGACGGAGCTCATAGACATCTTTAACATCCTGGGGTAAATCGGTAAGTTCCAGCCAACCCAGACAGCAGCGCTCATAAGCGGTGAGTTCCATCGGGGCATAACCGTTGTACATAAACTGATAGTCCATGACATCCCAGAAACCCGGAGTCTGTCCCGTACCACTTGTTGAACCGTTGACATCGTAAATATCAGGAAGACCAAGGGCATGGCAGAATTCGTGACAGAAAGTTCCTACGCCCGTCAGTTCCGTGTTCGTCACATTGCCCGAATTATCAATGTCGCGCAAGGCTTCGTTCATGATAATATAGGAGTTGAAACGGACATTGGAGGTAGAGAAGGAAGCTGAATTGAAATGCGCCCAGACATAGTCTGCATAGTCATCACCCATATCTTCCTGAGCACCAGGACCGGCATGAACAATACTGATAATGGGCGAAGTGCCATTGGTAGCGTATTTCGAAAAGTCTATACCCTGCTCCGTTGCAAGAGCCAAGGCTTCCTTGATACCGCTACTGGTCTTGCCAGATTTATTGCCATAAGCCTTATAGCCACCACTGAGCGTCACCTTACAGGTTACTTCGAACTTAGGGCGAAAGAGACCATAACTGTTAAAGCGGAAATAGTCTGCTACACTGCCTGCCGCCATACTTTCGTCGTGATAACCTTCCTCATTCAGCCAACGGCTGATCTTTTCCATCGTACTCGTCGGCAGAAAATCAAGATCGGCAAACGCTACCAAAATAACGGGAATGGTGATATCACCGATAGAGGGGACCGGCCCTAAGCCGCTTTCACCGTATTGGCCCAAGCCGTTAGGAAGCACTGTACTCATCGCACGACGAGGACCATTCGCTGACTGGCGGAAAATGCCTGACGTCATTGCGGCGTCAGTATTCTGGCGGAAATCCGTGCGCATCACTTCCTGGGCGGTGGCAGGAAATGCCATCGCACAAGAAGCAATGATTAGCAACAGGATTTTCTGAATCATAATAATGTTAAATCTAAATGACTTTGTAGGTTAACGCTTGATGATACGCTGGCTACCCTTGGCATTCTTGAGAATATAAACGCCGTGGGGCTGGCCTTCGAGGCTCTGGAGGCGGACACCACCAAGGTTGTAAATTTCGTATTTTCCACCATCGAGGGTTTCATCAGAAGCCTCAACTTCACGAATTCCGTCCTGAGTGGCATCAGAACAACCCAAGAAGCTCAAAGTCTGGGTATAGCTTCCTGATGAGGGGCAATAATAGGTATCAATGGTACCAGGGCCACAAGAACCGTTACCCAGACCACGCTGCATATAGTCGAAGGTAGCAAAGATTTCATTTTGATGAATCAGTTCCCAATTGTGGACCACAGCATTCAAGAAGTCACTCTGATCATAATGAGAGAGCGAGAAGCTGGTGCCGTCACTTTCAATCATTATCAACTCCTTCTTTTCTGCATTGTAAAGGTTGATGCGCTTTGTATCCAGACGGTTACCGTTGCTCTGCGGGTGGATGTAGGGTTCATACATATCGTCAACGGTTGTGGTATAGTAACCCATATAAGCAGCATCCTGACGGTCAATGTAATTTTCCCAAGGACCACGGCCATAATACTCTACATCTTCAAAACCGGCAGGGAACTTCATATCCAAACCGATACGGCGAAGACCAGAAGCAACAGGCTTGTAAGTCACCTTCATCGTCAACTTACCCATATTCGTCAAGGTGCAGTCGAGAACATAGTTGCACTGGTTATCCGTTGCTGAAATCTTGAAGGTTGCTACAGATTTATCGTCATTCAACTTAGGAGAAGAAACGGAAGCCGAATTGATGTCGGCAGTGTAGTTTCCGAAGTTATGGTTTCCATAAGGAGACTCATTCTCAATCCAACGGACATTGGAGTAGATAGGCTGATTGATGGGAGATTCTGAAGCAAGCATGTTCACACCATTGCTGACGAATTCTTTAAGGAAACCGTCTTTGCCAATTACGAGATTGACATGTTCGCCCTTAACGGTGAAGGTCTTTGCAGCAGTGTTACTTGTTACACTAAGAACGTCTGTGTTGGTTTCATCTTCAACAGGTTCTACAGAAGCCATAGCCACCTGTACCTGTTCGGTTACCATAGGATAATCTGCCTCCGCGAAGTCTGTTGCATTCTTCAAACGAAGTTCGATATTAACATAACCATCAACGTCAAGGCCCAACTTGTCATAGGTTGGAATGGTAACGGCAACGGTCTGACCGGGAGCAACAGAAGGAAGGGTAATATCAAAGCCTTCATTAGCCTTCTTGCCGCCATCAAGACCTACACAATGGAGATAGAATACATCACCAAGGTCAGTGAAGGCATACTTATTGGTAATGTTCAGCGTAGTACCGTCTTCGTCGAGGGTAATCTTTGCAGGCTGATATACTTTCTTGACTTCTGCCAACTTTGGCGTCCAAGCGCGGTCGGGAGTTATGATACCGTTGTTGAGGAAGTTACCCTGAGCAGGACCAGGTTCGTCATAACCGGAAACATAGTGGGCAAAGCCATTTGTACTCAAACGGGCATCAAGTTCGTCATTATTCAAACCAACACCAGGAACGAGCAATTCGTGAGGAATTACCTGAGGATCGTAAATCGTCTGGTCAACCCAGTCCCAGATACAACCACCGATACCATAACTGCTGCTTTCGAGGATATCCCAGTATTCTTTGAGATTACCAACACCGTTACCCATTGCATGAGCGTATTCACACATGAAATAGGGAATGCCGCGGGAATTATAGTTGGACTTGCTGCTCACCTCGCTCAAACTCGGATACATTTGAGAATGAAGGTCTGTGTAACTTGCACCATCGCGAGTGGCTCCTTCGTAGTGGACGGGACGGCTGTCAAGGTCGTGGCAACGATTGTAAGTTGCCTGGAAGTTCTGGCCGGTACCACTCTCGTTACCCAAACTCCAGAAGATCACACTGGGGTGGTTGCGATGGCCATAGACCATACGCTCTGTACGATCAACATACTGAGCCTGCCAGGTGGGATCGTTGGACATACCCTTCTTATCATCCCAGTTCTTGTGGCATTCCACATCTGCTTCATCCATAATGTACAAGCCATAATAATCGAACATGGCGTACATCTTAGGCTGACGGGGATAGTGACTGAGACGGACAGTATTTACATTGGCCTGCTTCATCATGGTGATGTCCTTGAGCATAGTGGGAACATCGATGCTACGGCCTAAAACGGGATGAGTATCCTGGGTATTGACACCACGGAAATAAACCTTCTGACCGTTGATGTAAACAAGACCGTCCTTAATGGTGATATCGCGGAAACCGTACTTGGTCTGGAAGACCATTTCTTCCTGACCATCTGCATTCTTCTGACTGAAAATGAAAGTATAGAGATTCGGTGTTTCAGCGCTCCAAAGCTTGAGATTGGTCAAAGTGGATGTCTTGAAAGTCAGGTTCTTTGAGGTCTGGCCTGCATTCAGCGCAAATTCCTTGCTCCACTGACCCACTTCGGTACCATCAGGAGCGAGAAGGGTGATATCAACCGTCTTGGTGGTTGCATTTCCATCACGATTGTCCATTTCAAGACTGAAAGAGACGCTACCACGCTTATAATTTGCCGTGTTTGCCAAAGCAGAACTTATATAGTGATCGCGAAGGAAGGTACGGGGAGTTGCATAGAGGTAAACATCACGGTGTAAACCACTCATATGCCACATATCCTGACCTTCGAGATAACTTCCATCCGTCCAGCGGATAACCTGGACGCTGATATTATTGTCACCCGTACGGACATACTGGGAGATATCAAATTCTGCATCATTGTTTCCGCCTTGAGTATAACCCACTTCCTGGCCGTTTACCCAAACGAAAGCGCCGGAATAAAGACCATCGAAATGAAGGAAGACGCGCTGTTTTTCCCAGCCAGCAGGAAGGTTGAAGTTACGGCGATAACTTCCAACGGGATTGTCACCGACACCATCGACCTTGTTCTTGATATAAGGAGGATTGTCCTGGAAGGGATAGTTCACATTGATGTACATGGGCTTATCATAGCCGAACATTTCCCAACATCCAGGGACATTGATTTCATCCCACTTGCTGGCATCAACATTGTTGCCATAGAACTCCTCTCCGGGACGCTCGTCGGTGTTATCAACAAAGAGAAATTTCCAAGTACCGTCGAGAGAGAGATAATTTGCATCGTTTGCGGGGGTAATCCAAGGTTTTGCATAAGCCTCAGCATCTGCTTTGAGCGATGCTGTGGAAGGATAGGGAATGAAAGTCGCATGAGCAGCCTCCTTATTGATACCAAAGACGGTCTGGTCTTCCCAAACATGTTCACTGCTTCCTGCTTCAGGGCCCTTTACATCGTCCTTGTTGATTTCAACAAAGCGCCAGTAGGTTGACTTCTCGTTGAACTGATCATCCATGAGGAGATAAGTATCGATGGCGTTGATACAGCGTGACTTTGCAGAATATTTTCCATTCTGAGGAGCCTCGCTATTGAAAATGCGATAAGCATCTTCGACACCACCAACGGCCTCGATGACAAAACGCTGATTGGCACCGCTGTTATCAAAGGAGTAATCCCACTGGAGCAGGAAGGTTCCATAAGGATTCTGATCAATAGCCTGATTGCAATAGGGATTGACGATGTAGAACACACCGTCGGACCACTGACGGAGTTCCCAAACCTGTCCCCACTTACTGGTTTCAGCAGCAGTAAGGGTAATAGACTGATCATGATCAGAGACCTCGCTATTTGTCATCACCAGGTTGGAGGAGATATTCACGAGATGATAATACTTTCCAGTTTCAGGCAGTGCTGAAGCAGTCAGCGTTGAAACCAGGAAGGCGATTAGAAGAAGGGAAAAGGATGCAAAATGCCTCATGTGAACAAGTTTGCGAATTATAGGTGAGATTGATTGATTTACTTTCTTCCGGAATATAACCGGCTACGTCGGACAATTATTTGATTATGCCGGACTTACATTTAATTCCGTCGGACTATTATTTATTTGCTTCGGACTATTTTATTGTTTCACGGCCGTGATTCGACCATGTCACTTTTATGGGTATATATTTTCACAACTGTGAGCATATCGCATCATAGTTGTGGTTATACCGAACCATAGATTTGAGGCGACAAAAAGGTCCGTCGCAGTTATCTATTCCTACGCGATAATTATTTAGTTCTCCGTTGCCGTTAATTAAGCAGGCGCTTGGAGAGAGCATGTACAGGGTACCAGACACTGACGAAGCCGACAGCAATCACCGTGATGAAGACCACGAGGATATCAAGCCAATGTACACTGACAGGATAAGCGTTGATAATGAAATTTGCACTGTCGCGACCCAGCTGGATAATGCCGAACTGTTCCTGAATCAGACAGAGAATAACTCCAATGACGATACCGATTATAGCACCCAAGAGACTGATAAGACGGCCTTCGGTCATAAATATCGAACGAATGCGGCCAGCGGAAAGGCCAAGGTGACGGAGGGTTTCCACATCTTCTTTCTTCTCGATAATCAGCATTGAGAGCGAAGAAATGATGTTAAAGCATGCAATGAGAATAATGAAGGTCAAAAAGATGTAGGCGATGAGTTTTTCAACATTCATGATATTGAAGACATCGGCCTGCTGCTCTAAGCGGTCTTTGACCTTGAACTTCGTGCCTGCGAGTTTAACGAGATCGGCCTTGACATCGTCGAAGTCTGCGGTGGGATTCACCTTGATTTCTAAGGTGGAAATGAGATTATCTTTCTCGAAAAGCGTTTGGGCAAAATCGAGCGAAGTCAACATATAGTGCTCATCGTACTTGCGTTGGTCAACATTGAAAACCACTTTGGGACTCTCGATATCCTCGACGGAGAAAGAGTTGATGGGATTGGCAATGTCTATACGCTCGCCGCCTCGGGGAGCACAAATCTGGAGACTGCCGAAATCCGTTCCTCCCATCTGAGCAGCAAGACCGATACCGGGGATTCCGTAATAGAGATCACCCGATTTAAGGCGGTAACTGCCTTCACCGAACAAGATGTCCTTGATGCCCGTAACCTCTGCAAACTTATCGTCCACACCTTTCACCGTAATGACCAGAGGATGACCACGGAAAAGAATGAGGGCATTATCGGTAAGACAAGAGGAGGCAGAAAGAACGGCTGGATGATGCTGCAATTTCTGGATTACAGGATCATCAGCGGCAAAGGTTTTTCCCTGTGCAGCCGTCACCTGAATCTCGGGGTCGAAATTGCAGTAAAGGGTTGAGATGAGATCATGGAAGCCGTTAAACACCGACAACGCGCAGACCATTGCCGCTGTAGCAATAGCAATTCCACCAGCAGCGATGGCGCTGATGATATTAATGGCGTTGTGGCTCTTCTTGCTGAAGAGGTAACGACGAGCTATGAAGAAGGAAAGATTCATTTACTTATTACTTCTTGAGCAATTCGTCGATGTGCTCGAGATAATCGATGGAGTCGTCGATGAAGAACTTCAGTTCGGGAATGATGCGAAGCTGATGACGAACGCGTGTACCGAGTTCATAACGAATCTGTGCGGTAGTAGCGTTGATATTTGCCAGGATTTCCTGAGATTTCTCAGAAGGGAAAATTGAAAGATATGCGCGACAAACGCTCATATCGGGACTGATATAAGTCTTGGTAATGCTGACGAGGACGCCAGACATTGATTTGGTCTGATGAAGAAAGATATCACTGAGTTCCTTCTGGATCAAGCGGGATATCTTCTGTTGGCGGGTTGTTTCCATTTCTATTGTTTTCTATTATTTCAGTTTTTGAATTAAAGTGAGGCCGTCACGGATAGAGAGAATGTTCAATTCGATGAGGCCCTGACGAGCATCTTCTGCTACAAGGTCATTGAACTTTCGGATGCCAATGGTCTGGGCGTCGCGATCGTAGGCAGAATCGACGACATGACCGTCCCAAAGGGTATTGTCGGCAATCATCCAACCTCCTACACGCAGATAACGCATGAGAAAGTGGTAATAGTCGCAGTAATCGCGTTTGTTGGCATCGACAAAAGCCAGATCTATCGGGGGCAGATCCATCTTCGGAAGAATTTCCTGTACATCGCCGATAATCATTTCAATGCGGTCTTTCCAGGGAGAACCTTCAATCCAGGGACGGGTAAAGTCCTCTTGCTCGTCATTGATTTCGAAGGTATAAAGTTTACTACCCTCCTCCATTCCACTTGCCATAGCCATCGCCGAGTAGCCACTATAGGTACCGATTTCAACCACTGTCTTTGGGCGGATGATACTGCACAGCATTTTCAGCAACTCTCCCTGCATGTGTCCGCTCGCCATACGGGGACGCAGCAACTGGGTATTCGTTGCTCTATACAGTCGGTAGAGATAAGGATGCTCAGGACTGATATGATTGAGAATATAATCGTCGAGTGTCAAGGGGAAATGGGATTTAGTTTCTTTCTTCTACGATTTTCAGATGCTGTTCTTCGACATTTCTGCGATATTCCTCAAGATCTTCCTGATGAACTTTGAAAACGAAGACATTTGTGTCCTTATGTTCAAAATTCTCGTGGAGATACAAGCGGTTGGCTGCGATGCGCTGGGGACGTGAAGTGAGCATAATCTGCTGAACACCGAGTTCTGCAGCCTTACACTTCATACAAGCGATGAGACGATGGCTCAGGCCACGACCACGGAAGGGCTTATCAACCACGACATCCTCAATCCATGCCTTTTTACCCGTCGGAGACCAGGTAACACAGAGGGTCGCCATACCAACACGACGCTTCACATCTTCTACATAGTCGGAAAGGAAGACAATGTGGGTGTTGGGATTATCGAAAAGGGCACGGTAATCACTCCAGGAGATGGACTTTCCGGGAGACAGCTGCTCAAGGAGATAGTTCACAGAACGCCAATCCGTAGCAACGGGTTCCTTGGGAATGGTAATTTCTGCCGTGTTGAGATCGTCGAGCATTACCGAGAAAGTATCGAAAGGTGCTGCGACGAATTCTACATCGGGAGCAATTTCAACGAGAGGCTCCAAAACAAACTGGCGGTTCGGCACCATAGGATGCGGGAGGGTCAGTTCGGCCGTTTCAAAATTGTAATTGCCATACTGAAGGAGGTCAATATCAATCGTACGGTCATAATGGCGGCCGTCACTCTTTGCTGTTCGTCCCAGTTCACGCTCTATTTCCTGAGTGATTTCAAGAATCTCGTGGGGATCACGGTCTGTTTCAAAGATTGCCACTGCGTTGTAGAACATCTTTTCCGTAAGCATATCAACGGGAGCAGACTCGTAGATAGATGAGCATTTTATCAACTCGCCCACGCGTTCGCTGATAAGGCGTACAGCATCGTGGATGTAACCGGCACGGTCACCCAGATTTGAACCTAAGCCAATATAAAGAAGCATCGTTTGTTGTTTTATGGTTTCAGGATTGGGTTAATGGCGAACAAAACGTTCGAGAGAAGGAATTAGTCAACGATGAGCATTACATCACCGTAGGTTCCAAAGCGGTAACCTTCCTTCACGGCTTCCTTGTAAGCCTTCATGGTATATTCATAACCTCCAAAGGCAGCAGTAAGCATCAGCATCGTGCTTTCAGGCATGTGGAAGTTTGAGAACATAGCATCTGCAACGGAGAAATCGTAAGGCGGGAAGATGAATTTATTCGTCCAACCTTCAAATTCCTTAATGACGCCACCAGTGCTGACACTGGCTTCGAGAGCGCGCTGAACAGTAGTACCCACAGCACAAATCTTATGGCCTTCAGAACGAGCCTTGTTGATGATATCGCAACATTCCTTGTTGACGAACATCTGCTCGCTGTCCATCTTGTGCTTAGTAAGGTCTTCAACATCTGTCTGACGGAAGTTGCCCAAACCACAGTGAAGGGTAATGAATGCCTGGTCGATACCACGAATTTCGAGACGCTTCAACATAGACTTGCTGAAATGCAAACCTGCGGTAGGAGCAGTCACAGCACCTTCGTTCTTCGCGAAGATACACTGGAAGTCCTCGAGATCCTGGGGTTCAGACTGGCGCTTGATGATTTCGTGAGGAATAGGAGCCTCGCCGAGGGCATAGAGCTGTTCCTTGAATTCATCGTGATCGCCTTCGTAAAGGAAACGGAGGGTACGACCGCGGCTGGTCGTGTTATCGATAACTTCTGCTACGATGGAGTTGTCTTCACCGAAATAGAGTTTGTTGCCGATACGGATCTTACGGGCGGGATCAACGAGAACGTCCCACAAACGGAGTTCGGGATTGAGTTCGCGCAAAAGGAAAACCTCGATGCGTGCACCGGTCTTTTCCTTGTTACCGTAAAGACGGGCGGGGAAAACCTTCGTGTCATTGAAAACGAAAACGTCCTTCTCGTCGAAGTATTCGAGAAGATCCATGAATTCGCGGTGTTCGATTCTACCGTCCTTGCGATGGAGAACCATCATTCTGCAGTCATCGCGATGGGGAGTGGGATACTCAGCAATGCGATCCTGAGGAAGTTTGAATTTAAATTGTGAAAGCTTCATATATTATTGTATTTCTTTTTCTATTGTTTGTTGGGAAAGCCACTCTTCAAAATCCTCGATGGACTTGAAAGCGTTCTCTACGCGGTAGTCTCCAACTTGCGTGCGACGCAATGCCGTAAGATGAGCTCCGGAATCCAAAGCCTCACCGATATCGCGGGCCAAAGAGCGGATGTAGGTACCTTTGGAACATTTCACACGGATATCGATTTCCATCATTTTAGCGTCAAAACGCAACATTTCGAGCTCGTCAATAGTGATATTCTTGGCTTTCAGTTCAACATCCTTTCCTTTTCGTGCGTAGTCGTAAGCGCGCTTACCGTCTACTTTACAAGCTGAAAAGACAGGAGGAACCTGCTGAATGTCGCCGGTGAACTGTTTGAGAACCTCAAGAATTCGCTCTTCGGTTATATGTTCCGTCGGATAGTGCGCATCGATTTCGTGTTCGAGATCGTAACTTGGAGTTGTTGCTCCCAATTGCAGGGTTGCGGTGTATTCCTTACGTCCTAATTGAAGTTCTTCAATGCGCTTGGTTGCTTTTCCTGTACAAATCACCATAACGCCTGTAGCGAGGGGATCGAGGGTTCCCGCATGGCCTACTTTCAGTTTCTTTTGCTCCAAAGCACGACAGAGCAGCCACCTGACCTTGCCAACCAATTGGAAAGAGGTCCAATGAAGGGGTTTGTCGAAGATGAGTATTTGTCCTGTCAGAAAATTCATGCGATAAAGCTATAAGTGATGACGCCAATGCCGAGGATAGCGCAATAAACGGCAAACCAGATAAGAGAGCATTTCTTGACCAGAGCTATCATAGCCTTACAAGCGATGCAACCGCTGATGAAAGCAGCGAGGAAACCAACAACGAGAACTCCCGGAGCAATGGCAACCTCTGCACCATGTTCTGCTAAGTACTCAGTAGAAGGAGCAAAAATGTGCTTGAAGTCAAGAAGGGCCTCGCCAAGAATGGGAGGAATCACCATCAGGAAAGAGAATTGCGCCAAAGACTTGCGGCTGTTTCCAAGGAGCAAACCCGTAGCAATCGTTGAACCTGAGCGGCTCAAACCAGGCAGGACTGCGCAAGCCTGAGCAACACCGATGATGAAAGCGTGGAGCGGAGAAATGTTCTCGCGTTCACGAGGCTTGTAGAAATGCGTCAAGGCCAGAAGAAGGGCTGTGATGCAAAGACAAACGCCGACGACGAGTGTTCCTTCGAAGATGGCTTCTATCTGATCTTTGAAGCAAAGACCAACGATACCGATAGGAATCATTGAAACCAGAATGTTTACCACATATTTCGTCTCATCGTTCCACTGAAACTTAAAGAGGCCCTTGAAAATCCAGATGATCTCTTTCCAAAGAATGACGAGGGTTGCCAAAACCGTTGCCACATGAACGACGATATCAAAGGTCAGACCACCGGGGAAAGGCTGGCCGTCGTTGAGTAACAACTGGCCAATCTGCAAATGTCCGCTGGAAGAAACGGGAAGATATTCCGTCAAGCCTTGGACAATGCCTAGAATTAGTGCTTCTATCCAATCCATATTATGCCTCTTCTTCGTTCTTTACTGCGTCCTGCTCTTCCTTCTTCGTCTTGGGACGATAGAGAATAGCCACAATCATCATCAGGTAGCCAAAGAAACATACAATTGGCGCCAAGGTTGTATGACGGAAATCGAAGATAGCAGCATTGAAGTGCTCGTGATCGCTACCAGAACCACTCATCAGGATATAGCCCAGAATAACTACGGCCATACTGATTGCCAGCAGAATGAAATTAATGCGAGAGAATGCAAAATTGTTCTTCATTGTAATATTTGTTTTTTATTAGTTTTATGTATGCGAGGCCACTGTGTGTGGGCATTATATCCACAATATATTCAATTAATAAAGGTTTGCCTCTTCACGGGTCATGGAAAGATGCTTGTTCACAGAGAAGAAGGCACAGACAACAGTCAGCACTACACCGAAAATAAGAACGCTGAGAAGTGTCAGGCCAATTACCCATGGGGTGATGATCTGCTGTGCCTGCGGATCCCAGCTGTTCAGCGCCTGAATACCGCCAAAGATGATGAGGTCAGCAAGAATGCCGGCAATCAATCCCATCCACAATGCGCGACGGATGAAAGGACGACGGATGAAACTCC
Source organism: Prevotellaceae bacterium UBA1746 (assembly GCA_002314875.1). Lineage (GTDB taxonomy): Bacteria > Bacteroidota > Bacteroidia > Bacteroidales > Bacteroidaceae > Alloprevotella. The sequence continues at coordinate 121,296 of DCHS01000002.1, forward strand.
ATTTCGCACCCACCAATTTCATCGTCTGAATAGAGTGGCGACGCTGGGCCACGCTGAGGCGCATGGTGTTATTGATCAACGAAATGCTGACAATGCCCAGCAAGAGGGCGATAACCAAGAGCACAATACTTACCTTGCGGATATTATTATTTACCTCACCCATCAAGTCTTCCGGATACACAACATCAGTTACACCAACGGCATTTTTCAGCGAAGGCATAAACTTATCGAGTGAATCCGTGTTGGCGTAATCAGCCTGCAGATGGAGTTCGAAAGAAGCGGGAATGGGACTTTCGCCGAGGAACTCGTTAGGATCGTCACCCATAGCCTCAGCCTGCAAACGCGTTGCCTTTTCTTTTGAAGTATAACTGACAAACTTGGTATAAGGCATCTGACGCAATTCTGTCTGAAGTTTATAAGCTTCCTTCACAGGGATTTCGTCATCCAACAACACTTCAACGGTAAAGTTCTCTTTCAGCGAGCGACCCAGGTTATCGGCCATGGTGCCCACGAAAACGATAGTACCCACGAGAATGAGGACCATCATTGTGCTGATACATGCGGTGACGGAATTCAAGCGTCCAGGATGGTGACGGTGTTTGCTTTTTCTTGCCATAAGGATTGTATGTGCTTAATCGTTTTTACTGTTGGAAAATCTCGCTCGTGTGCAAGGGCGGGAACGCATATTATGCAAGTGCGAGAGCGCATATCGTACACGCGCGAAAGTACGCCCGTGCGCATAATGCGGAAAATTGGTGCAAAATTACAAAACGGAAGGGCCCTTTTGCAAGTTTTTTCTCATAAAAAAACACAAAAGAAGGGATTTTGCCCTTCTTTTGTATTGCAAGTATCACTTTTCGAAAGAAATTTCTGCTAATGCCGTTACTTTCCGGTTAATATCTTACGGATATCAGAAAGCTTATTGAGACACTCGATAGGAGTCAGATTGTTGAGATCGAGGCCGAGGATTTCATCCCGGATCTGGGTGAGAATGGGGTCGTCCAACTGGAAGAAACTCATCTGGGTATTGCCCACGCTTCCTGCAGGTGAAACAATGGGATTTTCACTGCGTTTTACATCCGTTTGCTTCTCTTCCTCCAACTGATGAAGCACCTCTTCGGCACGATGTACGATGCTCATCGGCATACCCGCCAGACGGGCAACATGAATACCGAAAGAGTGCTCGGAACCACCGCGCATGAGCTTTCTCAAAAAGACAACACGGCCATCGACTTCACGCACGGAAACATTATAATTCTTAATGCGCGAATAGAGTTTCTCCATATCGTTCAACTCGTGGTAATGGGTGGCAAAGAGGGTACGGGCGTGAGCCTTGGGATTCTCGTGGATATGCTCAACAATACTCCAGGCAATAGAGATACCATCGTAGGTAGAAGTACCACGTCCCAACTCGTCAAAAATCACCAATGAACGCTCGGTGAGATTGTTCATGATGTTGGCAGCCTCGGTCATTTCAACCATAAAGGTGGATTCGCCGACGGAGATATTGTCGCTGGCACCGACACGCGTAAAGATCTTGTCCACAATACCCACATGAGCAGAATCAGCAGGAACGAAGGAACCCATTTGTGCCATTAGGGTAATGAGCGCCGTCTGACGCAAAAGGGCAGATTTACCCGCCATGTTTGGACCCGTGACAATGATAATTTGCTGTTTATCAGTATCTACTTCTACATCATTCGGAACATAGGTTTCACCTACTGCCATCATCGTTTCAATAACAGGATGGCGGCCAGCCTTGATGTCCAGTTCCGTGCTGTCATCGACCACAGGACGTACATAATGCTGCTGGCTGGCAACATTTGCCAAAGACAGGTAGCAGTCCAGATCGGAGATGGCCTGGGCATTTCGCTGTAAAGCCGTTATGCATTGGGCTGCGGCCTCAATGAGTTTCGCATAGAGTTGAGCCTCAAGCACCAGAATCTTATCTTCTGCGCCTAAGATCTTTTCTTCGTATTCCTTGAGTTCCTGGGTGATAAAACGCTCTGCGTTGGCCAGCGTTTGCTTACGAATCCACTCCTGCGGAACTACCTCCTTGAACTTATTGCTGACTTCAATATAATAGCCAAAGACATTGTTGAAGCCAATCTTCAAGGTGGTAATACCCGTTCGGGCAATCTCATCCTGCTGGATTTTAAGCAGATAGTCTTTTCCTGAACGATGGATGGAACGGAGTTCATCCAAGGTGCTGTCTACGCCATCGGCAATCACCCCACCCTTCGCCACGAGCAAAGGAGGATCGAGCTGCAGTTCGCGCTCTATTCTCTTACGGAGTTCGGTGCAATTATCGAGTTTGAGACCAATCTCCTGAATACTTTTCTGGCTGGCGGAACAACAGGCGTTTTTCAAGATAACAACGGTTTCCAAGGCGCAGCGTAACTGTTGCATTTCACGGGGATTAATGCGGCCGGTAGCAACCTTGGAGACAATACGTTCAAGGTCCCCGATTTTTCCCAGTTCCATTTCACAGAGTTCGCGGAAATCGGGAACTCGGAAGAAATGCTCAACGCTATCCAGGCGCTGGTCAATTTCACGGGCAGAACGCAAGGGGAAAAGCACCCATTTTCTGAGCTGACGCGCACCCATTGGCGTCAGTGTTTTATCTAAAACATCCAGAAGTGAACGTCCGTCACCGTAGCTTGAACCTATAAGTTCCAGATTTCGGATGGTAAAGCGGTCGAGACGAACGAATTTCTCTTCTTCGATGCGGCGAAGGGTCGTGATGTGGTCGGTTCTGTGGTGCTGCGTCATCTCCAGATAGGAAAGAATAGCACCGGCTGCGGTTACAGCACTTTTAAGATGTTCCACACCGAAACCCTTCAGATTCTTTACACCAAAATGCTTACGGACTTTTTCACGGGCTGTACTATCGGTAAAGGCCCAATCCTCCAACTCAAAGATAAAATATTTTCCGGTGAAAAACTGCAGGAATTTTCCCTTTGAACCGCGCTCTACGAGTACTTCTTTCGGTGCAAAACCTGCCAATAATTTGTCAATATAATCGATAGCTCCTTCTGCAACCAAAAATTCACCGGTGGAGATATCCAGCAACGATAATCCGGCAGCAGACGGACCGAAATTAATAGCAGCCAGGTAATTATTCTCTCTGCTGTTCAGCACATTATCACCCAATGCCACACCTGGTGTTACTAATTCGGTAATACCGCGCTTCACCAGTTTTTTCGTCAGTTTCGGATCTTCTAGCTGATCACAAATAGCCACACGGTAACCGGCGCGAATCAAACGGGGAAGGTAATTGTCAAGTGCATGATGAGGGAAACCCGCCATTTCCGTTGATTCCGCAGTGGAACCCTTCTGGTTACGACGAGTCAAGGTGATGCCCAATACTTGTGACGCCGTTACAGCATCCTGGCAGTAGGTCTCATAAAAGTCACCGCAACGAAACAGTAAGATGGCATCAGGGTTCATCGCCTTCATGTCATGGAACTGCTGCATCATCGGTGTGAGTTGCTTCTTTTCCATTTAGGACTTCAATAATTTTCCGTACAAATTTGTGCAAAGTTACTAACTTTTTTAGGAAAACTCAGCATAAATGTATTTTTTGTTTCAAAAAGTCCTTGACTTTTCACTAATAATATGTAATTTTGCCTTTTGAAAACAAATACGAATCCTATTCTTAACGAAAAACTTATGAGTCTATTTATCAGAAAACCGCTTGATGTTCTCCTTCGGGAAGCTGCTGACGAAGGAGCAGGCACGCTTCGTCGCGTCCTTGGTCCATTCGGCTTAATTGCCTTTGGCGTTGGTATCATCGTCGGCGCAGGTCTTTTCAGTATCACTGGAATCGTTGCTGCAGAATACGCAGGCCCTGCCATCACCCTATCTTTCATTCTGGCAGCTATTTGCTGTGGTTTTGCCGGTCTCTGCTATGCCGAATTTGCTTCAATGATTCCTGTTGCCGGTAGTGCTTACACTTACAGCTACGCAACGATGGGTGAATTAGTCGCCTGGATCATTGGCTGGGATCTTGTCTTGGAATATACGGTGGCTGCCACTTGTGTCAGCATCTCATGGAGCCAATACCTCATCGTCTTTCTGCAGGGTTTTGGCATTACCCTCCCGGAATCCCTGACAACGAATCCTTTTGACGGTGGAATCATCAATCTCCCTGCGCTTATCATCGTGATTCTGATGAGTTTGCTCCTCATGAGAGGTACAAAGGAGAGTTCATGGGTAAATGACATCATCGTTTTCCTGAAGGTTAGTGTTATTCTGATTTTCATCATCTTGGGATGGCGTTACATCCGCATGGAAAATTACACGCCCTACATCCCTCAGAATACAGGCACGCTGGGACAATTCGGCTGGAGCGGCATCATTCGTGGAGCTGCGGTTGCCTTCTTTGCCTTCCTCGGTTTTGACGCAGTTTCTACAGCTGCTCAGGAAACCAAGAATCCCAAACGCAATATGCCAATTGGCATTATTGGCAGTCTCGCCGTATGTACGGTCCTCTACGTCATCTTTGCACATGTAATGACGGGTGTGGCTCATTATACAGCCTTCCAGGGACAGGCAGGTATCGCCCCTGTCGCCTTGGCCATTAACCATATGGGAACAGCAGATGCTGCCGGTGTGATAACCCCCGCCTTCCCCTGGCTGAATCGCGCGGTCATTGTGGCCATCCTTTTCGGTTATTGTTCGGTCATTTTGCTTTTGCTGATGTCTCAGAGCCGAATTTTTATGACGATGAGTCATGACGGATTGCTACCGAAGACTTTCTGCAAGATTCACCCGAAGTACCGCACGCCTCTCCATAACAACTTCATTTTTATGGTGGTAGTCGGTTTGCTCGCAGCCTTTATCCCTGCTCGTGTAGCAGGAGAAATGGTGAGTATCGGAACGCTCTTCGCCTTCACGCTGGTATGTGCAGGAGTGATTGTCGTTCGCAAGACGATGCCCAACGCCAGTCGTGATTTCAAGGTTCCTTTCGTACCCTTCATTCCCATCTGCGGCATTCTCGTCTGCATCGGCCTGATGCTCTTCCTTCCTGCAGATACCTGGATTCGTCTCGTCGTTTGGATGCTCCTTGGTCTCGATATCTATTCTGCCTATGGTGTAAAGAACAGCCATCTGGAGCCTGTACGTTTTGAGACCCGGGAAAACGGCGAAGTCCGCCTCATCGGCCGTCGAGGTTTTACCTTGCTCCGAACCCTGCAAATGTGTCTGGCTGTCGGCTGTATCATCACCGCCTTCTGGCATCAGCAGACAGTAGGCTGGGATGCTGACCGCACAATGGCTTTCATCGCCATTGCTTTCGGCTTGTTCCATATAGCCTGGCTACTCGTCAAGATGTTCTCCGGCCATTCCGAGCCCCCAAAGCAGTAAGTATTACCCTTCAATGAAAAAAATCCTCTTCTCTCTCATTGCCGTGCTCTGCACGCTGACATCATCTGCACAAAACATGTACGGATGGTTGCTTGGTACGACCCAGGAAACCCTTGTTCCGGGTATTTATCAATTTGATTTCAATACGGTAGATCAGAACTTCGACAAAGTCCAAGGTGCGATGTACCAGAATTGGGGCGGCGCCGGCACCAACGACAACCGTTACTATTTCCTCATGAGCGAATCGGTTTCCGGTGACCAGATGGGCCTGTATGTCTACGATTTCACCGGGACAAAGGGAATGGAGCTTGTCGCTTATACCAATTTCGGCTGCTTCGACATGACCTACGATCCCTCCACAGGTTGGATGCTGGGTCTGCTCTACTTTGAGAATGGAAGAAAGACAAAGCCTTATCTCGTCGTCATCGACCTGGAAAAAGCAACCTACACGAAGCTCGCCTTACTTTCCACACCGCTCAGTGCCATCGCTGCTGATGCTGCAGGAAACCTCATCGGTGCCGACAATGAAGGACTCCTCTATAATATTAATAAGAAGAGTGGCGAATGTACACCTTTAGCCCTTACTCCCGTCGTCGTGGATAGCAGCTTCGAAAACAGCCTGGAATATGACCGTTCAACGGGTCGCCTGTTCTGGGGTGTTCTGGAACCGAACGTAGAAAGTGGTGAATTGCTGGAAATAAATCCCGACGATGGTTCTGTCATAGCAAGGAAGTCACCTGCGGGAGGTTCTCTCTTTACCGGACTTTGGGTACCCTTTACAGGTGGCGTGCTCCCCGGTGAAGGTCCTGCTCCCATCCCCTATGTTGATCCGACCATTGAAGAGGAAACTGACGTCCTGACAGTCCCCTACAGCTATAATTTCAGCCAGAACGAAACCAAGAACTGGGTGGCAGAGGATGCCAACGGTGATGGTAACACCTGGAATTACGATATGAGACGGGAGGGCCGTGGCTATTGCTACACCAGCATCTATTACAGTGGTGATGACTATTTCATCAGCAAGCCTTTCGCCCTTGAAGAAGGCCTCATCTATCAGATAAAATACACCGTTCGCGCTTGCAGCTTCTTCTCAGCGGAAAGTTTTGCGCTGACAATGGGTAAGGAGCAGACGGCTGCCAGCCAGGTTACTGTCCTCGACGAACACAGCAACTACACGAGTCCCAACCCTTCCGGGAAGATGTATGCAGAAGAACCGGAAACCTTCACCGTTGAAGTTCAGGTGAACCAGTCCTGCCAATGCACCTTTGCACTCCATTGCACCTCATCTTCGGACAACTACGAGTTGGAATTCCATGATTTCTCTATTGAAGGCGCACTGATCGACGGTATGGACACCGTTATCGCCCAGCCCAAAGAGGCTGAAGGCTATTACCAGCTGAATCCCCTCGTCCGCGTTTACAGGAACGGCCGCAAGGTTCTACTCAAAAACTAAATCATGAAAAGAACGCTATTCCTCCTTTTCTTCACATTTCTTTCCCTTTGGGTTTTCGCTCAAGGAAATACCGTTGTGCCTGTACAGGAAGATACTGCGTGGGAAAAGGGATGTCGCTATGAAGAGGCCGGGCAGTACAGCAATGCCATTGAATGTTATTTGGCTGGGGTCAAGCAAAAGAACATTGCTTCGATGATCCGCATGGCAGATATCTATCGCGATGGCATCTTTACCAAAGAAAAACCACGCGAAGCCGCAAATCTCTATTTTACTGCCTCCAAAAGATCGGGTAAATGCGCCACGGACGTTGGACTTTGCTATTTGTCGGGCTATGGTTTCCCCAGGGATTTGACCCGCGGTCTGCTATGGTTGGAAAACGCAGCAGCAAAGGGTGACAAGGAGGCGAAAGCCTGTATGGCGATGTTCTATCAGAATGGTCGTGCAGCCGGCATTGATCCGACGAAGGCCATTACCGTAAAGAAGGAATCGAAGAATTCCCGGATGCTGCTCTCTGTTTTGGACATCGACGGCTCGGGAAAGGGAAGTTTCAGTCTGGCCCAAACCTCGGCGATGCTGAATCTGCGAACGGGTCCCGACGTAACATATCCTGCTCTTACAAAACTTGCTACGGAGACATGGATTATTCTGAAGGAAAAAATGGGTGATGGGGAATTTGTATCAGTCTATTTCCCGGACGGAAAGCTCCATGGCTATGTTTCCAAGAACTATCTGCAGAACATTGTTCCATTAAAGGTGGACAATAACGGCTGCATCGACATCTCTCGTATCAAGAAGAGTACGTTGACGAGTGCAACATGGGTAAACTCATCCCGTGATCGTAGCATTTCCGTCAAGGTCGGTGACACTACGAAGACCCTCCGTCCATTGGAATCAGTGACGATAGACACCATGTCCCCAGGAACCTATACCATTTTGGTTACCACGGACAATGTTTATCCCTTCATTTCCCGTTTTTCTATGGTTTCCGGTTTTGAAAGCACCTGGAATTTCCAGATTGAAAATGCAGAAATAGAATAAACAAGTATATTATTTCCATAAAAAAAGCAGGCTCACCATGGGTGGGTCTGCTTTACTTATGATGTGGTCAAAGCTAAATTGCCTCGTGGTCAAAAAGCTCTGCTTTGACCTTACAAAATCACTTCACCTTTGAGTGTTGCACTTGAAGCCTCATTGATGCGAGTATTGATAGTCTCACCAATATGGAGACGACGCTCAGTACCATCGGCAAGAGTAATCGTACGCGGAACAATCACAACCTTATTCTGCTCCGTACGACCGAAGAGTTCTTCCTTACTGCGCTTGCTGACACCTTCAATGAGAATCTCTGCCTCACGGCCTATCCATGCCTGATTGGCCTTCAAGGAAAGATCATTCTGGACGGCAATGAGTTCATTCAAACGACGAATCTTCACCTCTTCTTCAATATCGTCGGGGAAATGCCTGGAGGCAAAGGTTCCGGGACGCTCGCTGTACTTGAACATAAAGGCGCTATCATAACCTACCTCCCGCATCAAATCAAGGGAAAGCTGATGGTCTTCTTCCGTCTCGCCACAATAGCCTACAAAGATATCCGTTGATATCGCACAGTCGGGGATGATTCGCTTAATGGCCTCAACACGTCCCATATACCACTCGCGGGTGTATTTTCTGTTCATACGCTGGAGGATCACATCACTTCCGCTCTGAACAGGAAGATGGATATGACGGCAAACATTGGGTTCCTCGGCAATAACACGCAGGGTGTCATCACTCATATCTTTGGGATGAGAGGTGGAGAAGCGGATGCGCATCCCGGGAACGGCATGGGCTACCTTTCTCAGCAGTTCGGGGAAAAGAACGGTCGTTTCACCCTCCTCAAAACGGTAAGAGTTGACATTCTGGCCCAAAAGGGTTACTTCCTTGAAACCACGGTTCTGCAAGTCTGTCACCTCGTTCAGAATGCTTTGCACGTCACGGCTACGCTCACGGCCACGGGTGTAAGGAACGATGCAGTAGTGGCAGAAGTTGTTGCAACCACGCATAATACTTACAAAACCGCTGATTTTAGAGCCGCAGACACGCTCGGGCATTACATCGCGATAGGTCTCCGTCAATGAGAGTTCGATGTTGATGGCCTTATGCCCCATCTCAGCCTGAGCAATGAGGTCGGGGAGTGACATATAGGCATCAGGACCGGCAACAATATCACAGTGGTGATTGTTCAAAAGGTCTTCCTTGACACGCTCTGCCATACAGCCCAGAACGCCAATAATCAGGGGACGCTTTTTCTGCACCGCATGAAGGGCTTCCAGGCGATGGATAATCTTCTGTTCCGCATTGTCACGGACGGAACAGGTATTCAGAAACACAGCATCAGCCTCATCGAGAGTCTCCGCAGGGTCATAGCCTGCCATCTTCATGACACTGGCTACTACCTCGGAGTCAGCAACGTTCATCTGACAGCCGTAGGTTTCGATATAGAGTTTCTTCATTTTTTTGAGTATCTTTTTCATTCAGGGGATTTGCACCCCTGTTTTATCATTAGTCCGAAAATCTCACCCTTATGCCAGCAAGGCCTCAATGGCCAGACGGTAGGAGTCCAGACCGAAACCGCAGATAACACCCTTGCAAGCAGCGCTGATCATAGAATGATGGCGGAACTCCTCACGGGTATGGACATTGCTGATATGAACCTCTATGACAGGAATGGGCGCGATGCTCTTGATGGCATCGTGAAGGGCAATGGAGGTATGGGTATAGGCTCCTGCATTGAAGACTACACCATCGATTCTGTCGCGCCATGCCTGCTGGAGACGGTCGATAAGGGTACCTTCGCAGTTGGACTGGAAGTATTCCAATTCAACGTCAACAAGGTATTCCTCTGGTTTTCCGTCTTCATCTACAGCCTGAATGACGGCACCGCCATCAAAGCGTTTGTGGAGCATACGAAGACAATCGTCCATAGTCTCAGAACCGTAGATTCCAGGTTCACGTTGGCCTAAAAGATTTAAATTTGGGCCGTTTAAGATGAGAAATTTCATAGAAAAATTGTAATTTTGCGGCAAAATTACGAAAAAGTTTCCAATTCGTGCCTTTCTTTTTTCATAAAGGCGGCAACTTTTTGCTTTGCAAACTCTATTTCTTCACTCATAAAGTTCAAAATCATTGGATTATTTCACTCGATACAAAAGATATATTCTCCTGGAACAAGGTCTTTCGGAAAATACCCGAATGGCCTACCAGCGTGATGTTGAACGCTTTCTCGGATGGCTGGACGAGCAGCAGCTTGATCCACTGTATGTCGTTCTGGAAACTTTCCATAAATACACGGAAGCGCTTTATGACGCAGAAGCAGCACCACGTTCGATAGCAAGAATGTTGAGCGGTGTGCGTTCTTTCTACCGCTTCCTTCAGCTCGATGGCTTCATCGAACAGGATCCGACGGAATTGTTGGAAAGTCCCAAACTCCCGAAGCATCTTCCTGAGGTGTTGACGATTGAAGAAGTGGACCGTATCCTGGGAGCCATCGACTTATCCTTGCCGGAGGGCCAGCGCGACCACTGTATGATTGAGATTCTTTACAGTTGCGGTCTTCGTGTGAGTGAAATCTGTTCGCTGAAGATCAGTGACCTGTTCCTCGAAGAAGGTTTTATCCGCGTTACCGGAAAGGGTGACAAGCAACGTATCGTTCCCATTTCGCCCCGTGCCATCAAAGAATTGAATTTCTGGTTTGACGCACGCCGTGAAATTGAGGTTAAACCCGAAGATGAGGATGTTGTCTTCGTTTCCGCCCGTCGTGGCCGTCACCTCTCTCGTATTACAGTCTTTCACAATATCAAGATGTATGTTGAGAAGGCAGAGATTGGTAAGGAGGTCTCTCCGCATACTTTCCGCCATACTTTCGCCACTCATCTGCTTGAAGGTGGTGCATCTCTTCGTGCTATCCAGGAAATGCTCGGCCATGAGAACATCGGTACCACGGAAATATATACGCACCTCGATCGTCGTTTCCTCCGCCAGCAGGTTCTCGAACACTTCCCCAGAAATATCAAAAGTTAATATAGGGTTCCCAGATAAAACAATAATATTTAACAAAAAAAGAGTCGTCCCATTGGACGACTCTGAAAGAAAAAAGATTGGTGAACTTTGGATATGAAGAACGGTTCACCTAAAATGAGAAACCTTAAAATAAGGTAGGTTTCTTCTGAGAGAGTGTTGCAAAAGTAGAAAATTGCCACGAAATCCCCAAGCTTTTCTCCGAGAAAGTGCAAAAAAAATAAGCATCACACCCATTTTTTGAGTGTGATGCTCTATTTTGGAACCTTTTCAGCCGTTACCTTGCGGTTTCAGCTTTGAGGCCTTGAGCTCGAAGGATGAACTTCGAGACGAGGAATCATTAGAGCTGGGGACCAGCAGCTACGAGAGCCTTACCTGCTTCGTTAGTGGTGTACTTAGCGAAGTTCTTGATGAAACGAGCAGCGAGATCCTTAGCCTTTTCTTCCCAGATGCTAGCGTCAGCATAAGTGTCGCGAGGATCGAGGATAGCGGGGTTAACGTTGGGAAGGCTGGTGGGAACTTCGAAGTCGAACATAGGAATCATCTTGGTTTCAGCCTTGAGGATAGAACCGTCGAGGATAGCGTCG
>DCHS01000013.1:0-516 GCA_002314875.1 Prevotellaceae bacterium UBA1746
TTTGTCAAGCATAACACATGGAATCAAGGTAAAAATCCGCTTTTCTTCTTGACAAATGTGTATTTTGGGCATAGAATAAAGAAAAATGTCAAGAATTCTTGATTTTTTTCCTGTTTTTATTTGGAGCGTATTTCCTTTATTTGTATCTTTGCGGCAAATTATCGATACCTACTTGCACGAAAGTTTGTTTTTTCTTTGTGTTGTTGGAAAGACAACCGATATGCAGTTCCTATCCTTATATTGATTTACTTAAAAACACAACTAACCATTATTTTACTCAGTTATGTTAAACATTAATGAGTTTATGCAGAAACTGGAGGCTCGCCATCCCGGTGAAGCTGAATTCCTCCAGGCAGTTCGCGAAGTGTTGATCTCTATCAAAGATGTTTATGATCAGCATCCTGAATTCGAGCGTGCAGCGCTCCTCGAGCGTCTTGTAGAACCTGAACGCATCGTTACTTTCCGTGTTCCTTGGGTTGACGACCAGGGTAAGGTACAGGTAAACATTGGTTATCG
>DCHS01000013.1:655-4178 GCA_002314875.1 Prevotellaceae bacterium UBA1746
GGTGGTAAGGGTGGTTCTGACTTCAGCCCCCGTGGTAAGAGTGATGCAGAAATCATGCGTTTCTGCCAGGCTTTCATGAGCGAGCTCTTCCGTTATATCGGTCCTGAAATCGACGTTCCCGCTGGTGATATCGGTGTTGGTGGTCGTGAAATCGGTTACCTCTTCGGCCAGTACAAGAAGTTGACCCGTGACTTCAGTGGTGTCCTCACCGGTAAGGGTCTTGAATATGGCGGCTCTCTCGTTCGTCCCGAAGCAACAGGTTTCGGTGGTCTCTATTTTGTTAATGAAATGCTTGAAACCGCAGGACATTCCATTGCTGGCAAGACCATCGCTATCAGTGGTTTCGGTAATGTTGCCTGGGGTGCTGCTACCAAGGCTACCCAGCTTGGTGCAAAGGTTGTTACCATCAGTGGTCCTGACGGTTACATCTATGATCCCGAAGGTATCAGCGGCGAAAAGATTGACTACATGCTCGAACTTCGTGCCAGCGGTAATGATATCGTTGCACCCTATGCTGAAGAATTCCCTGAGGCTACCTTCTATGCTGGTAAGAAGCCTTGGGAAGCTAAGGTTGACATCGCTCTTCCCTGTGCTACCCAGAACGAACTCAACGGTGAAGATGCTCAGCGTCTCATCGACAATGGCGTTCTCTGCGTAGGTGAAATCTCCAACATGGGTTGTACTCCCGAAGCTATCGACCTCTTCATCGAGCACAAGATGCTCTATGCTCCTGGCAAGGCTGTTAATGCCGGTGGTGTTGCTACCAGTGGTCTCGAAATGAGCCAGAATGCTGCTCACCTCAGCTGGAGTGCAGAAGATGTTGACAAGCGTCTCCATGAGATTATGCACGGTATCCACAACCAGTGTGTAACCTATGGTCGTGGTGCTGACGGCTACATCAACTATGTGAAGGGTGCTAATGTTGCCGGCTTCATGAAGGTTGCTCACGCTATGATGGCTCAGGGCATCGTATAATTGATACATTGGAAGTTATTGAATTTAACGAAGTTAAAGACGATACTTTAAATAGACAAAAAGAAGGTAGGGCCACGCGGTCCTACCTTCTTTGTTTATGGGAAATAATAGAAAATTACTTGTTCACCACATTCTGGGGTTCGCCATTGAGGAATGAACGGAAGTTGGAAGTCATGATGTCGATGATGCGCTGACGGGCATCGGCGGTGGCCCAGGCTACATGCGGGGTGATGAAGACATGCGGTGCATGGAGCAAGGGGTGATCAGCCTGCGGCGGCTCCTGGCTCATAACATCGGTACAGTAGGCTGACAACTGGCCGGAACGGAGGGCATCAGCAACATCCTGATCGTTGACCAATCCACCACGGGCAGTGTTGACAAGAATCAATCCACGGCGGGATTTTTCCAGAAGTTCAGCATTGACGAAACCCTTCTTGTCTGCTGAGAGGGGGATGTGGAGGGAAACTGCAAAGCTGGTGGCAAAGGCCTCTTCGAGAGAGACTTTCTTTACACCTTTTGGCAAAACCTCCTGGGGCTTCCGGGTAACAGCGACAACCTCAGCTTCGAGGGGAAGGAGGAGTTCTGCCAATTTGGAACCGATATTTCCCCAGCCGACGATGGCAATCCGCTTGCCGGTGAGTTCAACGACGGGATTATCCCAGCAGCAGAAGTCAGGACTCTCTGCCCAGTAGGAGGGAGTCTCGCGCTGACTGCCGTCATGAGGCTGTGCGATGGCGCGGGTATAGTGTCCTACCTGATTGCAGACTTCCAGCAAGAGTGCCATGGCATGCTGGGCAACAGCGAGAGTGCTGTAAGCAGGGACATTGCAAACAACGACACCATGGGCCTTGGCGGCTTGAATGTCGATATTGTCAAAACCGGTGGCAGCTTCGAGGATGAGACGGAGTTTGGGAAGTTGGGAAAATTCTTCTTCGCCAAAATGCACCTTGTTCGTCAGAATAACCTCGGCATCCTTGGCACGGGCAACAATCTCTTGGGGAGACGTGCGGTCGTAAGTCGTCAGGTTTCCAAACTCTTCGATAGGTGCCCAACTGAGATCACCGGGATTCAATGCGTGAGAATCTAAAAATACAATTTCCATATTCTATCTGTATTTGTTATCGTTTTCAGTGCACAAAATTACTTCTAAAAATTCATATAGCAGAACTTTTGAGTCATATTTCTTTCATATTTTCCAAATCATCATTACCTTTGCAGTCCAAACAACATGAATCCATGAAATCTGCTCCAGCATATCTTCTCCGTTGCAAACCACTGCCCGTTGTGCGCATTGGAATGATAGGTCTTGGCCAACGCGGCGTCAAGACCTTGGAACGCTATGCCGATATCCCGGGAACGGAGATCCGTGCGCTTGCCGATCTTTCAGAAAAGGCGGTGGAGAATGCTAACCAGCAACTGGCGCTGAGCGGAAGGAATGTTGCGCGGACTTATGCAGGTCCTGACGCATGGCGGGAAATCTGCCAGCAGGAAGATCTTGACCTCATCTATATCTGCACTGACTGGCAGTGGCATGCTGATATGGCCGTTGAAGCCATGAACAACGGAAAGCATGTTGCTGTGGAAGTTCCTCTGGCAACGACTGTCGAGGACTGCTGGCGTGTGGTGGAAACTGCTGAACGGACCCAGCGTCATTGCTTCATGACCGAAAATTGCTGTTACGACTGGTTCCATTTGGCAACACTGTCCCTGGCAGAGACTGGTGCGCTTGGCGTCATCACCCACTGCGAAGGAGCCTACATCCATGATTGGCGCGACCTTTTCCATGAGACGCAGAAAGAAGGTTTGGGATTCTATGAGCAAAGTTGTCATCAGGGTGGCAATCCCTATCCCACCCATGCCATTGGGCCTATTGCCCAGGTCCTCGGTTTCCATCGCCATGACCGAATGAAGACGTTGGTCTCCATGACGGGAAATGCTGCCGGCAAGGAATCGCTCCTCGGTCACGGCAACTCCACACTGATTACTACGGAGAACGGCGTTACCATTCTCTTGCAGTTTGACGGCACGACACCTCGTCCCTATTCCCGTCTACAGACAACTTGCGGAACGGAAGGCTTTGTACAGAAATATCCCCTCGCTGTTGTCCAGACCTCAGAAGGTCTGCGAGAAGGAGAGCATGCGGAGTTGTTCATGAAGCGCCATCTCAGTACCTTGGGAGGAAAACTTTGGAAAGAAGGTCATACCTTGGGCGTCGTCAACGAGATGAACTATGCCATGGATCGTCGCCTTATCTACTGTTTACAGAAAGGTCTGCCTATGGATATTGATGTTTATGACGCTGCCGAATGGAGTTGTCTCTCCGAACTTACCCGCCGTTCAGCAGAAGCAGGGGGGCAACCGGTGGAAATTCCTGATTTCACTATCTCGAGATAGCAGAAAAATGTTTTCGAAGGTAAAAAAGCAGGGTAAAAGAAAATTTCTTGCAAAAGTTCTTGGTCAATTCAAAAATTCGCCGTACTTTTGCACCGCGTTTGACAAATAAACGCATCTTTTCACAGGAAAGGAAGGATGGGTGAGTGGCTGAAAC
>DCHS01000020.1 GCA_002314875.1 Prevotellaceae bacterium UBA1746
GGAATGGTTACATTATCGCCTTCCATCGTGAATGAGAAGTCATATGCGGGAGTGAATTTGTAAAGCTCACAGAATGTTCCATACATTTTAGGGATAATGAAGTAATTAGGCGCCTCAACAGTGTTGTAGAGATCGAGAGTATCAAGACCAGGAGCGGTTGGATCCTCACCAAACCACTCTGAAGCAAGTGCCACTTTACCATAAAGCGTTTTGGTAAGTTGACGCTGAACTTTAACGGATACCTCGTTAATACCAGTAATAGCAATTTGTTGGAGAGCTTTTTCGTCAGTGATTGTGAGATTAATCTCATAGGTTTCACCTCCGAAATCCTCGATAGATGGATAAGAGAACTCTATGTAAGCTCTGTTTTCGCCATCCTTGAAATCGAATGTTTTCTTTGCAGGGGTGAAAACGCCTTCGGAATCATCTGTTATTTCAACAGGAATAGAAACTGTGCCCTTGACATTACCGCGAACCATTTCAACAAGAAATTTGTTGCCGTCCTCGGTTTTCATTTTAATAATCTGTTGTTCCGCAGGGAATGTAACACCGGCGACAGATGCATCATATTGGAAGGTGACGAGATTTCTCTGGCAAGAGACACTCATAGCCAGCATTCCAAATGCGAGTACGATATAAAATAACTTTTTCATTGTAATGTTTTTCAAGATTTATTTGAATGCTGGATTCTGATCCTTAGTTCTGTCCATTGCGTGGTTGGCATCAAACTCCGTATTAGGAATATGAAGAATGAACTGCTGTGAACCGGCATTTGTATTGAACTTGGCCTTATCAAGCAACTCAGCGTGGTTACTTCCATCCCAAGTGCGAACGAATCCCAAATCAAGTCTCTGAAGGTCGAACATTCTTGGGAATTCGCTCCAGAGTTCGATACGGCGCTGAAGGAGAATTTCATCCATCAATGTCTTGACTGTAGATGTTGTAGGATTGATGGTCTTGTCATCTGTGCGGGTTGCAACAATGTCATCATAGCCGACTACACGGTTGTTACCTACTTCCTTTACATATTCACGAGCTTTCGAATAGTTCTCGAGGTGGCACGCTGCTTCCGCTGCTGTAAGATACATCTCTTCTGTACGCATCAACACGTGGTCACCGGTGGAAACTGCAGAGTTGATATATACGATCTTTTTCTGAACCCATGACTTCTTGCTTCCTTCCGCAGTTCCGGCAGTACCCCATTCCTCTTCAGGAAGTGGAGCGGTCCACCAGGTGAGACGACCGTCACCTGCAGGAATTTGATCATAAAGCCAGTTGCCGATTTGGTGGCGAGCCTTTGCATATGTGGACAAGCAGTCAGCATCCATATGGTTCATTATGTCCCAACTGCCGATAGCCTGATCTGTCTGAATTGCGAGACCCCACAGTACGTTCTTGGCAGAAGCATCGTTGATGGCAGGAGCGCCGGAAGTGTAATCTTGGATTGTTCCACGTGCCATAGCCTTTTCTGCAAATTCAAGGGCGGTTGCATAGTCACGTTGTGTCATAGCTGCGCGAGCCTTCAAGCCGTAAGCGACATATTTGTCGATATGGCTGATGTGGAGCTGTTCGCCAGTATAGCTTTCGAGACGTACGATTGCTGAGTCGATATCATCGTTGATACGCTGATAGGTTTCCTGGATAGTACCGCGGCCTTTACCTTCGCTACCAGCAGCTGTAGGTTCTGTGTAGATAGGAACACCTGCAAGTTTGCGCGATTCGCTGCCAGCTTCACCGCCGTTGAAGCAGAATGAGTTGGCGAGCCACCAGTAAGCCATAGAACGGATAGCGAAAGCCTGACCGAGAACATAGTTCTTCATATCTTCACTGCCGCCCATCTTAGGTTCTGCAGCTATGACATAGTTGGCGTTGCTGATGAGGGAATAGAAGAAATTCCACATATTGTAGGAGTGACCGTTATTGTGTGTGTAGTCAGTCCAGGTATCGTACGCGTAGTCATAGTAGAACCAACCTGAACCGGAAGCATCCATTACATGGTCTTCAGCGTAGAGGTCAAACACGAGAATGAAAGCAGGAAGACCGCCATTTTCAGCCTCCCAACCATCACCCCAACTGCCAGTGTAAAGTAGACGGTAGATACCATTGATGGCGGTGAGTGCATTTTCCGAGGTTTCGAAAATCTGGTCACTTGCTCCCTTGTCCGTAGGCTGTGTCTCAAGGAAATCCTTGGCGCAGCCTGTCACTGTCAGGGCTGCGATAACAGCAATTAAAGCAAATATTTTTTTCATATCGATTGTCTAATTAAAATTTGAGATCAAGACCAAGAGAGATTGTACGGGTAGGGGTATAAGAATAACCTGTACTACCGGTCAAACTGTATTGAGGATCGAGACCCTTGAGAGCTGAGAATACCCAAAGGTTGTCAGCTGTGAGGGAGACTCGGATAGCTTTGAAATTGATGGCCTTGAGGGCCTTGGCAGGGATGGTGTAACCAACTGTGACATTCTTGATGGCGAAGTAGGATGCATCGAAGAGTTCGTCGTCTGTAAGAGAGATACCGTATGATCCCTTTCTGTCGATACGAGGAATGGATGTGATATCACCCGGTTGTTGCCAAGCTTTCTGACGGTCGACGTGGCCGGCTTGTCCGTAGTATGTACTGTAGAGGAGACCGCGATATACGCCATCGTTAACCTTGCCGCCGATAGAGTAGGTGGTCATCAAGTTGATGTCGAAGTTGCCAAGCTGAAGAGCATTGCTCCAGGAGCCGTAGAGAGTAGGAATACGGCTTCCGCAGACGCGTTTGGAGGCAAGGGCTTTTTCCTGACTTGATGAGATGTACTTGTATGCAGGGTTACCTTTATCGTCTTTTGCGTTGCAGACATTTCCTGTTTCAGGGCTGTCGATTATCTG
>DCHS01000043.1:0-7549 GCA_002314875.1 Prevotellaceae bacterium UBA1746
TGCCACCACCATAGTTGCCATTGTGGTTACCAGGGTTGTTGTGATTGCCACCATAGTTACCATTGTGGTTACCAGGATTGTTGTGGTTGCCACCGTAGTTGTGGTTACCAGGGTTACCGATGTGGCCACCATTGCTACGGAAGTTGTGATTCATACCACCACGGAACTCATTGGGACGATGACCATAGAAGGGAGAGGGAGTGTGGTGCTGACGACCGTGCCAGAGACCTCCACGCCAGGTGTTCCAGATAGTGGGACGACCATAGAAGAAGTAGTCACGACGATAACGATCCCAGATGCCGAAGTACCAAGAGTTGCGGTACCAGCGGATAGGACGATAGAAGTAGTCTGCTGCACGATAGAGCGTCCACTGCCAGTCGTAGAGAATATAGCCTAAATCCATATCACGGTAAGTCCAGTATACACCGTTGATATCGTTGTAGGTGTTCATGTTGAGGAAGTATTCGAGGTTTACCTGGTAAACCTGGTCATACTGCATTTCGTTAAGATTCAGCTCGTATGCCATCTTATCGGTCAGGAAGTAGGCCTGCTGCTGAGCATCCTGGAAGTTCATACCAAAAGATGCGAGGAATCCGGAGATTCCGAGGATGAGAGAGAGTACTAATCTTTTCATGGTTGTATGTATTTATAATTTGTTTTACGTTTAGGAAGATTTCCCGTTGTTTTCTGGTGCAAAAGTAAGGATAATATTTAACCTTGTCAAGTTTTTTAGTTAACGAATATCTTAATTTTAACGTTTGTTTAAGAAAATTATTCGCAAAACTGATAAAAGTATCAAGTTTATTTCAATGTTAACATACCTGACGGTGTGCGTCGGCGAAGGACTTCAAGGCGAGGCTGTGGGGTGAAGGGTAGATCGTCGAGCGCTTTTTGAATCGTTTTGCGGGCAATCTCTGGATGATTGTTCTCCTCGCTGAGATGGCAGAGCCATACGCATTTTGTCTTGGGAGTAAGATGCTCGGTGAGCTTTTCAGCACAGATCTCATTGTCGAGATGCCCACGACCACCGATGATTCTCCTCTTTAAATAATCAGGATAGGGACCGGTTGCCAGCATGGCACTGTCGTAGTTTGCCTCAATAACCAGATAACGCGCGCGTTCGATGTAAGGAATCAGATTGTCCGTAAATTCTCCGCAGTCGGTGATGATACAGAACGTCAGAGGTTCTTTCTCTGCATCCTCAATGCCAAGCGCATTGGCGGCATCGAAGAGGTCCTCGGCGGGTTCAGGTTGAGTGACTTCAATGAAATAGCCATTGTTGTCGTTGGAATCATGGATGACCTTGAAGGGAGTGATCCGGAAGGGACCGATATCAAACGAGGTTTCCAACTGGGTCTTCTTTTTCAAGTGCTCAGGAATCTTTTTCGTCATAAAGCGATTTCGCTGAATGCCCTCGTGGACAAGTTCCGAAGCGTAGACCGGTAGGTGATGCTCAATGGAGAGCGGTCCTACCGCCTTGATATGGTCAGTGTGATCGTGCGTCACCAGCACGGCCTTGATCGTTGGCAGGCACAGACCATAGTCTCGAATGTGATTCTTGAAAGCACGGTAGCCAATGCCCAAGTCAATGAGGAGGGCTGTACCGTTCGATTCAAGATAGTAGCAGTTGCCACAGGAACCGCTGCCAAAACAGATAAACTTCATATATTGTAGTATTTTTCTTCAGAGGAGGACTCGGAGAACCGAGTTAGAAGGGGAGGCCGACCGCAAAGTGGAGACCGAAGTCACGACCAAAGTCCGGATGGAAGATGGGGTAGTGAAGAGGTCCGCTGAGGACGACTGGGTTGATGGCCTTCATACCACCGTCAAGACGAAGGATGAAGAAGTTGAAATTGAGACGCAAGCCGAGACCGTAGCTGACGGCAATCTGCTTGTAGAAAGTGTCCCATTTGAACTGGCCACCAGGTTGGTCGGGATAGTCCTTGGTATTCCAGATGTTTCCAGCATCGATATAGGCTGCACCTTCGAACTTCCAGAACAACGGAGTTCGGAATTCAACAGAGAGATCGAGTTTCAAATTTCCCGTCTGGTTGATAAAGTCGATATGACCATCGCGGCCTTGATAGGAACCGGGACCAAGTTGTCGCACACTCCATCCGCGGAGAGAGTTGGCACCACCGGCAAAGTAGCGCTTCTCATAGGGAATGATGGAACTGTTGCCGTAAGGGATGGCAATACCAAAGTTCGTATGGAAAGCAACTGACTGGCGGTCGTTGAGCATAAGGCTCTTTGAGAAGTCGAAGTCAAACTTTGCATACTGAGAGTAAGGAATGTTGAACAACGAGTAACTGCCATTATCATCTTTCGGAAGTTTGGCAAGTTTTGATATGCCATAGAGCATATTGCCGGCTGTCTCAACATTCATCTTTATCTGGTAACCATTGGTCTGGTTCAGACTTGTTGCAGCTCCACCCGTCAGAGAGTTATAGGTAAAACCATAGCCCAACTTCATGATGAAGAGATTCTCATAGGTATAACGCAGCACGGCATAACGAGGATCGTCACCTTCAAGATATTCCTTGGTGAAAGTCTCTGAAATCCACGGCATGAAGACGTAGTTGAGCGAGATGAGATCCAGACGATTCTTGAAGTTCGGCGTATTACGGTGATTCCAAACCAATCCCCAGGTTCCTGTGAGGAGACGACGATGGAACTCCGGACGATCCTGAGAGTTGTAGAGCACGGAGAGTTCGCTGTTTCCTCGCAGATTGCGTCGGCGCTCGGCTTTCATCAAGACTGGGAGCGTGGGCAGACGGAGAGTACCTTCTGCGCTATATTCCAGATAGTTCTGGTTCTGATAACCTTCGAGGCCCTTGATCGCTTCATAGGCACCACGGAGTTTGAGCGAAAAAGCTTCCGCGCCATGGAACATATTGCGGTTGGTGAAGGTGAAACTCACAGCACCACCCAAGTCGCCTGCCGTATTCGTTCCTTCTAAATCAAAACTTGCACCGTTCGGCTTGTTCAGGTTGACGAAGATATCGGCATTGAGCAGAGAGTCTCCTTCTTGCGGAGGAGTATAGCGCACTGTTGCATAATTGACAATGGGAAGTGAGTTCAGACCTTGGTAGGTGAACTGCGTCTGCTTGTCACGGTAGAGACTGTCGGCATCAAGGAAGACCTCACGACGATAAACCTTTTTGAAAAGATGAGATTTCTTGGGGGCAATGAAGGTCAAGTCCTTGAAAAACGCTGTATCCACCGGTTCATCAAGATATGACTGCTCGTGGATGGTCACCTTTCCATTGTGGTAACGCTGGAAAGCCAGTGAGGGATTGGTATTTCCCGGAGCCTTGAACTTGAAAGTCAGGTTAACACCCAAATCATGGTAGGCGGTATCAGCATCAAAAGTGATGAATTCCGGATTGACATTGTAGTAGCCGTTGTTTCGAAGAATGCTGATGATACGGGTACGCTCCTCATCAAGTTTCGTAATGTCCAAAGGCATGCCGTGATACAGCGAATAGGGCCCTTGGGCTTCAACGACCTGGCGGATGGTGTCGTTTTCGTATTCGTAATCAAGGTGCTTCACATAATAGCGCTTTCCCGTCTGCATGTTGTAGCAAAGCTTTGTACGATGAGGACGGTTGACGGTATCTGTGGAAACCTGGGCGTGGAGATATCCCTGGCTACGGAGGGTAGCTTCAATGGACTGGCGGGAATACTCTGCCAAAAGTGGGTCGTAGATGGCAGGAGCTTCGCCAATGCGATGGATGAAACGGTTGAAGCGCTTGGTCGAATCTGTTCCTGACATACAATAGATGCCGAGGGGAACTTTTGCCACATTCAGCCACTTGGAATTTGCTTCCTGGCGGATGTAGATGCGGTAGTCCGATGGCTTCACCTGCTTATTGTCCGACTTGACTTTTACCTGCGATAACAACCTTTGGCCCTCTGGTACGAAACGTATCGGAGAGCAGGCTGCAATAAGTGTTGAAATGGCTACACAGAGCAGCAGACGGAGGTAAAACTTCAAGTTCTTTGACATTTTAATGTGCAAATATAGTATATTTCTCCGAAATCCTTTGTAACTTTGCACCAAAATATTCAATATAATTGAATTTTAACACATTTTCTATCTAAATGTTAAGCAAAAACAAGCAAAAGTACCTTCGTCAACTCTCGATGAAAAAGCATCGTGATGAATTAGGCGTATTCCTCGCAGAAGGTCCGAAAGTAGTTGGTGATTTGTTAGGACATTTTCACTGCCGTCTGCTATGTGGTACCCAGGAATGGCTGTTTCAGCATCAAGATGCTGAGGCTGACGAGGTCTTGGAAATCAGCCAGCAGGAATTGGAATCGGCTTCACAGTTAAAGACGCCGAGAGATGTCCTTGCAGTGTTCGAAAAGCCCGCCGAGGTTCCTTTTGAAACTCTCTCGACGATTCCCGAATCGCATCTTGCTTTAGCATTGGATGGCGTACAGGATCCTGGCAATCTGGGAACTATCCTGCGTATTGCTGACTGGTATGGCATCGAGGATGTCTTTTGTAGTTTGGATACAGCAGATGCTTTTTCTCCCAAGACGATTCAGGCTACAATGGGTGCCGTTGCCCGCGTTCGTGTTCACTATATCAATCTCCCTGAATTTCTGAGTCGTTTGGAGGTTCCTCTCTATGGCACTTTTCTCGATGGAACGGATATGTACGAACAGGAACTTTCGTCAAACGGTATCATTGTAATGGGAAACGAAGGTAATGGTATCTCTCCCGCTGTCGGAGCATTGATCAACCGCCGACTCTTTATTCCTTCATATCCCGCTGATCGTGAGACTAGTGAAAGTCTAAACGTCGCTATTGCCACCGCTATCACCTGTGCGGAATTTAGAAGAAGAAATTAATGCTTATCTATATATTCTTTTCTCTTTTTGTCATCTCTTTTCTCCTGCTGGTGTTAACGCGCTGGACAGGCTACAGGTCGTTGTATAACCTTGCTGAGGGCCAGAAGGAGTTCTTTGAAAACATAGAGGAAAACGAAGAACCGGGCTCTGATGAAATCAAACTCTCCGTTGTTGTTGTCAGCGACAATCAGGGCCGTACGTTGGAGCAGAATCTGCCTTACGTCCTCGAACAGAATTTTGAAGGTTTCGAGGTCATTGTCGTTGATGTTGCCTCAGAAGATGCTACCTCTGATGCCATTAAGCGTTTGAGTCAGAAATATGGCAATATCCGCCAGACCTATGTTCCCAAGACCAGTCGCAATCTTAACCGTCTCCGTCTGGGCTATACGTTGGGAATCCGTGCTGCTCGTTCGGAGTGGATTGTTGTAACGCAACCTGATTGTATTCCAGATAGTTACGACTGGCTGAAGAATATATTCCGCTTTGTTGATAGCGATATGGATGTCGTTATGGGCTATGCGAACTACAACGAGAGCGAAGGAGAACCTGGTCGCCGTGCGGTCTTTGAGCGTACCAAGCATTTTATCCGTCTTGCACAGGCTGCGATTGGAGGACGTGCCATTGGTGCCGATGGCTGCAATTTGCTTTTCCGTAGGAAATGGTTCCTCGATCATGACGGTTTTGCTGAAACCCTCGGCAAACCCTTTGGCATTTTCCCCCTCCTCGTCGATCGTCTGGCTGAAGAATACCGTGTGGCAACAGCCCTTTATCCGGATACTTTTGTACATCAGTCCCTTCCATTTATCGAGGACCTGAAAGACGAACGAATCTTTGAATTAGAAACCGCCCGCAATCTGCGTTTCCGCGCTCGCCTCTTTGCCTGGCGCGAGCGATTGGCAGATAATGCGTTGGTACTCTTCATCCTTTCGTTTATCGGCTATCTTGCAGGCCGTATTTTGACATATGCTCCTATTGATGACTATGTCCGTGAGGTTCTTCGCATCTTGCCCGACTATGCACCAGCCTATGAGTGGTGGTGGCTGGCATTCGATGCACCTGCTTTGATATTCCTGATACTCTCTTTTATTATTTCGGTAAAAGTTTTCAATCGCTTGATGCAGATGGTGGATGAAGAACCGGTCGGAACCTATGTCTGGGTGTTCCATTTCCTCCAGCCTTGGCGTTCCATTGTCAATCGTCGTCGCCATCGCAAGCAGCGTAAGGATTTTGTAAGTCAGACAATATGAGAAAATTACTATTAATTCTTCTAGCATTATTTCCCTTGTTTGCCTTTGCCCAGTCTGAGTATGACCTTCGATTGGATAAAGGTCATTATTTCTTTGATGCCTCCATCAATGGCAATGAGGTTAAGACCATCTTTGCAGAAACGGGAACCTTTGGCTTTACCCTTCGTGAAAAGGATTTCAAAGTCCTTTTTGCGGATGCGAAATTCAGTGACAGCCGTCTGGAGTTGAAGAAATTAACAAGTTTAGGTCAGACCTATAAGATCAAGCACATCTATTATGGCTCGTTTTACATCGGAGAGGCTTTGTATACTGGCAATATCTTTGTGATGGAGAATAAATATCCAGAGCCATTCGTCGTGAATGTACATTACCTGATGAATGATAAGGATACGGCAAGGAATATTCTGAATATCAGTTTGAAGGAGAAAAAGATGCGTTTTGTCGCAAAGTCTGATTTGGATACCTTGGCATTAAAACACTTTGATATTCAGGAGTTCCGTCCGCGTCCCATAGCCTCATTCCCCGTTGTTCTTCATCAACATGGTTATAGTTTTGTTCTTGAAGGACGATACTACATCGATTTGGGAAATCCTAATGTGATAACCCTTTTCGATAGTCCTAAATTGGCTTCATTTTGCAAGAAAGCAGAAATAACTTTGACGGAAGGTATTGACGTAAGGGGCCGAAAGAGTGCCATGATGCTGTGTGAGAATTGCTCCTTCGGTGGTCGGGAGTTTTCCCGCCTTCCCATTGCTTTCAGAAACAACATCCAGAAGGGATTAGGCTATGTCGGCCATGCCTTCTTTCAGGACAACCTCTATTTTGATCGTGAAGGAATGAAGATCTATTACGATTAAGGTGTAAATCAGAACATGAAGCGCCCTGCATACCAATTGGTGTGCAGGGCGCTTTATCTTTTAACTTTTATCTTTAAATCATTCAACGGGGTCGAAACCATCATCGGAACGGAGACCACGTGTGAAGACTTCGCGGAAGACTTCGAGGGACTCGGGATTGTTTTCTGCGAAACTCTCGATGTGGCGCTTACGCTTGTCCTCGAGGATTTCATCAACAGCGATGAGAATACCGGTTTCTTCAACATCACCAAACTCGTCGTTGATGGCAGTACCAAATACGCGCATGGTGGGAGAGAGATTCATATAGGCATTTACAAGAGGCGGAATGTTGTAGCCACGACTACGGACAGCTTTGTTGAGGACGCGGAAATCTGCTCGGAAATCGTCTTCTACGAAAAGTTCCTTCAACTTTTCTTCTGGGGTTTCCAACTGGATGGGCGTCTCAGCCTTTACCAGACCATCACGGTCACCGAAATGGCGCTTCAAGAAGTAAAGAATCATATCGCGGGCTTCACGATCGAAACTCGGGTACATGGTCATCTTACCGAAGAAATATTTCAGGTCGGGAATGAGTATCGTCAGTGC
>DCHS01000043.1:7638-9840 GCA_002314875.1 Prevotellaceae bacterium UBA1746
ACAAATGAACGACCGAGTTCAACGGTACGAGGCAAGAAGTTCTCGATGAAATTGTCTGAGAAGTGGAACATGTGACCTGTTGCCAGATGAGGCTGGCCGTTTTCCTCAAAACGAATATCGCTGTAAGGGAGGAAACGGTAACCACCGAGAATTTCTTCTGCATCGGGGTTCCAGACAATCAGCTGATAGTAAGGATGTTCGCAAGTATCAAATTCATCAATGTCGCAGTCCAGACCAGTTCCGCCGCCGGCAGCACGGAAAGCAATCTCGCGGAGACGGCCAATTTCGCGCACTACGTTGGGGGCTTGCTGCCAGGTGACAATATAAATTTCATTGCCGGCCTTGTTGGTCTGGCGCAATTTTCGCTCCGGGGTCAGTTCTGCTTTGAGAACTTCGCGAGGAATAGGAGCAATGATTTCTTGCATAATAATATATATTGAAGAATTCTTAATGAAAGTTTCTTAGAGGTGATATACGATATCTCGAACATAGGCAGCCCATTGAACGGGATTACGTGATTTCGAGAAAGTAGAGTAGGGAATGGGCTTGCCAATACGGATGACAAATTCTTTATGCTGGTTTTTGTAAAGTTCGTCCACGAGATAGAGCATGGCGAGGTTGAACTTGATGCCGAGGAATTTCGTTACCTTTGCCAGATTGTAGAAGAAGTTGGAATTGCGGCCACCAAAATGAATGGGAACAACATCGCGCTGGGTTTCTACACTCTTGGTGATAAAGGTCTTCTTCCAGGCTACATCCTGAATCTTTCCGTCAATCTTGCGTGAGCAGAGACCGGCAGGGAACATGATGACATGGTTGTCGCTTGCAAAGACAGCTTCCACCATACGAGGGAAGTCGCGGCTTTGCTTTCCTGTCTTATTGATGCCAACGAAGAGGGGAGCAAGTCCGGAGAGGTTCATCAGCAGGTCGTTGACGAGATATTTGATCCGGCTGTCATATCGATCACCGATTACAGCACCTAAAGCTAGACCGTCAGGACCGCCGAGAGGATGGTTGGAGACAAAAGTAAAGCGGCGTCCGTCGCTGTCGTCAGGAAGATTTTCCAAACCTTCCACCTTCAGACGGATGTCGAGATATTCGAGACAATCCTTGATCCACTGGACGCCTTGCGTATCACCTTCTCTGATGATAAAACCGTTGAGCCAATCCTGGTGAACGATGCGTTTCAGATAGTTGACGACAAAACCTGGAACATATTTCGCTTTGTCACCCATTTTAGACTTAAGGACCGCATCAATATCTATTAAAAAAGGTTGAGCCATGTTGTGTGTTGATTAGAACTTTTGCCAAGAATATGGGCAAACCGTCGGCAAATTTAGTAATTTTTTCGACATTAAGACTATAATATCGGGAAAAATTTGTACTTTTGCCGAAAAATATGGTTTATCTTTAAGAAAACAATTGTCCGTCTATGCATACGATATTATTAATGACCACCGAACTTGTGGTTGTCGTCCATCTCGTAATGGCTATTGTGCTTTACATTTATGCACGAAGAAGTGTGGCTTATCTGGCACAGGCTTGGATTCTGTTTTTGACGAGTCTGATTTTTGGTGTTGCCCTTGGATATTTGTGCTATACAACCGAGATCAAGCCCATTGGTATGCTGAATCCATTGTTGCTCATCAGCCTCATGGTCCTCAGTTTCTTGCAGAGTGTCAATCCTCTGGGAATGGTCATGCCGGGATATCTGCAGTTTGGACGAATGGTGAAATACGCACTTCCAGCAGCTGGTGTCATCGTGCTTTATCTCATCGGTTTGGTGGCAGGCAGTAAGGTCGTAGAAATCAATTCTCTTTCTGATCTTCATGCCAATCTGCTTTCGGGAGATGTCCTCCTCCGTTTGGCGGCTCTGATTTTGAGTTTCTATTACATTGTTAATATTATTATCATCCCCCACCGCCTGATTCGTAATCACTCCCTGCCGAGTAATGTGGTGACCTATGCAACTCTTCTCGGTATGATCCAGTTGCTGTTCTTCGTGAATACCCTGTGGTTCTCCTATACGAACACCATTATTTACGAATTCCTATATACCGCTGTCACCATGATGCTTTGCGGTTGTATCATCAATCCGCTTATGCAGGCTCAGCCTTATCCCGAAATTCAGTTGGTGGAAACTCCTCCGACGAACGAGGAAATCGCCGAGGTGGAAGACGAGGACTTCAACGAGGCCAACAG
>DCHS01000011.1 GCA_002314875.1 Prevotellaceae bacterium UBA1746
GTGCATATCTTCCTTACGCTTGAAGGCACCACCCTGCTCATTGTAAGCATCCATGATCTCAGCAGCAAGCTTGTCAGCCATGGTCTTACCACCACGCTTACGAGCATAGCCAATCATATTCTTCATGGAAACAGATTCCTTACGGTCGGGACGGATTTCAGTAGGCACCTGGAAGGTAGCACCACCGATACGGCGGCTCTTAACCTCAACCTGGGGAGTTACCTTATCAAGAGCAGACTTCCAGATTTCAAGTGCACTCTTCTCTTCGTTAGCCATCTTTTCGCCAACGATTTCAAGAGCGTGGTAGAAGATTTCGTAAGAAATGTTCTTCTTACCGTCATACATAAGGTGATTAACGAACTTGGAGACCTTCTGGTCACCATAAACGGGATCCGGGAGGATCAGACGCTTCTTAGGTTTTGCTTTACGCATTGTTGTAAAAGAGTTTGGTTTTTTTAGGGCTGCAACTGTTCTTCAGCGCTCTCTTATGAGTGCTTACTCAACCTCGTGCAAACCAATTCAATTCAATAAATAATAAAAGGGGTGTGGGACGGGGGACTGCGGAGCGACTCGCCTGCAAGTCACGAAGGGACCAGATTATGAGAGGACTTCATTCGCTCACTGGCGAATTACTCTCCGCTCCCGTGCCACTGGAAACATCCTCAGCGCTTCAGAATTACTTCTTAGCCTTGGGGCGCTTAGCTCCGTACTTAGAACGACGCTGTGTACGGTTAGCAACACCTGCGGTATCAAGAGCACCACGAACGATGTGATAACGTACACCAGGGAGGTCCTTTACACGACCACCGCGAACGAGTACGATGCTGTGTTCCTGAAGGTTGTGACCTTCACCAGGGATGTAGGAGTTAACTTCCTTTGAGTTTGTCAGGCGGACACGGGCCACCTTACGCATAGCCGAATTAGGCTTTTTGGGAGTGGTAGTGTAAACACGTACACATACACCACGACGCTGGGGGCAGCTATCGAGAGCAGGAGACTTGCTCTTATCTGCAGCTACGCTGCGGCCCTTGCGTACCAACTGTTGAATAGTAGGCATGGTTAAATTTTTTGTTTGTTATTATATATATTGTATTATTTAGAGTCAAAATTACTTAGGTGAAGTGCATACTCCACCCTATTCGGGCGCAAAATTACGACTTTATTTTCAGTGGGACAAATAAATATTGCCCAAAATTCCAAGAAAAAAGGATTTCGGGCAAAAATATTGATATAAATATTGCAAAAGTAGGCTTAAGCGCTATTTCGATTCGTTCTGGGTCTCGCGGATAAGACCTGTTTTTTGGCCTGTCTCCTCTTCAATTTCCTTCTGCAAGCGCTCATTTTCCTCCGTCAGACTTTCATTTCTTGTTTTCAGCGTAGAAATTTCAGCATCACGCTGTTCCACATCCTTACGGAGAAAGTTGACGATCTCATTCAGGCGGTTGACCTCATCCATATCTGTCTTCATTACCCCATAATTGAAGTGACGCTTGCCGTTATGGTTGTGGAAATGATAGGTAACGCCGAGCATCAACTGTAAATCCGCATAGTTAATGTCATAACTCTCATACTGATTGCCGTGAGGAACGGCCATATCATAGACAATGGCAGGCTTCAAAGCAACAGTCCAGGCACGTGATTTCCCTAAGTTGAAGTTCATATCAAGGCCGAACTTCGTAACAAAGAAGTTCTCGTCAGGAAAGAAAATATGTTTAACACCTCTGTAAAGATGTCCCCAACCAGGCATAACACCCGCTTCCAATTCGAAAAACCTAGGTTGACCCTTATAACCTCCGAAGAGGTTCATAAAATTAATATGCACAACGGGGCCGATGACAGTTCGAGGATCCTTACGTTCCTCACGAGACATCTTATAATAGCCGTTTGCCTCGATACCTAATCCAAAGATTGGAGATATCTGTTTCTTCAATTCTACCGCACCAGCCATTTGGCTACAATCGAGCAGATACTTCAAGTCGTATATCATGGGATGGTACGCCCCACCTGACAAGGTCACGGACCAATTGTCAAAGAAGCGAGGTTTTTCCACCAATTTGTCTTCTGCAAATGACGAGATGGCAGATATTGTCAAAATCAAAAGGAAAAATAATCTTTTCATTCTGTATGTTGTTTGTCCCAATTCCGGAGTTTTATAGTAAAGCCATTCGCTGTTATCTGCATACTACCACTCCTATTAATATTACGCATGCGCGTAGAAAGAGGGAAATAGCTTAAAGGAAAGTGCCTGAATAAGCGAACTTGTCTGCAAAGTTACGTCAAGACTCTCAATCTGCCAAATAATTTTGCCGTTTTGGCAGATATCCTTGCTCAATTCGCCAAAAAAGTCTAACTTTGCACATTGAAAACAAAAATTAAGGAAACAAAAACTTCCGCAATACATTTTTTGGCACGTCCCTTGCTAAACTATTGTTCGTACGGCCATTGATCATGTAGCCATGACAGTCCCGTTCCTTTTTCCTTATTACAAATCGTCAATTAATTATTAATTTAAATATATCTAAACAAAATGGCAGAAAACAAACAGCAGCAGCTCCAAATTGAGCTCACCCCCGAAGTTGCTAACGGCAGCTACAGCAATCTTGCTATCATCAACCACAGCAACCAGGAGTTCATCATCGATTTCATCGCTGCTCTCCCTGGTCTCCCCAAGGCTCGCGTTAACAGCCGCCAGGTTCTCACTCCCGAAAGCGCTAAGCGTCTTCTTTTCGCTCTTCAGGACAATGTAGTTAAGTATGAAAAGCAGTTCGGCGTTATCGAAATCAACGGTGGTGCTGCTCCCAAGGCTGAAGCTCAGGGTGCTACCGCTACTCCTTTCGGTATTCCCGAAGGCAATGCTTAATTAGCCGGCTTAACAGCCCCAAGATAAAAGGTAGGTGTTCATTTGTAATGAGCACCTACCTTTTTGTTTACCTAATTATCGTCTTGCTTTCTTCTTACCACGCATTTTCACATCTTTGCTTTTCGCGGATTTTGGGAAGTTCAAAGTCAAGCAATCGATGTCAGGCATAACACCTTCATCGTTATACAAACGAATAACGTTATCTCCAGCCTTTAGTTTAGTGCTGATTTCAAGATTTGAAACTACGTTAGCACTACCAGAACAGCATGAGAAATTTCCAAGGTCCTTTCCATTCACAGTAACATGCATATCCTGACTATTTTCACAAGTATACGCAATATTCAAAGTCACAGAAGTGTTCTGAGGGACATAAACATGCTGCCAGACGAGATCATTAGGGAAAGACGTTCCTGCCATAGAATCCTTAGCAATTCCACCGAGAGCAATTACTTTTACTCTTCCCGAGCAATTTGCCGCCATTGCCTCTGAAGGAACGGCACAAAGGTCAAGGGCTCCAGTTTCATGATAAGCCGTCAAGAATGCCGTCTCTGCTTCGTATTTTGTACGCTGCAAACGTTCATCAGCAGTGAAAAGCATGAATTGTGAAGCGTGGGGCTGAAGCGTTACCGCGTATTGGCCAGTAAAACTGCCAAGATTTTCATGGAGCACAAGGTCACGAATCTGTACGTTTCCGGCCAAATCCAAATCAGCAAAGTTAATCATCATTTCCTTAGCAGTTTCATTTGGATTATAAAAAGCTACTGCACGTTTCCTTCCATGCAAGGTTTCAAAATCCTTAACCAGAACATAGGCTCCATCTTGATTACTGACCACATAAGCCTGAAGGCCGAGAGTGTCCTGGTTTAGAGCAATAAGTTCTTCGTTACCAAGAAGTGCCAAATCTTCATCACTCAAACTGGTAACATCACAGCCTATCAACAAAGGAGAGGACATCATGCACCACATGCCGAAATGGGTAATAGTCTCATCTTTGCTCAATATTCCGTCACGTGTTACACCTACCTCCAACATGTCCAGATCATTGTAATGACCGAACTTGCAATAAGCCGAAAGATAGAGGTTCTGGTTGATAATACTCTTAACTGAAGGCCAATTAGATTCAATATCCTGGGTCGTACGCCATGAATCAGCGATGTCTATTGCCCAAGTACCCGGAAAAGCCCAACGGCAAAGATTATACTGCACATTACAACCTGTATTTGCAATTGCCTTAGCAATATCGGTATAACGTTGTTGCGGACTCAGCGCAAGTGTGTTGCTGCCTTTTGCTTCTCCACCACAGAAGTCCACTTTGATAAAATCAAACTTGAGATCTTTAAAGAAATAATCACAATCCTGCTGTTCATGTCCATAAAGACCAGAAACCGCACCACCCGTTTCGCCAGCCCAGATGGAAGCACAGGTTTTAATGCCAGCATCGGAATAGATACCTGCCTTCAAGCCAAGACCGTGAACATGAGATACAACAGGCTCAAGTCCATGGGGAAAACGCACGTCGTCAATCAGCAACTGGCCGTTGTTATCACGAAGTTTCTGGAAGCCATCATCGATATTGACATATTTGTAGCCTTTCTTTGCGAGCCCCTTCTCTACAAGAGCAGAGGCTTGCATCTTGATGAGTTCTTCGTTGATTTCGGCGTGATAAGTGTTCCAGGAGCTCCAGCCCATTGTTGGTGGAAGTTCTATACGCTGGCTCTGGGCTTGCATTGAAAGCGCAAATGCCATAAAACAAGCGGTAGTCAGTACTGTTTTCATAGTCGTTAGTCGTTATTCTTTATGATACAAGTTTGAAAGAAACCACCTTTGCCAGCCAGTTCCTTTTGGCTGTGCAAAGATAATCATTTCTTTCGAGGAGACAGCATCAAAATGGATTTTTTATCTAAATAAACCAATGCCAAAGCGAAGGCAAAGACAACATAACTCCAATCTGTCAGTTGATGTGGAGCTAACAACATTGCCAGAGCCCAAAGAATCAATACTGCAGCATAAGGTAAAGCATAGTATTTTCTCCATTTCCAGAATACGGCTGGAAGGGGATTAAACGGTATGACGAGCCAGTTCCATTCTGTACAAGGAAGATCAGAAATGAAGACAAGGTAACACACAAAAAGACCCAAAATTGTCTGAATTGTTAGCAACAGCATTCCAACATAGGTTTCAAACCGCCATTTGGGTTGGAGATATGAAAGCAATGCACTAAGCACAGTCAGCAGAAGAAAAAAGCCTGATACCATCATTGGTGTTATTGCCGGTTTCTTCACCAAGGTCTCTGCTGTTACAAGCACCGTTGGTTTCTCTTCAATAACGGGATTCCCATTTATCTTTGCTCCTCTAAGAACCTCTACAAGGTCAGTTGGAACGAGCACCTTTTCCCAAGCCTCCTTATCCTTATCGACTTTCGTACCCATCAAAGTATTGATGAAAAGATTTGTCCAGGGATACTCCTTTGTCTGCAAGAAAAAGATTTCCCTGCATGAGAGCTGATATTTCTCGGGCCAGGAAGCAAATTGGATTTCAAGAGAGTCTGAGTTCACCGCTTCCATGAGGAACTGTAAAGTCGTCAAGGCGCAACCTCGTTCAAAATAGTCATATGGAAGTTCTGTTCCTTCCGCAACCTTTTCATCCAGAATTCTCCAAAGATTTTGCTTAGCAACAATAGGAAGTTGCAATGGGTATTGCCATACTTTCCGATGTTCCTCCCGGAATTGCTTCAAGTATTCATTTGTCGGAACAGCAAACATTCCCATCTTCAGTTTTCCAGCAAAAAAACGCAGGAATTCGTGCTCCACATCTTCTCCCTCGTAAGAAAAACAATAGTCGAGGCCGTAAGCAGGACATTCCAAACGCAGGCACGCATGACCGACACACGAATACAGTACTTCTCCAGGAGAAGCTATCAACAGCGATGCCTCCACGAAATCTGGGGCATCACGATCGATACTGTCCTTTTGAGCGAATGTGGTCGTGAAGGACAATGCAAGTGCAAGAAAGAAAAGGATTAATCGGGAGAACATTTGCTATGTAAGAGAACTTTGGGTAAAGTAACAAAAAGAAAAGGAGAAGCGCCTAAGCATAGGTGCTTCTCCTTTATTTATCTAAAACAAATTACTTTGTAATGTAAACCTTTTCACGGTTACCGAGAGCGGTATCGATCTGACGGCAAAGGTCACCGATTGAAAGGGGATTTACCACTTCGCCTTCGTAAAGGTCACCATTTGTGGTTTTACCGATAACTTCAGGAACAGCCTTGCCCAAGATCATATCTGCAAGCGTTTTAACGTCGTCAGCTTCGATATCACCATCGTGATCCATATCACCATTAATCAGGGGAGCGAAGTTAACTGTAATATCAACGTTTTCTGCATCATCAACAATACCAACTACGCTATCAAAAAGTCCGATAAGGTTCTGAACGAAATCACGCTTGTTCCAATCTGCGTTATCCCCACGCATGTAAGCATGAAGGTCAGACAAGTGCGCATTGAGAGGACCCTCGTTTTCAGAGAAGATCAAAGCGTTAGTTGCGTCAACTGTAATTGTAGTATTAGCCATCAACTCTGCCACGCGTCCACCAACCTGAAGCTTGGTTCCCATTGGCATATAGATGGTCATTACATAGGTGTCCTCAACACTCATTGATGCATCTGTTGTCACTTCTGTTGCCTCGTAAAGGTCCAGACGCGTAGTATGCAGCGTCCAATCAGGAGTATCAAAGAAGGGAGCATCCTTAGTGAATGTCATCGTCTCATTTCCCATCTTAATATATCCACCCTTCTTAAGAAGCAACTGTGTATTTGCATCCTGAGAATAAGTACGAACATACTTGGTTAAAAGATGCCAGTCAGCTCTTGCCTGACTCTCCTTAGTCTTTCCAACGATAACATTCTTCGTTACTTTTGTACCGTTACTGAGGGTTACTTCCTTCTGGGTAACAGGAGAGAAAGTATAGCCAAATTTGTCGGTCTCCTTACTATCGGTCAAAGTAATACTCGCACTGGCGCCTTCGAAGCCGTAGGAATTAGGAAGCCAATCCTGCAAGCGAACCAATGTTGATCCCATCATAGGTTCAACAAGTTTGGAATAAGTATGCGTACCAGAAACACCAAGTGTACCAACATTGGTCATTCGCATGTCAATGGTTGCCTTATTCAAACCAACCCAGTCTTCGCCTTCAACTGGCATTGACACAAGGAAATTGAAATTGTCGTAAACCGTCATGTCAACTGTAGCAGGCTTTTCATTCTGGCCATAACCGGTTACGCCAAGATAAAATTTCTCAACATTCTGTGCTGCTGCAGAAAAGGCTCCTGCAGCAAACATCGTTGCAACAAATAAACTTTTTACAAGTTTCATTATATATTTTTTTTGATTTTTAT
This sequence comes from Prevotellaceae bacterium UBA1746, assembly GCA_002314875.1. Taxonomy (GTDB): domain Bacteria; phylum Bacteroidota; class Bacteroidia; order Bacteroidales; family Bacteroidaceae; genus Alloprevotella. The sequence goes on from DCHS01000011.1 coordinate 7,258, forward strand.
TGCAATGCAAAAGATTCCAATTAATCTAACAAAATCCAATCTATAGTTTTTCTTAATAAAAGGTTGGGGAAGTAGAGCAACGGGAACACTACATTTTGAGTTGCAAAATTACAAAGTTTCTACGAAAAACACAAAATATTTCTTAAAAAAGTGGAAGAAAAAAAAACAAACATAAGAGTTTTTTTCTCTTTAGCCAATATTTGTAATGTTTGGAGACAAATATTACGACTTTATATAAAATATAAATTATTGTCGTTCAAATATGAAAACAACACTGAAAAACAATATTTTACGCTTGTAAAACAAACCTGGGAAAGCGTCTATTATTTATTTGTCCCCAAGTTTTTTTTCGAGTCACAAATACGAAACAATCGACTCACAACAAAGAAAATATTACGTCACAACTGCGAGAATACCGAACCACAGTTGTGACGCAACAAAAACGTCCGTCAGAAATAAATAATTCTCCTAGGGGAATTAATAATCGCACGACAGAAAAAACTATAGACGGACAGGGGATTCAATTATTTCAGCAGTAAACTCATCTTCTTACTTCGCAATACGAAGCTGTCCACCCTTAATGAACAACTGGCCCTTGGAAGGATTGGAGATTCGACGACCTTGAAGATCAAAAGATGCGCTCTTACTAATCTTTGAAGACGTAGAGTAGAAATCATCTGCTTCACAATCGTCCATCAAGACCTCAGAGATTCCATCAATCTTGTTTTTGTCTGCGGCAGCCTCTTCCTCTGTCTGATAAACACGGACCCAGTCAAAAAGGGTCTCGTAGGTATAGCTCATATCAGGGCTCTTTGCCCAAGAACCATTACCAACACTCTGATTCAGAATGAGGTAGAAGGCCTTGTCATAGGGCCACTGTCCTTGAGAAAGCTGGCTCTCATCGGTGGACTTTGCATAGGTAAACACCTGATTACCGTCAACATACCAAGTCAATCGGTCAGCGTCTTTCTTCAAGCCGTAGGTATGCCATTCACCGTTCTGAACACAAGCCTCATTGCCTCCGTTTCCACCATTCTTGAGATCGTAGGTCCAATGACTGTGAACGGTATGGTAAGCCACATCCTGATTGTCGATAGTTTCCCAGATATCGATTTCACCGCATGTGGGCCAACCGTCGCTCTGATCAACTGGCATAAGCCAGAAGGCAGGGAAATTACCTGTATGAGGATGCGTAAAGATACGAGCCTCTACATATCCATGATTGAAACCGAATTTTCCACGGGTCTCTTTGGCACCGGAAAGCATTTCTGCGGTATCACTTGTGTCTCCAGGATTTGCAATGCAACGACAAACAAGATTACCGTCCTGGGTATAAGCTACTCGTTTGTCAGAACTGATGAAGCGGTTCCAAGCTGCGCCATAACGGGTGCTGGTCGTCCACTTCTTCGTTGAAAGGGTCTTATCATTGAATTCATCACTGAAGACCATATACATATCAACCGAAGATGTGGGGAAATAATCAACTTTCAATCGGATGTCACCATAAACGCTGTCAGCAGGAATTGTAATTGTACCTGTAGCACTTACACTAAATTCGTAAGAACTTTTCTGACCATCTGCAGTCGTAATCGTCACTTCTCCTCCATCGCTCTTATAGCCATCGACTATAGGCATAGCAACCAGTGTAATGGTCTTATAAGCAGCAACTTCTGCAGGAACGCCGGTGCTTGTGCTACGTTCACCACTTGCTCCGTAGACGTACTTTCCCTTTACGCGGGCATTCTGACTTTCTATGGTAAGATGAACGGTTGCACTATGTACTAAAATGGGGAAAGAAACGAAAATCTTCTCCTCCGGGTAATAGAGAAGAGCATTATAGCGCCCGGGAGTCAAGTCTTCCGGAAGTTGAAATGCGTCTGAACTTTCTGATTCTTCTAAGCCATAGGCAAATTTTCCATTCTGGTTAAGGTCAACCAAGAGATGGGCTTTAGACTGAGACAGGTCTGCTCCTTTCAATGTCGCATTGGTGCTAACCGTGAACACACCACCCTCTTGAACAGGAACGGGCAAGCCGTCAGAAAAGTTCTGCCAAGCAAGATTGTTCTCAGCAGGGGTATAGGTACGTTTCTTAGAGCCGGTAACAACGAGGGAAGTAAAGGATAATCCTTCAATATTAGTGTCTACAGCGGGCATATCGGAACTGGAAATGCTTTGATCAACGACATATTGAAATGAAACCTCAACATCACCATCCATCATTGAAGCGGGAATTTCAAGAGTTTCACCTTCCGCCATCAGGCTACTAATGTTATCTGTAACGTATTGTGGCGTGCCATGAACATACTGCGGACCGGTCAGATTAAATCCGTGGCGGACAAGGATTGTCTTAAGAATCATGCCGTCTCCAGCCTTTGCCTTAAATTCAGCAAGATTCAAAGTGTAAGCCTTTCCATAAGGCAGTGTAGCGGAAACGATATCTGCATCCACACCTTCAACACCAGCTCGGAAAGTCACCTCCTCGCCGTGAATAATCATACGAGTATCTGCAATGGCACCACCATTGGTAAGAATGTCATTACCCCACTCCTGGCTTCCCGCAGGATCAAGAGAATTCCAGTCTACTTTATAGCGCATACGATAGACGCCATTGGCCAAAGTAGCAGGAATGGTGAATGAAGGAGGATTGATGACATCACCATTGGCAACACTGGCACCTACACTATTCTTGCCCTCATAATAACTGTAGGCCTTCAAATCAGAATTAGCAGAGGGTAAGCCGTCACTTTGGATTTCAAAAGAGAAAGCTCCGTCATTATCATAATCTACATATACATAGCCGCTCATCCATACACCCGTCCACTGGAATGTAGGGGTTACGGTTTCTCCTGCCTTGACAGAAAAGCCTTTGGAAAGACAATCCTGATAAAGAAGGCGATCATTGCCCTGGTTACAATCGATGGTCTGGAGACCGGCCTCTGTCTGAAGGCAAATGCTATTCAAGCGACGTTCTGCATGGGTGATCGTCGTTGATTTATCTACGCTTATAGCATAGTCATTTGTCTGGGCCTGAGTTGCCGCTGCCAGAAAGAAGAGTATGATAGTAAATAAGTGACGCATAAGACAAGTAATAGTTTTTTTCGAGTGCAAAGTTACGAATTTACTTTGAGTTCACAAAAAAAGCCCGCCACAAGATGAACTTGCGGCAGACTTATTTAGTTATACTGTAAAATCAGTGAGATTAAAGATCGTAATCGTCAGCAGATTCACGTTCGGTACGAGCATAGTCGTCAGCGTCACCAACCACGATGCGGTTGAATTCGCGGAGACCGGTACCAGCGGGAATCAAGTGACCGCAGATTACATTTTCCTTCATACCCTCGAGGAAGTCAGTCTTACCTGAGATTGCAGCCTCGTTGAGGACCTTGGTGGTTTCCTGGAAGGATGCTGCTGACATGAAGGACTTGGTCTGCAATGCAGCGCGGGTAATACCCTGGAGAATCTGGTTAGAAGTAGCGGGAACAGCATCACGAACAACAACGGGACGCTTATCCTGACGCTTGAGCTGAGAGTTTTCGTCGCGGAGCTTGCGAGCGGTAACAATCATACCCTTCTTCATGGTTTCAGAATCACCAGCGTCAGTGACTACCTTCTTGCCCCAGATGCGGTCGTTCTCGTCAGCGAAGTCGAGTTTGTCAACGATCTGAGCCTCGAGGAAGCGGGTATCGCCAGGTTCAACAATCTGAACCTTACGCATCATCTGACGAACGATAACCTCGAAGTGCTTATCGTTGATCTTTACACCCTGGAGACGGTAAACGTCCTGAACCTCATTAACAATGTATTCCTGAACAGCGGTGGGACCCTTGATAGCGAGGATGTCAGAAGGAGTGGTGCTACCATCAGAGAGAGGAGTACCTGCCTTTACATAGTCACCTTCCTGAACAAGGATCTGCTTGCTGGAACTGATGAGATACTTCTTGATTTCACCAAGACGGCTGGTAACAACGATTTCCTGGTGGCCACGCTTAACAGCACCCATGCTGATTTCACCATCGATTTCGCTAACAACAGCAGGATTGCTGGGGTTACGAGCTTCGAAGAGTTCGGTTACACGGGGAAGACCACCGGTGATGTCGCCTGCAGACGCAGTCACACGAGGAATCTTAACGAGAATATCACCGGCCTTGAGAACTTCGCCATCGTCAACGGCAATGTGACCCTTGAGGGGGAAGTTGTAGGTACGGATAGTATTACCATCTTCATCGATGATGTGAGCAGCGGGAACTACACCACGTTCCTTAGATTCAATGATGATTCGTTCACGAAGACCAGTTGCTTCATCTTCTTCTACACGGTAGGTTACACCATCGCGAACACCGTCGAACTGAACCTTACCAGCAGATTCGGTAACGATAACTGCGTTGAAGGGGTCCCACTTAGCAACGGTTGTACCCTTTTCAAGGCGTTCACCATCTTCTACGTAGAGTTCCGAACCGTAGGGAACGTTCTGTACAGAAAGGACGATACCAGTGTTTTCATTGATGAAACGAGCTTCAGCGAGTCGGCTTACTACAATCTTGCAAGGCTTGTTGTCACGCATTGCTTCAACGGTACGAAGTTCGTCGAATTCGATGCGGCAATCGTTCTTGGCAATGATAGTTGCATTAGCAGCAGCACCACCCGCGATACCACCGGCGTGGAAGGTACGGAGAGTCAACTGTGTACCAGGTTCACCGATGGACTGTGCAGCGATAACGCCGACAGCTTCACCCTTCTGTACCATGCGGCTGGTTGCGAGGTTACGGCCGTAACACTTCATACAAACACCCTTCTTGCTTTCGCAAGTGAGTACGGAACGGATTTCAACTTCCTCGATACCGCTATCTTCAATAGCCTTTGCAACGAGTTCGGTGATTTCTTCACCGGAAGCAACGAGAAGGTGACCGTCCATGGGATGATGAACATCGTGAACGCTTACACGACCGAGGATACGCTCAGAAAGGCTGGAAACAACTTCGTCACCATTCTTGAGAGCGGTACACTGGAGACCACGGAGAGTACCACAGTCCTCCTCGGTGATGATAACGTCGTGGCTAACGTCAACGAGACGACGGGTAAGGTAACCAGCATCGGCTGTCTTCAAAGCGGTATCGGCAAGACCCTTACGAGCACCGTTAGTAGAGATGAAGTACTCAAGCACTGACATACCTTCCTTGAAGTTTGAAAGGATAGGGT
>DCHS01000003.1 GCA_002314875.1 Prevotellaceae bacterium UBA1746
CCCAGCACTTCGTCCGTTTCTTCAAGGCACTTACAGGCAAGACTCCAACTCAGTGGAGAGCGGCATAAAACGCATATTTTCACATATATAAGATGGATTACATCAAATTAGGACAATCAGAACTTAACGTCTCACGCATCTGTTTGGGGTGTATGGGATTTGGTGATAACACCATCGGTCAACACTCGTGGACGGTGGGTGAAGAGGATTCTCGCATGATTATCCGCAAGGCTTTGGACGAGGGTATCAACTTCTTTGATACGGCTATCGGGTATCAGTTGGGCACAAGTGAGCAATTTCTTGGCCGTGCGCTGAGGGATATGGCTAAGCGTGAGGAGATGGTTGTGGCTACGAAGTTCCTGCCTCGTACCGCACAGGAGATTGCTGATGGAGTGACCGGTCAGCAGCATGTGGAGAACAGCATCAATACCAGTCTTGAACATCTCGGCATGGATTATGTGGATCTGTACATCTACCATATCTGGGATTACAAGACTCCGATGGAGGAGATGCTCGAGGGCATGAATAATGTGGTAAAGGCTGGCAAGGCTCGCTACCTCGGTATTGCCAATGTACATCCGTACCAGTTGGTAAAGATGAATACTCTGGCTGACCGCAACGGTTGGGCAAAGATTATCAGCGTGCAGAACCACTACAACCTGCTGATGCGTGAGGAGGAACGTGAGATGTTCCAGCTCTGTCAGGAGGAGGGCATTGCTATGACTCCCTATTCTGCTTTGGCTTCAGGCAAACGCTCTCGCAAGCCAGGTGAAGACAGCAAGCGTTTCCGTGAGGATGCCTATCTACACCACAAGTATGATGCTACGGCAGATATTGATGCGCCTATCATAGCACGTGTGGCAGAACTTGCCGACCGCTATGGTGTCAGCATGACGGAGATAACTTTGGCCTGGATGTTCACCAAGGTGGATGCACCCATTGTCGGTGCTACAAAACTGAGTCATATTGATGGCATGGTTGGAGCATGCAAGGTGCAACTCGCGGCAGAAGATATCGCTTATCTTGAAGCCCCTTATCGTCCACATGACCTTGAAGGTGTAATGGCAGACAACAAACCATCTGTAACTGCAGAACCGGTTTGGGTGAGCGCAACGAGGAATGTGAAGTAATTATCAATGCTTGAATTAGGAACACAAGTAATGCCTCAATGCTGATATGGTCAGCATTGAGGCATTTTTGTTTCATCACGGAGATACTTCTATTTACATTTCCTTGTTTTTCCCACTCAAATATTCGATAGCAAAGACGGGCCAGCGGGGAACTTTGCGGATATTGGTCCTGAGGGCTGGGATGTCCAGCAGGAGGAAGAGCACTAATTTGAAACGTGATAATTAATGTTTTACAAAACTGTTTCCCCTTGTTTCGCAAGTTCTGTTACCTATTCTAAAAAACTAAGGCACTTTTTTCGTACCATTGAAAAAAATGATTAACTTTGCAAGCGGAAACGAAAAACATTACTCAATATGAAGAAATCTGCATTATTGGCAATGGCTGGACTGATGGCTGTTGCATCATGTACTCATCAGAAGGGTGCTAACGAAAATGAAGGTTCAAAATCCTTAGTTCTGTACTACTCACAGACAGGTGCGACCAAGGCGGTGGCAGAAGAACTGCAGACGCGCTTAGGTGCTGATATTGACAGCGTTGTCGTTGCCGAAAAACCGTATCTGGGAACTTTCGAAGAGACCATCAAGCGTTGCCAGCAGGAAATGGCCGACAGTGTCCTGCCCGCTCTGAAACCGCTGAATGCTGATCTCGCCAAGTACGACACTATTTACCTTGGCTACCCTGTGTGGTTCGGTACTTTCGCTCGTCCTATGATGGCGTATCTGAAGAACACGAGTCTTGAGGGCAAGGTGGTCATTCCTTTCTGCACCTTTGGCAGCGGTGGTCTCTTGGAAACTACCGCCAAACTGAAGGAGGAACAACCCGGTGCAACTGTTCTTGACGGCTACGGTGTGAGAAATGCTCGCATTGATGCTATGCCAGAGGAACTTGACCGTTTCCTGAAAGAGAATCATTTCATTGCCGGTGACATCGACGCTCTCCCACCCTACAGCGAGCAGAAGGCCGTAACGGATGAGGAGAAGCAGATTTTCGAGCAGGCTTGCGGTGACTATCCCTTCCCTCTCGGAACACCGGTGACAGCAGGAAGTCGTAAGACGAACAACGGTACGGACTATCTTTTCAAAACCGAACAGTCTTTCGGCGTGGACGATCCCGGTTCTACTTTCACCATCTTCATCACAGTAGCAGAAGGCCAGCAGCCCGTCTTCACCCGTGTTGACAGATAATTCATTAATATGAGCAACAATTATTTGGCGTCAAAGCCACGTTATGAGATTCTCGATGGATTGCGAGGTGTGGCAGCCGTTCTCGTAGTGCTCTACCACATATGCGAACAGCAATGGGGCTTGTCTCAGCAACCTTTTTCTCACGGTCATCTTGCCGTAGATTTCTTCTTCGTCCTTTCCGGTTTTGTCATTGGCTATGCCTATGATGATCGTTGGGCAAAAGGCCTGACTACCTGGGAATTCTTCAAGCGTCGTATCGTCCGTCTGCATCCTATGGTGATTGCTGGCGCGATTATCGGTCTTATCACAGGTCTGTTCTGGATGAACTTTGAACCTGGTAGTTGGGACTCCGTAGAAAAGGATTTCCTGCCGGTAATGTTCATCTGTGCCTGCTGCATGATTCCTCTTGCCAAGGGCGGCGAGATGTTCATGATCAATGGGCCTCAATGGTCGCTCTTCCTCGAATATGTAGCCAATATATTATATGCGACAATTATCCGACGCCTTCCCAACAAGGTGTTCTACGCCTTTGTTGCTTTAGCGGGTGCATGGTTAGTTTATTTCCTGGTATTCAGCGACATAGTTGCTACTGCAGCAACGGGCGGAGACCTTGGTGCTATGCGTGAATGGACCACCAGCGGAGGCACTATGGTAGGAGGATGGGCCATCACAACCCCAGAGATTTGGAAGGGACTCACTCGTCTTATCTTCCCGTTCTTCGGTGGTATGATGCTCTATCGCATGGGGAAATTCATCAATGTGAAAGGTGGTTTCATCTGGGCATCGCTGCTTCTCGTCGTGCTCTTTGCCGTTCCTACGTTAGGCACACTGACCGATCCATTACCCGGAGATTACCTGCTCCACAACACTCAACCTTGGATGAACGGTCTCTACGAAGCCATCGTCGTCGTCGTGATGTTCCCTATCATCGTGAGCATGGGTGCAGGAAGTCCTCTCAAAGGCAAGGTCACCTCTAAGGTTTGCATCTTCCTGGGTCAGATTTCCTACCCTATCTATATCGTCCATTACGGATTCATCCACTTGTATGGCAAGTACATCTCAACACCAGAAGGCAAGATGGGCTTCGACCAAAGTTGGCCGATGGCTTTGGTTGTCGTGGTAGGTTCCATTGCTTTGGCATGGGTACTCCTCAAACTCTATGATGAGCCTGTTCGCGAATGGTTGAAAAACAAATGGCTTAAGAAATAAATACTTATTAAAAAAATACCAAATGAAAATGATTAAGACCTTGGTTGCCGCTGCAGCAATGTGCATGATGGCAATGCCCATGATGGCAAAGGAAAACAATTTCAAGATTCACAGAGGAACGAATGTAAGCCACTGGCTCTCACAGTCTGAGCAGCGCGGACCTGCCCGCGACCTCCATATTCAGGAGGAGGACTTCACCAACCTCCAGAATCTCGGCTTCGACTTTGTGCGTCTGCCGATTGACGAGGTGCAGTTCTGGGATGAACAAGGCAACAAACTGCCGCATGCCTGGGAATTGCTCGACAACGCCATCAACTGGTCCGTGAAGCACAACCTCCGCGTCATCCTCGACCTTCACATCATCCGCTCTCATTATTTCAATGCTGTCAATGAGGGTCAGGGCAGCGCAAATGTGCTCTTCACCTCTGACAAGGCGCAGCAGGATCTGATCAACATGTGGTACCAGCTTGCTGATGCATACGGTTATCACAGCTGCGACTCTTTGGCGTATGAATTTATGAACGAGCCTGTTGCTGACGAACATGAGCAGTGGAACAAGTTAATTGCCAAGGTCCACAAGGCTATGCGCAAGGTTGAACCTCAGCGCACACTCGTCATCGGTTCCAATCTCTGGCAGTCTTACCACACCATGAAATATCTGAAGGTGCCAACGGACGACAAGAACATCGTGCTTTCATTCCACTACTATGACCCGCAGATTCTTACCCACCATGGTGCATGGTGGACGCCCATCGGCAGTTACACCGGAAAGATCAATTATCCCGGCATAATGGTTTCCCAGGAAGACTATGAAGCTGCACCCGCAGACTTGAAGCCTCTCCTTGAACCTTATACAAAGACGGAGTGGAACCGTGACCGTATTGCGGCAGACTTCCGCGATGCCATCGCAGTTGCACAGAAATACGGTCTTCAGCTTTTCTGTGGCGAATGGGGTGTGTATGAACCCGTTGACCGCGAACTGGCTTACAAGTGGACGGCAGATATGTTGTCTGTCTTCAAGGAATACAACATCGCCTGGTCAACCTGGTGCTACGATGCCGACTTCGGTTTCTGGAACCAGCAGACCAACACCTTCAAGGACTATCCCCTGGTAGAGTTGCTGATGAAGTAACGTTTTGAACCAAGAGGGTTCAAGAAGGTTCAAAAAGCGAAGCCTTTTGAACCCTATAATAAAAACCACCTGAAACCCAAGGAAGGGAATCAGGTGGTTTTTATATTGTTAAAAGTTCGTTTTCGCAATTAGCTTTCAACTTTCTACGCTTGTTTTATTTTTCGTTGACAACCATACGGAGGGGGTAAAAACTACAATCAAAGGACATCCAATTAATCTTTGAACCATCATCCTCGACAACAAACATGATGCCCATCGTATTCGAGGAATCATCAGTGAAATAATAACCACAGGAAGCGCGACTATAATACACTGGATAATAATCACCATATTGCATTTCTCCCATGGCAGGGAAGAAGATTTCAGATCCTGCGTATTTCCCCTTACCGGTTACCTTCATGCCTTTCAAGGTACAGCCAGTTGCAAACTGCGTATCACTACCGTTGCACCAGGTCATGACGGTGTTGTCTGTATTCATCAGGGCTTCGTAGTCCCCGACCGAGGGGAGGCGCCAATTATTTAGAGTTTTCACCAAATCACTAACCACGTAATTTGCGTGATAAGAACCTACCGCATCGTAATTGGTCTGACCATCGTAACTGGTTGCTACTGCACCATAATTCATTACAGCCCACTTGGGACCATTCTCCCAAAGTTGTACCCACTGCTGGCCGTCTGTTTCGCCAGTTACAGGGCCTGGCACATTCAGTATCTTCTTTTCCAGCAGTCGCAAGTCGGTCTTGTCTATAGCACCGCTTCTGTCCATATCGCCAGTGTCGAAGCGGTCGATGCCATTGCCATTGAGCACATTGATTATCTTGGCCATGTCAGTAACGGAGTAGTGGCCGTCCATATTCACATCACCAAGAGTTCTGGCAACGATACGGTAATAGGAGTGGGGGGACTCGAATAAAGCACTTTTATCTGAGAATTTACCCACGATGCTCGTTATTACATTACCCTCGGCATCGAAACAGATACTGTTTAAATCGACTATACCGAAGTTGTTCAACTGATTCGCAATAGCACTCGGCGAACCAGATAAAGTGCAGTTCGCAATAATTACCCTTGAATCAGCATCTATACTTAAAGCAAAACCATTCGGATTAATTATTTCTCCACCATAGATAACTAAATTACCATAAGAATCGATGTTCGTCATCTTACCATTATATATATAAGTGGTGCTCGTATTTAAACAACGGATCTTGCCCGAACAGGTTCCACCGTTGATAGTTAATCTATTTTGCACTGATAGGTCTTCAATATTACCATTATTTATACTACCGGAGCTGTCTTCTCGACCATAGATCTTTCCCAAACAGGTTCCACCATAGACATTGAGGCAACCAAAATATTGAATAATAATATCGCTACCACTACTACCATACTTATACATCTTTCCCGTCTGCTGTTTTTGGCCATAGAGGTTGAACGTAGCATCTTTACCGACTTGGACCATGAAACCTGACGATTTCAGTTCAGCTTCATCCATAAGGACCAGGTTGTACTCGGCGTTGTCTTGCATATTTAAATACTTTCCCTCCAAATCCACAGTGCTAGAGACTGCATACCAGCCCGAGGGAAGGATATAATATTTATTCTCTGCATCCAACAGACTCAACATGTATGATGTAATCATACGACACAACTCTGTCTTCGTTGAACCGTCGGCAGCAATGTATTTCACCTCACGGTATTCACCACAGGGGCAGACGCCTTCCACCGGGGTGTGGGTGATTTTGTTTATTTTCTGGTTCGAGTAAATGGTAGCATTAATCTGGCCATCACAGTTCATGTCATATACCTGATACACCGTGTTGCTGCCATCGCTGGCTGCGATGAGAACAGGACTGGCATCACCGCCGGGGCCGAGTTTCTGGTACCACACGGGTGAGCTTGTATAATCACTGTTATTATCGTTGAGGCTGTAACATACGAAACCGTTAGAAAATCTTTCGGCTTCTAAACAACTCAAGCTATTATCATCGTAATTACCATAGCCACAGACATTATTGGCCGTAGTACAGCAGTTCTCAATCTGCGAACCTACGTTAATTGCGCAGATACCACCAGCAGTATAAGGACCGGCGGTACTCACTGCGACTGTTGAGTAGCCATTCTTTATCTTAAAATGGTTACGTCCGCAGACACCACCAACAACAGCAAATTCTGTGTGAATTGTTCCCGTTGTATAGCAGTTCACAATCGTACCATAGTTCTGACCGGTGATACCACCAACGTAGCCATTATCAGTAGTAAAACTGTTATTGATGTAACAATCTGTTACACCTACATTCTTGACAATACCATTGGTGCCGATGCATCCAAAAAGACCGGCTTCTTGTTTAGTGTTACTACTGAAATACAGACCGCTTATCGTATGGCCTCGACCATCGAATGTGGCTTCCTGGAAGGGAAGTGCTTCTTTTCCGATTGGCGTCCACTGACGGAACTCGCTGCCGTCACCATTGAGTGTACCATCGTCATTCAGGACATTCTCGTTGATAACGATATCATTAAGGAGAACGGCGTAGCGATGGTCACGGTCACCAATATTTATCTGTTCTGCATATTTGTACAACTGACCAGAATTGCTAATCGCACAATATCCCAGATATGCACTGGTGAGGCCCAGTTCTTCTAAGTTATCCTCCGTCACGTAGGTGATAGGCTGACAAGAACCACAGCGGGTACAGATACCGTTGTCGAAGGCATGAGCATCCTGCTGGACAGCTATGGTGTAGTCATTTGTCTTTGTTGCGCTATAGTTGTAACTGCTATTGGTAGAGGTAAAGGAGCCTGTTGCGCTGTAGGTAGTCTTACCTGTTGTGGTACATGTTGCATCGGTGTGAGCTGTCAAGGTACAGGTAAGGGAAATATTTTTTACCACATTGGTGACACATTTCTTACATCTCAGCGAGAAGCGACATACCTTGGTGTCCTTCGTGGCATCGTTGTAGCAGGTGCCCGACCATGTGAAGTACTCATCGTAACCCGTAGAACCATGACCGAGGGCAGCTATGGTCCGAACGGCTACTGTTGTCACTATCGTGCCATTGGCATTGCTGTATACTTTTTTACATCCCGAGCAGGTCCAGTAATCATAATTGCCCGCTTCTGTACATGTGGCATCCTTAGCTGCTGTCTTGGAGAGAGATGTGTGTACTCCGGTGACAGCCGACGAATTGTTAGAGTAGTAGGCATTGCCTTTGTTTGCGCCTGTACAATACTTATCCTGTAGGTAGTATACCTTATTGTGTGTCTGGTCGAGCACAGGGCAGTTATCTACTGTGCCGCTCGTGATGTTCTGTCGCCAAGTGATTCCACCGTTGGTGCTGCCGTTGAGCAGATAAGCCATCTCACCCGAGGTGAAGGAAGAGGGTTCCTTGTAGGTGATACCGGTGTTGGTGTTGCGTGCAGTGTATTCGCTGCCGTAATTGCCTTGGAAAGTCACGGCATAGCAATTGGTGAAAGTGGCAGTTCCAGAGTTTTCAGCATAAATGGGGTAGGCCTTTTGTCTGGTGTATGTATATGTTACTCCCTCAAGATCGTAATAACCTTGTTTAAGGCCCGTAAAAGAACCGTAAAAATAGCAGTTGGTAAAGGTGTCTTTACCAGACAACTTATAAACCAGACCCGCAGCGAGAATTCCGTCATAAACAATTAAAGTGAAGACAAGGTTTGCACCACAGTTTGTATAGGTACATCCCGATGACTTTCCTACCAGACCGCCAGTATAACTCCAATAGCCACTTGACTTAGCAGCACCCTCTACATAAACATTGCTGAGCGTGCTTCCCGTTGCCGAGCCGCTTATCGGTCCATCATATCGGTAACCTCCACTGTTATCGAAATCCAAATCCGTCAGTGTGAGGTTCTTGACAGTTGCTCCATTGAGCTCAGCAAACATTCCACAGAATGGCGTGCCCGTATATCTCAATTTAGTGATGCGCAATGAGCGAATGGTATGACCGTTGCCATCAAAGATGCCGGTGTATGCCTTACAACCACCAGAAGTGTTCATGTCGTCATCGCATCTCACGCCTATCGTGTTGTAGGTGAGACTGGAATCCCAGGTGATGTCGTTCGTAAGGATGGCATTGTAGTCCATGTGGAAAGTCACAGTAGTGGTGTTACGTGACGAGACGAGGTTGCTGAACGCCGCCAGGTCCTTGGCGTCTGCAATCTCGTAGTACGTATTGCCAGCTACGGTTCGAGTCGTAAGTGTGCCATTCACTGCCCATGCCGTTTTCGGCATGAGGAGCATCGCGAGAAGGACGATCATGCTACACGTCCATCTTTGCTGTTTCTTTTCTCGTTTCATATAATTATTTTTCATTATTGTTTTCGATAGTTATTCTTCATATACCACTCCATTGGTGGTGTGCCTTCTTGGGTCTTGAACGCACGGACAAGGGTGCTGCTGCTGGCGTATCCGCACTCGTTGGCGATGGACTGCAGTGCATAGTCGGGATGCATGAGCAACTGGCGCTTGGCCTCCTCAATGCGCAGGTGGGACAACCACTGACGGTAGCCTGGCTGGTCAGTGTAATGTCCCAGATAGCAGTTCAAGGTTTTTTCGTTGATACCCATCTGCCTGAGGGTGTCCTTAATGGTAAGTTTAGGATCAGCGTAATGACGGTCGGCAATCCACTGCTCAATACGTGCCAGCACTTCGGCAGTCAGTATATCGTCAGATGGAGCACTTGCCGGACTATCGTCATTCTCCTCTCCTTCGGCAGGGAGAATTTGGGAGAATCTGTATTCGTTCTTCATAAATTCCTCACTCTCCTGCAGGTATTCCTCTGCTTCACTGGCAACAAGACCAAAACTGTCGAGCGTCTTGTAGATATAGCTGAAAACTGCCAAACCCAGAAGGAGAAGGATGGTGAAAGGTGATGTAGCATCATGGAACAGCACAGTGCAAAGCATACCACCAATGCCAAAGGAGATGATGAGATGGCAGGAGATATTGAGCCAGAACACTTCATGATCGGTGTCGTTGGGCTTATAGTCGGCATATTTCTTCAACTGGCCGTAAATACTATAGAAACGGCTATAGAACTGCCAGGTGAGGAAACCGATGTGCAGGAAGAACAATGCTGAGCCCAGATAGGTCAAGGTCACATCTGCAATCCATGCATTGGTCCAATAGACAGCGAGCGAGACGAGCAGCACCGAGACATCACGAACAACCACTCTGCGGGTAAGGTAATGACGGTCGATGAGACCGGTATGACTCATGGAGAACAACACGCCTCCGATGTGGAAGTAGGAGAAAGAAAGGGCTTTTCCTGCCAAGAGATTCGTGAAGTGCGGCATGAACAGCCAGTGCAACAAAAAACCTACTCCAAATACCATCAGCGCCAGACCCGTCAGTCGACGTGAACGCAGGTAGCGGGGAGTCTCGGAGTAGATGTAATTATTGGAGTCGAAAAACAGCATTGCAGCCAGCACAAAATTAACCATTGCAGCCACAATGAGAGAAATATCGAAGGAAAAGGTTTCCGAATAATTTACATGTAGTATTGCTAACATTACAGATAGATTATGGAATTGCGGCACATCGATCTGTCGAATTGTACCTATCCGTCATGATTTTAAAATGCAAAATTACAAAAAAATAGTAAATTTCGTGAAATAATGTTGCGTTTTTGCGTTTGCATGAAGTCAAAAAGCATTTGCACGAAGGTCAAATTAGATGCTTTTGTTGTTTATTTAAGCGCAAAAACAGCCGACATTTAAAGAATATTCATTAATTTTGCAGCGAGATAACCATGGCAATTATAAACGAATCCCCATATAAAATACACCAAATGAAAATGATTAAGACTTTTGTTGCTGCAACGATGTGCATGCTGTCACTGCCTTTGACAGGTTCTGCGCAGATTATCTATATTGACGACGCAGGAAGTCAGCAGAACGGCAACACGCATTTCGCACCGACAGGCAACCAGTTGGAGTATGCATTGAAACGTGTTCCGCTCGGCAACATCGCATTGACAAAGAGCCTCTTCAAAGATCGTTATGCGCTCAATCTCGCCTATATGCTCCGACTTGAGCCGAAGAAGATTCTGCAGAACTTCTATTACGAAGCGGGACTGACCAAACGTGCCGACTGCATCCTCGTTGGCAAGGAGGAACAAGGTTATGAATCATGCTATTGGGGATGGGAATCACCGATGTGCGAACTGCGCGGACATTTCCTCGGCCATTATCTCAGCGCCTGTGCCTACATCTATGCCGCCACACACAATGAATCCATAAAGGAAAGGGCTGAATTCCTTGTGTCTGAACTGGCAGTGTGCCAGCAGGCCAATGGTGGCGAATGGGTGGGCTCCATACCTGAGAAATTCCTTACGCAATCCTTGGAAAACGGTCGCGAAATCTGGTCGCCGCAATATACTTTGCACAAAACACTCATGGGACTGACGGACGCCTACCGTCTCATGGGCAACAAACAGGCGCTTGAGATTGCCGACCACTTTGCCGACTGGTTTGTGAAATGGACCGACCGACTGACTGCGGAGGGAAAAGCCCATGTGGCCTATTCGGGAGAAACCGCCGGCATGCTTGAAATCTGGGCTTCGCTGTATGATATGACGGGCAACAAGAAATACCTGACGCTGATGGAACGTTATGGCAGTCCGGGCATCTTCCAGACGCTGAGCGAGGGCGAAGATGCGCTTTCGTGTGAGCACGCCAACGCCTCCATTCCCTGGAGCCATGGTGCAGCACGCTGCTACGAAGTGACAGGCGACAACTACTGGCGCGACATCACGCAACGCTTCTGGCAGTGTGCCGTTGACCAACGCGAATCGTATGCTACGGGAGGTCAGAGTGCCGGCGAACATTGGATTCCCAAAGGCAAACTGGCGGAATTCGCTGGCGAAAACAACCAGGAGCATTGTGCAGTTTACAACATGATGCGTACTGCCGACTATCTGTACCGATGGACAGGTGACGCCAAATATGCTGACTACTATGAGCGCAACCTCTACAACGGCGTTCTCGCGCAACAAAATCCCAACAACGGCATGGTGGCCTATTTCCTCCCCATGGGCGCAGGATATAAGAAAGGTGGCGAAAAGGGCTGGGGCTCTGAAACGCATGACTTCTTCTGCTGCCATGGTTCGCTGGTGCAGGCTCAAACGAGATATCTCGAGGATATTTATTTTGAAAACAATGAAGGACTTGTCATCAGCCAATATATCCCATCGACGCTGCAATGGGAGTGGAAGGGCAAGAAGATCGATTTCTCTCAAGAATTCACGGCCAACCAATGGAACAAGGAGTACGATGCCAGCCGTTTCAAGATGGAGATGCATGTTCGGGCTTCCGAGCCTGCGGAATTCACTCTTCAGCTTCGTCTGCCTTGGTGGCTTGCTGACAAAGCGCTCATCAACGTGAACGGTGAACAGCAGAAAGTCAGTGACTTACACGGTATGTACTCCATTCGCCGAACATGGGGAACTGACGACAAGATTATGGTCGAACTACCCCAGCGTCTGTACACCGAAACTCTGCCGGGAACCAACCAGGTGGCATTTATGGAAGGTCCTATCGTCCTTGCCGGCGTATGCAGCCAGGAGACAACCCTCAGCGGTGACCGGAACAACGCCGGCAGTATTCTCGCTCCCGAATATAACCAGAAATACATCGGAACACGATGGACACAGAGCCATTACCGCACGCAGAACCAACAGCAGAACATCCGCTTCGTCCCGCTTTTCGAAGTAACTGACGAACCCTACGAAATTTATTTCCCGATTAAAAAATAGGTTTTTATACACTTCCCTGACATAATCAATCCATACCTTATGAAACAAGCAATTATAACTTTTGCATCCGTGCTCGTATTGGCGGGCTGCGCAGGTCAGAAAACCATTGAGAATATCGATCTTACTGGAAAATGGGCCATTGAATCTGCCATGGGCGTGAGTACGGAAAACGCAGAAAATCCTGCCTTCATCAGTTTTGAGGACAAAGGCAGGATTCACGGAAACGCCAGTGTGAATATCTTCAATGGCGAATATAAACTCGACGGTCAGCGACTATCGCTGACCAATATCGGCATGACACGGATGATGGGTGCAAGCATGGAAATTGAAGACGCCATCACCGAGGCCATCAATCAGGTTGCATCTGTCGCTACCGCCGATGGCAGAGCGTATTTCTTCAATGCCAAGAATGACACCATCATGAAGCTGGTGAAGGAAGACGAGACACAGATGTGCGGCGCCTATTCCGACCAGGATGAACTTTCAAAGGAAGATTTGGAACTCTTCAACGCGACCTACAAAGGAGAGGTAAAACTTACGCCCTACACCGTTTCCTCTCAGGTCGTTGCCGGCACGAACTATGCCTACACCTGCAAGGACAAGGACGGCAATACCTACAAGGTTGTCATCTTCCAGCCTCTCCCCGGCCAGGGCGACCCTGAAGTAACCAGCGTAGAGAAGCAATAAAAGCAATGATAAAATAACTTTACCCATCAGCCCACAGAAGACGGGTTGATGGGTAAATTTTGGCAAATAAAAGAAAAAATATGCAGTACTCTGTACAGAAAAACATGATTTTGTTTGTTTTCTGTACGGAATATTACTATCTTTGCACTCGAAAATATGATTTTTATCTTATGACACCATTTCAAGACATAGGAAACATACCTTTTGACATTAATGTGCTGAGTTCAATTTTTCCGAATAACAAGCATATTAACGAGAAGGCACGTGCTTTGGAAAAATCAGGGCAGATAGTACGACTAAAAAAAGGAATGTATGTGGCAAGCACAATGGAGACAGGCAAGGAACTATCGAAGGAACTGATAGCCAATCATCTCTATGGGCCTTCATACATAGGCCGGGAGTACGCATTGAGATATTATGACTTGATTCCGGAAAGAGTGTATTTAGTAACTTCGGTTACCACAAAGCATTCCCGCGACTTTGAGAATGCCGTTGGACACTTCAATTACCAGAACTGCCAGCCAGAGTATTTTCATATTGGCATAAGGATGGTACAAGCAGATAGAATCAACTATCTGATTGCGTCACCAGAGAAGGCGCTATGTGATGTAGTTAATTTCAGCAAGAATCTTTTTCTCCGCTCGATGAAGGATGTGGAGTTGTATTTGCAAGACGATATACGTTTTGATATGGATGCACTTGCGGATTTTGATGTTGCAATTCTTGAAAAATGTGCACCTGTGAGTCGTAAGCAGGGCAGCATCAACACATTAATAAAATACATCAAGCATGTCAGACATCTTTGAACAAATGCTTCGTCAGCACACCATAGCAGGTGATAATGACCGTAAGAACGCACTTTACGAGGTGATGCAACAAGTCGTTTTGAGCGGACTTTACCGAGGAGGTTTCTTTAAGGAAGCAGCCTTCTATGGCGGCACATGCCTCAGAATCTTTCATGGCTTAAGGCGCTATTCGGAAGACATGGATTTCTCATTGTTGGAGAAAAACCCTGATTTCAAACTTGAAACATACTTTCCAGCAATCATTGAGGAAGCACGTCTGCTTGGAAGAGAAGTAACTATCACAAAGAAGGATAAACGAAATTTCGGCAAGGTTGAATCTGCATTTCTCAAGGACAATACTGATGTATATAATATCACATTCCAAACAGAAAAGTCATTGAAGATAAAGATAGAAGTTGATACCCATCCACCACTATCCTTCAACACAGAGCAGAAACTTCTCCTTCAGCCATTCTCTTTCTCCACGCGTTGCTTCGCGCTTCCTGACCTGTATGCAGGCAAGATGCATGCACTAATCTTCCGTGCCTGGCGTAATCGAATCAAGGGTCGTGATTGGTATGATTTTGAGTGGTATGTGCGCAATCGTGTGCCTTTGGATTTCGAACATCTGAAAGTTCGCACACAGGAGTTCAATGGAATAGACCTCACAAGGGAGCAGTTCCTTAAACTGTTAAAACAAAGGTTGGCCACTGCAGATATAAATGCAGTCAAAGCTGATGTTCTACCATACATCATCGACAATCGAGAACTCGACATCTGGTCGAATGATTACTTCATGCAACTGGCTGATATGATCGTATTTGAAAGCAACAATTAATAACTTACCAGAATCAATAAAGACAATTCGAGAGGCAAAAAGTATCAGCGACGGGAATGCTTGCCCTTGATATGTCGGACATAAAAATGGTAGATGCCGACGATGGTGCAGAGATAACCTGTGACGGCATGAGTGAAACCGGAGACATGGGTCTTGCAGAAGGTTACACATACACCGGAAATAAGAAGTACGATGAGAGCCAGGAGAAGGAACAGCGAATCCTTCTTTCTGGCTTTCAGTTTTTTGGGCAAGGTGCGGAACCATCCCCAGTGGTGCTTGAAATGGATGAGCGAAAGGACAGTAAAGCCAGCAGAAATGGCAATGTGGGTGCACAGCCAAACAATATGTCCCGACTGTTGGCTTTCCAAAACGCCGTCCAAAAGCTGGCCGGATACGGCTGTAAGGACGATAAAGATAAGCAAGAGATGATCTACAGTGTTCTTGGGTGAATGTTCGTGTGTTCTGTTCTTTTGTGTCATAATTTTGTAGTTTTAAATAAATTGCGGTGCAAAGGTACGGCAATAATTCCATACAAATGTTGCAGATTTTTGCAGTAAGTTGATAGTTCTTTGCAAAATAATCATTATCTTTGCACCCATGAAACAAAATATCCAGCAAAGACCGATTTCACCACTTGGCGAAACCTCCATACGGACCGTTGTACGCAAGTTCGACCCGGAGACGGCTCGCTCAGAACAGATGTCTGAATTGCCCATCTACCACCAGCATGACGGTTATCAGCTGGTGTATATGGTGAAAGGTCAGGCCAGTTTTATGGTTGACGATGAGGTGTTCCGCCTGAGCGAGGGCGATCTGTTCTACATCGCCCCAAAACTCCCTCATGCCTTGGTGAGCTTAGCCGGCGAACCGGAAGGCGTTGTCATTCAGTTCAAGGACGGCGTTCTTCCTAACGAAATAGAAAAACTCCCCGAATTCACCTTTGTGAACATTATATTAAATAAAGGAGTAGGCGGCCTTGCATTCCGCAATATATCCTACGACATTCTCGAAGGCCTGATTCATGCAGCCGGCATCGGCAAGGTTTCCGCACTGTTCTACACCCTGGATTATTTAGGACGCAACATCGCCAGTGCGGAACAATTAAGCAAGAGAATACTCCAGGAAGACAACAGTTCCGTCAGCGCGCGCGCTCATCAATATCTGTTGGAACACTACAAAGAAGATGTGAAACTCTCACAAATAGCAGACTTCTGTCATCAGCAAGAGGCTGCATTGTGCCGCACCTACAAGCGCGAGACCGGGATGACCATCTTCCAGCATCTGCAGTTTATCCGCATCGAATCCGCCTGCACAATGCTGCGGAACACCACCCTCTCCATTGCCGAAGTAGCCTACTCCTGTGGCTTCAACACACCCTCTACCTTCAACCGTCTCTTCCAGGAAAAGATGAAAATGACGCCAGGAGAATACCGGAAACTCTGATACATATTGTTTTTAGGGTTCAAAGAGGTTCAAAATGAAGGGTTCAAAGAGGTTCAAGAGTGAGGGATTCAAAACATCCAATAATAAGAATCAAGAATATTCCTAGCATGAAAGATAATATAGACTTTGCCAAAGAACCGGTGGGAAAACTGTTCAGACAGATGTTTCTGCCAACGCTCGTTTCGATGGTGTCAATGGTGGTGCTGAACATCACCGACGGCGCTTTCGTTGGTCACGGCGTGGGCAGCGATGCTCTGGCTGCAGTAAACATCGTCGCCCCGCTGTTCATGATCATGGGAGGCGTAGGACTGATGTTCGGCATCGGCGGCAGTGTCGTGGCAAGCATTCATCTCTCACGCGGAAAACCAAAGGTAGCGTGCATCAACGTTACTCAGGGATTGATTACAGGCTTCATCATCGGTACCGTCATCGCTACCATCATGCTGATTTTCAAGAGAGAAACCTGCCTGCTGTTTGGCTCGAGTGAAGCACTTATTCCCCTTGCCACCTGCTATCTCAAATGGATTGCACTGTTCATGCCCTTGTGCATTCTGGCCAATATCGGAATGTTCATGGTCAGGCTGGACGGTTCACCACGTCTTGCCATGTGGATGAATCTCATGGCAGCCTCCCTGAATCTAGTGGGCGACTATGTGCTGATATTCCCCTGCCACATGGGACTGGAAGGAGCTGCCATCGCAACAAGTGGCAGTTACGGTCTTGAAGGCGTTGCCACACTTATATATC
The DNA here is from genome assembly GCA_002314875.1 of Prevotellaceae bacterium UBA1746. Classification (GTDB taxonomy): domain Bacteria; phylum Bacteroidota; class Bacteroidia; order Bacteroidales; family Bacteroidaceae; genus Alloprevotella. The sequence continues at coordinate 16,941 of DCHS01000003.1, forward strand.
TGCTGTTTTTCAGCCGCACCATCAAGTTCTGCCGAATAAAACTCTCGTACAAGAGTCTGCGGTTGTCCCTCCGAAATACGACTTACCAGATGCGCATCGGCTTCTCCGCTTTCCTTGGCGAAATGGCAATCTCTGCCATGTTCATTGTGGGCAACTACCAGTTCATGCGCTATATGGGCGAGGATGGTGTGGCGGCCTTCAGCGTATGCTGCTATCTGACACCGATATGCTTCATGTTCGGCAATTCCATCGTGCAGAGTTCGCAGCCTATCATATCCTTTGCCTATGGACAGAACAACAGCGAGCGAATCGTTTCGGCCATGAAGATAAATCTCCTGACGGCCGTCTGCTGCGGCATCATTGGTTCTGCGTTTGTGTTCCTCGCCTCCAATTGGGTTTGTTCAACATTCCTTCCGCCAGGTTGCCGCGCATGGCAATTGGCGAACGAGGGCGTACCTTTGTTCGGAACATGCTTTCTGTTTGTTATTCTGAACCTTACGCTTATCGGCTACTACCAGAGCACTGAAAAGAACATCCATGCTACGACATTCACCATATTGCGTGGCATTGTCCTTCTACTCCCTGCCTATATCGTTCTGCCTCGTCAATTCGGAAATACGGGACTTTGGCTCTCACAAACCGTCTGTGAATTTGTGGCTTTCATCGTTCTGTATATTTTTTATAAGAAGTTTAAATAATATGAAAAGATACACACAACTTGATGTCATCCGACTGGTAGCAATGATCCTCCTGCTGACCTGTCACGCAACCGATCCATTCATTGCCAACCTCACCTATGGCAAGGCCGGAGTGGAAATTCCTGCTGACCTCGCCGTATGGGCAGCCCGATGGGGAGCATTTGTCCGTCCCTGCGTTCCGTTGTTCGTCATGCTCACCGGTGCGTTGCTTCTGCCTGTCAAAATGGAGATGGGAGCATTCTATAAAAAACGTATCTTCCGCGTCCTTTTCCCCTTCCTGATCTGGTCCATATTGTACTACCTCACACCGTGGTTCACCGGACTTCTCGGTATGGACAGCAGTGTCGTTTTTAAGTTGTTTTCGTGGGCAGAAACCGATAATCAGTCACTTTCAGCGGCACTTTCACTAATAGCACGTATTCCTTACCATTTCAGCTTCTTAGCCTGTCATATGTGGTACATCTACATGCTGATTGGCCTATATCTATATCTCCCCATCTTTTCGGCATGGGTGGAAAAGGCAACACGCCGGCAGAAGGAATGGTTCCTGGCCATCTGGCTGCTCACAACCCTGCTGCCCTACTTCACCGAGTTTGTTGAAAAATATGCCTTCGGAACCTGCGAATGGAACGCCTTCGGATTGTTCTATTACTTTGCCGGTTTCAACGGCTATCTGCTTCTCGGGCACTATATCCATACGTATGTAGACCTGAGCGTCTTCAAGAGAATCTCCATAGGTCTTCCAATGCTTGTCGTAGGATATGCCATCAGTCTCTTAGGCTATCAGTATATCATGTCGCTCCCGACGCAGACTCCCGAACAGGTCGAGCTGTTCTGGACCTACTGCACCCCCAATGTTGCCATGATGTCAGCAGCATGGTTTCTGATGATCTATGCCATCAAACCGAAAGCAGAAAGCCTCGTGGGACGCCTCCTTGCCAACCTTACCAATTGTGGCTTCGGGTTGTATATGATCCACTACTTCTTCATCTATCTGGGCTTCGTTACCGCCAATGCCCTGAACCTCCCTTCATGGGCCAGAATTCCCGCTTCCGCAATCGTCGTGCTGATATGCGCCTGGACCATTGCTTCCCTCTCGAAGCGTCTGCTGGGCAAAAAATCCATCTGGATTTTAGGATAAAGAAAGTACAACCCATATTCCAGGCAATATCTCCCGGAAAACTGGAACCATAAAAAAACAAAAAGACATGAGTGCATTAACAGTTTTATACCTTGTCCTCCCCTTCCCCGTTGCCTTCCTCCTGCATGATGCAGAAGAGGTCGTCGTGCAGCATCGGTGGATGTTGGCACACAGAGAGGCTTTGTCCCGAAGATTCCCGAAGATAGCGCCCCTGCTGGATCATCTCTGCGGACTGAGCACGAAAGCATTGCCATCATGGTCGCCAACCTCAAATTCGCCCATTGGCTGGGATTGAAACTACAGTAGGTTAAGTTTTACAGACTAAAAAGAATTACGACCCCAGACTTCCGTGCCTGGGGTCGTAATTCTTATTTTCTGAACATTTACCGGGTTTAGCCTATCACCCACTTACTGCCGGGGATAAGGGAGATGAGTTTGCTGGTGACAACGCTGCAGAGGAAGGTGAGAACGGCAATGGCGGGGATGGCGAGATATACCGGGATGAGGGGATGAGCCTGGTCACCATTGACAAAGATGGGAGCAATGTTGCTCAGGAAGAAGAGGTGCATAAGATACATGCCGAAAGAGAGCTTGGCGATTCCCGTCACCCACTTCGGAGCCTCGTGGTTTTCAATGCAGGTAAAGAGGAGGAAAGCTCCGAAAGTCTCGAGGAGGACATTCGGCGTGCAGAATTCCCACGACCACTCCAGCATAGGAGTCTCGATGACCTGACCCGGAACACCGGCATGCCAGAAAGACCAGCCGGTGAAGACACCACCGGCAACGAGGCACAATGCACCGATTGTCAATCGCTTACTGCGGTTCCAATGAAGATGGAAACGGATATAGTGAGCAAGGACAAGATAACCGAGATAACCCGAGCAGTAATACAGCATTCCGAAATAAGGATTCCAGAAACAATTTCCCCACAGATCAGGACTGACGAAACGTACCAGCCACGGAACGAGCGTTGAGGCGCAGAACAGCAGGATGAACATCTCCTCATCCTTTGCACTTGCCTTCTCCAGCCAGGGAGAGACAACGGGAATGATGAGATAGAGGGATATCAGCGGATACATAAACCACAGATGGCCCGCCATCGAGGGGAAGGTGAACGGCAGCATCGTGAAGTCATGCCAGGACTGCTCCCAGGTCATCTGGCCCCAGAGCAAGGGGAGGAAAGTATAGAGGAGCATGAAACAGATCATCGGAGGAAGGATGCGCTTAAAGCGGCGCTTGTAAAAATCCTTCATACCCATGTCAGTCTTCACCGGAACGAGGAGAAAGGCGCTGATGACCATAAACAGCGGCACGCTGATACGGCCGAGGGCACCGTCGTAGAAAGCCACCCAGAAACGGTTGCTCTCGTTGGCGAGCATGGAAACATTTCCTGCCAGACCGGAGGCGTCAGCAGCATAGAAATTCTCACTGGAGTGGACGAGCATCACGAGGAAGCACGCCACAACACGGATGTAGTCAACAAAGGGGATACGAGATGATGTTGCCATAGAATAATCTGGATTTTTTTGAAAAACAGCACAAAGATACGCATTTCCAACGAACAAAGCACCTCTTTTCTGAAATATTTGTTAAATTTGCAGCAGAAATGCAGCCCGTTGCTCGCTTTCACCTTATTTCTAAGAAAATCAAAAATTAATGATAACTTATGAGAAGTCTCCATATGTTTTTGCTTGCCCTTGTCGTCAGTAACATAGCTGCCGTTCAAGAGGCTCAAGGCAGCATAGCTGCGGTTCAAGCCGTTCAAGAGGTTCAAGGGGTTCAAGAAGAGATTCCCTGGAACTACGAGGAGAATGAGACTGGAATTACGCTCCTCTCCATCGGCTGGGACAATACCCTCCCTGCAGTATTGAAGATACCAGAAATTATTGACGGAAAAAAAGTTACGGCCATCGGCTATGGAGTATTCGAGTATCGGGATGAACTCCAGATGGTGTCCATACCATCAACAGTGACTGAAATCGGCGAATACGCTTTCAGTAGTTGCTCCAACCTGCGCGAGATAGAATTTCCAAAAGGACTGACGACTTTCAAGGAATTTGTATGTTCCAATTGCTCCTCACTGACAGGCATCAATATCCCGTGTACAGTGACGAGGATAGAATATGGGGCCTTCAGCAACTGTGGCTTCAAGGAACTCGTCATTCCCGCAAATGTTGAGGAAATCGGTTATTATGCCTTCTTAAATTGGGACGGTGGGCCTTTGGACGTTCAGATTCTTTCTTCCTATGCTCCCAAGGTTGAGCCATATGCGTTCAGTTCCCAATCGACCATCCACGTATTGACCAATGCGTGGGGCTATAACACGTACGAATGGGGAGATTATACCATTATCCACGACCTGCCGAACGACACCCCCGTCCTTGCTGACGACTGGAAAGCCTTGCAGGACCTGAAGACCAAGGTGACAGCAAAGAACGGCCAGGTCAACTGGACCTTCACCGACCGCAAGACACCCCTCGAGGGCGTTTATATTGATGGTGAGGGAAATGTTGTCTATCTCGACCTCTCCAACAAGAACATCACCGGAAAGATCTCCCTCGCTGAACTTTTCGGCGCTTTCCCCTACCTTCAGAGTGCCAACCTTTCCGGAAACCACATCTCCGACATCACCGTCGAAGAATCCATGGCGAACCTCCGCCCCGATCTTACCAACCAGGAAATTCTCGACGTTGTAGAATGGAATGTCTCTGAAATCCAGAAAGATATCCAAGGCTTCCACGCTCAGGTCCCCTCCCTGCCCTTCTACTATCTGGACGCCAACTATCAGGAAACCAATTACAGCATTTCCGCCCTTTCTGCCCAGCCTTCGGTTTTCAATAAAGACAAAGACTATGGCATGTCTTTCTATCTCTATGACTATGGCTATTTCGGCGCTGGAAGCTATTACTGGTCCAACAAAAGTGTATTCCGTGGTAACAGTGGCGATCTGCTGTACATGACGAACACCTGGAGCGATGACTACAATCGTGGAAGCTACTTCCCCGCTCGCCTCTATTTCGAGCAGGGCGACAGCAATTTCGATGGAAACATCGATATTTATGACCTGCAGAATATGGCCTATTATGCCGTTGAAGACAATGCCGGAGGTCGGTTCTACGGCCTTATCAACTATACCGCCTCCAATCTCTATGCAGACGACATCATCAATATTCAGGATATCGTTTGTGCGGTAAATCTCATCCTCTCGCAAACCAGTTCATCTTCCCGTCGTGCGCAGAGCAAGTTCAATGCTCAGGCTTCAAACGAGGGTGCCAATACCGTCAGCAATTATATCTATTGCGAAGATGGAAAAATCATCCTTCACAGCGAAGAGGAAGTAGCCGCCGTTGAGTTAATGGTGAAAAATGTTGAAATCCTCACCTCTCCCCTTGCCCTCTCCGTTGCCCAGCAGCGCAATGGCGATGAAATCCATCTCATTGCCTACTCCCTCGGTGGCCAGACCATTCCCGCCGGCGAGACCGTCCTTGCCGAATGTTCAGGCAGCGACCCTGTGATCACCCATATCGCTCTCGCCAATGCCCAGGCTCAGCGCATCTCCGTCACCCAGACGCAGACCACCTCTGTCAGCACAGTTAACACCTCCGATGATGTCACCCTCTATTACGACCTCTCCGGTCGCCGGATTCATCCCGCTTCCCGCGGCATCTTCATCGACAACAACGGACATAAGACCATTAAGAAGTAGACCTTATGAAAAGAACTATAATTTTATTCTTCATCGCACTGTGTTTCAATACTCTATCGTCTTGGGCGCAGAGTGAGAACATCATCAGGTTCCCCGATGTCACAGCGATGGCGGGCAAATACGTCGAAGTCCCCGTCTATGTTGAGAACACGGTAGATATCACCGGCTTGCAGTTCTGTCTCCAGGTTCCTGAAGAAGTATATTTTGGCACCATGAATATGGACCGTGACCGCATCACGGACCATTCCTGCACTATGACCCGCGCCGAAGAAGGCCGGTGGTTCTTTATGGTCTATTCGCCGACGAATGCGCCCATTACAGGTCGCAAAGGGGCCTTGTTCACCCTTGAAATGTATATCAGCGAAACGCTTCCTGAGGGTACAGTCATCAAGCCCGTCATTACGAATGCCATTCTGACGACCAACGATGCCACGAACATCCTCGACGATGTCGTTGTCGGCAACATCACCGTCGGCACCTCTCCCGACCTGATTATCCCCGAGATTACCATCGCGCAGGAAACAGCCGATCCCAACGGTATCCTCGATGTCTCCTGGACCGTCAAGAACATCGGTAGTGCTGGTACCGAAGACGGATGGAGCGAAAGCGTTTCCCTCATCGACGACAGAGGTTACAGCCACTATCTTGGCTCTTTCTATTATGACAACCTCCTTGACGCAGAGGCTACCGTCAGCCGCAATGTCAGCATCCAGTTGCCCTGGGAAATCGGCATGGATGGCGATGTCAATGTCCGTGTTCAGCTCTATCCTTATTCCAATTGTGGCGAGCGCGCTGAATCCCAGGCCAATAACACGACCACCAGCACCGACAGTTTTGTGCTCAACAAAGCCCTCTATCTCAGAATATATCCCAATGAAACCACCGAAGGCGATTGGAGCCATGTTACAGCTTATGTCAAACGTAGTGCCCGTTGGGACAACGAAGTGACCTTCGACATTTCTGCCGAAGGTGACAGCCGTGTCCATGTTCCAGCCAATGTCACTTTCTGGGGAAATAATGGCTCCTTTAACATAGAGATTGATGACAACGAGGACTTTGATCCTAAAAACGCCCAAGCCATCATCACCATCCACGGCAAGGACGGCTACAACACGGTGTCCGACACCCTGACCATTTATGACGATGAACTGGGAATGCTGACCTTGACCCCCAGCCGGGAGGTTGTTGATGAAGGCGAAACCATTACCCTCACCGTCGATGCCGACCATGCTCCTGCCAACGATGTCCGTCTCCAGCTCCGTCTCAGCGAGACCGGCAAGTTTGAGGCTCCCGCCAGCTTCACCCTTCCCGCCGGAAGTTACAGGACGACGGTTGAGGTAACCGCCATCAACGATGATCTTCCCGGTCTTCCCACCGATGTTGAATTCACCGTCAGTGGCGAAGGCTACCGCGATGCAACGGCGTTGGTTCTCGTTGAAGATGATGACCTCCCCGTCATCGATCTGACCTTAACGCCCCAGACCATCAGCGAAGGCGACGGTCCTACCGCCATCATCGCCAAGCTCCAGCGTCTGACGAACATTGACAAGAAGGTCACCATCCTTTTCAGCGACGATTCTGAAAACGGGGACATCAACTATAACCAGTTCCAGACCATCACCCTCGAACGCGGTCAGAAGGAATGTACCTTCAACATCGGTCCCTACGACAATCTTCAGGTTGACGGCGATCGCGATGTCACCATCACCGCTGCCGTTTACATCAGTTCCTGCAGCTGTTCCGCCGCAGGCCAGAGCGCAGGTGCTGTCAGCAAGACCATCCGCATCCTCGACAATGACGGTCCTGCCCTCAAGTTGACCTCCAGCCGCTCCGTCATCCTCGAAGGCGGCGCAGAAGGCACCACCCTCACGGTTTCCCGCAACACAGAAACCTCACAGCCTCTCAGCATCTATATCCAAAGTGACTATGACCAGCAGCTGTCTTACAACCATAATGTGACCATCCCTGCCGGAGAGGCCAGTGCCACCGTTGAAGTCAAGGCTTTGGCCAACAGCACTTCCGGTGACTCCTACAATGTCACCTTCACCGCCACTGCTGCAGGCTATGCCACGGGTACCTGCTGGGCGATGGTCAGCGATCAGACCCTCCCCGACGCTGCGATTTCCAGTCTCAGGATTATTGAAAGCGAAAGCGATCAGGTAGTAACCGAGGCCGAAGTGGGAACCCGTGTCCGCGTGACTCTCGAAGTCACCAACGGCGGAGCAGCAGTCCTTCCCTCCCAGACCCGCATCCAGCTCTATGAGCGTGGTGAGGCAACGATGCTGCTCTATACCGACGAAGACCTTGCTCCCGGTGCCAAGACTACGGTAACCCGTCTCTTCAACCTTTCATCGGCTGTCGGCGACTGCGACTTCTACGCTGTCATCAACGAGAAGCACCAGGTTCCCGAGCTCCTCTATGCCAACAACACCTCTGAACACGCTGCCGTCACCATTCTCTCTCCCTTCACCGTGAAGGCAGTAGTTGAAAAGGGCGTGTACAATATCGGCGAGACCATCACCATCAGCGGTGAGGTCAAGGGCGAGGAAGCTGCCCGTCAGTCCGTCGATGTCTATATCATCAACGACGGCTACCGCCATGTCATTACGGCTGAAACCGATGACCAGGGCCGTTTCACCACCACCTACAAACCCTTCGACAACCAGCTGGGCCACTTCATCGTCGGCGCCTGCTACCCCGGAGACACCCTCGAGGAAGTACAGAGCACCTTCGAAATCGTCGGTCTCAAGCGCGTGGATATGAAGTATGTCACCAATGATATCCTTCTCGGCGAGCCCCATACCGGCACCGTTGCCCTTGTCAATCCGTCACAACTTCCGCTGACGGGAGTTACGGCTCGTCTCTCTGAACAGGTCGGCGACTTCGATGTTCAGTTCAATATCCCTGCGACCATCCAGGCTGGCGAAACCATTGACCTGCAGTACACCCTCACCGGAAAAACCATTTCTGAGGGCAAAGACTGGAAGAAGACCAGCATCGTCCTCTCTTCTGCCGAGGGAACTTTGGCCACCATTCCTCTTTATTATTATATAAGAAGTCTTCAGGGCAATCTCGTTGCCAGTGTTGAGAAGATCAACAGCACGGTTCCCAAGGACGGTACCCACGACTATGTCATTGACCTCGTCAATACCGGAAAGGGCACGACGGGCGCCATCAGCCTTGCTCTCCCCGACTGGATCAAGAGTCTGACGCCGAAGAACATCAGTCCGCTTGCTCAGGGCGATACCGCACAGGTCATCCTGCGTTTTGCCTATAACAAGACCATGCAGCTCAATGTTCCCATTAAGGGCACCATCGGTGTCAACTGCGAAAACTGCAACGGTCTGACCATTCCCTACAGCGTCATGCCGGTATCCGAGTCCAAGGGAACACTCATCGTTGATGCCTGTGACGAATATACCTATTACACCGAGGAAGCTCCTCATGTTCAAGGTGCTACCGTCTCTGTCCAGAATCCCGCTACGGGTGTTCCTGTGGCCGAAGGTCAGACGGGCGAAGACGGAACCTTCACCGTTGAACTCCCTGAAGGTTACTATACCCTCATCGTTTCCGAGCCTCATCACGATTATTATAAGAGTACCATCATCGTTGACCCCGGCATGACGACGACCGTCACTGCCGATCTCCCCTACCAGGCCGTCAGCATCGGTTGGAGTGTTGAGGAATTCGGTATGGAGGACGAATATGTCATCAAGGTGACGACGAAATACGAAACCGAGGTTCCCGTTCCTGTCGTTATCTGCGAAGGTCCCGAATATGTCGATGGTGATGCCCTCGCTGTAGGCCAGAGTGTCATGCTCTATTACACCCTGACGAACCACGGTCTCATCAACGCCCTCGATGTCACCTATTCCGCTCCTGAGACCAACGGTGAATTTACCCTCACCCAATTGGCTTATACCGAGCCCTTCACCCTCGCACCTTCAGAATCCGTCACCATCCCCGTTCTCTTCAAGCGCATCAGTGCCGGAACAGAGGCTTCCAGCCAGAAGGCTGCTGCTCCCAAGAAGGAAAATGCGGCAACGGTATTCACCCAGTGTATGGCTTCCATGGCCTACAAGTACGGTCATTACTGCCACGGTGTCCTCAGTTCCAATCCCGGTGCCCAGAACCTCGCTTTCCGTGCCTGTATGGCTGGTTCTCTTTGGAGCATGCTGACTATGGGCGGTATCGGTGCTGGCAATCCTGGTATCGGAACTCCTGGCAATGGTGTCAGCGGCGGTGGCGGTGACGGCGGTAGCGGCGGCGGCTTCGTTCCGAGTTTCACCATCTGCGACCCTGATGATGCTGGTTGCGGTAATGGTGTAGCCGGTGCCCTCGCCAGTGCTGGTGGTCCTGCCGGAGATCTCTTCAACGGTCTCGGTGATGTCGGTGATATGTGCAACAACATGCTTGCTCCTGCACGAAAAGGCGCTGCCCCGAAGAAGATCAGCAGCACGGCAGCTGCCAAGGGTATTCTCGCCGGTGGCGAGGCCATCGAAAAGGGCAAGGGTGCCAAGGATCTTTGGGATGCTTGTAAAGCAACCCTGAAGAAACTTTCTAACCAGATTTATAAGCGCAAGGTCGCTGCTTCTTATGATGCTAACTGGAAGGAGAGCCAGCTCAACAAGATCCAGATGATTCTTGATCAGGTCGAAGACTTCCGCAAGGTATGTCAGGAAATCAGTGCCGATTCTGTTTGGTACACGGAGATGGACGAGGAAAAGCGCGACTTCATCAATATCGTCGCCCTCGCTGATCCCCAGCTCCTCAATCCTTCCGACCTGCTTCCCTACAAACCGTCGAGCGTCAGCAACAAGCAGATGGAGGCCTATGTTGAACGCATGCGAAACAGTGCCTTGGATATCGAGGCTGACAATGCCATCGATATGCAGCATATCAAGGAAATCTATCTCCAGATGAAGGCTCGTCATGATAAGGCGGTCGAAATGGGTCACGACGGTCTCGACGGCATGTGGGCAGACCTCCTTAATGACTATGTCCGCTGTTACTCTGAGGCCTCAGCCCATGTCTGCTCAAGTGTTACCCTGCAGATCAAGCAGACGGTGACGATGACGCGCCAGGCCTTCCGCGGAACCCTCGAGGTGGTCAATGCCCACGAATTCACCGCGATGGAGAATGTGGTCCTCACCCTCGATGTCAAGAACATGGAGACGGGTGCACTGGTGACCAGTCACGAATTCCAGATTAATGCTGAAACCCTCAAGGGCTTCGGTGGTGACTGCGAACTCGGGGCTCCATGGACCCTCGAAGCAGGGGCTACGGGAACGGCAACGATTGTCTTCATTCCTACCAAATATGCTGCTCCCACAGAGAATGCGCAATATAGTTTTGCTGGCAAACTCACCTACCTCGATCCTTACACCGGCTATCTGGTGACCCGTGAACTCGCTCCGGTTTCGATGATGGTGAAACCCTGTCCCGAACTCGACCTGACGTATTTCGTTCAGCGTGATATCATCGGCGATGACCCGTTGACGGAAGAGAAGGAGGACTGCGAAGAGGCTGAATTTGCCCTCCTTATCAATAACAAGGGCTATGGCGATGCCACCGATCTTCGCATTGTCACCGAGCAGCCGGAAATCCTCGATAACGAAAAGGGTCTCGCCATCGATTTCGAAATCATCAGTGCCCAGCTCAACGGCGAGGACAAGACGCTGGCCCTCGGCGGAAGCATTGCCTCTGACTTCGGAACGGTCGCAAGTCATCATACGGCTTACGGCCAGTGGTGGTTGGAAGCTTCTCTCCTCGGCCATTTCACGGAATACGAAGTGGAATACACCCATGTCACCAGTTATGGCAATGAGGACCTCTCCCTCCTCGACAATGTCACCGTTCACGAACTCATCCGCGGTATCGATGTCAGTGCTGCTGACCGCAACTCTGTGGCTGCCACCGACAAACTCCGTGGCTGGCTCGTCAACGATGTGGCAGACTATGACGATCTCCCCGAAACCATCTATTTCTCTGATGGCACAACGGAGAGCTTAGGCATTATGAGCGACGCCTTCATCACCAAGGAAGATGAGAACACCTATCGTCTGACCCTCCGCAACACGGGAGATGCCGGTTGGTACTATGGTTCCGTCACTGACCCGACCTACGGTCAGCAGACTCTTACCAGCATTGTCCGCGAGAGCGACGGTGCCGAGATGGCGCTGGGCAATTTCTGGCAGACCGACCGCACCCTCCGCGATGGTAAGGATCCCCTCTATGAGAACCGCATCCACTTTGCCGACAATATCGTCAAGGGCGATGCCGTCTATATCCTCTCCTTCACCGATCGTCCTGAAGTTCGCCTCGCCGTTGAAGGCTTCGAACAGATTCCTGAGACCACGGAAGTCCTTTCCCATGCCCTCGATGCTGTTACTGTGGTCTTCAACAAGGAAATCCAGGCCGAAACCTTCACGACCGACGACCTCACATTAACTGTTCAGGGAATCAGGCAAGACCTCTCTGCTGTTGCCATTACCACTGATGACAGCAAGAGTTTCGACATCGATCTTTCCGCTTTCAATGCGCAGTATGTTCCTACGGAAACCGCTACCCTCTATGTCCTCACGGTAAACACTGCCGACATCCTCGATGCCAGTGGTTTTGCAGGAAAGAAGACCGCCACCGCAATGTGGACCGTTCAGCCCTCCACCGTAGGCATTGAGCAAACAACGACCCCCAGCGCCGAAGAACCCATCTTCGACCTCCAGGGGCGCCGCGTCATCCATTCCCGCCATCCAGGCATCTACATCCTCAATGGCCGTAAGAAGGTAGTAAGATAAGAAGATTTCAGACTATAAACAAAAAGGCAAGCCGCTTCATTTATCATGCGGCTTGCCTTTGTTATGTGCTTATCGTGAGGAGGTGTTCCTTTTGATTCTGATGGTCAGTCGGATCTGGTTCTCGTAGTGAGCGTCAGGATTGATCTTGCTGATACGGCATTCGAAGATATCCTTCCACCCCATCTCGAGCAATTGGGCAATCTCCTCATTCTCGTTGGAAGGAATATATCCCAGGAGATACTCCTCCCGCTCCCCGGTTTGTTCATCAATACCTTTATTAAGGACCACAGCTACTGCATCATTGTCATAGCGGTTATCGAGGTCGCGCACCAGTTCCAGCAGCGTTCCCACATGGAGATCCTCCCACACTTCGTCCACATCATGATACTGGCGACCTGCCAAATGACATTCCTTAAAAAACAACTTCTTTGCCTTCATAATTCTAACAGTTTTGAGGTTTAACTTTCATTTTCTGCTGCAAAGTTAAAATTAGGCTATCCCAAAATATGGGACAGCCTAATTTTTTTTAAAGAAATCTCTAGCTTTTTGTCTTTTTTAAAACTTTTGAACCCTCTTGAACCAAGGCTCCGTCTTTTGAACCCCTTTGAACCGCAGCTCTGCTGCCTTGAACCCCAAATTTTGCTAAAGTTTGCAGAGCATTCTTTATGAAGTCAAACTATTGACCATCTGTTACGCGGACGGGACGGATAGGGAGACGGCAATCATTGCGATAATTGGTGCCTGTGGTGGCGCCGGTAGTTTTGAGGGTGAGGGTGAGGGCATGCGCTTGGGGCTGCATCTTGAATTTATTGCTGCTCCAATAGGGCGATACGTCCTTGTTGAAGACTTCTTTGTCGTCCTCTGTCTTGTAATATCCTACCCAGGGAAGGAAGATATGGTCATCGGTATCTGTGGAATAGACATGGTCGGCATCACTGGACTTGCGATAAACGATATAGCCTTGGGCTTCGACACCCTGGTAACTTTCTGTCCACTCCCATTGACAATCAGAGACGAGAGCTCTAATTTCGTTGTAGGTCGGAATGCGCCATTCGTCATTAGTGGAAACCCTTACGATGTCGTCTTCGTCGTCAAGTTCCTGATTACTGCCTTTATAGTATTTATATTGTTCATCGAAGTGTTCGCCATTTTCTTCGTCTTCCAAATCACCTTTCAGCCATTCGTCCAGACGACCCCATGTGACGAACTTTCCCGGGGCAGTAGGACTTGCGGCACCGAAGTTCGTTTTTGCCCAAAGGGCCTCTGTGCCAAGATCAACATAATCTTTTTCCAATGTTTTCGCATAGGGAGCATTGAAGTACTGGGTCATCATCGTGATGTCGCTGACGCTGTAGTGTTCGTCGTGGTTGAGGTCATAAGGTATTTCTTTTCCGAAATAGATCGGAACATCTTTGCGAGCATGTTGGTCGTTACCACAAAGATAGATTAAGACAGACTCATCATAGGAATATGAGAAATAGTACCCAGACGTACCGCCTGCATAGTTGGGGTTTTTAGTTACTAAAGGTCTATATATATAAATATTCAAATCGGAAGGGTAAGAGAGGGTGACCCCGTAACAAGGTTGAATGAGATAAAGATTGGGATGTTCTTTATTTAATATTAAAGGATCAAAGGTAGAAGATTCTTCAATATCGATCAACGAACCTCCCATAGGAATAACACGGTATGTCTCTCCACAACGGGTGCAGACACCGTTCTCACAATGATGTCCCTTAGGATAGTTCTCGTTATATTCCCAATTTTTACTTGTAGCAGCTGCATTTGCATATTTTTCCTGGCAAAGCGTACAGATGTAATAGTCGCCTTGCCCAATCTTCTCGCAGAAAATTTCTCCTTTTACTAATTCAAGATGTTCAGAACAGGGGTCTTCATGTCGTATTCCTATAAGAAGATCCAATTCTGTATCCTGCAGTGGTGACAGGGCTATTAACATTTGTCCTCCAGCTTGGATATACAAGAGGACTGTTCCATTCGAAATGTCTCTTAAAAGTCCCGAGGTACCATCGCCGGTGGGATTGTGAGTACAACAAAGGATATCTATGGTACTTGTTGCTTTTAGAAATACCCATCCATTAACTTCTGGATTAACATAGAAGATATTGCTCTTATCAGCAACATCTTCAAAAAACAGCCAACCATCATTAATGTCAATATCCTTGCAGGCCTTTAAAGAAATGTGTTGGGGCCCTAAATGAAGTTCTGTGCCTTTAAGGTTACAGCCCGTATTCTTGCATTGGCCATCTACCAGATAATGCCCGAGTGCAGGAATCTCTCCGTCGATTACTTCTGTTGCAGTATTGTCGGAAAAGTGTTGTCCGCAATAAAAGCAATAGTAATTTTCCACGTAACCTTTCTTCATGCAGGTTGGCGGCACATATTCCTGGAATTCTAATGAATGTTCACAGTCAAAAGCACGAAGTCCAAGTGTAACAAGAGTAAGAAGGGTAAGGAGTATGATGCGTTTCATGAGGCTTTTCTTTACGGGTTATTTTCTTGGAGGATATAGGAACGCATGATGTCCACATCCTTTTCGTCTACCATACGGTCATAATTGAGATCAAAGAAGGAGGGTTTTACGGCAATGGGTTTTTCAGACAACGCTGGTGAGCAGACAACATAAAGCTTCTCTGTTGTTTCAAAGAGATATTTGCGGGGTTTATCGAAAGTCTCTGAAACGGGGACGCCGCAGTCATCGTAGATGCATATCGTCTGCTTGTGTTTCTCATCGGGAATAAAGAACAATTCTAAATTAGTAAAAACTCTTATAAACTCATATACGGTGGCATCCATTTTTTGAGCAAAATCTGGCTTTGGCGAAGCCACATTGAAGAAAGACGTATAAGAATAATGTGTGGGAGCGACAGCCTGTGCCCATCCTTCTGTCACCAGGAACATCAGGATGAGGGAAATCAAAAGTCTCAGCATTTTTTTCATTTTCTGTCTGTTTTTCAGTTAAAAAGCATAATTTCTGCAAATGTAGCACATATCTTTGAAATCACCAAATAAAATCAAAAAAAGTCGTAATCCATGTCCACATATCCCTGGAGGGGACAGCACTATGATAACCAGGGGTGATGTCACAACGTGACTCATCCTCGGTATTATGTCCTCCACATGGCAACCCCGTTGTCCGCACGGCCTCCCCTTCCCTTTCAGGGGAAGGCTGCCTTGAACCCTAAATTATACCATTATACGAAGCGCAATGCCTAGGTTATTTATCGTGCGGATGCCCCGCCTGACGTAGTTAGGCAATAAAATCACGAAGAGGGCAAGAGGGGGCGGCAGCATCTCCCTCGATCTCGTCGGCAAAAGCCTAGAATACTGGGCCGTACCTACCGCAGCAGCAGTGCCCATACCAGTGACCGGCCCCGTGCGGAGGTCTTCTCAGCAGCAGTGCCCATACCAGGGACCGGCCCCGTGCGGCGGAGTTCTCAGCAGCAGTGCCCATACCAGGGACCGGCCCCGTGCGGAGGAGTTCTCTCCGCCGTTGGAAGAGGGACCGGCCCCGTGCGGAGGAGTTCTCTCCGCCGCTGATATCTACTTGTGGCGCTGCAGGCTGAACTGGTACTCGACAACCCCGAGGGAGCAGATCTCTGCGGCAAGGTCGTTGAGGTTATGAAAGCGGGCGTAGTCACTGTCACCGCCGAGGTCCTCTGCCCAGGGAGCAAGGATGAGGAGCTTCCCCCTTGCGCAGGCATAGAAGCGCTGACGCTCGGGTTTCCACAGCACTCCGATGGGCTCCTTCTGGAGGTGGATAAGGGGGAGGCCGCGACTGATGCACTCACTCTTGATGAGTTGCTCACCGCGAGAGATGCCGGGGGTCACGAGGGGCAGCCCCATAAAAGCCTGGGCGATGAGGGCATTGGCAGCATCTGCGAAGGCCTGAGTGGTCTCAAAGGGGACGGTGGTCTTGGCGCTCATATCGGTAGCACGGGAGTAGCCGTAGCGCTGGCGCTCCTCGGGGGTCAGCATGCCGACGGTAGCCTTTCGGTGGCACATCACCTGGTGTTTCTCAGGGACCTTGAGGAGCATGAAGTTGCCGTAGGCGGAGTAACGCTTCCCTGCTATGGTGAGGCAGAGGGCGCGCTGCATAATATCGGGAAAACGCTGGCGGATAAGCAAGCGGTGCGGGTTCTCCTCTATATAGACCTTCCAGTGCTGGAGCTGGCCGTCCTTGCTGAGGATGCGGTCGTTGAAGCCAGGGGCGAAGAGGGGAGGTCTGCTCTCTACGTCAGAAGCCGAAGACTCGGGGCCGGAACTGCCCCAAGCGCTGGCGTTTACAGGGCAAGAAGGGCCGGAACTGCCACCTGCGGTTTGTTGCGTTAGCGACCACCAGGCGCGGGTGCAGCCCGACTTGAAGGCGCCGATAATCTGCCCGAGTTTCTTTCCTCCGGTGATGGGGCTGCTGACGCGGACGATCATGTGGAGATGGTCGGGCATAAGAACGAAGCGCCAGATGCAGACCATGGGATAGAGTTGGTTAATCTTGCAGAGTTCTTCGTCGATAATCTTCTGGGCAAGGGGCGAAGGGACGAGGTGGGCAAAACCGCTCTCTCCTCGTCGGGCGCGGAGGTCGCCATCGACATAGCCGAAGAGGGGTTTTCTGTCGGCGATGGTGCAGGTGATGAGATAGGTTCCAACGCCGTTATAGTCATGGGTGTTGTTACGGCGAGTTTCTCGGTGTTGGAGTTCGTACCTCCACCCGATGCCCTCAATATACTGAGGTTTCTTTTTATCGTTCATACCGTGAATGAATAGGCTCTCTCTCGGCAGAACGCTGGGCGGGGGTCTTTTGTTTATTTTTAGGTTATTATTCTATCTCTCCTGACATCAAACGAGGAAGAAGGGTGTCACGAAGGATAGACTATTCTCTACTATTATTATAGATATTTATGTTGTTCTGCCCACTACTATTGTTTTTATTCTTTGTGATGAGGGCGTAGAATGCTATACCTAGGAAAAGAAATACTCCGACAATAAGGGCAGGAACAGCGACCTTCACAATTTCCATTGTTTCTTCGTGCTGTTTTGCTCTTTTCTCAGCTTCTATCTTTTCTTCTTCCTTTCTTTTCTGTTCATTATGGCGGTCTATTTGCTCCAATACAGATTCAGCATTGAGGGCTTTAGATTCAATATATCCTGTTGATGGAACACAGAACCCTATACAAAAGAAAGTTAGAAAAAGTATAATAAATCTTTTCATAATTTAAAGTTAATAATTCCTGATATCAAACGGGGATGAAGGGTTTCGCGAAGAGTGGAAAGGTGAGAGGATTCGAGGGAGTTATTTAAGGTTCACAGGCGCAGGTCCCGTGATTCTTTATTTATATTCGGGCAAAGAAAATATTATTGGGCAGCGGGAATGCCCCTATGACCCCGTGACTTTTTAGTAATTGTCAATATTTATATTGTTTTCTATATCAATTGATGGAGTATTAGTATTGACAAACGATGCATGCTGGATAATTTCATATTTTGTAACATTGCCATTATAGTCTTCAATCTCAATAGGAATATGGTTATTTCCTCTTTCAAAATGCATTTTCATAGTAATTTCGTGTAAGCCATTTATATCTTTTGCATAAATTATCTTTCTTGTTGGACCAACACCATCATCATATCCAAAAAAACTACTATAATCACCACATAAATTTCTGTTTCTCACTATTGTTATAGCTTTAACATCTCCACTGACAAGTATTTTAAATGTTACATTACACATATAAAGGCTTCCAGCCCAATTTGATATGTTAATATTTGCTCCGCCATATATTCTGGGTTTGTCTTCAGGAAGCAAAATTCTTTGGCCATTTTTGAAATGAATAGAATTTACATTTTTCTCGTTCGTGTTAATAATGGTTTTTTCGTTGTTTAAACCAACATAAAGTAAGGAATTTATAGATGGTGGTTCGTTGTCTATGGCAACAACACCTATAGGCTGTTGGGTATAACTCCAATCTTTGTTAATACCTATAAGAACTAGGCACTTATATCCACTACTACCTTTTTTTTGGTGGCAAATAAGTGACTGGGACAAAGATGTTACTGTACCAGCAAAATCATTACTAACAATTGATTCCACATATTTATCTATAAATGCTTGTGTAGAACAAGCTACCATAGCATAATAGTCCGCTTTCATATCAGAGTTAATCCTATATGATTTGCCTTCAACAGACTTGAGTACAGGAATTGCTGTCTTTGGCTTATAATCATCATACCCAGATTTCATTAAAGTCCTATAATAAGCAGTCATTTTTTGTATAAGAGAATCTGGCAAATAATGATTTTTGTTAAATAACCATCTCTTTAATTCTACAATATCATTAGGACCAGCAGAAGAACTACTAAGTTCTGCGCCAGGTCCGGAAAAATGGACAGTTTCTGTGGTAAAGGATTCATATGGCACTTTATAGTTGATCATTGTATCAATTTGATCATGAACAGTAATATGGATAGGAATGATACCATCACTTTTCATCGTGAGAAGAGCGATTTCTTTTATCCTATCTTCATTTACCTGGAGGAGATCAAGGATGTTGAACTTGTCTTCATTGGTAAGTTCTCCTTCACACAAAACGATATTATTTGTTTTTATCAAATAATCATGTTTTATGCTGGTATCACTTCTAAGTACTATAGTTTCTCCTTCATCTTCCATCTCGAATTGAACATTATTATTAGACGTTCCTGATTTATTGCATGATAACAAGAACACTACTAAAAAAACACTAAACAGAGCGCAAAAATGTTTCATATTACTTTATTTGTATTTAACGAGTTTATATATGCAAATATGCCTAATTCCTTTTTTTAATAATAATCTTGATTACAATTTATCCTATTTTCGATGGTATCGAGGTGGGAGAAGAGTTCCTCAATCTTTGAAACGATACGACGGTTATTCCACTATTTCTCCGTGGATCACTGGCACGGTCTTTGGCATACCGCCATTTGTTGTGTAACTATATGTACCGATAAACTGCGGGGCCTTTATCGTGACAATTTGGTCGCTATAAAAGTTCCCGCCAAGTATTACGACAGTATTACCCATGTACAAATCAAATTCTTCGCTTGAGACTTCATTTGCCAGTGCTGCCTTGCCAAGAACCTGGAGAACCTTAAAAGTTGTTTCCTGTTTGTTCTCGTAACTCTTGGGCTCTTCAAAATATTGTATGGGATCTGACTCCGAGTGATATTGTTTAATGTATCCGATAGCGATGAAAATGACGAATGTCAGGATGCAGCCCGTCAAGACACCTAACAGAAATGATTTCTTATTCATAATGTGTTTTTATTTAATAATTTCTACTCTCCAGCCAAGTTTAAGGGCTGAAGAGATTTTTTCAAGAATTTTCTTTTTGTCTTTGGTGTTGCTATGAGTAAGCACATATAGGCCAGGTGAAACTTCGCGTTGAGCAGAACCATACTTCTTATCCCTTGTAGTCGAGACAATATTGATGCCGCAGGATTTGAGACCAAGGTCACGGACAGGCATAAGACCTGCTTTAATAATAGCTGTAGTGTAAGTGGTGGCGGCATCCTTTTCATGGATAATTTCTCCATTCTTGAGATGAATGCAAAGTCCTGTGCGAGGAGATATCTTCACCACCTTCTTACGGCGAGGACCAACCTCTTTGTGCGGTACTTCTGGGTCGAGTTCCAGTTTCTTGGCTTCAAGGAGTTCTGTGATGTTGGTCTTACGAGACAGAGCTACGCTTAGAGGCTCACCTGGGTGATACTCAACCACAAGGACGAGGTCACGTTGTATCTCGCTCAACTGAGGTTCTATGTTCTGACTAAGTGCAGGCAGAATCTCCTCCTTGATAATCTTTTCCTCCAAGTTGTCTGCTGCTTTGAGCAGTTCGTCAGGCATTGGCAGATTCAAGTCACGCAGGGATTTCAGCGTTGTGTATAGTTCTTTGAGTGTAGCCATAATTTATTCTCTTATAAGTGGACACTAATTATGTTAGAGAAATTATCCTTTAGGTAAGATTCTATAGTATCGAGTTCAACATCTTCACAAGAATCAAACAGATGAACAATATCTTCTTTGTAATCTAAGAGTGACTGGACTATATCCGTAGCACAACGTGCGGGAATACCATTCTCTCCTTCAATGTCAGCAATTGGTTGAATGACTACTTTATACTGATTTAATTCTGTTATATACATAATTCAAATCTATTAATCGTTTAACCTTCAACAATAGCAATCTCCTCTGGTGTCAAGCCATAGAGGTCATAAACGAGGAGGTCTATTTCGTGCTCGAGGGCAGAGGTGTCCGATTCAATTGATACTTGTTTTGACGAAAAAATCTCATCAACAAGTTTTATTAGTCGATTCTTATAATCTACTTGTATTTCTTTTGCAATTGGTAGATTATCAACCTCATATCCATTTACATTACTATTAGTGCTCAAGAGCTTAAAGATGTAATTCAAAAGCTTACTGTTAAAGATAGCAAGCATGTACTTGGCTTCATCCATAGTATTAAACTTGCAGTAATTAACAGAATTTGCACAATACGTATTATTTACGAGTGTCATTTTCAGACGAATTCTTTCATTTACACCTGTTATGCCTTGCATTATAATACGAGGACTCTCAAAGAGATCTTGACCTAATCCTTTTTTCAAAGTGGAAAGAATATTAAAATCGAGGAATAGTGTTTCTCCTTGACTGATCTCCTTACGTTCAATGTACCTATCAACATGAGCTCCTCTAAGCATCTTACAATCAGAAGGATCTTTTGTAAATGCATTCTTACAGAAAGTCATGTCGATTTCACCAGTATAACACTTCCCTATTAATCCAAAAGGACTTGATTTTGAATATACTTTTACTAACACCTCAGAGTCTTTGGTTTCTGTTAAAGGAATTGTGTAGTTTTTAGCATCTATACATTTAATTTGCTTAAGAGTGTAAATACTACAGTCCTTTAATTCTTCGGTATAAGGTTCTCTGTTGATTCTGAGACTAAAAGGTCTATTACTACGAGTCTTTTCTTTGGTAAATTTTACAATACAAACAGACATTTTTGCACTAGCAAAAACTCTCTTTTGTGGATTGTCTCTTTCTGGGAATGCGTCGATATGTAAAATCGTGTAGTTGTTGAAAATATGTTCTCTTAACTTCGCCGCGCTTAAGTCACAAGTAAATGCAAGTGGGAAAATCTCACAAAAGATACCCTTTTGCTTCAACAATGATCCACCATGAATAACAAACAATCTAAAGATGTTTAACATTCCACCCTTGGCAGCATCATAAAATGTACTTTTCTTATACTGTTCGAGAATCTCTGAGGGTACAATAACACCATCACCTTGATTTTGTCTTTTATTTATCAGACCATAAGGAGGATTACCAATTACAATATCAAATCCTCCGTTTGCAAACACATCATTGAACCATGTATGCCACAGGAAGAACTCCTGGTTGTTGCGCAGGTCAAGAGCATCAATAGCAGCACTCACTTCTGGGTTCCCAAGAGTTTTTGCCTTGACTAGTGACTTGACAGCATTGTCTATGCTTTGTAAGAGTTCTGATTTCTTATTATGGTCCTCCGTATTGAAATAAGAGTACATGTGCTCTTTAAGGAGCATACGTGCAGTTGTTTCCTCGTCAAAGGCTAACATCATCTGACGGCTACTGTCATAAATATCGTCCAATGGTACACCCTTATACTGCTCCAACAACGAATTACCCTGCATAATCTTGAAGTCCA
>DCHS01000053.1 GCA_002314875.1 Prevotellaceae bacterium UBA1746
ACCTAAAGTGAAAGAGTGAAAGTAATATTTCAATTATAATAATAATAAAATGAATTATCTAGTTGATCAAATCACACTGCATGAGGCACAGCAGATGGTAGATGAATGGATCAAGAAATATGGTGTCCGTTACTTCTCTGAATTAACGA
Source organism: Prevotellaceae bacterium UBA1746 (assembly GCA_002314875.1). GTDB lineage: Bacteria > Bacteroidota > Bacteroidia > Bacteroidales > Bacteroidaceae > Alloprevotella. The sequence goes on from DCHS01000053.1 coordinate 150, forward strand.
ATATGGCGATTCTTACCGAGGAGGTAGGTGAACTGGCTAGCGTGATGTCTCGCAAGTATGGTGAACAATCTTTCAAAGAAGGAGAGAACCAAGATCCTGCTGATGAGATGGCTGATATCCTTTGGGTATTGCTTTGCCTTGCAAATCAAACAGGTGTGGATATGACGAGTGCATTAAGGAAAAATATCGAAAAGAAAACAAATCGAGACAAGGAACGTCATCTCCAGAATCCTAAACTAAAAGACTAGAATTGATTTTCTAAGGTTGACATGTGTAGGTTTTTTCTGCGCGAAAACTATTTTTCGGGTGCAAAATACCCTTTAAGTGAAAAGAAATCACTAATTTTGCACCGTAAAAACGAAATTAAAACACAAACTCAAATAATAAAGAAAAAATGCAAGACATTATCCTCGCCATTTCTGGCAAGCCCGGTCTCTATAAGCTCGTTTCACGTGGTAACCGTACCCTTATTGTAGAAAGCATTGACGAACATCATCGTCGTTTCCCTGCAGGTATGCACGATCGCGTTACTTCTCTCGGTGACGTTAGTATGTATACTGATACCGAAGATGTACCTTTGATGCAGGTTTTCCAGAATCTCTACGATGCTGAACAGGGCAAGACCAAGGTTGGTCACAAGGAGGCTACTAACGATCAGCTCGTTGAAATCATGAACGTCGCTCTTCCTACCTGGGATCAGGATCGCGTTCACTTCAGCGATATCAAGAAGCTCATCCAGTGGTTCAATATCCTCGTAGAAGGTGGTTACACAGAATTCATGCCTAAGGCTGCTCCCAGCCCCGAAATGACGATTGCAGAACCTGAAGCACCCGCTGCTGAAGAGGCTCCTGCAGAATAATTAGATTTGGTATTGTTTTGAAGTTTACAGAACAGCAATAATCTTATAACAAGAATCCCCGCAGTTACTCATGTAGCTGCGGGGATTCTTTGGTTGTATTAGGATATTGGATTATCCAAGGGTGTAAGTTTCTACGCAAGAGAACTTACCTTCGCTCGTAGGAGTAACATCTACCCACTGAGTTGTTGCGGGGAAGAGAACGCTTTCACCAGCCTTCAAGGTAGTTTCATTACCTTCGTTATCGCGGAGTGTTGCAGTGCCTTCGTAGCAAATGAGGATAGCGAAGGAATCTACGTCAGCGTAGTTAGCGCGAAGAGGCTCGGTAAGATGATAAACGGAAGTGGTGAACTGAGGACAGCTCTCGAGCTGGATGCGCTCGTTGTCACGATCTTCGTAATGAGTACGGTAATCACCCCGGCTCTTGAAATTGAGTGCCTCACGAGCTTCTGCGGTATGCAGCTGACGGGTATTTCCCTGAGCGTCGCGACGATTGAAGTCGTAAACACGGTAAGTCAAGTCGGAACTCTGCTGAACTTCGATAATGAGGTTACCAGCACCAATGCTGTGAATCTGGCCAGCGGGAATGAAGAAGCAGTCGCCTACCTTCGTCTCGTAGCGAGCCATAACATCTTCCAAGCGATTTTCTGCCATTACCTGATCGTATTCTTCAACGGTCAAATCACGTTTGAAACCACTGAAAAGCGTTGCACCGGGATGAGCACCTACGAGGTACCACATTTCAGTCTTTCCGAAAGGCTTGCCTGCTACGCGCTGTGCCATAGCGTCATCGGGATGAACCTGGATGCTGAGAGCATCGTCAGCAGAGATGAACTTAATCAAAAGAGGGAAGTTGGTGCCGTTTACTTCGTAGTTCTTCTTACCCACAAAAGAAGCACCAAACTTTTCGATGAGTTGAGCCAAGGTCCAACCATCATATTCGCCGCCTACAACAGGGGTCTCATCACCGGGAACACCACTGATTTCCCAGCTTTCACCGATAGTTTCTACACCTTCGATGTGCTTGAGTGCGACGATGTCTTTACCGCCCCAGATTGGGGACTTCATCACTTCTTTGAATTTAAACATAGAACTTGTATTATAGATTAAAGATTATTGTATGTCTTGAAAATAATGTTTATTCGTCTTCTAGATCAAAAAAATCTTCATCGAGGAAGACGGGAGCAGCATCGGAGAAGTCGTCAATAGCGCGACGGTCTTTCTTGGTAGGACGGCCTGTTCCCTTTGCACGATTTACAAAACCACTGATACGAGAGAGTTCGAGGAGTTCGTACTGGTCTGGTGTTGTGATATTTTCAAGAATCTCGGGAATCAACTTTGCACCGACTCTTCTTTCAATAGGTTGAAGAACGCGGAAAGTATAGGTAACAGGTGGTTTCTTCACACCGATTTCATTTCCTGCTTTTATAGTGCGAGAAGGTTTCGCCTGAGCGCCATTAATGGTAATACGGCCATTTTTGCAAGCTTCTGCCGCCAGTGTGCGTGTCTTGTATATGCGTGCTGCCCACAGCCATTTATCGATACGGGCTTCTGTATTCATATATGAGTGTTCACGGTTCAGGAACCGCTATAAGTATTAGTTGATATCGGGGAGGAAATTATATTCACGACTATAGCGAAGACTCTGTTCATCGAATTCTTCATCATAGCTGATAAGAACATCCGTAATTTCGCCTTGAGCATCGCGAACAGCGGTGTAGCGAGGATTGATGAAACCTTTGTAAGGTTTAAGATCCAGTTTCTGGTAACGTTCCAAGACCTCTTTATGTAGTTCGGCTCCGATTTGTACGCCATAGTCTTCAACGAGATGACGAGCCGCCTCAAAATCCCCTTCGCTCTTGATACGCTGAACTTCTGCAAGCAGAGCACCAATATGATGATGGATAGCCTCGTAATCGTTGATACGAAGAAAGGTCTTTCCCTCGCGAGAAATAAGCTCCAAGGCATTTCCTGGCTGTTCCATTACCCAGTGGGCAATGAGGGCGCGGTTACGCATGTGGGCCTCTTCAATCGTGGCTCCAGGTTGGATGCGGACCAATTGTGTCAGCAAGCCATTCATCATATAGGTATAATACTGACTTTTATAGGCTTCACAATCCGGGGTAAGTCCTAGTTCTACGAGTTTTTCGTCAGCGATATAGTAGAGTCCAAAGAGATCTGCTCGTGCTTCTTCGATAGTGGAACTATATGCTTTCAAAGCATCCGAACTAACGCCAGGCAGCAACTGACCGGAACCATGTCCGAGACATTCGTGAAGGTCCGTATGGAGATCATCGCAGACATCGCCATAGGTACGAATCAGTTCACGGGTAGCTTCATCTATGACGAATTCCTCCATCATACCGCTGCCACGGGAAGCTTTGTTATAAGCATCTGTAAAATTACCGATGGTCACGCTCTTGCTACCGTGGTCCCGACGAACCCAGTCACTGTTAGGAAGATTAATACCTATAGCGGTAGAAGGGTAGAGGTCACCCGTAATGATAGCGCCGGTAATTACTTTCGCGCTGATACCACGACATTCAGACTTCTTGAATCGGGGATCAACAGGACTATGGTCCTCAAACCATTGTGCATTGGCAGCCATGGTTTCCGTGCGTTGTGTAGCAACAAGATCCTTAAAGTTGACAATGCTTTCCCAACTTGCCTTGTAGCCAAGAGGGTCACCATAAGTTTCCGTAAAGCCATTCACGAAATCAATAAGGCTTGCCGTATCTTCCAGCCAAGCAATGCAGTAGTCATCAAAAACAGTAAGGTTTCCTGTGTTATAGAAGTCTATCAGTAAACGAATAACCTTGCGTTGCTGGTCGTTTTCTGCAAAAGGAAGCGCGTCTATTAGATGGCCTACAATCTTTTCAATTGCTAGGCTGTAAAGTTCGCCGATGCGATAGATATTTTCCTTTAGTCTTCCGTCATTCGTACGCTCTAAGCGGCTGTTCAAACCAAATTGAGGGGGACAGTCAGCTTTGCAGGAAGAATTAGCACGCAAATCAGCGTAAAACTTTTCTGCTTCAGCCTGAGTGATACCGTCTTCGTAGTAATTGCTGGCGGAAGTGAGGAGTAAATCTTCGTTCTCGCGCTGATTGCAACGGAGTGGATCAACTGTGGGGTCGAAGATGACCCGGAGGAGTTCATCGTCGATGGGATAGTTGATGGCAGTCAGTGCTTCTCGCAGCCATTCTTCGGAAAAGCCAGGTTGGAATTTCTCACAACCATAGTGATGGTGGATGCCGCTGGAAAACCAGAAGCGTTTCATATATACCTTAAATGCGTCTGCATCCAAAGAATTCTCGTCAAGAGACAGATAAACCGCCTCAAGCATACGGCGTAAGCGGAGGTTGTACTTTCCGTTTTGATCGAAAAGAATATCACGGCCTGCCAGCGCAGCTTCAGTAAGGTGGTAAATGTATGTTTTCTGCTGTAAGTTCAGGTCATCAAAACCTTCTACTTTGTAGCGAAGCATCTGAATGTCGGCAAATTTTTCGCCGGCATAAGGGAAAGAAGCAAGAGTTTCTTCTTTATTGGATTCAGTCATAGTTTGATTTTGTTCATCTGCTTTCATTGAAAGCAATTCTGTGATTTGTTCTTCAAGGGAAGTAACACCGTCGTTGATGATTTGGAAGTCTGCCATTTCGAGTCGTTCCTCATCGGAAATCTGCATAGAAAGCCAACGGCTGATTGTATCCCGATCACAATGGTCGCGCTCCATAATTCGGCGATAACGCTCTTCCAATGGGCATGTAACGACCACGATTCTGTCCACGAGATGCTGGAAGCCACTTTCTTTGAGGATTGCACATTCCATCCACTCCTTGCCGCTTTCGAGAAAAGCTTCAGCGACACGGGGATGAACGATGACATTCACTTTTGCTGTATTCTCAGCATTCTTACGGAGATAACTGCCAAGAACTGCTTTGTTGAGTTGAAGAGAATCCGGCTGACCTGTATAGACTTCTGGCCCTACCAACGCAGTGAGAGCCTCCTGAACCCCAGGGTGTTCAACCATAATGCGTTTGGCTTCATCATCACAGTAGAAAATCTCGATGCCGCGCTGTTCCAGCAGATGGCAGACATAGCTTTTCCCTGATCCAATGCCTCCAGTGATGGCTATCTTCATTCTGAACTCTCCTCAATTACGTATTCCACTTCCGAGGGGCTGATTCGTGCGCGCTGAACACCGAAAGGTGTCGATTTCAGGCGCAGAGAGCATCGATTGTCTTTGTTGTTGATCAAATCCTCGTAGTTTACAACAATAACAAAGTTTTCGGCTTCTATAGTATTGTACAGGGTTGTACCGATAAGGAAGGTTACATCTACCTTTGTGGGGAAGGTTCGCAAGGTCTTTCCTGCGGGGAAATTGACGCCTTGTACGGGAACTTGCACGGTCTTTTCTACCATACGATCAGCATACATTGTCAGTTTGGCAGTGGCAGGAACGAACTTTGCCCCCTTTACATTCTGGAACTTGACCAAAACGGAAGCAGTATCCTTCACATTATGGATATTTACAGGTTTGATGTATGCACCGGTGATGGTATCAAGGACACTTTGGGAAGCGTAAACCGTCACATGACGTGGGGAGAGATCTTGTGCAATGAGATTGTAAGCAGAGTCAGCCTCTACAACGCCTTGGAAAATTACGGGAACTTTTTTTGAGAGGCCGTAATTATAATAAAATTCAATAGTATCTGGACGGCAGGATACGACATTTGTCGAAGATGACAATGTCGCATAAAACGCTTTCAAGACATTGTTAGACATCAGTCTGACGTGCCCGGTACTATTGTTGACATCCTTCCAGTCTATTACTGCCTCAAAATTCTTTCTCTGGTAGGCATAGCGCCAAAGTTTGACGGCTTCGTCTTTCAGTTTGACGGTAATTTTCTTCGGAGGTTCTCCCGTAATCACAACATTGTCAGGGACATTGACTAGTTTGAGGGAGACATCAAATTCGTACTCCCGGACTTCCTTACTGACAGTGAAAAGCCAGAAGGATGTGGAGATTGCCACGAAGAAAAGGAACACGAGTAACTGCCTGTTCCAAAGTCGGGACAGGTAGTTACTCGCGCGTTCTATTGTTCGTTTCAAGAAACTCATAGAAAACAAGTATAGGCTCAATCCTTACGGATAGAGTCGAAATTAGGCTTAAGCCTGCTGTTCCATTGTTGTTCCAGCAGGAGAGATAGCGCTTCTTTCGAAAACAAGGTCAACGCCAGTGGCAACCTTGAGGGTAACTGTTGTATCGGTCAGATTTTTGATAGTACCGTGGAGACCACCAATGGTGATGACTTCCTTACCAACGGTAAGGCTATCGCGGAACTTCTGGATTTCCTTCTGCTTCTTCTGCTGAGGACGAATCATGAAGAAATATATGATGGCGAAAAGAACGACCATCATAATGATGGTGGGCCACATGCTGGGCTGACTTGCAGTTGCAGCTTGGAGAAGAGTAATCATAGTTGTAAAAGAATAAGTTTATGGTTATTGATGATTATTTCAGGATAGCACCTTCTTCCTTCAGACGTTTTACGATGTTGTCAAGCATACCATGAATATAGCTGGCAGAACGCGGGGTAGAGTAAACCTTAGCGATATCGAGGTATTCGTTGAAGGTAACATTCAAAGGAATACTGGGGAAAGTAAGAACTTCGGCAATAGCAATCTGAAGAATGATGGTATCCATAAAGGCCATACGACTGATATCCCAGTTACGGGTAGCCTGAATCATCATCTGACGGATTTCATCGCGACGTTCAATGGTTGTTCTGAAGAGCTGGGCAGCGAACTGCTGATCTTCCATATCGTTGTATGCAGGAAGGAGTTCCTGGTTTTCTGCCTTCTCAGGATCAAAACGCTTGATGGTCTTGATGACGAAGCTGTCAACGATTTCCTTATCATCATTCCAATAGAGAGACTGTTCTTCGAGAAGAGCATCGAAAGCTTCGTTGTTGACTATGTGTGTCTTGTAAAGCTTGCGAATGAGTTCACGGTCAGCATCGTAGCTGTCGTCACCTTTATCAACATAGTTGAGGAATACCTCATCTGAGGTGAAAAGGTCATAGATTGTTTTGAGGAACTTGTCCTCGTTGGCCCAGGAATTCTTCTGCTTTTCCATCCATGCGCTCAAAGTCTTGTTCTGTTCGAGCTGGATGAGGAATTTATTGTTTTCGATCAAACAATCATTGCTTCTGTCATTGTTGAGAGGATTCAAAACGCTGCGTGAGCGCACATCAACTTTGTGTTGTGCAAGACGGCGTACCTCTACAAGAAGTGCGAGGAGAGAATGATAGAGATCGTAAGATTTTTCAAGACTGAAGTCAAGTTCTTTCAAGGCCACCTCTGTAGTCTTGCCTTCGTTCTGGTAGAATGCGTAGATAAGTTGTACTACCTTGAGACGGATTAATGCTCTGTTAATCATAGGTTGAATAATTGTGTCCCCGTTGGGACAATAAATAAGTCAAGTTGAGAACCAAACGCTGTGGTTTTATGAGTGCAAAATTACGACATTTCTTTAAGTTTTCCAAAAGAAAATGTAACTTTTCCCCTCTTTTGTCAACTATTACTTAAAAATGAGCCTATTTTAGTTTTTTTTGCTATATAAACCTTGCTTGTGTGATATTTATTTTTGAACTTTGCAGAAGATTTATTAACATCAGAGAATAGGCCCTTATCATCCAGAGAATATTAATCGTATCAAAAATCAAAAAGGAAAGGGGCGTAGGATAACAAATTTATAAAATGAATAAAGATTTTGAAAATTGGCAGAATCGCCAGGACAACGAGCTTCTTTTCAGCCGAACAGTGAAGGCAGGGAAACGCATTTACTATATCGACGTTAAGCAGGATCGAAAAGATGAATTTTATATTTCCATGACTGAAAGCAAGCGCGTTCAGGAAGGAACCGAAACCGAAAAACCCGTCTTCGAGAAGCACAAGATTTTCCTTTATCGCGAAGATATTATCAATTTTTTAGGTGCTCTCACAGACGCTGCACAGTATGTCGGTGATCATCGTCCTTTGACTCCTCACGAAGCCACTGCCGAAACTGAAAATTATGGAGATTCGACAGATCAAACTTCCAAAAGTGAGGTAAATGGCGATTTTGAAGTAGAATTTTAAGCATAAAACTTTGCTATATGGCACAAAGTGAGTAACTTTGCGCCCGATTTGCAGTCAATGAGATGGTATGATTGCGATTTCTATCGTTGATTACCGTCTTTCGTGTGATGGCGAATTAAGCAATTAACATTAATCACTTAATTTAGAGTAACACAACTTTTAATTATGAAGTCAATCTCTATCAGTGGCGAAAGCCGTACCGATCTCGGTAAGAAAGCTTCCAAGGAAGCTCGTAAGCAGGGTCTCATTCCCTGTGTAATGTATGGTGAGAAGAAGGATGCTAATGGCAATCCTGAAGCTATCCACTTCGTTGTTTCTTCTAAGGAAATCGACAAGTGCGTTTACACTCCCAACATCTACCTCGTTAACCTCACTATTGACGGCGTTGCTCACAAGGCAGTTATGCGTGAAATCCAGTTCCACCCCGTAAAGGACAACGTTCTCCACGTTGACTTCTACGAAGTAACCGAAGAAAAGCCCATCGTTATGGCTGTTCCCGTTGCTCCCCAGGGTCTCGCAGCTGGTGTTCGTGCCGGTGGTAAGCTCGTTACCATGGTTCGTAAGCTCAAGGTTCGCGCTCCCTACGCAGCAATTCCCGAAAAGCTCATTATCGATGTTACCGCACTCGAGCTTGGTAAGAGCATCAAGGTTGGTGAACTTTCTTTCGAAGGTCTCGAACTCGTTAACTCTAAGGAAGTAGTTGTAGTAAGCGTTCAGATGACTCGTGCCGCTCGTGGTGCTGCCGCTGCTGCTGCTAAGGCTTAATCCTTTTGGCTTAGTCTAAAAGAGACAAATCAAACAAGTGCTGATGCGCCGCAAGGCACATCGGCACTTTCTCTTTCTTATCCGGTCTTCCTTAATCGGACACAGAACCTATTTTATGAAATTCTTTAATTTCCTGCGCCGACTATTTGAGTCGCAAGTCGCAGAAGAAGAAAATGCTGAACCTATGTTTTTGATTGCAGGCCTTGGAAATATCGGCCATGAGTATGCGGATACACGCCACAATATGGGATTTAAGGTAGTTGACAAACTTGCCGCTGATGCTGGGGCAGAGTGGCAGGACAAGCGATATGGCTTTGTCACAACTATCCGTGTCAAGAATCAGCAGCTCCTGCTCCTCAAGCCTTCAACTTATATGAATTTATCGGGTAATGCAGTTCGTTACTGGATGAATGAGAAGAAAATTCCCGTTGAGAACCTTCTCGTTGTCAGCGATGATCTTGCCTTGCCTTTTGGTACCCTTCGTATGAAACCGAGCGGTTCCGAGGGTGGACATAATGGTTTGCGCCATATCACCCAGATTCTGGGTACTCAGAAATATGCTCGCCTGCGTGTAGGCATTGGTAATGATTTTGCACGAGGTGGCCAGGTGGACTTCGTCCTTGGTGGTTTTACTTCCGAGGAAAATGCCATTATGGATGAACGCCTTACGATGGCCGCAAATTTCGTCCGTTCTTTCGCTTTGGAAGGCATTCAGCGGGCTATGAACCAGTTTAATGGTAAATAATGAAACGCTCCCACTTCTTATATACTCTGTTCTATCTTCTGATGGTGATTTTTGCTGTTGGAAGAGTAGGATTTATGCTCTATAACCATGACATCAGTGCTTTCTCTTTCTGGGATATCTGTACGAGTTGGTGGAATGGAGCACTTCAGGACATGATTGTCTCTGCTGCTTTGCTGGCAATTCCTGGTTTACTGACAGTTCTCGGGGTCAAGCGGCTCCGTGCGTGGCTCTCTCCTTATTATATAATAATGAGTGTGCTCGTCTGGCTGATTATCGTTGCTGACATTGTGATGTATGAGTTTTGGCAATTCAAACTCAGTGCGGTCGTGCTTGCCTATGCTGCTCATCCTGAGGGTGCAACAGGCAGTGTCAGCACCAGTTTTCTTGTTTCTCGCGTTGGCTCTGGCCTTTTAGCGATGGTCGTAACCGCCTTGGTTGCTATCTTTGTAACGCCTAAAAATCATCCTGGACGAATTCAGACCGAAGAGGGAGAAACTGTTTTTCGTCGCAATTGGGTAACACCGCTGTTCTTTTTGATTGGTTTTGCCTTTCTCTTTGTGAATTCAAGCGTTGGAAGAACCTACTACAGTTCCCGCTTGTTCCTAAACCATGCAGCAGTGAATCCTGTCTATGAATTCGTGAATTCCTGCCACTTGCTTCCATATGAAAACCGCTACGATGCACTTTCTGAGGAAGAGCGTGAAGACGCTTTCAATGGACTGTATGATGTCAAGGGCGAAACGACGGATAGTCTTTTGAAGACAAAGACTCCTGATGTCCTCCTGATTTTCATGGAAAGTTTTGGAAGCGAATTCATTGAGTCTATGGGAGGCGCTAAGGGTGCAGATCCCAATATCGAGCGTTTGATTCCCGAGGGAATCTTTTGGGATAACTATTACAGCAATTCTTTCCGCACGGACCGCGCTACGGTAAGTACCCAATGTGGATGGACTGCATATGCTGATCTTGGTTTGATGGATCATCCAGAGTTTCATGCTGCTTTGCCTTCTTTGGCAAAATCCTTGGGAAATGCGGGTTATGATACCTCCTATCTCTATCTGGGTTCTTCCTCAAATATGGGTAAGGGAACTTTCTTAAAAAATATTGGATATCAGCATCTTCTTGATGATACCGCTTTTCCGAAAATCAAATTGGAAACCGCTTGGGGCGCTTACGATATGACCTCTGCCAAAGAAGTGGAGAAGTTCTTTTCGGTTAAGACAGAGCAGCCTCGTTTCTATACCTATCATACCATATCAAGTCATGAGCCATGGGATGTGCCTTACCAGCGAATGGAGGATAAGGTCTTGAATGCCTTTGCATATACCGATGCTGCTGTTGGTCAGTTAGTTGATAGTTTAAAGAATTCTCCTTCATGGGATAATCTTTTGGTGATTATCATTCCTGACCATGGTCATCTCTATCATCAGAGTTTCGAGGACCCGAATTTTTTCCATGCCCCGATGCTTTGGCTTGGTGGAGCAATCCGTGAGCCGCGACGTATGGATGTTCTGATGAACCAGAGCGATATCGCAGCAACCTTGCTTGCGCAGATGGGGCTTTCTCACGATGATTTCCCTTGGAGCCGAGACGTCCTCTCCAGTGGTTACACCAATCCATTCGTTTTTTGTGTTGCTCCAAGTGTAATGCTGTATAAAGATTCTAGTGGTGAAACACTTTATGATATCAGCGCTCACCGATATATTATGGACCGAAATGCAGGTGGAAAAGCCATTTATGGCCCGTATAGTTACACCAACGAAGCCAGCAAGAAACGTCTCCAGCGTGCAGAGTCTATCCTCCAAACATCGTATGACCAGTTGGAGAACCTGAAAAAATAATTCCTTTCAAACGGTTCCCACATTTCTAATAACTTTTGAATAAGAAATAAGCCCGAACACAACATAGTGTCCGGGCTTATTTTATCTTTGTTTACTTCGGAGGGTGACGAGGGGAATCATCATTTCCTCCATCGAGATACCACCATGTTGGAAGGTATCGCGGTAATACTGTACGTAGTAGTTATAGTTGTTCGGGTAAGCGAAGAAATGATTACCCAAAGCAAAAATGTAGGCTGTGGAGAGGTTCGGACTAGGGAGTTGGAAACGCTTGGGATCCTTCATCTCGAAGACTTCCTTGGCAGGGTAGTCAAGATTACGTCCTAATTTATAACGGAGGTTGGTGTTGACATTACGATCACCGATGACCTTTGTTGGCGAATCTACGCGAATACTACCGTGGTCCGTGGTAATGAGAATCTCACCGTCGAGATCTTTCAGCGCCTGGAAAAGGGCACGAATACCAGAGTGACGGAACCAGGAAAGAGTAATCGAGCGATAGGCCGCCTCGTTATTCGCTAATTCGCGAACCATCTGACTCTCCGTACGCGCATGACTAAGAATATCGATGAAGTTGATGACGATGATATTCAACGGATGCTGTTTGAGCACATTCATCTGCGACAAGATGCGGTCAGCGCCCTGGGCATCATTAACCTTGTGGTAAGTGAAGGTCTCACGACGGCGGAAACGTTCCAACTGGTGAGCGATGAGAGCCTCTTCATTAAGGTTCTTTCCTTCATCTTCATCCTCTTCCACCCACAGTTCCGGATACATCTGCATGATTTTCAAAGGCATCAAACCTGCAAAGATGGCATTACGAGCGTATTGCGTGGAAGTCGGCAGGATGCTGAAATAAAGATCTTCTTCAATATCAAAGTCTTCGGAAAGTTCTTGCGAAAGAATACGCCATTGGTCGAAGCGGAAATTATCGAGGACAAGAACGGTGATGTTGCGGCCTTCGGAAAGCGTGGGGAAAACCTTGCGCTTGAAAACATCGGGAGAGAGTAGTGGAGCATTGTCACCAGTGGAAATCCACTTCTCATAATTCTTGCGGATGTACTTTCCAAAAGCAAGATTAGCCTCTTCCTTCTGCATTTTCAGCATATCCGCCATAGCGGGATCAGCATTGTCTTCCAACTGCAATTCCCAACGAACGATGCGGCGGTACAGTTCTTTCCAGGATTCGGGGTCACGGGCATCGTCCGCCATCATGGATATCTGGCCGAATTCCTGGCGATAGCCAGTCGTTGTTACCTCCTGAACAATTTCACGCTGGTGAATATTCTTCTTCAATGTCAACAAGATCTGCATGGGATTGACGGGTTTCAACAGATAGTCATCAATCTGACTACCAATCGCTTGATCCATCAGGTCCTCGGCCTCGTTCTTGGTGACCATGACGACAGGAACATTAGGCTGAATATCTTTGATACCCGCCAAAGTTTCAAGTCCGGAAAGTCCCGGCATGTTTTCGTCCAAAAGGACCAAGTCAAAGGCTTCCGTACGGCACAGATCAATAGCATCGCGACCGTTTGAAACAGTCGTAACTTCATAGCCGCGCTTTTCAAGGAAAATGCGATGGGCTTTCAAGAGGTCAATTTCATCATCGACCCATAGCAGTCTTGCACTCACTTTTCTTAATTAAAGACCGTTGTTTGCAATCAGCCATTCAGCAATCTGAACAGCGTTGAGGGCAGCACCCTTCTTGATCTGGTCACTAACGAGCCAGAAGGTGATACCGTTGGGGTTAGCGAGATCCTTGCGAATACGACCAACATAAACATCGTCGCAGTTCTCGTGGAAGAGAGGCATGGGGTAAACCTTCTCCGCGGGGTTGTCTTCCAACTGGAGACCCTGACCGTTGCGAACAGCTTCCTTGAACTCTTCAACACTAACGGGGCGCTCGGTTTCTGCCCATACAGATTCGCTGTGGCAACGAAGAGAAGGAACGCGAACACACATTGCAGAGCAGTCTGCATCGGTGTGCATAATCTTCTTGGTCTCGTTGTACATCTTCATCTCTTCCTTGGTGTAACCGTTTTCTGTGAAGACATCAATCTGAGGAATCACGTTGAAAGCCAACTGATAAGCGAACTTATCTACGGTCGGCTTCTCACCAGCGAGAACTTGGCGATACTGTTCGTAAAGTTCTGCCATAGCAGCAGCACCGGCACCAGAAGCAGCCTGATAGCTGGCAACATGGATGCGCTTGATGTGAGAAATGTTTTCGAGTGCCTGAAGAGCAACAACCATCATAATGGTGGTGCAGTTCGGGTTAGCGATGATGTTGCGGGGACGGTTGAGAGCGTCAGCAGCATTGCACTCAGGAACGACAAGAGGTACATCCTCGTCCATGCGGAAAGCGCTGGAGTTATCAATCATAACAGCACCATAGCGGGTGATGTCCTCTGCATAATCCTTAGCGGTGCCACCACCAGCAGAAGTGAAGGCAATGTCAATGCCCTTGAAATCTTCTGTTCCGTGCTTCAATTCAATGACTTTGTAGTCCTTGCCACGGAAGTTATAGGTACGTCCTGCGGAACGGCTGGAACCGAAGAGACGGAGTTCATCGATAGGGAAATTTCTTTCAGCCAAGACACGGAGGAATTCCTGGCCAACGGCGCCACTTGCGCCAACAATAGCAATGTTCATATATGTGTTGGTTATTATTATTATCTGGTTTATTCGCACCTTCGGTGCAAGTTTATACGTCTTATAACGTATTTCGGACTGCAAAAGTATAACTTTTGCGCCGAATATTAGGTATCTTTGCAGATTTTTTTGTTCCTTTGCACTTAAAATAAGCCTAAATGTTTCATCTTGAATTGCCAATCACCGACCCGACTTGGATTTTCTTCGTGGTTTTGAGTGTCATTCTCTTTGCCCCGATGCTCCTTGAAAGGCTCCGCATCCCCTCCATTATCGGACTGATAACGGCGGGTGTTTTGATTGGTCCCCATGGTATCCATCTTTTGGACCGTGACAGTTCATTTGAAATCTTCGGAAAGGTGGGCTTGCTTTACATTATGTTCCTTGCTTCCTTGGAAATGAACATCCAGGATGTGATGAAGCAACGCAACCAAGCCGTGGTTTATGGTATTGTGTCTTTCCTGATTCCTATTGGCATCGGCTTTGTCTGTAACCATTGGATTCTGGGCTATGTCACTCCTGCTGCTTTGTTAATGGCTTCCATGTACGCCGCCCATACCTTGATTACCTATCCTACGGTCATGAAGATGGGTATTACCAAACATCGGGCGGTTAATATCGCGGTGGGTGGAACGATTGTTGCCGTAACCCTTACGCTTATTCTTTTGGCGGTCGTTGGTGGTGTCTTCAAGCAAGGGAACGGAGATTTTGCGCTTTGGATTCTTTTGCTGAAAGTAGCTGTTCTATCGTCAGTTATCATCTTCGTGTTTCCTGTTGTAGCCCGTAGGTTTTTCCGCCGTTATGGTGATAGTGTGCTGCAATACATTTTCGTGCTTGGCCTCGTCTTTCTTGGCGGTGGCCTTATGGAAATGGTGGGAATGGAAGGTATTCTCGGTGCCTTTCTCGTAGGTCTTGTTCTTAACCGCGAAATTCCTCCTGGCGGACCTCTGATGAGTCATATCGAATTCCTTGGAAATGCCCTCTTTATTCCCTATTTCCTGATCGGTGTCGGCATGATGATCAATGTCAGCGCTTTCGGTCAACTCGGAGTGATTACAGTGGCTGTTGTAATGATTCTCTGCGGAACCGTCGGTAAGTGGCTGGCTGCATTAGTTTTCCAGAAAATATATGGATTCAATGGTGCCGAGCGCCGGTTGATGTTCGGTTTGAGCAGTGCCCGTGCTGCCGCTACTCTGGCCATCGTTTTGGTTGGCTATGAAATCATCCTTCCGGATGGTAGCCATCTGCTGGGTGATGAGGTCTTGAATGCTGCGATGTTCCTCATTCTGGCCTCTTGCGTGGTTTCCTCTCTGGTTACAGAAGATGCATCCCGTCGCATCGTTCTGTCTGGCGGAACTGCTCCTTTGAAGATGGATCAGGAGAAACATGACAATATCCTTGTGGCCCTCAATAATCCCAAGAGTGTGGTTCCGATGACGAATCTGGCGCTGATGCTTCGTACACCAACAGCAACAGGTGCTTTGACGGCTATTAATGTCATTCTTGATGACGATCCTGAAACCCGTGACCGTGGTCAGAAGAATCTGGAATATGCGGCAAAGATCACCGCTGCTGCCAATGTAAAGATGCAAACCCATTGCCGGTGGTCGGTAAACCCCGTTACGGGAATTTCCCATGCTGCCAAGGAATATGATGCTTCTGACATCCTCGTCGGTTTGCACCAGAAGGAAAAATTGACCGATAATTTCTTTGGACGATTCACAGAGGAACTTGTGGCCACTGTCAGTCAGCAGGTATTGGTTTACAGGGCAGTAGTTCCTATTTATACTGTGCGCCGCATTCATGTCGTTGCACCTCCCAAGGGCCAGCTTGATCCGGGATTCAGTCTCTGGGTTCATCGTATGGCAACACTGGCACAGCAGATATGCAGCCGACTGACGATCTATGGTTCTCGATCTACTTTGGAAACCCTTCGCCAGGTTTGGAAAGAGAAGAAATATGCGGCAGAGGTTGATTTGCAGTACTATCACGAATGGGATGATTTCGTAGAAATCGCCGACCGTATGCGCAGTGATCATCTCGCCGTCTTTGTGCTGGCTCAGAAAGGTACTCCCTGGCGCCATGCCTACCACAATCATATCCCTGAGCAGATTGAACGCTATTTCTCTGCTCGCAGCGTGATGTGTATTGTCCCTGCCCATGCCGGAGCAGGTACTGGTACCGCAGAAGTTCGTGCTGGTATTGCAATCGAACAGAGGTGATAGAATTAAGAATTATGAATTAAGAATTAAGCAAAATGATAACAATTAAGAATATCCACAAGTCTTTCGGAGCCTTGGAAGTGCTGAAAGGCATTGACCTCCATATTGGTCGTGGAGAAATTGTAAGTATCGTCGGTCCTTCTGGTGCAGGAAAGACAACGCTTTTGCAAGTTATGGGTACGCTCTATCGTCCCGATGAAGGTACATTGACGATTGCCGGTACCGATGTCAGTAGACTCTCCACAAAGGAAATCTCTAAGTTCCGTAATGAGCATCTCGGTTTTGTCTTCCAGTTTCATCAGCTCCTTCCTGAATTTACAGCACTCGAAAATGTAATGATTCCAGGAATGATTGCGGGACGAAAGCAAAGCGAGATAAAGAAACGCGCCAAGGAACTCCTTGAATTTATGGGACTTTCTTGTCGTGAGAATCATAAACCTAATGAACTCTCTGGTGGAGAGAAACAACGCGTGGCTGTTGCTCGTGCCTTGATGAACGAACCTGATGTTATCTTCGCCGATGAACCTTCTGGCTCTCTCGATAGTAAGAACAAAGCAGAGCTGCACCAGCTTTTCTTCGATCTTCGTGATAAGTTCGGCCAGACCTTTGTCATTGTTACCCATGATGAGGAACTGGCTTCGCTTACAGACCGTTGCATCCATATCGTCGATGGCCGCATCACCGTTCCTGAAACTCCGGTTTCCGAAGAGGCAGAGACGGTTGAACAACTCGAAACCCTTGAACCCGATAATACAGAATCCCTATGATTAAATTAGGTCGCTACAACCATTTGACCATTGTCCGCTTTACGGATCACGGAGCCTATCTCGATGGTGGAGAGGTCGGTGAAATCTTAATGCCGAAAGCCTACGTTCGAGATGAAATGCATCCTGGAGATGAGGTTGATGTTTTTGTCTATCTTGACCAGCAGGAGCGTCTTGTTGCAACGATGGAGAAACCCTACGGCCAGGTTGGTGATTTCGCTTATCTTGAAGTAAGTTGGGTGAATAAGTACGGTGCATTCCTCGATTGGGGTGTAATGAAAGATCTTTTCGTTCCTTTCCGTGAGCAGAAAAAGACCATGGAACAGGGTGACTCCTATATTATATATATATACATCGATGAGGAAACCCACCGTATTGCTGGAACAGCCAAGGTCAACCGTTTCATTCTGCCGGCTACATCCCGTGACTATTATCGTGGAAAAACCGTTGATTTGCTCGTTTGGCAGCGTACAGATTTAGGTCTGAAAGTTATCGTTGACAACAAGCATGCCGGTTTGATTTATAACGATGAACTCATCGGTGAGGAACCTCGTACCGGCGACCGTTTGCAGGGCACTGTGATTACCGTTCGCGAAGACGGTCGTCTCGACATTGCCCTCCAGCGTATCGGTAAAAGCCGTTTCCGTGATTTCGCCGAACAATTACTCGAAGAACTGAAAGCCGCAGAAAATGGTTTCCTGCCTTTTACAGATAAAAGCGATTCAGACGCCATCGCTGAACGTTTTGGTGTTTCAAAGAAAACTTTCAAGCGTGCTGTTGGTACCTTGTACAAAGACCGTATCATTGAATTGAAAGAAAACGGTTTGCAGCTAAAATAATACGGAAAATATAATTATTTATTAGATAAAAACTTCGCGCGTAAATGCGCGCATTACGCAAAAATTGCGGTTTCATCGAGAATTTTTTGACTGATTTTCAGCAAAAATGGCTGTTTCTATCGGTGAAAATGCATTTTTTTCAAAAAAAATTTGCAAGGAATGCGAAGTTTGCGTAATTTTGCAATGTCAAAAAGACAAAATCTTTACGGATAGTTTTTTCATCTCTATATAAGTTCTGTGAGGGAATGTTTTCGTCGTGAGACGAAGTCATTCCCATTTTTTTTGCTTTTTTCAAAGAAAAATTTTCCCCATTTCAAAAGAAAGCAGTAACTTTGCTCGCAAATATAAATTAATCATAAATAATAACTATATGGCACAAGTTACTGAATTTAAGTATGCACCGATGTTCCAGCTCGGTGAAGACAAAACCGAATACCGCCTTTTGACCAAGGAAGGTGTTACTGTGACCGAATTCGAAGGCCACGAAATCATCAAGGTTTCAAAAGAAGCACTTACCCTTCTTTCACAGCAGTGCTTCCACGATGTTGAATTCAAACTCCGCCGTGAGCACAATCTCCAGGTAGCAAAGATCCTTACCGATCCTGAAGCTTCTGAGAATGATAAGTATGTGGCTCTTCAGTTCCTCCGCAATGCTGAAACCGCAGCAAAGGGAATCCTTCCTTTCTGTCAGGATACCGGTACCGCAATTATTCACGGTGAAAAGGGTCAGCAGGTATGGACTGGTTTTGAAGATGAAGAAGCTCTCAGCCTTGGTGTGTACAATACCTTTACCCAGGATAATCTCCGTTACAGCCAGAATGCTCCTCTCAATATGTACGACGAAGTTAATACCAAGTGTAATCTTCCCGCACAGATTGATATTGAAGCCGTAGAAGGTGCTGAATATAAGTTCGTATGTGTTGCCAAGGGTGGTGGTTCTGCTAACAAGACCTATTTCTATCCTATGACCAAGGCCCTCATCCAGAACGAAAGTACATTGCTCCCTTGGTTGGTAGAAGAAATCAAGCACTTCGGTACTGCAGCTTGTCCTCCTTATCACATCTGCGTGGTTATCGGTGGTACATCAGCAGAAAAGAACCTTCTCACCGTGAAGTTGGGTTCTATCAAGTATTACGATTCTCTCCCCACTACTGGCGACGAAACTGGTCGTGCATTCCGTGACCTTGACCTTGAAGAGAAACTGCTCAAGAAGGTTTACGAGATTGGTCTTGGCGCTCAGTTCGGTGGTAAGTATCTTGCTCATGATATCCGCGTCATCCGTCTGCCTCGTCATGGTGCTTCTCTCCCCGTTGGTATGGGTGTAAGCTGTTCTGCAGACCGTAACATCAAGGCTAAGATCAACCGTGATGGTATCTGGATTGAAAAGATGGATGAAAATCCCGCAGAATTGATACCCGAAGAACTTCGCAATCCTGGTGAAGGCGGTAAGGGCATCGAAATTGACCTCAATATGGGTATGGACGCTGTTCGCAAGGAACTCAGCAAGTATCCCGTTTCAACCCGTGTAAACCTCAAGGGTACTATTATCGTTGGCCGTGATATTGCTCATGCTAAGATCAAGGCTCGTCTCGATGCTGGCGAAGGTATGCCTCAGTACTTGAAGGATTATCCCATCCTCTATGCTGGTCCTGCTAAGACTCCCGAAGGTTATCCTTGTGGTTCTATGGGTCCCACCACTGCAGGTCGTATGGACCCCTATGTTGATGAATTCCAGGCAAACGGCGGCAGCCTTGTCATGATTGCCAAGGGTAATCGTGCACAGTGCGTTACCGATGCTTGCCAGAAGCATGGTGGTTTTTATCTCGGTACTATCGGTGGTGTGGCAGCAGTTCTTTCCCAGAGCAGTATCAAGAGCATCGAATGTGTAGAATATCCCGAACTCGGTATGGAAGCTGTTTGGAAGATTGAAGTAGAAGACTTCCCCGCATTCATTCTCGTTGATGACAAGGGTAACGACTTCTTCAAGCAGCTTAAGCCCTGTCCTGGCTGCACGATCCTCTAATTACTATTTGAATACTTTAAGCGTGCGCGGGGCACTCGTCCCGCGTTTCGCTTTTTTCATAAAACGCATGAAAAAGACGTTTCTAACTCTATCTCTCTTGGCGTTTAGCACTTTGGCAGCATTTGCCCAGCAGACGCCAAAATATGTCTTCTATTTTATTGGAGACGGTATGGGAATGAACCAGGTAAACGGAGCTGAGACCTATATGGCAGCCCTTGATGGCAAGATTGGGGTCAAACCGCTTTGCTTTGGTGATTTCCCTTATACTGCTTTTGCAACAACGTATAGTGCAAGCAACGGCATTACTGATTCTGCCGCGGGCGGTACGGCTTTGGCAACAGGTTGCAAGACCTACAACGGCTGTCTCGGCCTCCTTCCTGACAGCGTCACCGTGGTGACCTCTGTTGCTAAGTGGGCACATGATGCTGGTGCTGCTGTTGGTGTTTCTACCAGTGTGAGTGTTGACCATGCTACCCCCGCTTCTTTCTACGCTCATCAGGATTATCGTGGAAAATATTACGAGGTTGGAAAAGACCTCGTAGCCAGTGGTTACGAATTCTTTGCTGGTAGTGATTTCTTGAAGCCCAATTGTAAAGATGGTTCAGAGCCTGACCTCTATACCCAGTGTCAGAATGCAGGTTATACCATCGCTCGTGGTTATAAGGATTACCAGAAGAAGGCAAAGAAGGCAGATCGTATGATCATGTTGCAGACGGAAGCTGCTTCCAAGATCGACCGCGGTTCCATTCCCTATGCTATCGACCGTAAGAAGGGCGATATGACTCTGCAGGAAATCACCCGCGCTGGAATCAACTTCCTCTATAAGAAGAATCCTGAGAAATTTTTCCTGATGGTTGAAGGTGGTAAGATTGACTGGGCTTGTCACGCTAATGATGCTCGTACCGTTATCGATGAAATCATCGATATGGACGATGCTGTTCGTGTAGCCTATGAGTTCTATTGCCAGCATCCTGATGAAACGCTGATCGTGATTACTGCTGACCACGAAACTGGCGGTATTGGCTTGGGAAACACCAATTATAACCTTAAGACTAATCTCCTTCGCTATCAGCAGATGAGTGCGCCTCTTTATTCACAGCACCTCAGCGATTTGCGTCATAAGCTCGGTGAAAACTTCACCTATGCTGCTCTTCGTAAGGACTTGATGGAAAACTTCGGTTTTTGGAAGGACGTTGAGCTCTCTGAATACCAAGAAGACCAGTTGCAGCGTGCTTATGATGCCATTGTAGAGGGTAAGGATAAAGGTGCTGAGAGCATGTATGCAAGCGAAAGTGCTCTTGGTAGTCTTGCCAAGAACATCCTCAACCGCAATGCACAGTTAGGTTGGACCTCTGGCGCTCATACTAATGGATACGTTCCTGTATTTGCTATTGGTGCCGGTGCAGAGATTTTCCATGGACGTATCGAGAACATCGACATCCCCGTCCTGATTGGCAAGGCCGCTGGTTACTGCGAAAGCAATCCCAACAAATAAATACCTTATTCATAAATTAACAATAACTTTTTTGGCTTATGAAGAAACGTTTACTCTTTTTTGTTTTAACACTCGTTGCAGCCTTCACTTCTACCAAGGCTTTTGCTGACGATGTGACTTTTGAGTACAGCACCAACTATGGTACTTATTCAACTTATTATCTCTCTAATGCCTTCGATGGCAATGATGAGACAAAGTTCTGGAGTGATGGTCCCCAGAGTTACAACAAGTACATTTTGATTACTTTCAGTTCTCTTGTCAATCTTAACTACTTCGGTACCTATACTCCCGCTTCTGGCGACGCTCCCCGTTCAAACAATGCACTTCAGGTTTCTGAAGATGGCGAAAATTGGACTGAAGTAGGTCGTTTCATTGATGATGAAACAGATCAGAGCTTCGATCTCGCAAGTGACTATTCTGGTCACAAGATTCAGTATGTTCGTATCTATGCTGACGAATCTCCTGCTGTTGGCAACTGGCTTCAGATTAATGAAATTGATATGAATTACGAAGTATGGAAAGATGAAAGCGTAAGTTACAACATTACCCTCGCTGCCAACGATGCTTCTCGTGGTACCGTTGCATTTGAAGATGGTTCAGCTTCTGCAACAGTAAACGGTGGTGTTCACCTTACGGCAACTGCTACTCCTAACGCTAATTATCGCTTTGTAAAGTGGGTTGATGCAGATGGCGAACTCGTTAGCCTTGAAAATCCCTATTCCTTCGTTGCTGCTAAGGACCTCGCTCTTACCGCTGTATTCAACAAGGATGCACAGTACGAAATTACCTATAACTATGTTCTCAATGGCGTAACTGTTGATAGCAGAACTCAGACGGTTAATGATGGCGATGTAGTTCCTGCTCCTGAAACCGTTTGGGGCTATCTGAACGACGCTTATACTCATGAAGGAGAAGTGGCAGAAAGCGCTCTCACTGTTGACGTTACAGTAAGTTGTGGTTTCGTTATCAGCGCAGCAACCGGTTCTGTCAGCGCTATGAGTTGGACCTCTAACGAGGACAATCCCTTCAAGGTGACTTTCGGAAATGGTATTGACTGTGTTCGCGGTAACGAACTTCTCCTCCATTCAAAGAGCAGCGAGGATATGTACTCTTGCACCCACACTATTACGGTTGATCCAGGAGCGATGGTTGACGCACCTGCTTACTACATCACTGGCTATACCATTTATTTCCACGCTTCCGATCCCAACGATATCTGTACCGTTGTAACTCCAGACGAAGAAGTTACCAACAGCAGCGATATCCGTGAAGAGTTCATAGCAAGTGCAAGCAATCTCTATGACACCGAAGTATCTTTCACTGTTACCAACACCGTAGGTGAGTACAAGAAGATTCTCGTTTCAAAGATCGTTGTAACTTACGAAGTTGATGGAAGTGTAGGCATCAAGAATGCTGAGGTTTCAACCGACAATACCATCTTCAATCTCGCTGGTCAGCGTGTAAACCGTGCCGACAAGGGCGTTTACGTTGTAAATGGTAAGAAGGTCATCTTCTAAATCTGAACGATAATCCCTTGAACTTTCTTGAACATAAAAGTCCCCGCTTTGCTTGGCAAGGCGGGGACTTTTTATTGTCGCACTAAATACGACTCTTTGTAATTAACATTCGTCGGAAGCGTAAACGGCAACACGCATGGGACTTGTCCATTCAAAGATTTCTTCATCACGGAAGAAACGCTTGAGCTCAGCAGCGGCGGTTTCTGGACCATCAGAAGCGTGAACGATGTTCTGCTGACCAGAAACAGAGTAGTCACCACGGATGGTTCCGGGGAGAGCCTTACGACCATTGGTGGGGCCTGCCATCTGGCGGACAACTTCGATGGCATCGACACCTTCGAGAGCGAGAGCAACAACGGGAGTTGCCATCATGGAGTCACGAAGGGTGGGGAAGAAGGGACGATCAACGAGATGAGCATAATGTTCACGGAGGATAGCTTCGTCAAGCTGCATCATCTTCATGCCGGCAATGCGGAGGCCTTTCTTTTCAAAACGATTGATGACTTCACCACAGAGTGCGCGCTGAACGGTACAGGGTTTGAGGAGAACGAGAGTTTTTTCTAATGCCATAAGATATTGAATTAAATATTTTAAATTTGGGTGTAAAATTAGAAGAATTTATCGAAAGCGCAAAGGTTTTTGTCGAATTTTCAAAAAAAATAAAGTCATTTCATTAAGAAATGATTAAATTTGCAGCGAAAATACTCTTTTTCCATGAATGTCCAAGACAATATCCGATCTCTCGTGGAGCAGTTGCCTCCCATCACGCTCGATGAGATGAAGTCCATTCGTTTGATGAAGCGAACGGACACAAAGTTTGTGACCAATAAAGAAACTTTGGCCCGCCTCTTGGAACTATGCAAAGGTCATTATTACGCCCAGCGCGTCAACGACGATCCTATCAGTCCTTATACCACTACCTATTTCGATGATTTGGACAACCACATGATGTTCCGTCGTCACCAGGCTGGTCATAAGCCTCGTACGAAAGTGCGTGTACGAACCTATATTAATGGTGGCATCACCTTCCTTGAAATCAAGAAGAAGGACAATCACGGCAAGACCCGCAAAAAGCGTATTCAAGTTCCGACCATGGAGGCTGTTATGTACGATGGTTTCGGTGAAGAGTTCCTGACAGAGCAGACAGGATACACTTGGAACGACATCAAACCGACCGTGCGCAATTTCTTTGATCGTATCACTTTGGTAAATTATGAAAAGACAGAGCGTCTCACGATTGACTTCGATTTGAATTTTCATAATTACGAGACGGACACCGATGAGTCCATGGGAAATGCCGTCATTATCGAATTGAAGCGCGATGGACGAGCACCCTCACCCATCCTTCCCCTTCTCCGTCAGCTCCGTATCAAACCCAACGGATTCTCGAAGTATTGCATTGGAAGTGTGATCACCAACAAAAACCTTCGTGTCAACAATTTCAAACTCCGTCTTCGCTTGATTAACAAAAAGACTTCATAAACGCAAACATTGTAATTATTAATATGGAAACACTCGTTCGCTTTTTTACAGAGAATGTAAACATCCTCAACCTTTTGGTTTGTACAGTTCTCAACACTTTCTTCGTGTGGGTTATCGTCCACTACTTCTATTATCCCAAAGGCCGTCGTCGCGACTACTATTTCTCATTCATCTTGATGAGCATTAGTATATTCGCATTGATTTACCTGCTTCTCGGAAGCGACAAGAGTGTGGGAACCGGTGTGGCTCTCGGTCTCTTCGCTATTTTCAGCATTGTCCGTTATCGTACGGAGAGTGTGCCCATCCGCGAAATGACCTACCTCTTCCTCCTTGTAGCCCTCTCCGTTATCAACGGTAAGATGGGTAGCACGCTTTACTTTGTAGAAAGTGCTCCTACAGCAAAGGATCCTTTGCGTACTCTCGATGTTCCTCTTTCTACTGGTGATGGCTTGCTCGTTAGCGTTGTTTACATCATTGGTCTCAGCCTCATCTTTATCCTTGCTATCTGGATTGCTGAAGCTCTCCTTGCAAAGAGCTATACCGAAGGTTGCAAGTATGTGAAGTACGACAATATCGACCTCATCAAGCCTGAGCGTTACGAAGAATTGAAGGCTGATCTTGAAGAGCGTCTCGGTCTCCAAATTGACCGCGTAGAGGTTGGTGCCGTTGACTTCTTGAAGGACATGACCATGCTCCGCGTTTTCTACCGCGATCCCGAAGGCCGTATCAAGCCCGTCGATCGTATGTTCAAGGTCAAAGAATAAAAGACTTACATAGAAATATAATGCTGGAAAGGCCGGTTTCCCGGACTTTCCGGCAAATTCGGATATATCCGTTTACACTCCTAACTAGCAATAACTATGCGCAGAATCTATATCCTCTTCTTGCTTTTTGCTGTTTTTTTTAACGCGCACGCACAGACGGAAAGCGGCTTGTGGCTAGGTGTCGATGCTACCCACGACTTTTCCAAGAAGTGGAGCACCGATATCAGCATCGGCGGTCGTCTTGAAGACAATTGGAGCAGTTTCACCCGCTATGATGCAGCGTTGGGATTTGACTATAAACCCTACAAATGGTTGAAGTTGGGCTTTGGCTATGATTTCATCCGCGACCATAGCAGTGCTGAGAATTCCATTAAGTTCAAGAAGAACACTGACGGTTCCATTCGCTATGATAGTGACGGCAATGCCGTTATTCGTGGCTGGTCCCGAAATGAAGCCTACTGGCGCAGCAAACATCGTTTCTACTTCGATGTAACGGGAAAGCTCAAAGCCGGCCGTTTCACTTTCAGTCTCCGTGAACGCTACCAGTACACCCTCTATGCCGAGGCGAACTATATCCAGAATAAGTTCTACGAGGAAATGGATGAGGAAGACTTTGAAGATTACACGGGCGAATATTTCGGTCCTTATACCGACAAGTACGGCGACCTTTACTATTTCGGTTTTACCGAAGCCGACGAGGATACCAAGAATGTAAAGCATAAGCACTATCTTCGTTCTCGTTTGGGTGCAGAATACAACATCCGCCACTGCCCTGTGACACCTTTCGCCAATTATGAGATAGCGAACGATCTCGGCGATGGTCTCAGCGTAGTCCGTCATCGTGTCCAGGCTGGTATTGACTGGAAGGTAGCCAAAGGTCACAATATCTCTGCCGCCTACCTCTTCCAGCATGGTGCAAAAGAAGAAACCGGCGATGCCGATCTTCACGTTCTTTCAATTGGATACCAGTTTAAGTTTTGAAACATACAACCAAAATGAAAAAGATATTTTCAGTTTTACTTCTTGCAGGATTGACCCTTAGTGCAAATGCTGAGGATTTCCGCTATATGACTTTCCGTACACTCTCTGGCATGACGGAAAGCCTTCCCCTTGCCAACGGCCTTGAAATCACTTTTCAAAATGGCCAGTTAGTGGCAACCGCTGGCGACGGCAGCATTTTCCAGCAGGCCATTACCGACATGCAGGATATGTGGTTCGACTATACTGCCACCGGCATCAATCAGTTCCCGACAGACCTCGTTCCTGAGGGTACATTGATCAGCGTCTATGCAACCGATGGTCGTTTGGTAAAGAACTATCACTACCAAAGTGGAGTTGAGGTAAGTCTTCCCGCTGGTATCTATGTGTTCAAGGCTGGCGAACAGTCTGTAAAGCGTATAATCAAATAAAGCATTGCAGTTATGAAGCGTTTTTATACCCTCCTTATAGTTCTCGTTGCAACCTCAGTAACTGCACTTGCACAGACGCTTGATGTAAAACAAGGCGATATTACTTGGCGTTATTCTGCCCTTGATATTACTTCCAATATGACCTTCAAAGGTAACCAACTTGAAATTGCTGGAAGAACCTATGATCTTGATGGCATTAAGATGAATGTCAATAATAAAGTGGCCGAACAGAACACTGTTGATGTGACCTATACTTCTGCTGGTGCTACCATCATCGCTGATGCTCGTCTGGCAGATGTCATGACCATTGAAATCAATGGTGGCAATGTGGTTGTAAATACAGCAGAAACCCTCGCTGACGAAATTACTTATCGCCTTCAGGGTGTCGGTGAAAGTTTTACCCTCAACAGCGACTTTAAGTGTGCCGTTGTGCTCAATGGTGTTACTCTTACCTCTAAGGGAACAACTCCTGCTGTTTACATTCATGATGGCAAGCGTATTGACATTATTGCGAATGAAAATACAAACAACAGTTTCAGTGACTGTGCTCAGAATGAATCCAAGAGTGCCTTTTATGTAAAAGGCCACGCAGAATGGAAGGGTGGTGGCACTGTGAACATTTCTGGTGTTGCCAAGCACGCTTACAGCAGTAATGAATATACTTTGCTGAAGGCTTCGTTCACAGGAACCTTGAATATCCTCCGTGCTGCCAGCGACGGTATGCATATTGACCAGTACTTCCAGATGAATGGTGGTACGCTGAATATCTCCAATACGACGGGTGACGGTGTGGACGTTGCCTATGCTCTTGAAGATGACGAAGTAACCCCAACAACAGATGAAATGAACGGTCAGATAATTATCAAGGGTGGAGTCATCAATGTCGATATGGAGCAGGATGACACCAAGGGCTTGAAGTGCGAAGATATCATGACCATTATGGGTGGAAATATCAGCGCTATCGCCAATGGCGATGGTTCTCGTGGAATTCAATCCAGCAATACAATTTATGTGGGAACAGAAGGTTCTACTGATGTTGCCGCTCCCTATATCCTCCTTTTGGCTTCTGGCGATGATTATACCGATCCCACAGGAGATGTCAACAAGTGCCGTGGTATGAAGACCAAGAAAGATCTTTATCTCTATAGCGGTACCATTAAACGTGATGCTAATTCTGCGGTAAAAGCCAAGAAGATAATCGATGTCGACGGTACTTTCTACAAACTCAACGGCGTCCTTGACGGAATTACCATCGAATAATAACTTTAAGCATATAAATGCAAGATAATTTTCAAACAGACCCCTGCCTTCGTGGTTTTGCCGCTTGTGGTTGTGGCCGTAGTGATCATCAGCTGAATACTTTCGACTATCTCAGCGATGTTCCTGGCAACAATGAGGTGACAGACCTTATCGAAGTACAGTTTAAGAATACGCGAAAGGGATACTTTCGTAACGATAACCGTATCGATCTCGTAAAAGGCGATATCATTGCCGTTGAGGCCAATCCTGGCCATGACATAGGCGTTGTGACCCTTACGGGAAGTTTGGTAACCCTTCAGATGAAGAAGGCCAATCTGAAACCCGGAACAGAAATTCGCCGTGTGTACCGTAAGGCACGTCCTGTGGACTTGGAAAAGTGGGAAGAGGCTAAGAGCCGCGAAAATGCCACGATGATCCAGAGCCGTCAGATTGCCAAAGACCTCGAGTTGGATATGAAGATTGGCGATGTTGAGTACCAAGGTGACTGCAATAAGGCCATTTTCTACTACATCGCCGATGCCCGCGTCGACTTCCGTAAACTCATCAAGGTTCTCGCCGATACCTTCCATGTCCGTATCGAGATGCGCCAGATCGGTGCCCGTCAGGAGGCTGGTCGTATTGGCGGTATCGGTCCCTGTGGCCGTGAACTCTGTTGTGCCACCTGGATGAAAAATTTCTCCAGTGTGAATACTGGAGCCGCCCGTTTCCAGGATATCAGTCCCAATCCCCAGAAACTCGCTGGTCAGTGTGCCAAGTTAAAGTGCTGCTTGAACTACGAATTGGATACCTACATGGAGGCCTACAAGAAGCTTCCAGAGCGAAATATCCATCTTGAAACGGCAGACGCCACCTACTATTATTTCAAGGCTGATATCCTTTCTGGCATGATTACCTACTCTTCGGACCGTCGTATGGCTGCCAACCTGGAAACGATCAGCGCTGAACGTGCTTGGGAGATTATCAAAATGAATCGTGCCGGTGAGAAACCCTTGCAGTTGGATGAGACGGAAAAGGCAGTTCCTGCAAAGCCTGTCGATCTTGCTGAACAGGACGACCTCACCCGTTTCGATAAGACCAAGAAAAAGAAGAAGAAGAGAAAGAACCGCAACAACGATTCCTCTCGTCGTCCACAGAACAGTGAAGCACAGCAATAATTTATTACTCCTCCTTTTCGTAACCCTCCTTGCGTTGTCATGCCAGCGTAAGGAGAGTTACATGCATTATGAGCCTACGGATATTGCCAGTTGGGGAACCTACGAAGGTCTGTCCTTCAAGATTGATTCCCTGAAAGAGAGTGGCAGTTACCGTATGAAGGTCCATGTCCGTACCTCAACCGTTGACCGCTATCCTTTCAAGGTCCTCTTTCTGGAAGTTCGTCAGAAATGGTCCAGGAACAAGACCGAATTGATAGATACAATACCATGCAACCTAGCTGCCGATGAGCACAAGGCCGGTGGTGTCTCTTTGCTGCAATACGATTATCCCGTTTGCGATATTCGCTGTTATCGTGGAGACAGCGCCCAGATTATCGTCCGTCACATTATGCGCAAGGAAGAGGTGCAGGGCATTTCGGACATCGGTATCAGTCTGATTCATGAGAGCCAGCGCTTCGCCCCGCAAGGAATATTTGACTTCTTCAAACAATAAAAGGCTTTATCCTCCGTTTAATAATTCAGTCTCGACTCTTCTGTATGCCGCATGGCAATTCAAAATTCATAATTATCATGCATCGTTTTTTCCGCATTTTCCCTATACTTTTGTTCGGCTTGACGGTCGGATTCTCTGGGTATGCCCAAAAACGAAAGATACAGAATAAGCCTTTCATCGATACCCGCCGTTGGCACTACGGTTTCAATATCGGTCTCCACGACCAGGGTTTCAAGGTCATCAATAACGGCTACATCCAATATGCTCCGTCGACGATGGACCCCGAGACGGGATTGATGGCAGGAGGAGAACCCACCGCGCAGTGGATGGCAGAGAATGATCGCCAGAATTTTGGTTTCAGCGTCGGCGTCTTGGGTAGTTTGAAAATCAACAACTACTTCGATTTGCGCATCAATCCTGGAATGAATTTCGGCTCCAAACACATCCAGTACATCAATCTGGTGAATGGTGACAGAGAGAGCCAGGATATGAAATCGACCTATATCGCTCTTCCCGTAGACCTGAAATTCGGCGCAAAACGTTTCAACAACTATCGTCCGTATATGCTGGCGGGAGCGAGTGCGCAGTTCGATTTGACCGCTACCAAGCACAGCCTGTTGCGTGCGAAACCCTTCCAAACCTATCTGGAAGTCGGTTTAGGCTGCGATATTTATATGCCGTTCTTTAAGTTGATTCCCGAATTGAAGTTCTGCTTCGGGCTGGGAAACATCTTGCAGAAGAACCGTAAGGACATCACCGACCCCAACCAGTTCATCTACACCCAGAGCGTAGATCGTGCCACGGTAAATATGGTTCAACTGAATCTTTATTTCGAATAAAAACACAACGAGGCAAGGCCAAACGGCTTTGCCTCGTTTAATTTTATGTAGGACTCTACAAGTCCTTTATAGGCTAATGTAATACTTTCTTTCCGTCTTTGATATAGATGCCGGGACGGACGGGACGAACGGCCTGGCCTGCGAGATTGTACGTCTTGCCGTCGGAGTTTGTTTCAACGGTGAGGGAGGATACATTTGCGGCCTCTTCTGCAGCCTCTTCCGCTGTGGGCTGGAATGGATCAAGGATGGGAGAAGGACGACCGTTATTCAGAAAGGCGCACATGTTGTAGTTGCTCCAACCGATGGTGGAGTAGATGGCGGGCTTCCACCAATTATACTGCTCAGGCTCCCAATAGAAGACACCTTCGACAACTTCCGATGCGCGGCATTTGTCCATCAAATCCTGCATGACATCCTTACCGCCCTTGGTGTATTCGCAATATACGCCCGTTTCAACGATCATGATAGGAACATTGACGGTTTTGTAGGTGTTGTTGACGATGGTCATCAGATTGACATTACGGCTCTTGCCATTCGTCGTCGCCTGGTTCTCTCCGTTGCTGTTCCATGCCATAGGATAATGGCTCAATCCTACCATATCAAGTTTGCCACCCGCATTCTTGAATGCAGTGAACCACCAGGAGAGGTCGCTGTCGCTGCCACGGGTGTCGAGATGGCTCATACAGATCACTTCGGGGAATACCGCTTTGGCAGCATCGTAGCCAGCATTGGAGAGGGTAGCGTAGTTCTTCCAACCACCGCCCTTGGCAGAAGAGGTAGAACCGGTAACACTATTGGCAATATCACTCCAAGACTTTGAACTTGCATCATATTTGGAGTAGAGCATGCCGTTGCGGGTTTCGTTGCCAATTTGTACCCACTTGGGAGTAACACCGGCATTCTTCAGCGCTGTGAGAACCTCCGTGGTGTGGTCGGCAACATGCTTTGCCAATTCGTCGAGGGAAGAGCCTTGCCAAGCCGAAGGAATGGCCTGACGGCTGGGGTCGGCGAAGAAATCGGAATAGTGGAAATCGACGAGGACGTTGAGGTCTGATGCCTTTGCTGCAAGGGCTTTCGTCACGAGATCTTCTGTTCCGCACCAGCCACCGAGAGAAGGTTCAACCCATACGCGGAGACGGATGGCATTCATTCCGCACTCTTTCATCAATGCGTTGCATTCCGTCTTCTGGCCGGACTTATTGTAAAAACTCTTACCGCCAGCAACCATCTCGGTGTACCACGAAATATCAGCGCCACGGTTGAAACTCTGAGCGTGAACGGCCAAACCGCTCATCACAAAACAAAGGGAGAGAAATATCTTTTTCATATTAGTTATCTCTGAAAGTATCCATAATAACAGTGGGACGGCCTGTTTCGTCGAAGGCACCGAGTCGGTATTGAGAAGGACGGCAGGCAGGTTCCCAGTAGAAAGCACCGAGGCAGATAGGCTTGTCGTCAGCGTCCGTCAGGGTCTGCGATTCACGGAGAATCTTCTGTAAGATGCGGCTGCCCTCATCGGGATTCATGGCATCCATTCCAACTTCAACGAGCATGGAAGGCGTACCGAACTTTTCATTGAGATGAATGATGTTCTGCATACATTCCGTGACGATGTCTTCTGCATTCGTTCGCTTGCCTTCGTTGATGGCCCAATAGGTGTAGAGCGACATACCGATGATATCCCACTTTGCACCGCCAGCTTTGAGGATGCCGAGGTTCCAGTCGAAGAGACTCTGGTCAAAACCATCGTCCAGATGTACAATCACCTGTGCCTTGGGACATACACTCTTCACCGCCTCATAGCCCGTTTTGAAGATTTCTGCATAAGCCTTTGCACCAGGAGAGAGAACTTCAGGAGAAGGAATGCCCACTTCACCCTGAACCGCCTTACGGACATCGTCGTTGAGATAGTGAGCCGTATCCTTGTTGGGACGATCCATACGGGCGATGGCTTCGGTAATGACATTCTTGCCGTCAGCAGAGGGAACAGGCCATCCCGTCTTTGGATCTTCCTGAACACTCCAGAGCATACCGTAGGTCGTTTCATTGCCCACCTGCACCCATTTCGGTGTGATGCCGTTCTTTTTGAGATAAGTTAAAACTTCAACGGTATGTTCGCGGATATCATTTTTAATCTGATCAAGGTTGTGGCCACTCCAAGCATTGGGAATAGGCTGTTTGGCGGGATCCACCCACCAGTCGCTGTAATGGAAGTCAATCATCACATCCATGCCGAGTTCCTTGGCGCGGAGACATTTTTGCAAGACATCCTCCTTGTTGCACCATTTACCATGGCCCTTGCTGGCAGGATCCAGCCATACACGACAGCGGATAGCCTCGCAGCCATAGTCCTTCATGAGTTGCGTCATTTCAGTCGGTGTTCCGTCTGAATTGCAGACAGTCTTGCCTTCTGCGGCATATTCCGTACTCCAACCGATATCGGCACCTTTAATGAAGTTCGGATTCTTATAACCACCGACAGCGATCGTTGCCTTTCCACTCTTCAAACCAGGAGCAGTGGCTGTGAGCGTCACTGTCTTTGCATTCTTGCCCTCTATGAGATCACCCGCCTGGACAATCGCCGTCAACTGGCCGTGGAAGGCGTGGTGCTGAGGCAGATGGAACAGTTCAAGGTTCGTAGCGTCGCCGTTTGCTGCCGCACGGAATTTACCATTGCCCGTTACCGAGAACTTCACCAGCGGAGCAGCGTCAGGACAGAGATTGCCGTCCTTATCCACTACGCGCACATTCAGATAATAGAGGTCGTTGCCGTCAGGTTCGAGACCATGGCCATCCTGGCCGAAGATTTCAATATGGTCAGGCTTTCCTGCCGTATGAACATAACTTTCCCAAGTTTCACCGTTGGAGTAGTGAGCCACCACCTTCACTTCACCAGGCTCATAGACCGTATTGTACCACATCAAGCGATAACGCTCCGTGACATCCTTGGCTTCCTCGCGGCTCTTTTTACGTTGGACACCCTGGCTCTTGCCATTGATGAACAACTCGGCTTCCGGAGCGTCTGTATAAACGAAAATCGGGGTAACTACGCCTTCACGACCAGGCCAGGTCCAGTGGGGAAGAATGTGGAGAGTATGTTCGTTCTTATTCCACTGAGAACGATAGAGATAATAGCGATCCTTGGGGATAGAAGCAAGGTCAATTATTCCGAAGAGGCTGGAATGCGAAGGCCATGCATCCGTGTCGTAGGGAGAAGGTTCACCGAGATAGTCAAAGCCTGTCCAGACGAACTGGCCGATTTCCCATTCGTGGTCATCAGCATTGGCAAAATCCACATCGGGGATATTGCTCCACCAACAACTTTCCATGTCATAACTGGACGACTGGTTATCATCGTACATGGCTCCTGCCTTCTTTTCAACGGGGAATTTGTAAACGCCACGACTGCTCACTGTTGAAGCGGTCTCACTGCCCAGCATCATACCTTGGGGAAGACGGGCATAACCTTCTTCATAACGATTAGCGCGGTAGTTGAAACCGGGAACATCGAGAACGGCAGCAAAGCCTTTGTCAAGCGCATTGTCAACCTGGTCCATACCACTTGTAACAGGACGTGTAGGATCTTCACGATGACAGATGTCACGCATCCAAGACGCAACTTTATAACCTTCAGGACTGCCCTGCGTAGGAACTTCGTTGCCGATACTCCACATTACAACAGAGGGATTGTTTCGGTAATGACGTAGCATATTGACGAGATCAGCCTCGGCCCAGGTCATCTTTTCAGCAGCACCGTTAGCTTTTACAGCGTATGGAGCGGCTGCTTTATAGGCAGGATAGCAACTGGGTTCAAAGAAGAAATGATGGTATCCGCCGTCGCACTTGGCAATTTCCCATTCATCAAAAGGCTCTAGCATCATCATGAAACCCATCTCATCGCAGAGTTCTACGAGTTCTGGAGCGGGCATGTTGTGACTTGTACGAATCGCATCACAACCCATATCTTTCAATAATTCCAACTGATGACGAAGGGAACTCTTGTTGACGGCAGCACCGATAGGACCGAGATCGTGGTGGTTGCAGACACCCTGGAACTTGCGGCTTTTCCCATTGAGGAAAAAGCCTTTGTCAGCAATATATTCCAATGAACGGATACCGAACTTCGTGGTGTAGGTATCTTGCAGACGCCCTGCCGCATAAACCTTGGTCACTGCGCGATATACACAGGGTGTTTCCGGTGACCAGAGATGAGGCTTTTCTACTACAAAATTCTGTTCAAGAGGGAGACCGTGGGCTGCATAACCTTTGAATTCCTTGCTCGTCACGACCTTACCCTGCTCATCGATGATTTCGGTGTACAGCGTAATCTGCTCCGTCTCAGAACAGCCCTCGATATTCGTTTTCAAATGAACGGTAGCCCAGTCCTCGGAAACCTTGGGAGTCGTGATCTGCGTTCCCCAAACCGGAACATGGATGGCTTCCGTTTCCAGGAAATGAACATTGCGGAACAAGCCCGCACCGCAGTACCAACGGGAAGATTGCTCGATATTTTCAAGACGGACAGCGAGTTTGTTTTCCTTCTTGTCCTTGTTGATGGCATCAGTGATGTCACAGTAGAAAGAGTTGTAGCCATAGGGCCAAAAGATAATCTCCTTACCGTTCACAAAGACCTTGGCATGACTCATGGCACCATCAAAAATCAGGATGGCGCGCTTACCGTTCTTGGTGAAATCAATAGGATTGACCACCAAGTCATGGCGATACCATCCCACGCCTACATAAGGAAGACCACCAGTTCTTCCTGTATGTTCTGTGGCTTCCGTCTCACCATTCTGGGTAACGGCAACAACCTGCAAGTCGTTGGCGCGATCGAAAGGACCGAAGATGGCCCAATCGTGAGGAACATTGACTTTCTGCCACTTTGTATCATTAAAATCCGGAGATTCTGCTCCAGCGATGTCTCCTTTGGTAAAGGTCCATCCTGTTGTGAGAAGTTGTTCCGTACGTTGT
Organism: Prevotellaceae bacterium UBA1746; assembly: GCA_002314875.1. Taxonomy (GTDB): domain Bacteria; phylum Bacteroidota; class Bacteroidia; order Bacteroidales; family Bacteroidaceae; genus Alloprevotella. The sequence continues at coordinate 35,378 of DCHS01000053.1, forward strand.
GCCATTATAGACAAACTGCTGGCAAAGAACAACGAAAAGAGGAGGCTATGTTTCATGCTTTTATAGAGTTTTTCGTTGCAAAATTAAAGAAAAATAATGAAGTGTACTAACAATCTCACGAAAAACTATTATATTTGCAACGTGAAACGCCTTAAAACGAAACAACCTCAACAATCGCAGCCCCTCCTTATTCCGGGAACGGAAGGAATTAAATATGCAGGTTCCAAATTGAAACTGCTTCCGCATATCATTCCGATGGTGTGCGGCCTTCGCGACGTTCATTCTGTCCTGGATGGATTCTCGGGAAGTACGCGAGTCAGTCAGGCGCTGTACCAGACCGGGCGATTTAAGGTATCGACCAACGATATCTCTGCGTGGAGTGAGGTCTTTTCGCGTTGCTATCTGCAAGCTAACGGTGACCTTGCCTATTATCAGTCTCTTATAGACCAACTCAATGCGTTGCCAGGTGTAGAAGGATGGTTCACGGAACATTATGCTCCGGAGGCTGTTCAGAAGGAAGCCCAAGACGGTGAAAAACCGTTGAAATTTCCCTTTCAGCGAAAGAACACCATGCGTCTTGATGCTGTCCGCGAACAAATTGCAGCATGGCGGAACCGTGGCGATATTGACACTGTCACCGAGAGCGTTCTCTTGACGAGCCTTATTCTTGCCCTCGATTGCGTGGACTCCACCCTTGGCCATTTTTCAAGTTATCTGAAACATTGGTCCAAACGAAGTTTTAAGGATTTGACTTTGCGTTTGCCCAGGATTTGCTACAATCCTGATTATGAGAAAGCCGAAGTCCTTCAAGGCGATATCTTTGAGGTTATCAAAGACCGCGAGTGGGATTTTGCGTACTTTGATCCTCCTTATGGTTCAAACAATACGAAGATGCCTCCGTCCCGTGTGCGCTACGCCTCCTATTATCATCTTTGGACGAGCGTTATCCTCAATGATCATCCTCAGGTGTTCGGCCGTGCTTCGCGTCGTGAGGATTCCCGCGATAAAGTTTCGGCTTCCGTCTTCGAGGATTTCCGTGTTGACGATCAAGGTCATCATCTTGCCATGGATGCCATTGACCGAATGATTCGCGAGACCAAGGCCCACTATGTTTTGTTAAGTTATAGCAGCAGTGGTCGAGCCACCCGGGATGAACTTCTCGACATCCTTAACGATAACGGTCGTATCACCGAGGTTCTTTCCTTGGATCATGCCAATCATATCATGGCACGCATGCAGTGGACCCGCAAGTGGCTCAATGCCGATGCAGATCATAAAGAATATCTCTTCCTTTTGGAGAAAAAATGATAATATTAAACCAAAAACAATATCAAAAATGAGTTACAATTGGAATTTTGCTTATGTCGGTGGTGTTCCCCGCGTAAAGATTGCAACCGGTGAGGATATCGCTCATCTCGGTGAACTTAATGAAAAGATGTGGACTGTACTTTCTTGTCCTGTTAAAGGCCTTGAAATTGACGAAAAGTCCCTGGACTACATGGATACCAATAAGGATGGTCTCGTTCATGTTTCTGAGGTTGTCGCAACCGTAGAATGGTTGAAGAAGAGCCTTAAAAACCTTGATATTCTTACGACAAATCCCGATACCATTCCCCTCGCAGTCTTGAATGAAGAGACCGAAGAAGGCCAGCAGCTCCTTGCAGCCGCAAAGCACATCCTTGAAGGTCTTGGCAAGGCTGATGCAGCTGAGATTTCTCTCGCTGACAGCAGCAGCAGTCTCGAAAGCTTCCTCAATACCAAACTCGAAGCCCTCAAGGCAGAACGTGCAGCACAGACTGCCGTTGAAGCACCTTTTGCAGACCAGACCGAAGCCGTTGCAGAAGCATACGCTGCTCTCGACGCAAAGGTTAAGGATTACTTCCTCCGTAGCCGCCTTGCTGGTTTCGCTGCTGAAAGTACCGCTGCCCTCGATGTTCAGGTAGCACAGATTGAAGCCATCAGCGCTGCAAACCTAACCGAAAAGACCGCAGATATTGCTGGCTATCCTATCGCTCGCATCACTGGTACGACCGTACTTCCCCTCGACGCTGCCATCAATCCCGCATGGGCCGCTCAGTGGGCTGTTGTAAAGCCTTTCTTCAAGGAAGACATCACAGAGGCTTCTTGGGCTGAGGTTGGTGCAAAGCTTGCTGCTTTTGCAGACTACAACAAGAGTCTCGAAGTTTCTGAGGCTGACATCGAACTCGATGAAGAGACCAAGAGCATCCAGCTTGTTGATAAGCTTCTCCATCTGACCCGTGATTTCTACACTTTGGTTAGAAACTACGTAACCTTCACCGATTTCTATACTCCCGACGAAAAGGCAGTATTCCAGGCTGGTCGCCTCTATATCGATCAGCGTGCTTGCGACCTCTGTGTTAAGGTTGCTGATGCTGGCGCTATGGCTGCTCAGGCTGCAAACAGCGGTATGTTCCTCGTGTTCTGCGACTGTACGAACAAGGTGCTTGGCCAGACCATGCAGATAGTAGCAGCACTCACCGTTGGCGATATCAACAATATCAAGGTGGGCAAGAATGCCATCTTCTACGATCGTCAGGGTAATGACTGGGACGCTCGCGTTACCAATATTATTGACAACCCCATCAGCATCAAGCAGGCATTCTGGTCTCCTTACAAGAAGATGGGAAACTTCCTTGAAGAAAAGATCCGTTCAATGGCAGCTTCTAAGGAAAGCGCTATCACCGATAAGGCAACAGCTTCCATCGACGCTAAGGCTGACGCTGCCGCTGCTTCAACGGCTGAGGCTACCACTGCTGGCGCTGAAGGTTCTGCTGCAACCGCTGCAAATGCAAAGGATGCTGGTAAGGCTGCTGCAAGTTCTTTCGATATCGCTAAGTTTGCCGGTATCTTTGCTGCTATCGGTATGGCTATCGGCTTCATCGGCAGTTTCATCACCGCTATGGTAACAGGTTTCTTGAAACTTACCTGGTGGCAGATGCCTCTCTGCATTATCGCTATTCTCCTGCTCATCAGCGGTCCTTCTATGTTCCTCGCTTGGATGAAGCTCCGCAAGCGCAACATTTCTCCCATCCTCAACGCCAATGGCTGGGCGGTCAATGCTGCTGCAATGATCAACACTAAGTTTGGCACCTCTCTTTGCGAAATCGCTAAGTTCCCCCTCAGTGCAAAGATGCGTAAGCAGGATCCGTTTGCAGACAAGAGCACTCCTTGGTGGGTTTACCTCCTCTGGGTACTCGTTATCGCAGTTGCTGTTGTGGCTGCTTGCTGGTTCTTCAAAGTTTTTGAAATTCCTTATCTTCCTGCATCTCCCTATGGTGTAACTCCCGCTGCATAATGCGTAAAATCCTATTTTCAATCTTTTTGGGCGTGGCAAATTTGGGCCACGCCCAAAGTGTTGTTGCTGAACATCTTTCGGAAGTCTCAGCACAAGATAAGGCCAATGCCCTCGAAGTGGTGTTGACTGGAACCCTTCGTAGGGATAAAAGAGCCCCTGGCAAGTATATCAGCCTTGACGACGATTTCCGTCAGCTCCGTGATTTGTGCTGGCAGATGCGTAGTCTGGATTTGAGTGGCGCACACTTAGACAGTGTTCCTGCCAATGCCCTTCATTCCCGTCATCATTTGCAGAAAGTTGTTTTGCCTGCTAATGTAAAGCACATCGGTAGCCAGGCTTTCTTCGCTTGCGATAGTCTTGAAACCTTGGTCGTTAATGCCAAGGTTCCTCCCACTGTCGATGCCTTTGCTTTTGGTAATATCGATTTGAGCAAGGTAAAACTCATCGTTCCGAAAAAGAGTCGTAAGGCCTACAAGAAGGCAGCAGGGTGGAGTGCATTCTTTGGAAAATGTCCGAATACTTTGGTGCAAGATCCAGGTTTGGGAAGAATTCCTCAGGCTGTTCCCGTCTCTCTGATCCCCATTCCCGCACAGTTGGAGGAACTGAAAGGTGTGTTTGATCCTACGCATTTGGGCCAGATCATCGATTCTCCCGAACTCTTTAATGAGCACGAACATCTCCTTCGCATTTTGCAGAACCGCTGTGGCATGAAGTCTTTATCCGGTGAAGGAAAAGCCCGTCTTTCCATTAATCGTTCACTTCCCGAAGAGGGTTATCATCTTCGTGCAGAGGGTAGCGATTTGACCATTGTCGGTGGTTCGCCCAAGGGTGTGTTCTATGGTTTAATGACACTCGAACAATTGTTCTATCAGCAGCCTCGTTGTAAGGCTGTCGATATCGCCGATGCACCTCGTACAGCAATGCGCGAATTGATGGTTGACCCTGTCCGCAATTGGTTGCCCTATGAAGATTTGAAGGACTTCATTGTGGAAATGGCGCGTTACAAGTTCAATAGTCTCCATATTCATCTTGTTGATGATCAGGCATGGCGTATTGAGATCCAGGCTTATCCGGAACTCACGGAGAAAGCGAGTTTCCGTGTGGGTATGGACGATATGCTGATGCCTATCGGTGGTTATTATACCCAGGAACAGATGAAGGAACTCTGCCGTTTTGCAGCAAAATATCATGTCACGATTATTCCTGAAATTGAAATGCCTGGCCATGAAGTTGCGGCTATTCATACTTTCCCGTGGCTCACTTGTGCAAAACTTGAAAACGGTGAAGTTCCTATTCGCACGACTTGTGGTGTATCCAATGAACTCCTCTGCCCGTCTTCAGAGCGTACCTATGAGTTCTTAGAGACTGTTTTCCGTGAATTGGCTCAGGTTTTCCCTGGACAGTATATTCATCTCGGTGGTGACGAAGCAGGTAAACCCAGTCTTGATTGCTGGACCTATTGTGATCGTTGCCAGGATTTGAAATGTGAAATCATGGGAACTGATAGTTTGCGTGGCAATCGCGAAGGCAACTGGCGTTTGCAGAAATATATGTTCGATCGTGTAATCGCCTTGCTCCGTGATGAATTGGGGAAAACGCCGATGTTTTGGTATGAAACTGATTTTGTAGAAATCCAGCCCGGTTGCATCGGCTTTGCTTGGCGTGACGGTTTGACGCAGGCTGCTATTGATGCAGCTCAGCGTTGTGATGCAAAACTCATGCTCTGCCCTGGTGAACATTGCTATTTTGACTATCCTATGGGCTTGAACGATATGCCCGAGGTGAATTGGGGTATGCCGACAACGACACTCGAACAGACTTACAGTCTTGATCCTGCTTGGGGTAACGGCTCTGAGTTCGAGGAAAAATGCCTGAATGGTGTCGCTGGAACCCTTTGGTCTGAGTGCATCAACTCTACCGAGCGCCTTTATTATCAGGCTTATCCCCGCGCCCTTGCCCTCGCTGAGTCCGGTTGGAGTCCCCAGCCCAAGCGTGACTATTCGGATTTCTTGCGTCGTCTGGCTCCCATTACGGCTGATATGCACAAACGTGGTATCTGTGTAGATTATTAAGCTCTATTTGATTGCAAATAAATGGTCCATCATACCTAGTGTGATATGTGGACCATTTTCTTGTCTTTGCTGATATAGAATTTCTGCTATGATGAAAGTCTATGAAAGATATATGAAAAATAGCGAAAAGACTTTTATGTAGTAAATCAATGAATATCAAATAATTAGTTGCAAAAGTGAAAGATGAAAGATGTTTAGGCAATTTTACAAATTTTAGAATCAGTTATAATAATGACAAGAAGTAGGTAAAAACAGATGTTTTTACCTCTCCAAAATAAGTATTTGGAGAAGTTCATTCTCTCTGCGCGGAGAGAAAAATCTCTCTGCGCAGACAGTTTAATCTCTCTGCGCAGAGAGTTTTGCTTATCCCCGCAGAAAAATCACTGCATTTGCAATGAAATATTGCGGGATTATTTGGAAAAGGAATTAGAAGTCGAAGCCGATACGGAAGAGGTGGTCCTTGTGTTTCCAATCGTTATCACCAGTCATCATACCAAAGCCGTAGCCCATATAGACATTTTTCCAAACATAAAGGCCAGCGGTAACGTCGAGAGCGAAATGGCTGCTGTTACCGTCCTTCCACATAAGACCATAACCGAGGTCAAGACCAAGGAATGCCTTGAGGTTAGGACCGAAAGTGGGGGAGAAACCGCGGAGACCAGTCTGAACGGTGAACTCGTTCCAATTATAATTGTCGTTGAAGTCGAGAGCATACTTAGCGTTTACAACATCCCAAGACAACCAATTGTTGAGAGCGTACTGAGCGCGACCACCGATTTCCCATTCGGTTCCAATACCGGTTTCAAGTGCCCATGATAGACCGTTGTTTGCTTTCTGTGCCATCAGCGATGTGGCAGAAGCCATCATGGCTGCAATAATTAAAAATTTCTTCATCGTTTCTTTTAATTTAAAGATTTGATATTCATGTGACATGTGGAGTGGGGCATGTCTTTTCATAGATTTCCGAACATGCACCTGTTCCAAAGTAATATAATAATTAGATTTTATATCCTCTAAAAAGGAGGATTTTATATATGCAAAATTACAACGTTTTATATTCTATGGCAAATAAAAATGGGCGAAAAACTGCTTTTTGACCGATTTTTGGGAGGAATATACAGATAATTTTCAAAAGATGTTGTATTTTTGCATTCTCTAAATAACAAAAAAGAATATATGCAAAGTTCTTATGTTTTGAAACCGCGTTATGACCTATTGGATGGATTGCGTGGTGTTGCTGCTTTGGTGGTACTTGTTTATCATCTTTTTGAGGCTGTTGCTTTTGCTGCTGGTGCTGCAGAGCAGGAAATGTATCATGGTTTCATTGCAGTGGATTTTTTCTTTGTGCTCTCAGGTTTTGTAATGGGCTATGCCTATGATGAGAAACTGAGAACTGGTGAACTCTCAACGGGCGGTTTCATCAAGCGTCGTATGATTCGTTTGCATCCCATGGTAGTTATGGGCGTGCTTATCGGTGTCATCTGTTTCGCTATACAAGGTTGTACACTTTGGCCGGCTGAAGGTGCGCAGGTAGGAGAACATGTGACGATGTCCATGCTGATGATCGCCATGCTCTTTGCACTCTTCCTAATTCCACTGCCGACGTCGATGGATGTTCGTGGTAATACTGAGGCATTTCCCTTGAATGGTCCGCATTGGTCCTTGTTCTTTGAATATATTGGCAGTTTGCTATATGTTCTTATGCTCCGCAAATTGCCCACAAAGTATCTAAAGATTTGGGTGGCTGTTATGGCTGTGGCTCTTTTTGTTAACGCTATCAATAGCGATTATAATAGCATTGCTTACGGATGGTCAAGCGAACCTTATAACCTCTTTGGTGGTTCTCTTCGCTTGCTCTTCGCTTATCCTGCAGGTTTGCTGATGGCGAGAATTTTCAAAGAACGTCAGGTGAAAGTCCAGGAAGGTCGTTTCTACCATTCTTTCTGGTTTAACGCTTTGGTTCTTTTGGCTTTGATGCTCGTACCGAGTCTTTCAACGCTGACGGGTATTAAAGTCTTGAATCCATTGTACCAATGTTTTTGTGTCTGTATCTGTTTCCCGTTAATCGTTGTTAATGCAGCGAAGGGACAGGTCTCTGGCTGGCGCAAGGAAGTTGTCTCTTTTGTTGGCCGTCTGAGTTATCCGCTCTACGCCGTACATTATCCTCTCATCTATTTATATATACATTGGATTTATACAGACCAGCATCCATTTGGCGAGGCTTTCTGGGCAACACCGGTTTGTATTGCCTTCATTGCAATCGTCCTTGGTACACTCTGCCTCAAGTTCTATGATGAACCGCTTAGAAAGTGGCTGAGCAAACATTAAGCCCATTACCTAACAAAGCTTAGTGCCATTTGATTTTTCGCCTTTATTGCGCATGAATATAACAAGAGCGTGGCCCCCAATCGGGAGCCACGCTCATTATTTATTTAGAGGAATGATTACCATTCCAACTTGCTAGCGCGAACGTAACTTTCGTAACGCTTCTTAGCCATTTCCTGGCAAGCATCGAAGAGTTCCTGAGCCTCTGCGGGGTACATCTTCTTCACAGAGAGGAAGCGAACCTCACCATTGAGGTAATCCTGGAACTTATCCCACTGGGGTTCCTTAGAATCGAGGGTGAAGGGGTTCTTGCCTTCTGCCTCGAGTTCGGGATTGTAACGCCAGAGATGCCAGTAACCGCATTCAACAGCAGCAGCCTCTTCAGCCTGAGCCTTGCCCATACCCTTCTTGAGACCGTGGTTGATACAGGGAGCGTAAGCAATAACGAGTGAAGGACCGTTGTAAGCTTCTGCTTCACGGAGAGCCTTCAAGCACTGTGCCTGGTCAGCACCCATTGCAATCTGTGCTACATAAACATAACCATAGGTGGTAGCGATCATACCGAGGTCCTTCTTGCGAACACGCTTACCGCTTGCAGCGAACTTAGCGATTGCGCCGAGAGGAGTAGCCTTAGAGCTCTGACCACCAGTATTAGAGTAAACTTCGGTATCAAGAACGAGGATGTTAACATCTTCGCCACTTGCGATAACGTGGTCGAGACCGCCGTAACCGATATCGTAAGAGGCACCGTCACCGCCGATGATGGTGAGCGTGCCC
>DCHS01000005.1:0-176 GCA_002314875.1 Prevotellaceae bacterium UBA1746
GCCGTACCTTTGCATCGTCAAACAACAACAAATACTGCTCTCAGCGCTTAAATGCTGAAGCTAAAATCAAAACAAAGAAATTCAAAACAACAAATTAAAAAATATACAATCATGAAAAAGTTCAATACCATCCTCGCAGTAGCAGCAGTAACACTCACTTCAGTTTTCGGTCTCGC
>DCHS01000005.1:232-6517 GCA_002314875.1 Prevotellaceae bacterium UBA1746
ACGACTTCGACTATATGCCCGCAAAGACCACCACCCTCGCTCAGGACACCATTCGCGGAACTCGCGGCGAAATCAGAGGTCCCCAGCTTCCCAACGATCCCTTCCGCGGAGGCCTCACCTACCACTTCGGCGACAAGGTCACCAAGAACATCAGTAATTACGGTGACGCTGAATTCGTCTGCATCAGCGACAAGGCTCCCTACTACTTCATCCACGTTTCCAGCAAGAAGTACTCCATGAGCGAAAAAGACGCAATGCACTATTCACAGACTGGTTACGCAGCAACCACAGATTTGCTCAAGGTAGTTGCAAAAGAGATTCAGCCCCACATTTTCGATATGATTGATAACTACAATTGCTTGCATGATGAGGATGGTTATGATTTCTATTGCTGGAATACTGCTGACATCACGAACGCCGCTAAGGTTTTGAGTCAATACATCCCCGTTAACGACCCGAATTACCAGTTTAACGATGACACAGACCAATTCACCTTCACCTCTGAAGAATTCTGGGTTAGCAACTCTCACGATTATCCCTACGCTCAAATCACATGGAATAACCATGGTTGCGTTCGTAAGGGCGAAAGTAAGAGCAGCAGTTCTTTCAACAGCGTTGAAGTTGATGATGCTCATCACTGGAGCTACGCTAGCCCTTGCGGCGGCCACCGCTTCTTCTTCATCGCAAAAACAAATGATTAAGATATAAATAAATTAAGGAAATAGTTTTAGTTAAAACGGTCCCGGGTGCTGACTGCACCCGGGACCATTTTGTTTAATAAATTAAAACTAGTATTTAAGGACAACCTCTCGCAACCACTTTTCGAGTTCGCCTGTCCACTGGTACTTATAGGGGAAATTGTCCCTGAAGCCCCAGCCATGGCCGCCGACAGGATAGACGTGGAAGGTCACGCTGACATGGTGGTCGTTGAGGGCCTGACAGTATGCGAGGGAGTTGCGGAGAGGAACGCAGTCGTCGTCACTGCTGTGAAGGATGAAGGCAGGGGGAGTATCGTCCGTCACCTGCTTCTCGTTGGAATAGAGTTCTTCGAGTTCCTTCGAGGGTTTCTCACCGAGAAGATTGTCGTGGCTTCCCATATGGGTAAAGGCAGGATCCATTGTAACAACAGGATAGAAGAGAATCTGGAAATCGGGGCGTTCCACGGCATTGCCATAATGCGTTGCTGCGGTAGAAGCCAGATGGCCACCGGCAGAGAATCCCTGAACACCGATCTTGTTGATATGGAGATCATCGGCATGGCTGCGGAGGTAGCGCATGGTCTCGTGGACATCCTCAAGCGGTACGGAAGGATGATGGTTGGGGAGACGGTATTTCAGCACGCAGTAGGTGATACCCTGGCATTTATACCACTCTGCCAAAGAACTTCCCTCATGGACATACCACACATCCCAATAAGCACCACCGGGGCAGGAGACCACACAGATTCCGTTAGGATGTTCCGGGCGGTAGATCGTCAACGTAGGATCGGTGACACGGGAAGCATGTTCGCCGTCGTCACTCATGGGTTCCGTAAACTCATTATTCGTCGGTGCACCATTGGGCCAAAGATGAATCACTTCCTGGGCATTAGCCAAGGTAGGCGCAAAAACCATTGCCGCCCATGCGAGGCAGCCAATATACAAGTGTTTATAATTCATAGATTTTCCTGATTTCTTGTCAGCGTCATTTTCATAACACCAACAATATTCGTCATATTATTATCCGTTGGCAAAATTAGTCATTAATTCTTTTCCTGCAAAACTATTTCTCCTTTTATTATAGAACCCACCTATAAATCAACTCCCACGGTGAATGCACACCGCGGGAGTTGTTAATATCTAAGCCAGGGAACTGGCGGAATCAGCGATTACCATCTGATAACATAATACTTTACTTCGGTATCATTAGAACCATCGTAGAATACACAGGCGAGACTGATTCCACCTTCCGTCTTAGAAGTATTGACGTATGAACTATTATGCGTCGGGTATAGCGTGATAAAAGGATAGTCTTCGCGACCAGTCCAAATTCTTGGTACCTCTGTCGTATCCACTTCTTTAACTGTACCATCAGTATCTACGTAGATAACCTTGGTAATCTTTCCACTATTATTATAGAGGAGTTCAAAGTCACGACCAGGAACGCCAGCAAAGTTCTTTACGATGAGACGGTTATCGGGGAAAATCTCAACATTCACACTACAGTTCGGAATAAACGATGTCAAGTAGTTGCTGTTGTAAATCGTTGCAGTAGCAGGAGTGAACCAGCCACCCATAACCTGAACCTTGACGCTCTCGATGTCGCTTTCGCCAACGGGGAGACCGCTCTTCTGACGATCGATAAGATAGGTAACATCACCGATAGAAGCCTTGCCGTCAGAATAATTGCTGAAACCGTCAGGAGCATAAACGGGATAGCCATTGAGAACGGGATAGGGATCAGCCTTGTTGATGTCGAGGGTCTGGCCCCAAGAGCTAGGTTGATAATCATTATAAGTAAGACTGTATGCAACCTGTCCGTTGGCAAATTGATTTGTATCGCGTGCATAGATATTACGTTCACTTGCATCGCCAGCGCCACCTAAAATATAGCATTCACGGACGTGGTCGGAGAGATTTGCGTCAGTGCTGGGCAAAGCAAAGATGTCACCGAAATGCTTACCATCAGTACCGTTGTGTAATTCTACAGAACCATAATTGTAGCAGTTGGTGGCCCAAACATCACTACTAGTGAAGGAGTCGGGGAATCCACCGGCAAGACCTGCAGTATAATCACTACCAGTAATTGCTCCCACATTAGCACAACAACTGAGAGAAGGGAAGCTACCTGCATAATAGCCAATCACACCACCAACACAGTAGCTGTTTCCAGCGTCAATACGACCGGAATTGAAGCAATTGTTAACCGTATTAGCATTGTTGCGATAATAACCAACAATACCACCATAGCCTGAGGGATTACCACTTTCGTAACCCGTATTGAGAGTATTACGGTTCAGTACAAATGCGTCATTATTACATCCGCTGATAATGCCAGCATTGCTAAAACCAGCTACACCACCAATATCGTTTTTGATACCTGTGATGGAACCTGTGGTTTTGATATTATTGATATCAGTATATTTTGCGTAGCCAACAACGAGACCACTAGCTGAATAGGCAGTAATCGTACCGTCAACGCTAAGATCGTAGATATGACTGTTTCCTTCGTCAGTAGAAGTCGTATAGCCGAAGAGGCCCTGGTAATAACCATTGGTTTCGTTATTTCTATTGATATACAGACCGGTAATCTTGTGGCCACCACCATCATACTCACCAGCCCACATAACGTCTTCATCTTTTCCGATAGGATTCCAATTCTTGTGTTCAGTAGCGCTGCAAACGCTGGAAAGATCGATATCGGCTATCTGGCGGGCATTGACAACACATTTGTGGTCATCATCCGTATTATCAATATTTACATAGTCACTGAGCCACTTGAGGTGACCGGCATTGGCAATGAGGTATCTGCCTTCATCATCGAGTTCAGGCATTGATGCTTCGCCGCATGCGCTGCAGAAACCATTTTCGTCAATTTCGCCGGCATGCTTGACATAACCTTTCGTATTGGTGAAGATAGCGGGAGCAAAAAACTTTCCCTGACAGTCCTCATCACAACGATATACCGGCAGAACAACCTGCTTGGCATACCAGATGTACGGATAGTCGTCATGGCCGATTCTCTGGCCCCAGAAGAAGTATTCGTCATCGTCCTCGGGATTAGTGGCCTGAAGATCGTAGGCAATCTTACCGCTGGACAGATCAGCAGAACTTGCAGCATTCACCGTCTTCGTGCTGTAGTTACCAATGTGGACATCGGAAGCCACGCCAGCAATGGTGAGAACGGAATTGGCGCAGACATAGTCAGTACTGAGGTCAACACTATCGAAATTAGTAAGAGAGTTAACCGAACCAATGAACTTGCCGACACCACTAGTACCTTTTGCTGTCACATTACCGACAGAAAGACAATTCTTTATCTCGGTTCCACTAGGATTATAGAGGAAGCCCAAAAGACCACCTACAAGCGCTTTACCTGAAACAGAACCGTAATTGGCGCAATTATAGATTTTATGACTGCTGGTTGATAAGTCAATTCTACCAACAACACCACCTGCTGTTCCTTCTGAGATTATCGTTCCGAAATTATGACATTCATAAAAATCTCCTTTTACACTTGTCAGATAAGCAGCGATACCACCAGCCCTATCTGCTCCAACAACATCTGCTCTATTGATGCAATGATCAATTCTAATAGCATAAGCTTCACCGATAATACCTCCAGCTGCACTTGAACCTTCTACGCTACATGATCCATCAACTTCTATGTAGGAAATGATATTCGCAGAATTGCCAGCAGTATGGCCTACAAGTGCACCTGTAGATGAACCACCCTTAACAGTTGCTTTGCTCAATTTCAAAGCTTCTATGGTTGCATTATAGATATATCCGAAAAGACCAGTATAGTCATATTTCGAATTAATGTAAAGATTGCTGATGGTGTATCCGTCACCGTCGAATTTTCCCCTGAAAGACTTCTCTTTACTACCAATAGGTTCCCAACTTCCAATGGTCTCACCACAGACCATTCCGAGGTCGATGTCGTCTCTCAATTTACCATTGATTGAGACCTGTCCACTGTTTACAGCATCTCGGAACCATACAAGGTGTCCGGGTTTGCTTATACGATAGACACCTCCGTCGAGTTCCGGTTCCGTACCGAGGAAACACGTCGTACAGAGGTCAAGGTCTTCGTCCCATTTATGATGAGTCTCAATATCTGAATACGAACCTGCAGACTTAGAATTGGTATATTCTCCACCCGTAGGAAGCTGATTGGGGCAATCAAAATAGGCTACTGTAGGATTGGTAATATAAACCTTCTTGTTTTTGCCAAAGAGGGGATAGTTATCACCAGTACCCGTCAACGAAGCAAGGCTCTGTCCCCAACAATCACTCTCAGCATTGAACTGGCAGGTAATGGCACCAGACTTAACGGTTTCGGCATCAATGATACAGGGGTAGCTGTCCTTGAGACGTATACCTGTTCCTGTAATCGTAGCAGTAGCAAGAGAGTAGCAATGGATGAATTTTGTGCCCTCGTCGAAAAAGCCTGAGAAAGTACCATACTGTCCATCCGAAGACCATATGCCTGCTGCGTTCACATTACCAGTGTTGAAACAGTTTCGAAGGGTAAGACCCATGGTATAACCAGCGAGAGAACCCACAAAGTTTGTACCGGTAATATTACCATAGTTGGCAAAATCCTTAACTGTTAAATAGGAAGCACTTGAGGAACTTGTTCGTAACCAACCCACAATACCTCCAACAAAATTATAGGAAGAAGTAACTTCACCATAGTTAGCGCAACGTTCGAAAGCCGTAGGAGATTCAAACGATCCACAGATACCACCTACATAACTACCGTTGTCGGTCTGACGGACAGTACCATAGTTACGGCAGTCAGTAATAGAGCCACTGCTGCATTTGCCTACTACGCCACCGATATAATTTCCAATACCTTCAATAACGCTTGAAGAACCTGCCTCACCAGCTTGGCAATTGGAAATTGTAGCACCACTTTCAGCAAAGCCGACAATAAAACCGATGTATGAAGAACCATAGACATTACCGCAAACGGTAAGGTTTTTTACAGTTCCTTTAAGACGTCCAAAGAGACCATTGTAACCGCTGGAACCATTTGCCTTAGCAATATAAAGATTACGGACAGTCTTGTTGTTACCGTCAAAGATTCCATCGTAATGAAGACTGGCATCTCTCATTTCATTAACGCCAATGGGCATCCAGTTGCCAACAGTAGAATTACATGCTTCTTTGAGGTCGATGTCGGCCATCAGTTTAGCATGGTAGGAGACACCAGTACCTGCATTTACAGCATCACGGAACCAGCAGAATTGCTCAACAGTACTGATCTGATAGGGGTTAGCCTCTGAACCATCACCCACAGTGGGGGCCGCAGGTGTCACTTCGGCTAACGCTGCCAACGTGGTCATAAAACACGCTAACAGAAAAAGCAAAGATCTTTTCATAATTATTGTTTTTTTTATTGTATTTGCATTTATTGGGCGCAAAAATACAACAATATTTCGGAAAAATTAACAAATATTCGGAAAAATCTAAGATTTTTACCGCATTTCTCGGGGGAATGAACACGAAAGACGCAGTAGGACACAAAAAGTAATGTGATAAGCCTTTCGTGTAATTTCGTGCCTTCTGTGGTCAAATA
>DCHS01000005.1:6634-96137 GCA_002314875.1 Prevotellaceae bacterium UBA1746
CGAAAGACGCAGAAGGACACAAAAAATGTGATAAGACTTTTGTGTCTTTTCGTGCCTAAAAACAAGGGAAAAAACACCGTCAAAGTTCAAACTTCACCCGCACGAAATTAAAATTACCTCCGACCTAGTTTAAATTACCTCCGTCCTAGTTTTAATTACCCGCGCACAAAGTTGACCCCTCCGTTTTTTTGTGTCATTTTCTGTCCATTCGTATTAAATTTTTAGAAATTCAAAAACATCTTTCACTCTTTCACTTTACTTTGTATCATCTTGAATTAAAGATAGTTACAAGGTGAAGGATTTTACCCGACTCTTCACTTTTCCTTCACCAGTCTTCACCTGTCAGGTAATTTTTGAAAGAAAACATCCCACTCTAAAATGTATCCATAATCAAAAAAACACACCATAAAGGTGTGGTTATTCCAGATACTATTTGTAACTTTGCCGCGATTTAGGCGACAGACAAAAATTCATCCCAGACTTGAACAATAAAGTTAAAAATCTCCTTCATGCCGCCGCCTTCTGACTTTAAAACGAATTGAACTCATGACAGAAGTTTGGATCAGTGCTGCCGGTTTGTGCGGTGCTACGATTATCGGTGCAATTCTTGGTTATTTCATCAAGGAATTGCCGCATAAATGGAACGATACCATCCTCGGATATTGTGCCGGCGTCATGCTGGCAGCATCAACCATTGGTCTCATCGTCCCTGCTTTTAGTATGACCTCACAATGGTGGTGGGTAGCCATCGGTGTCATGGTAGGTGCCCTGTTCCTGAATCTCCTGGACTTCATAACACCCCACCTCCACACCATCACAGGCCTTGATCCTGAGGAACATAAGACAAATGCCCGCCTGAACCACGTCCTGCTCTTTGTGATGGCAATTGCCCTCCACAAACTGCCCGAAGGCCTGGCTGCCGGTGTCAGCATGTGTTCCGGAGACGGCAGTACTGACTGGGGTGTATCGTTCGGCATCGCTTTGCAGAACATCCCCGAAGGCATGGTTATCATCGCCCCCCTCATGCTCGCCGGCGTCACCACCCTTCGAACCTTCGTCATCTCCATCACCATCGGTCTCCTCGAGATCATCGGTGTCTTCCTCGGCTTCGGCCTGGGATCAGCCTCCACCGCTCTCCTCCCCGTCATGCTGGGTTTCGCCGGTGGTGCCATGCTCTATGTCACCAGCGACGAGATGATTCCCGAAACACATACGCATGGGTATCAGAAACAGGCCACCTATGCCCTGCTCCTCGGCTTCATGACCATGGTGCTCTTCACCCAAACTTTTGAGTGAAACAATTCTTGCTTTTGGATTAAATAAATCATTTAAAACATATAAAACAGGGCTAGCGCAAGAATCCCCCGTACTTCCGATTGGTAATCAATGGATGTACGGGGGATTTCCTTTTTGTAAATTCAGTATTTGATGAGCATCTGGTTGATGAACTCGCGGTAGGAATTGGGAGTCATCTGCTTGCGTTTCTTGAACATACGGATGAAGTTGGACATATTGTTGAAACCGCTGTTGTAGCAGACCTCAGAAATCGTCTGGTTTGTCTCAGACAGCAACTGGCAGGCATGGGCAATACGCATATCATTGAGGTAGTCAATGAAGGTCATGTTGGTCTTTGACTTGAAGAAATGAGAGAAGGCCGTATCCGTCATGTTGACCAATGCCGCTATCTCGCTGAGACAGATAGAATCGCGGAAATGCTGCTCAATATACTCACAGACCTTGGCGATCCTTCGGCTCTTCGTCGTCTGGAGAGTGCCCGAAGTATCATAGTGGTTGCTGACGAGGGAGTATCGGTCAGAGTTGGACATCTCGTTGAGGAGGGACAAGAAGGTGAGGACGGTCTGGAAACCTTGCATACGCGTCAACTGGATAATCTCGTCCTTCATCTTCATCTGTGCAGCTTTTGAGAATTTCAATCCTCTCTGGGCATCGAGGAGCAGGCGCTGGATAGGATGGAAAAGACGCTTGGAGATGATGGGCATATTGAGGAATGCATCCGAGAACTGGATGGTGATGACATGATTACCCTTAACGCGGTCGCCACGCCAGGCATGACCGATGTTCGGACCGACCATTGCCAGATCCATATCTTCAAAACATTCGATGGAGTCACCGACAATGCGCTGGCCGCTTGTTCCCATCACCAAATTGATCTCGTACTCGCTGTGATAGTGTACAGGATAGTCAAATTCTGCATCCTTGTGATTGAGGACGATGAAAAGGTCTTCGTCGACAATCGGGACGATTTCTCGCTGCAATTCTTTCATAGTATTGGGAAAATTATGGAAAGGGGTTTTACTATTTTGAAAAATTCGTTGCAAATTTATGAATTTAAAATATAAGTACAATAAGAATTTCAAAAAAGTATAACAAATGAACAATAATTCTAACCAATAAAATAAGGGAATTGTGTAATTTTGCACTCGAAAAACAAAAAATGCTATGCAAAATATCAACATTAACACAATAGATATCATAATTGTCATTCTTTATGTGGCATTTATCATCTGGTGGGGGCTTCGAAACGGGAAAAGCAAGGATTCACAATCTTATTTTCTCGCCGGCCGCGGAATGCCGTGGTGGATTGTTGGTTTATCACTCTTTGCCGCCAGCATTTCCTCCACAACCCTGATCGGCCAGTCGGGCGATGCCTACCACACCGGTCTTGCTGTCTTCAACTACAACCTCGCAGGTGGTGTGCTCGTCATGGTGTTCTTCGCCATCGTCCTCCTGCCGCTCTATATCCGCAGTGGTATCTTCACCATCCCGGAGTTTTTGGAGAAGCGCTTCGACAGCCGTTCGAGATATTATTTCTCCGCCCTCTGCGTGATTGGAAACATTTTCCTCGATGCCGCCGGAGCCCTCTACGCCGCAGCTTTGATCATCAAGCTGATCTATCCGGAAGCCGACCTACACCTTATTATAATAATATTTGCACTTGTATGTGCAAGCTACACCATTCCGGGCGGTCTTTCGTCAGCCATCAATGCCGAAATCATACAGGCGGTCATTCTCATCGTCGGAAGTACCATACTCTCCATTGCCTGTTATCATCGTGGCGGTGATTATTTCATTGAACTTTTCAACAATGGTGACCAGCTCACCCGCCTTATCCGCCCCATTGACGACAGCGCCACACCCTGGCTGGGACTTCTCATAGGAATGCCGATCACGGGCTTGTATTTCTGGGCAAACAACCAGACCCTCGTTCAGCGAGTGCTGAGCAGTAAGACCGTTGACGAAGGTCGCAAAGGAGTTCTCTTTGCAGGTTTCCTCACCCTTTGTACCCTGTTCATCGTCGCCATTCCCGGTGTCATCGCCCGCTATCTCTTCCCCGGCTTGGAGAAGCCCGATATGGTCTATCCCAATATGGTGCTCAACCTCCTCCCCGTCGGATTACTCGGCATCCTGCTTGCGGCACTGCTCTCCGCACTGACCTCTACCCTCTCGGCTATTCTGAATTCCACGTCCACGCTGATCACGATGGACTTTTATTCAAAAATCAATAAGAAGGCCGACAGTCGCAATCTTGTCCGCGTCGGAAAGATCGTCTCCTGCGTTGTCATCATCATCGCCGCCCTCTGGGCCCCGCAGATCGGACGTTTCGGATCGTTGCTGAAATACTATCAGGAAATGCTCTCCTATCTTGCACCGCCCATCGTGGCAACCTTCCTGATGGGAGTGTTCTCAAAGAGAGTCAATGCAAACGGAGCCTTTATCGGTTTACTGGGTGGACTGCTCATCGCCGTCCTCACTTATTCGTTTAAGGACATCATCTTCCCAGGCCTGCACTTCCTGCTCATGGTTCCCATACTCTTTGGCGTCAGTGCAGTCGTCACCTATGTTGCCAGCCTCTTCTCACCGGCTCCCAAAGCTGAAAAGCTGGAGACGACCGTCTTCTCTTTCAACACCCTGCGTAAAGAGATTGCAGAGGCCTATCGCCAACCTGCCCACACTAATTACTTCAACTATGCAGCCCTGCTGGTAATGGCTTGTGCTGTGGTTTACATCATCTTCTGGTAAATAGAAACTCAAAATAATACATTAACTTTTAAATTTTATTGCCGTATGTTTAAAAGATTAAAGATTTACACGTTTATGCTCTTGGCGGCATGCGCTTTTGCAGCATGTTCAGAGACTGAACGCAACACTGAGCCATTAGTCGATCCATGGACCAGGGAACGCACCCCCGTGAATTTCCGCCTTGAATCGCAGATTGGCGCTGCCGTCATCACGGATGACTGGCGCAATGATGGAGAGGGAACAATCCATGTCAGCCTTATCACCGGTAGCCTTGATATGACGAAGGTGAAAGTTGACGCCATCGATTTCAAGTTCCCCGAGAGTGAATACTGCCCGAAAGCCTCTGTTCAGCCTGGAGACGTGATTGACCTGAGCAGTGGCAGCGCAAAGATTACGATTACTGCCTATAACGGCGAGACCCGTGTTTATACTTTGGACTACGAACAGTTCATCGACCCGTTGGAAGGAACCTATGTTCATGCTCCCATTGCAGGTATTCTCGATGGCAGTGCTCCTCAAAGTTCCATGGTTATCATTGGTGGTTGGACCGATGCTATCGTTATGTCCACCGATATGGATAAGAGTTGGCACTGGGGCAGTGGTTACACCCACAACGACGAAATGGACAACACCATCAGTTTCATGTTGACCGACGCAGATCCTGAGACCGGTCTTACCCGTGGTACAACCTTGAACCTTGCCGGTGATGACGGAAAGTATGCCAACTATATGTACAACAATACTTACGATGTAAATCCCTACTATCGTATCTTCCCCACTGGTGCAAGCCGCTGGGCAAAGGACGCTGACGGCAACATCCACGTCTATGCTATTGACGATACCAGCTACTCCAACGACCTCTATGTGGTGAAATATCTGTCCGCAGGTTCTTATACCATCAGTACCAAGGACGTAAACATTGCTGATTGTGCTTTCATGCGCGAACATAGTATGCAAGAAGTTATTGACTGGAACTGGCCCGATACCCGCTGGATGGTAGACAATATCCGCAACACCTTCTGGATGATGCACAAGACTTCCGACAACCCTGTTGAAGGCCACAACGAAATGGCGAAATAAACGACTATGAGACATTTCTGTTTAAACTTTATAAAATCGCTGTTCCTCATCGTCATCGGCATTGGTTGCTGCAGTTGCGGAAAGGCTGAGAACGAAGATCCCAAGCCCACAGACAACCGATATCTGAAGGTTGCCCTCAACACGACCGGGGAAATTGATGCCAACGGTGGAGAAGCTGAAGTGAAGATTGAAACCAATGTCGACTACACTGTTGCCGTTGATGCCGACTGGCTGAAACTTTCAGAAACCTCTTATCCTAAGAATGGTACCCTGAAGTTTACAGCAGAGACAAACGAAGCCACCAGCTCCCGTACCGCTACCATCACCGTTTGCGACAAGAGCGACCGCTACTACCTGCAGGCCGTAAAGGTTACCCAGGGCGGCAATCAGAATCCTCCCTTGGATCTGACCATCGTCGACAAGCAGGCCACCGAGCAGACAAAGGCTCTCTTTGCCAATCTGTGGACCATCGCCGATTTAGGTTTCATGTTCGGCCATCACGATGACCTGTGGTACGGCCGTTACTGGTACAACGAGCCCGGAGGTTCTGACACCAAGGCTGTCTGTGGAGACTATCCCGCTGTTTTCAGTGTGGATTTTGCTTCCATCATGGACAACCGTTACAATAACGAGGACAACGCCATCAGACGCAGAGTCATCCTCGAGGCAAGAGAACGCGGCGAAGTCATCCTGGCCTGCGCTCATCTCAACAATCCGCTCACTGGCGGTGATTCCTGGGACAACTCCAACAACCAGGTTGTTAAGAGCATTCTCACTCCCGGCAATGCAACCCGCACAAAGTTCATTACATGGTTGGACCGTCTCGCAGAGTTCTGCCTCAACCTCAAGGACTCCAAGGGCGAACTCGTTCCCGTGATCTTCCGTCCCCTCCACGAGCACACCCAGAACTGGTCCTGGTGGGGTTCATCCTGCACTACAGAGAGTGAATTCATTGAATTCTGGCAATTCCTGGTGACCTATCTCCGTGACACCAAGGGTGTTCACAATCTCCTTTTTGCCATCTCTCCGCAATTGGACGGCTGGTACGATGACCAGACCATCCGTAACCGTTTGCTTTTCCGTTGGCCCGGCGATAACTATGTTGATTTCATCGGCATGGACTGCTACCACGGAGATAACCCGACAACCTTCAACAACTATCTTCGTATTGCTACGGAGATTTCCAAGGAAAAGCGTAAGCCCTGCGGTGTGACAGAGACCGGCGTTGAGTCATTCACCCGCGAGGACTATTGGACCTATTCCATCCTGCAGCCTATTAAGGACAAGCGCGTATCCATGGTTGTCATGTGGCGTAACAAATATGTTGGTGAGAATGAATGGGACAAGCACTACTTCAGTGTCTATCCCGGCCATCCTTCCGAAGACAACTTCCGCAAGATGTTCTCTGACGAGCGCTCCTTCTTCAGCAAGGATCTGCCCAACATGTACAAATTACCTGAAAATATAAGAATAAAATAAAACATAAATCTATGGACAAAACACTTAAGAAAATCCTGGCGATAATCATGCTTATCGTTGCAGGAACTCTGTCTTCGACGATTTTGGCGCAAACGAGGACAGTCAGTGGTCTTGTTCTGGACGAAAGCGGCGAACCTCTTGTAGGTGCAACTGTTATCCAGAAGGGAACTGCTAATGGTGTGAATACTGATTTAAACGGACATTTCCAAATTCGTGTCCCTGAGTCAACAGTAGTATTGGAATTTAGCTTTATCGGCTACCACAGCCAGAAGCAGACTGTTGCTGCCAACCAGCAGTCTGTCAGCGTTAAGCTTCAGGAAAACACTCAGATGATTGACGAAGTTGTTGTTACCGCTTTCGCCACCCAGAAGAAGGTCAACGTAACCGGTGCGATTTCATCCGTCAACGGTAGCGAAATCCTTGCAACTCCTGTGGCTAATGTCTCCACGGCACTTCTTGGTACTGCAGCCGGTGTATCTGGTCTCCAGAGTTCCGGTGAGCCTGGCCGTAACGATGCAAATCTCCATATCCGTGGTATCTCCACCTACGGCTCCAGCGCTCCGCTGATCATCATCGATGGTGTGGAACAGTCTTCAGAGCAGGCTATGGCAGAGTTGAACGCTATGGACCCCAACGAAATCCAGGGTATCAGTATTCTGAAGGATGCTTCTTCAACCGCAGTTTATGGTGTCCGTGGTGCTAATGGTGTTATCATCGTCACAACAAAGCGCGGTAATGAAGGCAAGCCCGTCATCAACTTCTCTTCCAACTACGGTCTCACTACCGCTACCGCTCTTCAGGAAGGCGTTACTTCCTATGAATATGCTTTGTTCCGCAATGAGGCTATCCGCAATGAGCAGAAAGGTTATGCCGGCAAGGAGTCTCTCTCTGCCTACATCTATGACGACTATGACTTGTGGAAGTTCAAGAACAACCGCGACTTTACTCCCCAGGAAGTTGAGGCGATGACGAACCTCACCGCTGAAGAGAAAACCGCCCTCTTGAATTCTCCCGCTATCTATTACGGTTCTCACGATCTTTATAAGGAGCAGTTCAACAGAGCAGCTCCCCAGTATCAGGCAAACATCAACGTTGCCGGTGGTACACAGAGAGTGAAGTACTTCGTATCGTTCGGTTATTTCCGTCAGGAAGGTATCACCAATTCCGTTTCCTATTACGATGCAAACACTCAGTCTGTTCTCAACCGCTACAATTTCCGTAGCAACTTTGATATCAACATTGCCAAGAACCTGACCCTTTCAATTAATTCTTCAGGACAGTTTGGTGAGACAACGGGTCCCGGTAACAATGCTGAGCCTTACGATATGTCAGCGCGTTACAAGATCATCATGCAGTACATCTATGATACCAACCCCTTCACCTGTCCCGGTATTATTGACGGTCACCTCATCAACGGTTATGCTGGTATTGCAGGATCTGCACAGAATCCTCTTGCATCAAAGACCAACAGCAACATCGGTTATCAGAATGCCGTTTATAACCTTCTGATCAGTGGTTCTCACAGCATCTTCAACAGTTTGCTTGACAACAGCATCAAGCTCAACCACAAGATGGACTATCTGCTCCCTGGTCTGAACGCTCATGCTACCGTATCTTATCAGGACAACTACAACCGTCTTGTCAAGTATACCCCCTCCATCCCTTCCTACACCGTCCAGCGTAGTGCTGAAAATCCCAACAACCTCGAATTCTTCGGTGGTTCAATGGGTAGTGGTAAATTTGAATCCTATGGCTATTCCAACTGGAACAAGATCTATGTTGATGCCAGCGTAGACTGGGCAGGATCCTTCGGCAAGCACAACGTTGGTGCATTGCTCCTCGGTAAGGCTTCAAAGTACACAATGCCAAGCGACTCTTACCATGTTCCCTCAGGAATCATGGGTTTCGTCGGTCGTGTTACCTATAACTACGACAACAAGTACATGGCTGAGCTCAACGCTGGTTACAACGGTACCGAGCAGTTCCGTGAAGGCAAGCGTTTCGGTCTCTTCCCCGCAATTTCCGTAGGTTGGGTTCCCACTGCTGAAAAGTTCTATCCCAAGAACGACTTCCTCACCTTCATGAAGATCCGTGCTTCCTATGGTGAAGTTGGTAATGACCAACTCGGTGGCAGTCGCCGTTACTACTATCTCCCCAACACTTACAACCTCAACCAGAGCGGTTACTTCCTTGGCAACAGCGACGGTTCCGTTCAGAATACCTATTACTACGGTGCTGTTGAAGGTAGTCTGGGTAATCCTGACATTACCTGGGAACGTGCCCGTAAATATGACGTAGGTGCTGAGACCAAGTTCTTCCGTGATCGCCTCTCTATTGATTACGACTGGTTCTACGAGAAGCGTGACAACATTCTCACCACCCTCGGAACCATTCCCGCCATTTATGGTGTATCTTCTAGCGATGTACCTCCTGCAAATGTCGGTATCACCGAAAACCACGGTTACGAAGCTGTCATTGACTGGACCGACAGCAAGAACGGTTTCCTCTACACCATCAGTGGTAACATCAGTTACGCAAAGAACAAGATTATCTACAAGGCTGAAGCTTCCAATCCATATCCCTGGATGAACGAAACCGGCCACGCTATCGGTCAGCGTTTCGGTTTGATCAGCGATGGTTTGTTCAATACCCAGGAAGAACTTGACGCTCGTCCTTACAACACCTACACCGGTAACGCAGCAACCCTTGGCGACATCCGTTACAAGGACCTCGACGGTGACGGCAAGATTGACCAGAACGACCGTGCTCCTATCGGCAAGCCCAACTATGCTGAATATCACTTCGCACTCAAGACCCGCCTCACCTACAAGGGCTTTGACCTCCGTATCCTCTTCACCGGTAGCCTCAATGGTTCCTACTACCTGAGCAGCGGTTATACCATTCCGTTCTTCAAGTCAGCAGGTAACGCCTGGAAGTGGCAGTATGATGGTCGTTGGACCGAAGAGAAGTATCTTGCAGGCGAGGAAATCACTTATCCCCGTGCTACCTACGACGCTACCACAAGTCACAACAACTACCTGCAGAGCGACTATTGGGTAAAGTCAACCAACCACATCAAGCTCAAGAATGTAGAAGTTGGTTATACCTTCGACTTTACCAGACGTCAGGTTGCGATCACTGCTTTGCGTATATATGCTAACGCAAACAACATCTATACCTTCAAGAACGCCCTTTCCAAGTATGGTATTGATCCTGAAACAACTGATGGTAGTACCTACCTCTATCCTCTTACCAAGGTATTCACTGTAGGTCTTAGCTTCCGTTTCTAAAAAATTAATAGGAGATACATCTATGAAACTATATATTAAAAGTTTACTCATTGCCTCAGCGTTAGTTCTTACTTCGTGCGATGAGTTCCTGGAAAAACCTGATACTACGGGAACGGTGGACCAAGAGGCCGTTTACAGTTCCAGCAAGAATGCGTTTTCTGCCCTGATGACCTGTTACAAGGATGTCCTTCGCCATGGTTGGCCGGGTGGAATGGGTATCGGTCACTGTACCCTTGGTGCAATCTCTGGTGAGGTTGGCCGCGGATACAGCTGGCATGGCAGTTACAATATCGTCCAGCAGGGTCTTTCCGTCAATGGTACTGACGGCTCTGATGCCGGTGCTGATCACTATGGCAACAACTGGAAGTTCATCCGTGAATGTTTTCTTGTAAAGGAAAATATCGATAACGTTCCTGATATGAGCGAGACCGAGAAGGCCTACATCAAAGGCGAGGCTACCGCTCTCATTGCCTTCCGTTATATGGGTATGTTCTACCGCTATGGTGGTGTGCCCCGCGTTGAAAAGTCTTTCGAGGCAAGTGACGATCTCACCGCTGGTCGTGAAACCCTGGAAGGAACGCTTGCATATATCAATGAACTCTGCGACGAAGCTTACGGACTTGTTCCTGCAAGTTGGGATGCTGCCAACACCGGTCGCATGACCAAGGGTGCTGTTCTTGCCATCAAGGCTCGTACCGCGATCTTTGCAGCCCGTCCCCTCTTCAACAGCAGCACTCCTTATCTGGATAATGGAGAAAACAACAACCTCATCTGTTTCGGCAGTGCCGACAAACAGCGCTGGCAGACCGCTATCGACGCTAACCTTGCCGTGCTGAACTGGGCACAGTCCAATGGCGTTGAACTCATCAACACCGGTGGTGCTGGTGTAGGACGTCCCAACCCCAATGCTTTTGATGACTATGCTACTGCCGCTTCTACTCCCGGCAGCCGCGAAATCATTCTGGCTTACAAGGACAACAACACCTACTCTTCCATTGTCAACTTCATCAACTGTTCTGCCAACCAGACCACAAACCGTTACGATACCGACTGCAGCGGTGTTCTCACCAACTTCATCGAGAACTACTACGCTGCTGACGGTTCTGATATGAACTGGCCGAAGGTCGGTGATTCCACTCCCCGAGATGGTTCAGACTGGATTGCCAATGTATCCAAACTTGAGGCTCGTGCACTTGCCGACATCAAGTGGGGCGGTCATGACTCCAAGAACAATCCCGGTGTTTACAATTGGCAGAACCAGGGCTGGAGCCGTGGTGGCTATGCTGCTGACAAGGGCAAGGGCGACGTATTCCCCAATGCCATCGACGGTGACAAGGGTTGCGGCGAACGTACCAAGTTCTATTATAAGGCAGGTTCACGACTCTGGATGGAAGGTCCCATCTTCCGTTTGGCAGAAACCTATATGAACCTCGCAGAGGCTTACAACGAAATCGGTGATACCCAGAATGCACTGAAGTATCTCAACGCTGTTCACAACCGCGCCGGTCTTCCTTCCATTACGGAAACCGATCAGACCAAGCTCCGTGCTCTCATTCAGCGTGAGGATGCCATCGAATTCTTCCAGGAGAATCATCGCTACTTCGACGTTAAGCACTGGAAGCGTGCAGACATCGCCAAGGGTATCTGCGGCGGTGAGATGCGTATGCTTCAGTTCAACATCAAGAACACCGCCGAAGCCACATGGCCCTACGATGCTAAATGGGTTGAGACCTACTGGGATGCAGTGGCATACAACTCTTTCTGGAGTGATGCAATGTATTTGGAACCTATCCCCCAGACGGAAATCAACAAGGGAACAACCACCCAGAATCCAGGATATTAAACCTCAAAACACTTACAGTATATGAAAAAGAAATTTATAACTGTTGCCTTAGGTTTGCTGGTATTTACTCCTGCAACGCTGAAAGCCCAGAATGACGCTTCGTCAGAAGAGTCAAAGGCTGAAAAAGTTTCGACGGCATCAACTGCTACCGTAACAGGAGACGAATTATATAAAACCGTTACTTCCAACTTCACCAATACCTTGATGGGTAAACTCTCAGGTTTGATTGTGAAGGAAGGAACTGGCGAACTTGGTTCTAACAATGCTCAGTACCTCGTACGTGGTATGGGTAGCTTTGGCATTGGCAGCTGGAACACAGCAAAGATCTTTGTTGATGGATTTGAGGTTACATCTCAGTATTTGTCTGGCCTCTCTCCTGCCGAGATTGAAAGCGTTACCGTTCTCAAGGATGCTGCTGCTCTTGCAGTCTATGGTGAAAAGGGTGCCAACGGTGTCATCAAGATTGAGACCAAACGTGGCAGTATCAGCAAGTCAACCATCAATGCACGCCTTCGTACAGGTGTCCAGATGCCTACGATGCTGAACAAGCCGCTCAATTCCTATGACTACGCCAACCTCTATAACCAGGCAGTTTCCAATGACAACGGAATGATGTGGAATCCCACATATTCTGCTGAACAGCTTCAGGCTTACCAGAATGGAACAGGCGTTAACGTTGACTGGTATGATGAAGCCCTCAAGAGCAGCGGTCAGTTCGTTGACGGCGATATCGTCTTCAACGGTGGTTCAAAGAACGCCCGCTACAATATCGACTTAGGCTATCTCAACAACAGCGGTATCCTCAATACTCCGAATACGGATCAGACCCACAATCTCAACTACTACAAGTATAATCTTCGTGCCAACCTTGATTTCAGTATTCTTGACATCTTTGATGTAAAGTTGGATATGGGTGGACGTATTGAGAATTCAAAGCGTCCGAACTACTCTGTCAGCCAGCTCTTCACGGATTTGTCCCGCTACCCCTCTAATATATATAATGTATATGACAATGAGGAAGAAGGCAACTACTCCGGTACTGCTGTCTATCCCAACAACCCCTATGCTTCTGTTAACGGTTTAGGTTGGGTTTCCTACAAGGCTCGTACCTTGCAGACCAACTTCTCAGTCCGTGAGCGTCTCGACAAACTGACTCCCGGTCTCTACCTGAAGCAGTCTATCTCTTTCTACAACTACACCCTGAGTGCTTACAGTAAGACCCGTAACTACGCTCGCTGGCATGAAGGTGTTACCACGACGACTGATGAGACGACAACCATCACCGCCAGTGGCTACGGTTCAAACGGATTGCAGGACTGGAAACAGTATAAGTTCACTGCCGGCTACGATCGTACTTTCGGCCAGCACGGACTTTCTGCTATGTTGAACTGGGATGTTTCTTCCTATAAGGGTGAAAGCCACGAGTCTTACCGTTACAAGTACAACACGCTTAATCTCAACGGTTTCCTGCACTATGACTACGCTCACCGTTATGTCGCAGAACTCGCAGTTTCCCGTTTCGGTAACGATGCGTATGCCGAGGGCAACCGCTGGAGCACCTACCCTGCTCTCTCTCTTGCATGGGTTGCCAGCGAAGAAAGCTTCCTCAAGGACAATAATGTTGTCAACTACCTGAAGCTCCGCGCATCCGCCGGCCTCACCGGTTCTTCTGAATCAACGGCAACGGGCGTTCTCTCCAGCTACAACACTTCTGGACGTTATCTCTTCAAGGACTACTTCACCTACAGCTACATCGGCTCTTTCTACACTGGAAAGAATCAGGGTACCTGGCAAACCACCTATGTTCCCATGTTCACTCCGAACGAAAAGGCACATGCTGAGAAGAGCCTGAAGTACAACATCGGTCTTGATGCTACCTTGTTCCATGGTCTTGACCTCACGGTTGATGCTTATCTCGACAAGCGCAGCGATGTCCTCTGCCTCGACAACTCCCTGATGGGTTACTATGGCAAGCAGTACTACTTCTCCAACATCGGTAAGATGACCAGCTACGGCGTTGATCTTTCTGCCAGCTACACTGGCAAGTGCGGCGACTTCGATTACCGCGTAAACGGTATGATGACCTATGCCAAGAACCGCATTGACGAAATGGCCGAAGTGCCTACAGCCAATGCTTTCAGCGCAAAGACCGGTCGTCCCTACGGCGCACTGATAGGTCTTGTTGCCGATGGTTTCTACGATATCACTGACTTCGATGACAATGGTAATCTCTTAGGAGATGTTACCCCTGCTTTCGGAACCGTTCAGCCTGGTGACATCAAGTACATGGACCTTGACGGTAACAATGTGATTGACCAGAACGATGTTACGCAGATCGGTAGAACTGAATATCCTGAATGGTACTACAGTTTCGGTGGCAAGTTAGGCTATAAGGGCTTCGACCTCGAAGTCCTCTTCCAGGGTGCCGCTGGCGTTTCTGCCAACATCCTTGACAACTGGAACCAGGTTGTAGCTTTCGTGGATAATGGCAATGCTTATGAAATCGCAAAGGGCGCATGGGCTTACTACCCCACCCAGGGCATTGACAACCGTGCCAACGCTACCTATCCCCGTCTGACGACTCAGAGCAACGCGAACAACTACCAGTTGAGCTCCTTCTGGGTAAAGGATGCATCTTATCTCAAGCTTCGCACCGTGGAACTGGGTTACAACTTCTGTTCCACCATCTTGAAGAACCGTGGTATTGAGAACTTGCGTCTCTATCTCAACGCAAATAATCTTTTCACAATCAGTTCACTCTTGAAGGACTACAACATCGATCCGGAAAACGTAACCAGCCGCTATCCCATGATGAAGTCATTCAATGTAGGAGTTAATCTAACATTCTAACTATTATGAAAAAGATGAAACATCATATATTAATTGCGGCAGCATTGGTTCTCACCATGACGTCGTGTGAAGACTTCCTGGATACCAGTCTTGATACCAGCAACACCAATGAGACGCTGGCCACCAGCCGTAGCAGCATCTGGGCTTTTGCCAATGCCTGCTATTCTCCTATTCACTACGGTTATTCGGCCATTGACAATAACATCTTTGCTTCTGCCTCAGACGAAGCACAGCAGGCCGCAGCGTCCTCTAATGTGTTGTATTTCAACAAGGGTATGATCAATGCCAATGTTAATCCATTGTCATATACCTATACCAACTGCTATGAGGGCATCCGTGCCGTGAACTACTTCCTCGACTATGTTGCCGACGGTAAGGGTAAGGCTTTGCTCGAGCAGAACCGTAACCTCGTGACTGACGCTGTGAACTACAAGCGCGACCTTCAGTCACTGGACTGGTACATTGCAGAGGCTCATATTGCAAGAGCCTACTACTACGCTGAACTCATCAAGATGTATGGCGGTATGCCCATCGTTGAGCAGACTATGGACAAGAATGGTGGTCAGATGATCAGCCGTTCCTCCTATGACGAGTGCGTAGAGTATATCGTTAATGAAATCGATAGCTGGAAAGACAAGCTGGCTGTTAACTGGAACGACTTTGCCGATCGTGAAGGTCGTTTCACCCTGGGTTTTGCGTTGGCTTTGAAGTCTCGCGTATTGCTCTATGCTGCCAGTCCCCTTCATAATCCCAGCGATGACAATGCCAAGTGGGTACGCGCTGCACAGGCTGCCAATGAGTTCCTCTCTTGTGCTGACCTCAGCTACAGCCTCGATCCCAGCTATGGTTCTTATTTCAAGGGCTCCTATTCTCTCACCAGCCCTGAGACCATCTATGCCGTTCGCAGAGCAGCGTCCAACAATCTTGAAAAGGCCAACTACCCCATTGCTACCCCTGGTGGCAAGAGCGGCGTTTGTCCTACCGAGAACCTCGTAAGTCAGTATGAATACATCGGTGTTCCCGATGCCAGCGATCCCTATGCTAACCGCGATCCCCGTCTTGCAGCTTCCATTGTTACCAATAACAGTCAGTGGAACGGCCGCACCATTGCTGAGGCTGCAGGTGAAACTGACGATATGAACAGCGCCAATGCCAGTCCTACGGGATATTACCTCAAGAAGTTCCTGACCGATGAGTTGAACCTCATCCAGGGTCAGACGGCTCAGCACAACTGGGTGGCTTTCCGCTATGCTGAAATCCTCCTCAACTACGCTGAAGCCATGAATGAGGCCTTTGGTCCAGGCAATACTCCTGCTGGTTATGTAATGTCAGCCAAAGAGGCTTTGAAGATGGTCCGCGACAGAGCATCTGTAAGTCTTCCCGCTGTAAACGCATCTTCTCTCGAGAATTTCCGTAATGCTGTAAAGCACGAACGTCAGATTGAACTTGCCTTCGAGGACCATCGCTATTGGGACCTCCTCCGCTGGAAGGATGCAATGACCGTTCTGAATCAGCCTGTGAAAGGTGTCAAGATCACCAAGTCTGGTGACAATTATTCTTATTCTGTTCAAGAAGTAGCAGCTCGCGTATTCTACGAGAGAAACTACTACTTACCTATTCTTCAGTCAGAAATTGAGAATTCCAACGGCACCCTGACACAGAATCCCAAGTATTGATAATTGTAGTAGAATCGTTGATGAGGGTGTGTGTAGTGCCTTATGCACATCCTCTCAACAGGATAATTACTAATTCCCCGACTATGAGAAATCTATTATTGTTGGCTATGGGCCTTTTCGCCTGCTCAGCAGCCAATGCCCAGATCATAAAAGTCAGCCCGCAGTCTTCATCCTGCCAGCTCTATCAGCGCGTGGATATCGACGTGGAATTGCAGGGTGAATGGGAAAATCCTTACCGACAGGAGGAAGCTCGTCTCGATATGGTTGTCACTGCCCCTGATGGCAGGAACAGCGTCGTCCCAGCTTTCTATGTTGAAGGAGAATCTGGCAAGACGAGCCACTGGGCAGTACGATATACCCCCCAGACAAAGGGACAGCTGACCTATTTCCTCCGCTATTCCCAGCCTGGCATGGAATCCATTTCGCCATCCTACAAGCTTGATGTAAAAGAAGGTTCCGGACACGGTTTCCTTCATGTTGCCGACGATTGGACCTTGCGCTTTGACGATGGAACCCCGTTCCGCGGCGTTGGCGAGAACATCTGCTGGGAGTCCAGAGCAAATGATGACTCCAAGTTCTTCAAGAATCTCCACGAGGAACACGAAAGATTCAGTTACCCGGCTATGCTTCCGAAGTTTGCCGAGCACGGTGGAAATTTCGTTCGTTTCTGGATGTGTTCCTGGAACTTCCCGATTGACCGTAAGGACGATTTCAACAATTCCCGTTACGAAGCCTGTGACGGCCCTATCAACCCGAGTGCTGTAAAGCATCTGGATGAGACGGTCGAACTGTGCGAGAAACTTGGCATAAAGATCATGCTCTGCATGGGAGCTGGTGATGCCCGCACCAACATCGATTTCTTTGTAAGTGAAGAAGCCAAGGCTGCCCATCGCAACCGTCTGCGCTACATCGTTGCCCGCTGGGGTTACAGCGAAGCTATTGCCATGTGGGAATTCTTCAATGAAATCGACAACATCCAGTTCCGTGACCATAGCAATCCTATCCCGGCAAAGAACATCGTAGACTGGCATGCTCACATGTCTCGTTACATCAAGAGCATCGATGCCTTCAAGCATATCGTGACAACCTCCATCTCTCATCGTGATCTCGAAGGTCTCAACAGTGTTGCCGACATGGATATTAACCAGAAGCATATCTATAAGAACACCTCTGTTATTCCTAAAACCATCGAGAACTACCGCAAGAAGTTCGGCAAGCCCTACATCATTGGCGAATTTGGTTACGAATGGGACTGGTCCAAGAATTTCGACGACTTTGCCGACGGTATGGACATGGACTTCCGACGCGGTTTGTGGTACGGTCTCTTCTCTCCCACTCCAGTGACCCCGATGAGTTGGTGGTGGGAATACTTCGACAACCGAAATATGCTGCGCTTCTTCCGCGCTCCCGCTTTGGTCAACAAGGAAATGTTGGAAAACGGCAATGGCAGCTTCATTCCCTGTGAAATCAGTGCTGACAAGGGTCAGGCATTTGCGGTCACCTGCGGAAAGAAGACTTACGTTTATCTTTTCAACGATTCCAAGCGAACGATGAAGAAGGTCAGCGTGAAGGCCAACGGCTCATTGCGCGAATTGGATATCGAGAAGGCAGTATGGGGAAAGGGCAAAAATTGTGCAGGAACCATCTCAACTTCTGTGAAGCCTAATACTGAGAAAGTCTTTGTAATCGAATAATACGGACTTTCCTATTTCTCCGAGTGAAAATAATCATTGATAAAATCAGAATAAAATGAAAAAGTCGATTAAAACGTTATTCGCTTTTTTAGCTTTAACATTGACCATCACCTCTTGTGGCGACTTTATTGATATGCCCGATGTCATCAAGAACATCTTTGACGATGACGAAGAGCAACCAGTTGGTGATGTTACTTTCCACGGTACCACAGAAACCCTCGCCATCTGGGAGAAAGGTGATAAGATCTCACTGTACGACGGCAAGAGCATCAGCGTGATTGAAAACTCTGCCAATACCGGTACAGTCGCTGAGTTCTTCAAGGTTGTTCCTGAGGTTGTTCCCTCATGGCTCGCTTTCTACCCTGCTACCGGGACAATGACCACTACCTCTGCTGTGGGCACTATTCCTGCCGTTCAGACCGCAACTGAAGGCGGCTGCATGCGCGAGGCAGCAGCAAAGATTGCAAAGTCAACGACCTCTCGTCTTTACTTCCGCGACCTTGCCTCTGAGGTAAGCGTTGTCCTTGATATGGATAATATCGAGAGTCTTACCCTCTCCACCACCGACGGTACACCCATCAGCGGTGAATTCACCGTAGATTATTCCACCGATGATCCTCAGGTTACCGCCGCTGAGTCTGCTACAAACACGGTGACCCTCCAGGGAAATATCGAACGCGGCAAGGAATATCGTTTTGCGGTTCTTCCTTCTCTCGTTGGCGGTCTCTCCCTCGTGGCAAAGAACACCAGTGGCGAAGAAGTGGCTCACAATGTTTCCAACAATGTGGCTATCCTCATGTCCGGTGCTGTTCACAATCTTGGAACCATCAAGTCTGATGCTGACCTTCCCAAGGCTTATCACATTACCCACATGTGGCTCTGGGGTGGAACAGGTGCTGAATATGACTGCTCCAAGCTTTATGATATGTTTGCCAAGGAAGGTTGCTTCGACAATGAAGATGGCCGTGGTATCGGCGCTCTCAAGGATGACGTTCTGGAATTGTATGCTGACGGAGCCTTCAAGAACTGGGCTGGCGAAGACGGCCGCCACTGGTGGATGGCTTACGATAAGTCACAGACTCCTTCCAAGTACAAGTCTCTAGATATGAGCAGTGCTTACTCTGTTCTTCCGAAGAACGAAGGTTCTTATACCCTCGACGGAAATACCATTACCTTCACTCATGAGAATGGTACAACCACAACGGGTACCATCGTAGGCCCCGGCACTTACGAACTCCCCGGATGTTCTCCTGCCAAGTCGGTTACCATCCAGACCCTGGCCATCAAGTTTGTATTGCCCGCTGCTGCTGACGACTGGGATCACGCATGGGATGACTATGGTGTATTCTATCGCAAGCCTCGTCAGCTCTACGTCGAGTTGGAACAGATGCCCGCTGGCTACGTTACTCCCGAATCTGCCAAGACGATTGATAATGTTGTCTTCGTGGAACCCGATGATCCTGCTCCCGAATTCGACCTCGCTTCCATGCCCGGTACCTATAAGGTTAAGGATCTCCGCGTAAATGGTGGTTCTGGTGATGATCCTGCATTGGTTAGTCCTATTGACAAGAGCTGGTGCTGGGATGAATCCATCTGGAATGAAAGTGACAACATCCTCAAGGTGACCACTTCTACCCTCGAGTACACTGCCGGTGATGACGGTAAGTACTGGGATTATCTCTGGCATGGTGGCAAGAGCGATGAAATTGACATGTCATCGGTTTACGGCTTGTTGCCTCACGGTGTTTCCAGCTTCACTATCGACACCAAGACATTGGAGTTGACGATCAATGGCAGCATCAAGGCTAAGTTGCTCACTCCCGGTACCCATCATTTCAATGCAGGTAACCGTGACCTCACCATTGACAACGGCTGCGTTGGTCTTCATTTCCACATCATGGAGATGATTGACGCTACCTCTCAGCGCTGGACAGACGTTGACCGTTTCGTCAACGCTCCCATCGACTGGATAATGATCTTCGAAAAGCAATAATTGTCTAATGGAAAAAGTGCTGATGAAAGCATGCTGCATGGTAGCAGGTCTCCTGCTATCTGCAGATGCAATAGCTCAAGATATTAAGGTATGGGAGACAACGCCTGACGGAATGTCTCGCGTTGCTCTCAGACCTCAAGTCTTCTCCTTCTCTGACAAGGGTACCGATCGCCGTGTCCCCATCACCGTCGATAACCGGCAGCACTTCCAGAAGATGCGTGGTTTCGGTTACGCCCTCACAGGAGGCAGTGCTGAACTGATGATGGCCATGAGCCCTGAAGCCCGCCACGATTTGATCCTCAAACTGTTCGGGCACGGTGAAGACCAGGCTGGCATTAGTTACATCCGCCTTACTGTTGGAGCCTCTGATATGAACTCCTTCGTCTTCTCCTACGACGATATGCCGCAAGGCAAAAGCGACTGGGATTTGAAACATTTCTCGCTGTCGCAGGACCTCAACGACGTCGTCCCCGTCATGAAGGAAATTCTGGCGGTCAATCCTGACATAGAAATTCTGGCATCTCCCTGGTCTGCTCCCACCTGGATGAAGACAACGGACGATGTCCGGGGTGGAAAGTTAAGAAAGGAATGCTACGATGTCTATGCACGCTATTTCGTCCGCTATGTCCAGGAAATGGCAAAGCAAGGCATCAGGATTTCTGGTGTTACCGTCCAGAATGAGCCCCTCAACTCCCGCAATACGCCCAGTATGCACTGGTCGCCTCAGGATCAGGCGGAGTTCATCGGCCAGCATCTCGGTCCCCAGTTCCAGAAGAATGGCCTCACGACGGAAATCGTCCTGTTTGACCATAACTGTGACCGTCCCGATTATCCGCTGACCATCCTCAGCGATCCCGCCGCCTCACAATACTCCTCTGGAATTGCTTTTCACCAGTATATGGGCGACCATTCAGGAATGACAACCGTCCACAATGCGCGTCCCGATAAGGATATTCTCTTCACGGAGCAGATGATCATCGACCGCAGTGGAAATGCAACGGCAACCATCGCCCCCGTCGTTGAGCGTGTAGTGGTTAACGTTGTTCGTAACTGGTCCACCAACGTCGTGCTTTGGAATCTTGCTGCCGACACCGATGCCGGACCGCATACCGATAACGGAGGTTGCCCGTTCTGCCATGGTGCCATTACCATTGGTGGAGACAATTGGCATAAGAACATCGCCTTCTATGGTTTGGCCCATGTCACTCCCTTCGTTCCCGCTGGTTCCTACCGCATTTCCAGTACGTCGCCAACCGACAGTGGAACCATCCTTTTCGAGGATGAACAGGCTCCCGGAACAATGCGCGCCGTGGAATACGAACATTCAGGTGTTCTTCCCAATGTGGCCTTTGAAACGCCTGACGGACGTATCATCCTCGTCGTTGCCAACACCCGTTCTTCTTCCGAATCCGTATGGGTGAGGTACAACGGCAAGTACTGTGAGGTTCCTCTTTCCAGTGGCAGTGTCATTACCTTGGAATGGAAGAAATAAGAATTATCAAATTATGAATAAGTTTCTCTTTCTGCTACTCTCTCTGTTTTCCTGCATCTCCAGTTATGGACAGGCATTCTCGACAGAAGGTTGGTGGTCTCCTTCAAAGCAGGTATATTCGCCGGAGGTGACTGCCGATGGACATATAACTTTTCGCACCCCCGCTCCCAATGCCAAGGAGGTAAAACTGATCTTTGGCGAGTGGGACATCGAACCTGTCAATATGCACAAAAATGCTCAGGGTGACTGGGAAATTCAAATAGGTCCTGTTGCCCCCGGCGTTTATGAGTATAAGTTCGAAGTGGACGGTGTGAAAGTTTTGGACTACAAGAATCCGGTGGTAAAAGCCGGTACCGAAGTTTATGGTAGCATTGTCGAGGTGAGAGGTTCGTCCCATCGTTTCGACCAATATGTTCAGACGGGTAGTGAGGTTGATGTCCTCAGTTACATCTCCACCCCACTCTCCAAACGCCGCAAAGTCTATGTCTATGTTCCTTCCGTTTATTATGAGAATCCCAAAATCAAGTTGCCGGTGTTGTATCTCCGTCATGGCGGTGGAGACGATGAAAGCAGCTGGGTTCGCTCAGCCTCCGCTGATGCCATTATGGACAATCTCATCGCTGAGGGCAAGGCAAAACCCATGATTGTGGTGATGACAAACGGTCTTACCGATGGATCTTGGGCCGGTGGCAGCAATGTTGAGGGTATGCGTGCTTTGGAGAACGAGTTACTTGAAGATGTCATTCCACTCATTGAAAAACGCTACCGAGTTCGTACCGACCGTAAGTCCCGCGCTATTGCCGGACTCTCCATGGGAGGCGGTCAGTCCTTCGTCATCGGTATGCGTCACCTCGAACTGTTCTCCGCCATCGGTGAATTTAGTTCTGGACTCCTCAGCGACTCTTCCTGGGATTACGAGAAATATGGCGTGGATAACATGGATAACGCTAAAAAGGTGAATTCCAAACTTGATCTGCTTTGGATTTCATGTGGTACAAAAGACTCTCGTTGGGAGGGCCATAAAGAATTCCGTAATATGCTTGACAACAAGGGAATCGAATATGAGTTCCATTATAGCGATCACGGACATGAATGGCAATTCTGGAGAGAACAATTAAGAGATTTCGCTTCTGAAATTTTCCGCGAAAAATAATACTATAGAAATAACATACCAGTATACTCTATGAAACTAACAAAATTTGCAGGTAACCCTATTATCAGTCCCAATCCTGAGAACGATTGGGAGTCGCTGGTGACTTGTAATCCTGGTGTGATTCATGATGGAGAGAAGTTCATTATGCTTTATCGCTGCGCTGACGATGACGAGCAGCATGTCATTCGTTTCGGCCTGGCAGAAAGTTCGGACGGATTCCATTTCCACCGTGTTGGAGACGGTCCTGCTTTCAGCCCTTCCATCGACGGACCCGACAGCGGCTGTGTTGAAGATCCCAGAATTGTAAAGTTCGGGGACGCCTTCTACATAACCTATGCCTACCGTCCTGTGGCTCCCGGCCGTTACTGGACTTTCCCGCATGACGAGGTTCTCAGACCTGAGTGCGACGGGTTCGCTCCCATCGCATGGCGTGAGAATATGGGAAACACGGGTCTTGCCATGACCTATGACTTCCGGAAGTTCCAACGCTTGGGACGCATTACGGAAACGCGTCTTGATGACCGCGATGTGATGTTCTTCCCTGAGAAAATCAACGGTGAATACTATATGCTTCACCGTCCGAAACAATACATCGGTGAAAAGTACGGCGTTGAATATCCTTCCATCTGGCTGAAGCATTCGGATGACCTCCTCTCTTGGGAAAACAAACCCAGCGAGTTACTTCTCACAGGCCGTAAAGGAACCTGGGAGGAGAAGATTGGCGCCAGTGCACCACCCCTCCTCACGGAGAAGGGATGGCTGATGACCTACCACGGTGTGGAGGACGGCGGAGTCGGCTGTTATCGTGTGGGGTTGCTCCTCCTCGACAAGGACGATCCGACGAAGATCCTCGGTCGTACCCCCCATCCCGTTCTGGAACCCTCAGAACCATACGAAACCTGCGGCATCTATTCAGGATGTGTCTTCCCCACCGGAAACGTCATTCTCGGTGACACCCTTTATGTATATTATGGTGCTGCCGACAGACTCATCGGTGTTGCTACCGCATCAGTATCCGAACTTCTGGACTATCTTCTTTCTGAAGAGTGCAAAAATGTTTAGGCTATGAAGAGAAATATTATTCTTTCTATGGCGGGAGCAGCCATGCTTCTTCTCTCCGCTTGCCACAATACGGCCGACATCACCGTCACGATCAGTGATGAGGTGGTAAACGCTGACTACATCGGTAACGGTGTGGAATGGGATCCTTACGACGAGGCGCTTGCCTGGGGCCACGAAATGACGGACAGCGAGTGGCAGACGGTTTTCCATCGTCTCGATGTCATGCATCCTCAGTATGTGCGCTGTATGATCAACAGCCCCTTCACATATTGGGATCCTGAAAAGAAAACCTACCGCAAGGGCTATCGTGCTGAGAATATCCGCAAACTCCTCGGCTACTGCAAGGAACACGACATCAGCGTCATCTACGGTGAATTCAATCCTCCTACATGGGATATGAAGCAGTCACAGGAATGGATCGATATGTCTGTAGACTACCTCAACTACCTCGTGAACGACTGCGACCTTACCTGCATCAAGCATTTCGTCATCTTCAACGAACCTGACGGCGACTGGGCAAGTACCAACGGTGACTACGAGATGTGGCTTTCCATGCTGAAGCGTTTCCACCAGAAGATGGCTTCCTGCGAAGGTCTGCTGGACAAGGTTAGCCTTGCAGGTCCTGATGCCGTGGTGAACTATAAGAATCCCAATTCTAAGTATGATACCCAGGGCTGGTTGTCACAATCCATCGCTGATGCCGACAGCATTTTGGGCATTTACGATGTTCACGCCTATCCCGGTCAGCAGCAGGTTCGCAGCGGTCAGTATTCAGAAATCCTGAAAAACCTCACCGCCGCTGTTCCTGAAGGTAAGAAGATTCTCCTCGGCGAGTCCGGTTTCAAATACTACAATCCCGAAGACAGTCTCCTGCAGCAGGAATATGATCGTCGTGTTGAGGCTTGTCCCTATACCAAGGGCTCTGACTGCAACATGCTTTGCTACGACTATTTCTACAGTCTCGATATGCCGATGTTTGCCATGGAGGCGATGAACGCGGGAATGTCAGGTCTTGCACTGTGGATGCTCGACGACGCTATGCACAGCAGCGGCGACTCCGGCAAGACGGAAGATGTCAAGATCTGGGGCTTGTGGAATATCCTGGGAAGCAAGGTGTTCAACAAGGCTGAGGAAGAAACTCCTCGTCCTCTGTACTACAGCTGGTCGCTGATGTGCCGCTACTTCCCCCAAGGGTGTAACATCCTCAAGAACTCCGCTACTTCCCTCCCTGAAAACGGTATCTTCACGGTTTGTGCGGAAAAGGACGGAAAACTCTCTTTTGCAGTGGTGAATGTTGGCGATGAAGATCAGACCCTCAACATCGTTCTCCCTCATAAGACCGCCAATGCCCGTCTCTTCACCTACCAGGAAAAGGACAGCAAGATTGACCAGAATGGTGCTCTCCTGCCTGTTGAGGAAGGCATCAGCACTTATAATTACAACCTCACCGTCAAGGCTCAGACAATAAGCGTATTAACAGAAATAATCAACCCATAATTAACCCCTTAAATTTTTAATTATTATGAAAAGATTTTTACTCTTTGCAAACTGCATGCTTTGCGCAGTAATGGCTAACGCCCAGAACAGTGAAATTACCGAAATTACCGATCTCGGTCCCGCTGGTGACAAAATTGAAATCTATGCCGGTCCTGATCTCTACACCGGTAACTGGTCCAACTATCCCAAGGCTGCTTTCAGCGAAAAGGTGGAATCCGGCTTTGTAATCAATGTTCACCTCACCGGTGACGCTGATACCTCCGGTCAGTGCCTCCAGAGTCTCTACAAGACTGACGAAGGTACCGTTGACCACCTCTGTATCGGTAACAACGAATGGCGTTGCCAGGGTGTTCCTGCCGGCGAATCTGTTGTTTCCTACACTGTTGCTTCTCCCGAAGAGGCTGAAGGCATCAACGCTTTCGGCGGATGGGTATTCGGTGGTGACAAGGTGACCATCAACTCTATCTGGATTGCTGGTCCCGGTGAAGGCCCCGTTACTCTTTCTGGTTGGAGCGGTCACAAGTACAAGCTTCCTACCGTTGCTGTAGGTGATGTCATCACTCACAATGTCACCGGTCTCGGTGGTGGTATGATGAAGTCCTTCGCAAAGAAGGCTGACGGCACCAGCATCGTCCTCGTCGGTAACGACACCGGCTGGAATGGTATCAATGTCGCTGAAGGTGACCATGTTGTTTCATACACCGTTGCTAATCAGGACGAAGCTGATGCGATTAACATAGGCTATTATCTTTCTGGTGAAAAAGTTACGGTTACCAAGATGACCCATATCCCCGCTGACCTCGTTAAGGTTCACAGTGTTGAGGTTGCTAACAGCAGCGTTATCTATGACCTCAGCGGAAAGAGAACCCAGAACATCCAGAAGGGTATCTACATCATTAACGGTCAGAAATACGTTAAATAATGCGTAAGCTCTTAATTATGCTCTTTTTAAGTTTGGGCGTGGCAGTCTCAGCAAATGCTGGGACCTGCCATGTGCTCAACCTTAACAAGGATTGGTCTTTCAAACAGGCGCGCCTCAATAACTGGCACCCTGCCACCGTCCCAGGAACCGTTCACACGGATCTGATGGCTTTGGGAATGATTGACGATCCTTTCATCGGCCTCAATGAGAAGGAGGTTCAGTGGGTGGACAAGGAGGACTGGGAATACCGTACGGTCTTCGATGCTGAAGGTGCCGTAGGTTCCCGCCAGGCTCTGCTGGTGTTCCATGGTCTTGACACCTATGCTGATGTCTTTCTGAACGACTCCCTCATCCTTAAGGCTGATAACATGTTCCGCACCTGGAAGGTGGATGTTGCGGCGCTTCTCAAGGAAAAGGGCAATGTGCTGCGCATCTATTTCCACTCCCCCATCAAGGTGGACATGGAGAAATGGCACAAGCTGGACTATCAGTATAATGCTGTCAACGACCAAAGCCAGAATGGTGGTGTCTTCGACCGCCGCCTGTCGGTTTTCGCTCGTAAAGCAGGTTATCACTATGGTTGGGACTGGGGTCCTCGCCTCGTTACCTCTGGTGTCTGGCGTCCCATCGAATTGGTGCTGTGGAATGATGTCCGGATTGACGATGTCTATACCCGTCAACAGACCACCAGCAAACTCTCCCAACTTTCACAGTGTGTCACTGTGATGGCTGAGAATGAAGGTGAGGCTACGGTGATGGTGACGGATAAGGCAACGGGCAAGAAACTGGCATCAAAGGTGGCGACGCTCCACAAGGGAAAGAACGAGGTGACACTTGATTTCCAGATTAAGAATCCTCGACTCTGGTGGACGAATGGTCTCGGGGAGGCTCATCTCTATACTTTTGCCACAACGGTAACCATGGCTTCCACCACCGACTGCCGTGAACAGCGCATCGGTCTGCGTTCCATCCGCGTCCTCAACGAGAAGGATGAATACGGAAAGGAATTCTGCTTCGAACTGAACGGAAAACGCGTGTTCATGAAGGGTGCCGACTATATTCCCTGCGACAACTTCCTCCCTCGTGTTTCGGATGAAATCTATACCAAGACCATTCAGGATGCTGTTGATGTGAACATGAACATGATCCGCGTCTGGGGTGGTGGTATTTATGAAAATGACCTTTTCTACGATCTCTGCGACGAAAAGGGTATTCTCATCTGGCAGGACTTTATGTTCGCCTGCTCGGTTTACCCCGCTTCCGGAGCCTTGCTCGAAAGCATCCAGCAGGAGGCGCGCGACAACATCATCCGTCTCCGCAACCATCCCTGTATCGCTTTGTGGTGTGGCAATAATGAATGTCAGGATTCCTTCTACGGCTGGGGCTGGAGAGAGGCTTATTACAAGCAATCCCAGGAAATCGGCCAGAAGGTTGAGCGCGAATTTACTGATCTTTACTATAAGGTTCTTCCCCAGATTGTCGAGGAACTGAATCCGGATATAAAGTACTGGCCCTCTTCTCCTTTCGGCGATTACAACAAGTCATCCTTCACCACCAGCGGTGACTACCACTATTGGGGGGTCTGGCATGCCAACGAACCCATCAGCAACTACAATGTTCACCGTGCCCGTTTCTATAGCGAATATGGTATGCAGAGCTTCCCCGAATTTGAATCGGTAAAGGCTTTTGCTACTGATCCTGCACAGTGGGACATCCATTCAGATATGATGATGTCACACCAGCGCGGAGGAAGTTTTGCCAACTCTCGCATTGAAGGTTATCTCGAAAGTGAATATGTGAAACCGGCAGCTTTCCCTGCCCTACTCTATGTGGGCCAGCTCATGCAGGGTGATGCTATGAAGACTGCTGTCGAGGCTCATCGCCGTGACAAGGGCTATTGCTGGGGAACGCTAATCTGGCAGATAAACGACTGCTGGCCCGTTGCTTCCTGGTCAACCCGCGACTGGTACGGCCGATGGAAGGCAGCCCACTACATGATTCGTCATGCCATGGACGATGTCCTCGTTTCTCCTATTGAAAAGGAGGGCCGTCTGGATGTCTATGTGGTAAACGACCGTCTGAAGGCTGTAAAGGGTAAGCTCTGCGTGAAACTCATGACGCTTGATGGCAAGTGCCTGAAAGAAGTCAGCAAGCAGATTACTGCAGCTGCGAACAGCAGTGCTTCCATGTACTCTGTCCCCGTTGACGAACTGCTGGCAGGAGCTGACCGCAAGGATGTCTTCATTGCTGTTGACTTCAATGCCGACCGTCTCTATACCGCTGACTATTGCCTTTTGAAGTCAAAGAATATGGCTTTCCCGAAGGCCAATATCAACTGGAGCATTGAGGAGAATGCCAATGGCTCACGCGATGTCGTTCTCAAGAGTGACTGCTATGTTCGTGGTGTCTTCCTCTCTCTCCCGGAAGAAATCAATCCTTTCCATGACAACTATGTAAATCTTCTGCCAGGGAAGGAACTCCGCATTCGCATTGACAGCATGACTTCAACAGCGGATATCTCCCGCCATCTCTCTGTCTCTGCTTACAACAACTTATAGGTAATTAGTTTAATATATAACTCAATAGTTTAGTTCTTTTTAAGGTAAAATATCACTGATAAAGTGTTATTTAAGGTGATGATTGTGAGGATGTGTCAAGTTTCTTGGCACATCCTTTTTTATGGATTTGCAGTTTTATTCTTCTAAAAAATGTATCGTGCAGTGTTTTTTTTCTTATCTTTGCCGAAAAATTGTGTTACTGCTCATGAAACGGTATATTCCCAACGCCATCACCCTGCTGCGCATCGTGGGGACAATCTGTTTGCTATTCCTGGAAGCCACACCTCATCTCGTCACACTTTTCTGGCTTCTCTACGCATTCTGCGGACTCACAGATATCGCTGACGGTTTTTTTGCGCGAAAACTCCATGCGGTGACAAAACTCGGTAAAGACCTTGACAGTGTCGCTGATCTGTGTTTCGTTCTGTGCTGTATCTGGAAACTCTATCCGCTGCTGCATCTCACATCATGGATGTGGGGATGGATCATCCTGATTGCTGCCGTAAAAATCATCAACGGGATTTCTGCTTTGGTGGTTTTCCGGAAACTGATATTCCTGCATACTTTCGCCAACAAGATCTCTGGATTTTTGCTTTATATATTAACGCCTATTTTCCTCTCTTACAATATCATTACAATTTTTATTATAGTAGCGATAACAGCCACTTTCGCCGCTATTGAAGAGGGTCATCATATACGGACAAAACACAAGATTTGTTATGAAAACTGAATTAACAGGAAAACTGATTTTACAATATCTGCCAGCTGACTATGCCGACTGTTTTGCAAAGAAAATTGAAGGCCGAACGGATATGAATGTTGACCAACTGTTCGATAATATATTCTGCCACTTCCCCCTTCCCGTCAGAATGATGCTCAAACTGCGCGATGCCATAGTAAAGCCTTTCGGACTCAAAGTAGGAACTTCATTCCGAGATAGAATCACGGTGCGAAATGAGGAAGAAATCATCATCGGCGCCGATGACAAGCATCTCAATTTCCTGGTGTCTGTCTATTGCTCCGTACCAGGAAAGGAGACGCAGACTGCAGCAGTGAGCACCGTCGTCAAATTCAATAATTTCTTCGGGAAAATATACTTCGCCTGCGTTTGGCTATTCCACAAATTGATTGTTGGCAGTCTTTTCAACAATGCTCTGAAAATGCAAAAATAGGGAATCATATATAACCCCTCATACACAAAGAGCAGAGTAAGGTGTATTGCCATCAAGGCAAAATCACCCTACTCTGCTTTTTGTGCAAGGAA
Source organism: Prevotellaceae bacterium UBA1746 (assembly GCA_002314875.1). Lineage (GTDB taxonomy): Bacteria > Bacteroidota > Bacteroidia > Bacteroidales > Bacteroidaceae > Alloprevotella. The sequence continues at coordinate 36,529 of DCHS01000005.1, forward strand.
TAATCTGTTATTCTTTTAGAATTTCCAGAAACTGTAGATTGGTTATGACTTCAATATGAGGAAAAGGTATTGCATTCAAAATTTTGAAATGCCTATCATTTGACACAATATATTATGAGTACGCCCTGAAAGGGCAATGGCTTCCACAGCCCAGGGCAGCGCCCTGGGTATTGGTTTGATGTAGTAATCCACGCCCTGTAAGGGCAAAAGTATTACATACGATTCAAAAACGGGACAAGAAACGGGGATTGCAGGACTTTTGCCCTTTCAGGGCGCCCCTATCAATTGTCCTGTTTTGAAGTTGCATTTTGAACTCCCTACCTTTTAGGTAAAAGCAGAAACTGACCGATTTTGCTGCAACAATGTTAAAACTCCCCATAATCTTGGAGGGATAAAAATAAAGTACTACCTTTGCAAAAGTTATGAATTCAAAACTCTTGATTATCGCTATGCATCGTTTTCTCCTCCTTTCGATATTATTCCTTTTCTGCGGTGACCTCTTTTCACAGATTCTGCCCCGAGACTTTGAGTTCTCTGCAGAAAGAATGACGCCCCGCATTGCGCCAACGAAGAACCTCGACTATGGCTATGGCTTTACCGTAAAGAATGATTCGATTACGGTCGATCTGCCGTATTTCGGACAGGTCTACCGCACGACTTTCAATAATCCCGGTCTGCATTTCAGCGAGCCGATCCGTGACTACAGAGTCATCCAGAAAAAGAAAAGTGAGATTCACGAAATTCTCGTTCGCACGCAGACTTTCGAATATCTTTTCTCGCTGGAGGTATTCTCCAACCGAAATGCTTATCTGAATGTCATCCCCACGCATGCACAATCGATTTATTACATGGGAAGATGGAAAGATCCCATCGCTGATGCGCGCACGAAAGTGAAGCTGAAGACTACGGCGGGCAACATCGTCCTGTCGCTCTACAACGAGACTCCGCTCCACCGTAACAATTTCATAAACAAGGTGAAGGCCAAGACTTTCAACGGCCGTTCTTTCAATCGCGTCATTAAGGATTTTGTGGTGCAGTGCGGAGAGGAACAGCCGGTGGACATCATTCCTGCCGAAATCCACTACCCCAATCTTATCCACAAACGCGGCGCTTTGGCAATGGGGCGTTGCACGGATGACGCCACGCACGAACTGAAGAGTGCCGATGAGCAGTTCTATGTGGTTTGGGGCCGATATAATTCGGAGGCACAGTTGCAGCGTGCTGACTCCATCATGCAGGCATGGAGTTATGGCCGTTGCAGCATGGACAGTAATGTGCGAAACTATTACCAGTCGCATCCCGGACTCCCCACATTGGACGGCAGTTACACCGTCTTTGGCGAGGTCATCGAGGGTCTTGACATCATCGAAAAGATCCAGGCTGCCGCAACGGACGAAAATGACCGTCCCCTCAAAGACATCATTATCAAAAAGGCCAAAATCATCCGTTAAGAAAATTGGTAAAAAAAGACCTGAAATGAAAGGGCGTGAAAGATGTATGAAAGATACCTCATCATCTTTCACGCTCTTATTTTATTGACCTACAGCCGTTTGCATAGCAAAAGTGAAAGGTGAAAGATATTTTCATGATTCTTTGAAAAAACCACGAAAGACAATACATGACCATTCGGATTGCCAGGAACTATTGAACACGAAAAACACAGACGGACACAAAAAGATAATGGATAAACCTTTTGTGGTATTTCGTGCCTTTTGTGGTCGAATAAACTGAACACGAAAAACACAGACGGACACAAAAACTCAATGTGAGAATAGCCTGGAAGGCTTGTGGTATTTCGTGTCTTTTGTGGTCAAAACCGCAATTCTGTGCGCACGTTTTCATTTTCTGTGCGCAGAGAAAAAAACGCTCTGCGCAGAGCGTTTGAACTCTCCCTGCAGAGCGTTTTCGTTTTAACCGCAGATTAATTCAGGACTTTCTTGTTTCCTCTGATTACTATGCCTTGGTAGTTATCGGATACTGACACACCCTGAAGATTGTAGATGGGAACTTGGATTTGGGTATTTTCAGGAGATTGAGGAAGAGACTTTACGGAGGCGGCTGACGCCTGCAAATCCTTGATGAACTGATCGATAACCTCTTTCTTAACATGCTGCATAACAACGACATGGGACAGGTCGCCACCAAAACGTTCGTCGTTGCTGTTAGCAAGGTTGTACTTGCTGACAAGTTCTTGTGGGGGACGCTTGAAGAAGACGGTATTACTGTAAACGTTGTTCCAGCATGGCCATCCGATGCGAATGAGTTCCGAGTAGAGGTAGGCGGTGTTGTCCATCATCGTGGTTGCCTGAGCCGTCCATCCCTCGATGCCGACAGTCTTCAGGAGCCACCAGAATTTCAGGGGTTCTGTACCCGAACGCGAGCAGCTGATCATTCGCATGTTGGCATTGAGATATGGAACATCGAAAGAAGCCTGGTTGTCGTAAATCTCTCGCGTTGTGATGAAGAGACCACAGGGATTGTCAATGCCAAAGAACTTGTGACCGCTGATGGAGATGGATTCGTAGGGGTGTTGTGTGCGGTCAACAAGGGTCTTATACTTTGTGAAGGGCAGATAGCCACCAAACAGTGCTGCATCAATGTGACGGTAAACCATCATCTCGGGATGGCTGTCAAGAACCTTGTTCAGTTCTTCCTGGTTGTCAATGGCACCTTTGAAGGTAGAACCCATGGCATAAATCATCAGGCAAGGGCGCGAGGTGTCAAGATCCTTCTCCAGTTCTTCTGGAATCATCTGTCCCATTTCATTGCTCTTGACAAGTTTGACATCCACGTTCTGCAAGTCGCAAAGGCGGAAGTTGCTATAATGTGCCTCGTCGGAAACATAAACCACGGGGGCTTTGCCTGTCATCTTCTTCAGGTAATTGTAGCCGAAATAGATGCCGTGGTTGTTGCCGTCTGTTCCGCTCATTGTCACCATTCCCCACAGATCGTCCTGGCTGAATCCGTAGAGCGGTGCAAATGTCTCTATCACTTCACGTTCGAATTTTGCTGAGGAAAGGGCGCCGGGGTTATCAAAGGGATCTCCTGCATTGTTGATGAGGATGTTCTCCATCTTGTTGTCGGTGTACCACTTGTAGAAACCCTCCAATTTGCTGTCGTAGTTGCCAGGATAACCCAGGGCAACAACATACTCAGCCTTGCATTTCCTTACAAACTCGTCCAGTTCCGGATAACCGGAAGGAACTACTTCATCTGTCTGTGCGAACAATGCTACCTGTGAGCAAAAGAGCACAACAAAAATCGTAAAAAGTCTTCTCATAATTGTTTTTGTTTTTCTTATCTCTGCTAATAAGATTAATCTGGGTACAAAGATAATACCTTTATATTATTCTACCAAGAAAAACATTTATTTTGGGGAATAAATACGCTGTGCTTACAATTAAAATGGGGAATAATAGCACTTAATATACTTTTTATTGGGGTATCGTTGAGAAGAACATCATGACTACTTTAAACATATAAAAAGAAAAGGCAACTATATACAATTAGGCACAGAAGGTATATGGATGAAAATCATTGGTGCGCCCTGAAGGGGCAACTGCTGTCCCTTCAGGGCGTACTTATAAAAAATGTGCCAAATAGTATATAATCTCTAAAAAAAATGATTGGACTTTTTCCATATAATATAAATAGGAGTCAGGAAAAAACAGAGATGAAAATCAGGACTATTCATGAAAAGTGCGTACAGCTTGTGAAATTCACATTCTGTACGCTCTTTTTTCATCAAATGTACGCCATCGGTCTGAAAATCGCCGTACCTTTGCACCATCAAACAACAACAAACACTGTTCTCAGCGCTTTTGAAGTCGCAGAGAAATCAAAAACAAAAACGAATTTTCAAAAATAAAATAAACAACAAAAAATATAAGAATTATGAAAACTAAGAAACTTGCAGCGATCGCTTTCGCTTTACTCGCCACCTTTGGTGCTAACGCAATGGCTAATGATAATGTAAAATATGAGTTCGAAACCTTCAGTGGTAAGAATGTCTCCATCTGCAATACAAACATCTGCTACCAGCAGAGCGTGGAAAATGTTCTGGAGTCTCAAGTCGTTCCCGCTGATGCTGAGGTGATTGCACCGGGAAGAGATTTCGTGTATCTTGAAAATGCAAACTATTATTTTGTTCAGGATGCTGCACACTCACTTCTCACCGTTGCACGCAAGAATATGTATACGGAAACTGCTATTCTCGGCAACACTTTCATGCTGAGTTATATGAGTCCTTCTTTCACCAAGTTTGTTGATTCAAAGTCTGTTATACTTTCATACACCAGAAAAGACATTCAGGCTGCAGGCAGCAATTTTGCAATGTTCACCATGGTCGATGAACCTTCATCCAAGACTTATCTTGAGCGTAAAGTGACCGAGATGGGCGGTGCAAAGGAGAACATCATCGCGACATCAATGAGTGGCGTAAAGGGTATGGCCTACACCTATCAAACTATCAGCGAATCAAAAGAAAGTGGTCTCAAGGTCGTTTCCGTACTTTATGCAGTGCCTTGTGGACAGAAGACGGTTGAGATTGAAGTGGTAAGAACCGTAGGTCCGGACGATGGCACAGAATATGCCATTGATGCCGATTTCGAACACCTGTTCCAGTCCTTCCTCACCTTGAAATAAAGAAGGACTCATTGAACGGAAAAACGTGAGGATGCCAAACATAAATTGCCCCATTAACTGATTGAGCGAGCATAGTTACTCATTATTTCAGTTAATGGGGCAAGCGTATTGTAAATGAGATAATACTATCTACCGTTGTTCAATGTTCATTTCTTCTTTTTCTCCTTACCTCTCTCGTCTATTACCTTATATTTGGAGTACTTGGATTTGTCGAAATTCAGTAAGCTCTTGTCGGTGAGTCTGGTCAGGTTGGAACATGAAGATGTCATGGTGAACAAGCCCTTACCCATCTTCAGGCGTACAGGCATAAAGGTCTTCTTGTCAATATCAAGTTCCATAGGAAGACCACATGTCTTGTAGGTTATGACATACTGCGTTTTTTCAGTCTTCATCTTAAGATCTGTCACTTCCTCCTCCTTGATTCTCTCAGCGTCCAGAAGCATTGGTGCAATACCGACTGGATTTAGATATAGAAAGTCCTTACGACCATCCTTAATTGTCAGGGTTTTTCCATTTTCATCTATCTTGTAAACTATGTTCTTGCTGACCCAAGAACTTCCCTCTTCATGAGCATTGTATAGCGTCAATCCGTCTGTGGCAAAGTCATAAGTTCCCCCCTTTCCCGCCGACTTCATGGTAAGCTTGCCTTTAATTCCGGCCTTTAAGGAGACGGCTTTGTCTGACTTTTCCAGCACTTGCTTCACATTAAGTTGTGCACTTACCGACATAACGAATGTCAGCATCACTAAAAGAGTAAATATCTTTTTCATAATTAAAATCTTTTGAAAATCTAAGAATAATCTACTTACGAACCTTCAATAGTTGAGATTATAAAGTATTGCTGATTGCAATGCTGGTCTTAACGGTGGCAACCGAAGCATCGAATTTCTGCTGGTCCTCTTCCATGAGATCGAGTTCGATGATGCTATGCACACCCTCGGCACTGATGATGCACGGCACGCTGATGAAGACATCATGATGGCCATATTCACCATCGAGGTGAACGGAGCATACATGCATCGTGTACTCATCTTTGATGATAGAACGAGCGATGCCAATGGCGGCAGAAGCTACGCCGTAGCAGGTGTGTCCCAGATATTTGGCAATTTCCCATCCTGCATTCTTGACCTTGCCAAGCAGATGCTCAGAGAGCGTTGTATAGTCAATATCTCCGGCGTTCTTGAGGTACTCGTCGGGATATTCTTTGACCAATATTTCAAGCGGTTTTCCCGCAATGTAGATTTTACTCCAAGGAATGAACTGCGAGTCGCCATGTTCACCCATTGAGAAAGCCACGATGCTGCGAGGGTCGATGCCTGACATCTGTGAAAGATAACTGCGGAGACGTGCCGAGTCAAGCGCCGTTCCCGTGCCGATGACATGTGAAGCGGGAAGTCCTGACAAGCGGTGAATGTAGTGTGTCATGGCGTCAACGGGATTGGTCAGCACAATCATGTGGCCCTTGAAACCCGATGCCATAATCTGCTCAACGAATGGGCGGACCATGTTGCAAGAGTCGGTCAAAATCAGTGTGCGGTCCGGCGTTTTGGGATATCCACCCAAACAGAACATGACGATGTCAGCATCGTGGCAATCGCTCGGATCACCGGCATAAACACGCATGTTGCGACCCATATAGTCGATGCTATGACAAAGGTCGAGTGCCAAGCCCTGCGCCTTGTCCTTGTTACGATTAATCAAGATAAGTTCTTTGCACAAACCCTGGTTCACAAGACCGTATGCAACGGCAGAGCCGACATTGCCCACGCCAACAACGGCAATTTTCGTATTATCCATATTATTATTGAATACGCAGCATTGTTTCCATAGTTTTTGATATCCTGAGCATAAAGGGTTTTGTCAGCAAAACGGCAAAGCCGAGAGCCCGGTAATTTATTTGCAAATATTCTCTGAGCCACGTGCTGCGAAACTGTTAACTTAAGAAAACATTTGCAAGATGGGGCAAAGTTACGAATTTATTCTCCAACTCCCACACCCTTTTGACATTTTTTATTGATAAACTCAAAAACAACCTTTATATTCTCTTTATCCAGCGCAATATACTCTATGGAGCCAGTCAGCTTTTCCACGTTAGGGTGGTTATAATGAAATTAATTTATTTTCTAAAATTTACTTCTAAAAACCAACTCGTACCGCGTTTTTTTCTTAACTTTGCCGAAAATTCAATATTACTCTTTATCTCAAATGAATTTAGAAGAAAACCACTCTTTCGCAAATTCTTGAAAAATATAAATCAACTATGAAGCACTATTGGAAAACGCTATCTGCAGGAATCGTTACTTTGCTGATGATGCTCGGAGTTCTTCCGGCATCCGCTGACAACAACCAACGCCTCTGGTATGACCGTCCGGCAAAAATCTGGCTCGAGGCACTTCCCCTCGGCAACAGTTCTCTAGGCGCCATGGTATTCGGAAAGACCGATGTTGAGGAAATACAACTCAACGAAGAGACTTTCTGGAGTGGTGGTCCTCATAACAACAATAGTGAAACCTCCATCTACTATCTCAATGAGGTGCGCAACCTGATTCTTGACGGTCACGAAGATATCGCCGAGGAACTCGTGAATCGTGAATTCATCAAAGGCCCCCATGGCATGAAATATCTCACTATGGGTTCGCTCCGTCTGAACTTTGGCCATAAAGAAGTCAAGAACTACCAGCGCGAACTCGATTTGACAAAGGCGGTGAATACCACGTCCTACACTTGCAACGGTGTGAAATATGTTCGCCAAGCCTTTGCTTCATTGGCAGACGGTGTCATCGTGGTGAAAATCACCGCAAGCAAAAAAGGAGCCTTGTCCTTCGTACTTTCGCAAGATTGCCAACTGCCGATTTCCACGGTTGCAACTGCTGCAAACCAAGGAAAAGCACAGAGCAAAGGCATTCTTGACGCTACCATTGAAGGCGTTGAACTTGAAGGGGTTAAAGCCGCTCTGAAAGCAAGATGCAGAACGGAAGTAAGATGCGACGGAAAGGTTTCTGCTACAGACAATACCTTGTCCATCGAGCAGGCCACCGAAGCCGTACTGTATATCTCCGCTGCCACCAACTATGTGAATTATCACGATGTTAGCGGTGATGCTGATGGCAAGAACCAACAACTCATTGCGGCTGCAGCAGGACAAAAATATCAGACGCTCCTCAAGCGCCATATTGATCGCTACCAGCAGCAGTATGACCGTGTAAAACTCAACATTGCCGGTAATGAAAACGCAGCATTGCCCACCGATCAGCGTCTGGATAAATTCTATGGCAGCAAAGATATGGGCATGGTCTGCCTGCTGTTCAATTTCGGACGTTATCTTCTTATCTCTTCCTCACAACCCGGAGGTCAGCCCACCAATCTTCAGGGTATCTGGAATGATAAGGTTGATGCACCCTGGGACTCCAAGTACACCATCAACATCAATACGGAGATGAACTACTGGCCTTCCGAGGTCTGCAACCTCACAGAGACCACAGAACCGCTGTTCTCCATGCTCAAAGACCTCAGTGTGACGGGCAAGGAGACCGCCCGGAAGATGTATGGCTGCAATGGATGGGTGGCCCATCACAATACGGACCTCTGGCGTATCGCCGGTCCCGTTGACGGTTGCGCATGGGGTATGTTCCCCAATGGCGGTGCGTGGTTGGCAACGCATCTTTGGCAACATTATCTCTATACCCTCGACAAGGATTTTCTCTACGAATACTACCCTGTCATCAAGGGGGCTTCGGACTTTTATCTGGACTTCCTCATCGAGCGCGACGGGGAACTTCTCCTTGTTCCCAGTGTTTCGCCAGAACATGGTGGCGTGGGAAAACCTTGTGAACTGACAGCATCCTGTACCATGGACAACCAGATTGTCCATGATGCACTTTTGCAGACAAAACTGGCAACAGAGGTTATATTGAATTATGAACCTCTTGATAGGCAAGAATTCACTGAGATGCAGACTACCATTCGCAAAATCGATGCAGCATTGGCAAAACTCCCCAAGATGAAGGTCGGTCAGTATGGCCAGCTCCAGGAATGGCGTGAAGATATCGATGATCCCGATGACGAGCATCGTCACATCTCCCATCTCTATGGTCTATATCCTTCTGACCAGATTTCTGCTTTCAATACCCCGGAACTATGGAAAGCGGCTGGTGTGACGCTCCGTCAACGTGGTGACCAGGCAACAGGCTGGAGTCTGGGTTGGAAAACGAACTTCTGGGCGCACATGCTCGATGGCAACCATGCCTTTACCATCATCTCAAATATGCTGCGTTTGCTCCCCAGCGAGAGCGAAGAGGATACCGACAACTATCCTGACGGCCGTACCTTCCCGAATATGTTCGATGCCCATCCTCCATTCCAGATTGACGGTAATTTCGGTGTTACCGCCGGCATCGCCGAAATGCTGATGCAGAGCGAGATGGCTGCAGATCACGACCTCAATGCACCCTTCTTCATCACCCTTCTACCCGCTTTGCCTGACGCATGGATAAGTGGCAGTGTATCAGGACTGAAAGCCCGTGGTGGTTATACTGTTGATATAACCTGGAAGGACGGCAAACTGTCCTCTGCAACCATCCTTCCGCAGAAAGACGGAACGCTTCTCCTCCGTTCCCGTACCCCCTTAACGCAGGGCACACTCGTCAAGGAATACCCCACCCTCGGCTTCTACGAATACCAGTTTGATGTCACCGCAGGAAAAGAATTAAGAATTACTACATTTACAATTTAGAGATTTACAATTTAGGGTACTACCAAAACCATTATAAACCCTATAAACCTTTGAACCGAGGCGAAGCCCCTTGAACCAAGGCTCCGCCTTATAAACCATAATAAACCTTCTAAACCCTACTTCTGTGTAAACGCGTTGGCAAACTGCCAAAGCTCATCGTCAATGCCTTCGAAGGGCTTTCCTTCGTCGAAGGCCTTCAGTACAGCGTCGAAGAACATCTCCCAGCGGGGACGGTAGTAATCTTTGACAAGACCGTCATAGTCACGCGCTGCATAATCCACCAGACACGGACTATCGCCCCAAACCGTGATGAGGGTTTTGGCGTTCTTCTCATAATAAGCCTTCTCTTCATTGGTGTCACCCCAACTGCGTGCGTCATCAATCCATTTCTGCAACGAATATTCCTTGCGGGATGAGAGGATAGGCATCAGTTCGTCGTACAAATGGAGGAAAGCCTCCTTTGCTGCCACCATATCTGCGCGGTCCTTCTTATTATATGCGGCAACGAAACGATTCAGAAGGGGCAAAGATCTGTTACAGATGACCTGGCGTTTGATGTCTGCGCAGTCAAAGGCAAAACTCTGGGTATCGCCCTTGACAGTCTTCAGCATCTCCGCCGCCTTCTCCATATTCTCCGTTGAATAGCCCTCATGATTGTCGGTGGTCCAGTTGCCACCATATTCCATCGTCGGCTTCACCTTAAGCGGATTGGCAACATCGACCAGATGATGCGGCAATCGCACGCTGTCATCCATATAATGCCAGTAGTTGCGGAACTGCTGGTCTATTCTGCCTAAGTGACGGTCGGCAATGTTGTCAAGGTATGCGTCAGGACTTTGTTTGTGATCCCAGGCGCGTGACATCCAATGTTCGTAGAAAGGTTCATTCACACCGAAGCCTTCGAGTGTCGAACCAATACCTACGAGTCCGCTGCCACCATTCTGATAGGCATCGTTGATGACAGCATCGTTGTGGTGGATATTTCCTTCTATCACCGTTGCACCACCGAAGTTGCCGATAAAGCAGATGATGTAGTCCTGGCCATAGAAATTGTTCGTCTCTTTCCAGAAAGGACGATAGTCGATTTCGTAATCAAGCATCGTCAACTTTCCTTTGGGAACGGCCGTCAGATAGGCTTTCATATTCTCCGGGGTCCACTTCTCGTTCTGCAGGAACCATCCCATCTGCACCCAGTTGGCATCCTTGTCAGCGGCAGCGAGCGTCTGGTACAATCCACGACTTATAGCAGCCAAATTTTCGGGCGTCCATGTTGGGGGCTCAACCTCATTAAAACAGTCGATACTGTAATAGTGGTCCGTACCGTACATTTCGGTCTGTGTCTCAATGAAGAGTTTCTGGATTTTTGTAAAGTTCGGATCGTTAGGATTCAAAAAGGTACAACCATATTTTTCATCAAAACAGCACCACCCATTGACAGGAGTCGTCTGGAGCTTTTCGCCCATCGCAGCAGCCAGGTCGCTGGGAATGTGACCGGAGAAACCCGGCAAAACAGGGTGCATATTCAGCTGGCGTTCACGGGCAAGAATACGTTTCTGAAGTTCCGCCTGACCATCAATCCATTTTTGGGGAAGGGGACCTTGCCAGCGGTCGATATTATTCATTCTGTGCCAGGGAAGATGACCGGGACCAGAGAAGAAGGAACGTATCTGTTCATCCGTCATGCCCAACTGCCTATAGACTTTCTGATAAACTGCCTCTTCGCCATTCATTGCCAGAGGCATATTCACGCCGTTCAGCGCCATCCAGTCAATAAAGTGCTCCCACTGCTCCCATTTCCAGAAAGCCAGGGTATAGCCATAGGTACAATAGTTGAGGAAGAAACGGTGAGGGAGCAGCGCCTTTACACGTTGTTTCTCAGGGACTAATGGCATTGTTGCCGGCAGTTCCACAGGATTGTAGTCGTACCAGCTGACTTGTGAGAGGCAATATTTTTGCAGGTATTGGTTTAAGCCCACGGCCATGGAATTGGCATTATTGCCACGAATCACCACCTTGCCGTTTACCGTCTCCAGTTCATAGACATCAAGGGTATCATCGACAAGACGTTCAAAGCGTACGACATCAGCCTTGTCTCCCATAATGCGATGGGCAAGGCCTTCAGCTGTTTCCACTTCCTGATCTACTGTTCCGCAAGCAGCAAACAGTACGCTTGCCACTCCAATGAAAAACTTAATCCAATTCATATTCTCTTATTTTTTCTTCGCCCAGGTATTCTTTTCCCAAGAGGAGAATAACTGGCAACGCGATGAACACTACGTCAACAACATTGGTAATAGCCATACCAAGATTGGGAAATAACAACATAGACTATGGTTTTATAGGTTTTTTGTGTATTTTCGTGCCTTCTGTGGTCGAATAATTGAACACGAAAGACTCAGAAGGACACAAAAGATCATGGATTTAAGTTTCGGTTGTCCCTAAGTAGTTGTTTTTTCTTTTATCAAGAATTTGTGATTTAGTGATTACTATGCAGGAGATATGGAATTTTATAAGAATTTGCATGAACTGTAGGCCGCATGGTCTCTAATTCTTACCAATTCGTACCTTTATTGCCGCATGGATTATTCTCAAATTCACAAATTCTTGATAAATAAGAACTACCGAAAATTGTGTTATAGATAAACCTTTTGTGTTATTCCGTGCCTTCTGTGGTCAAATAGCTGAAAACGGTGTCACTAAGCGCTGGTAAAGCGCCTGGCACTCCTCTTCTGACAATCCGCAGGCTATGATGTAATCGTGGGCGGCTTGTTGGAAGTTGACGGTTGAAGGAGAGATATCATCCCAATTAATGGTGTCATACTTACCGACCTTTGAGTAGTTTGCCGTCATCCAAATCACACGGTCTATGGCCAACATTCGTCGAAGTTCGTATGATTCCGAACCTTTCTCCACACCATAGAAATTGTAGAAGGTCGTCAGGTAGTCATCGGTGATTTCCTGGTAGGTTGCTCCTGCAAGGGCTTCAAGAAGCATGGACACGAAACCGCAGCGATCCTTCCCTTCGTTACAATGCACAAGATATGGAGGTTCATGGCTGATCATGAAGCGCAGTCCCTCAGTCAACTTCTGCATAAAAGCAGGCGAGAAAGTATCGCTGTTAAGACCGAGCGCAATCGTCTGGTCATTCTTCACAAGATTCAGGCAATAGGGCGAATTGAAATCCGGGCGCTCGCTATAAGTCTGTATTTTTTCGGGGGTATCAGCAAGGTCAATCTCCGTCTTGATTCCTACAGCTTCAGCAAGTTGGTCAGCATAAGTACAACGCGCCGGATTGCTCTTAGGGTTAAGCGGATTGCTCGAGCGAAAAAGCACGCCATGCGCCATGCCAGTTGTCCTGATTTCCCGGAAATTGGCAAAACGTTCTGGTGTTCCGTATTTAGAATATATAGTGTCATAGACAGAGTGCAGCACTTCATATCTGTCCAGATAGCCACCTTTCTCAACAAGCGTGATGATAATCGTGTCTCCTACCTGACTGCCAATACGTTCAGCGAAGCATCCCCCCATCATATTGACGGAGAGATCTTCGGGGTTATTGTTATAATTGCATAAACAGTTCTCAAACATCCCAATCTCGTTAATTCCCGTAGTGAACGGAACAACCATAGATATATCCTTCCCTATCTCCACGCGCACGATATCACCATGACTGAATCCCAAGGCAAACATAGCAGGTGGCAGAAAACTCGGATGCGGCTGACCATATTCGTCCATAAACTCCACATGCCCGGAAATTGTAATCCCCTGGCCATTTTCGGTATTGCCATCGCCGGAACAGGAGACAGCACCCAAAATTACAAAAGAAAGAAAGAAAAAAAGAAGGATATTTTTCATTAGAATTGTAATATGGCAAAAAAACAGTATAATTTTGCTAAGTGTCTGGTATCAGATTTTTATCTTCTTAAAGAGTTTTATTCGTATGGGGGTTACTTTATGCCCTAAGTGTTTCATTCATGTCCAGAACTCGTGATAATCATCGTTCTTCACCATATTTCCCGAGCATTTTGGGCAAGTATGGCCATCCCAAAGACGGAGATCCTGGCTCATACACTGAGGACACAACCGCCCATATTCAGTTTGGAACGACGGCACGACATCGGCGATAACACCACCGACGGTGAGGTTCTGGACTGTGCGGCAATCCATACACACCACCTGAGAGATTCTCTGTCCAAAGAATCCCTTTCCCTCGTAGGCCTCGCATTTGTAGCCACACCCTGGACATTGATACCATACTTTCTGTGCCATACCGCAAATATACAGTTTTCTTCCCATACCTCCAAAATTTTTCATAAAAAAGCAAAAAGAGGACTTCAAATAAACCTCTAAACCTATTGTAATAACGTATTCCAAGTAATTAAATGACAAGTTGCTCCTGGACGTTGGTCGTGAGATGATTGGCCAGTTCGAAATCAATATACCCGTGAAGCGTGTCGAAAAATTAAATATTTAGATACGCTTTTTAAAATTTTTGCGTACCTTTGCACGCAGAAACAGATACCTATGACACACACTGCATATATTCTTTTTTTCACCATCTGCATTCTGGCGCTGGTAGCGTCAGCGGGATATTGGTCCTACAGGTTATGGAGGACAAAGATTAGACACTGGCAAACATTGACGGTGTTGTATGTCCTGTATGCGCTCTCCATTCTTGCTACAGGAACATTTATCCTCCTCATTTGCAACGAGAAAGACTTCCATGAATCTTTCTCCGTGAATATGCTGACGCTCGGCATTCTCTACGTGCTCCCCCTAATCTACCTTTTGGTAAAGACAATAACGGAGGTAAAGGTACCCTCAACGCAGACGTGTCTATTTCATCTGTTCCCCACTACGATGTATGGCGGTTTCTGCGCCTTCCTGCATTTAAGCTATAGTGCAGAGACCATCATGAATACTCCTTGGATGAATCAGGTTGAGGTTATGCTCTATAACTATCTCCTTCTGTTTAACTCCATCATAGGTTCTGCCCTGATTATCCGCGAGGTAATCAAATATAACAGGGAGGTTGATAGTTATTTTGCGGATCGAAAACAGACAGACTATCCCTGTGTACAAAGGATGTCCCATGCTGCCATGGTCAACAGTGTCATGGTCTATACTACGGTCCTTTTCTCGTTTTGGGTTTGTATGGATAACTGGCAATTGACGGGCATCATCATCCTGTTTATGTGTGGGATATTAAACTACTTAGGCCGTACGCTGACGATGTTCAAAGGCTCCAGGATTCCTGCGGATTACGACTATTCAAAGGACGCACTATCCATCGTGGAGATTGAGGCTTTGGAGAATAAATTCAGGCAGGCCAAAGCACTGATAGCAGCGGAGAACGCGACGGCAAATATCAGTATGATTATCAAGGAATGGACAGAAGCGAAGAATCCCTCTTATCTCAAAACGGGTATTACGCTCACCGAGGCTGCCTATGAAATGCGTATCCCGGCCTCTATCCTCAGCAACTATATCAACAAGACACTGGATATGAATTTCAATCAGTGGATCAACAGTTTCCGCTTGAAACATGTCAAGTATCTCCTGATTACGACGAACAAGACGCTGGACGAAATCGCCGCCGCCTCAGGTTTCGCCACCCGTAACCTTCTATCTCGAACCTTCAAGGTACATGAGGGCATCACACCTTCAGAATTCAGAAGTAAGAAGAAAGGTTCATAAAAGGTTTATAGAGTTTATAAGGTTTATAAAGGTTTATTATGTATCCCATCATATCATATACCATACATATCACGGCATGCTTAGTGATTGCTGCTACCTTGCTGTTCCAGAAGCGGGAGAACAAAAGTTTCTCCTACAGCTACTATAAAATCATCTGGACTTTGGGACTGATCTTATTGATCAACGTCCCAAACGATTGCGTGATGCTCTATTTCCAAGTCAACAGTTTTGACAATGCTCTGCTCTACCCTGTCTTTGTGCCTTTCGTGCAGATTTTGGGACTCGGAGTTCTTTTCTATGTCTTTCAGTTGCTACTGTGTACAACATCCTCCATGCTCTATTACCAACGTATTGCAGCATGGACTTTCGTTCTTATCGGACTGGCGCACCCCATTCTTCTCGTTATCTATGACCGTCCGGAACTGTCTGATGCACAATCCTTATGGGAAAGTTACAGATTGTTCCTCGAAACGGATATCAATACAACGTACCAAGTCCTGCTCTATGTGTCAGGATTTATCTACCTTACGATATGTATAACGAATCTGGTACTCTTTTTATATTATTATTATATTTGGTACCATTTTCAGAAACAGAAGCAGAATCTGCGAATTGTTTTGGAGGTCATCTCAATGGTCCTCATCCCTATAGTTGCCTTAATTGTCGTCAACATCATTTGTCTGTTCGTTGATTTCGAATACTATACCATTCTCCCCGTTTGGGCTGCCGTCTTTGTGACATTAGCCATCTATCTTCTAAACCATAAGGAACGGATAATTGAGCTTACCAAAGAATCTGTCCGTATGCAGATGGAATATAACGGTGCCAAGGCTATCTATAATAAATCCCTGAAGGCCCTCACGCCTGAGGAGAATCTTCATCGTCGTGAGCACCAGATTATCCGCAAAGTCCTCAGTGACTGGGCCGAGAGTGATGACCGTCCCTATGCTAATCCGTCCTTAACCATCCAGACTCTTTCCCAAGAATCAGGCATTCCCGGCCCTGCCATTACCAAGTATCTTCACACCACCTACGGCCTCTCCTTCTATAATTACATCAGTTATCTTAACGAGAGAGGGGAGAAGAACTAACTACATTTACAATTTTAAGATTTACAATGTACAATTACCGTGCGGGAGAGGTAATTAAGAATTTTGAATTAAGACCATGCGGACGAAGGAGTCCCGGCCCGTTCCTCGTTTCGGAGGAACAGGCCGGGACTTACTTTACTTTCGTACGGGACGAACACTGTAACCCCAACAACGGAAGTGTTCTTCACGTCCAAGATGTTCCGAAGAGTCGACGACGCTCGTATAGAACACCAGGTGGTGCGCATAGTTGTTGTCCCCTCCGATTGAACGGGACCAATAGTTGCCCGATTTATCGGAAATGGAGTAATCTGTTCCTAAGCGCTCGCCCGCTGATGGCAGGAAGATAGAATTACCGTTCACCTTGCTCACAACCAATTTGCCTCTGACTCCATTTACTTCCGACCAGGTGATCGTGGTGTATTTGCTGTCGAGAAGTTCGTTAATCTGGGCTTTGCTCGGCATCTGCCAGTCATCGCCCCAATTTACGGTTGCAGCATCGTCTTCAGGAAGGAGTACTCTCTCACCACCATTTAAATGGTACTTCTTGAAATTTGGATAATAAGGATCTTTGGTGGGTATGGCGTCAAAATATGAATTCCAAAAATATCCCGCCGACTTGCCCTCGCGCCACTTCTTGCAAATCAGATCTTGTGAATGTCCTTCAGTGTAATAAGGCACTGTCTCGCCCCAGGCAAAATAGTCACCGAATTCCTCCGGATAATTTGCACCAACATTATTGGTCGCCCAGAGGGTGCCTGAAGGAAGACCAAGGTCAACATACAGGTCTCTGATATTTACGATACAGATAGCGATTACTTCGCTACCATCGTTCGCTATTGCGGAAATGGAGGCATATCCCTTGCCTACTGCGGTGACAAGACCTTCTGCGCTTACCGTTGCCACGCTCTCATCACTGCTTGACCAGGTTACACCATAATTCTTAGCGTCAGCAGGCTCAATGATAGCGGTAAGAGGTAAGGTTTCCGTAACCTTAAATTCTTCGTAAGAATTAGAAAGCGTAATCGAGGTTATAGAAGCAGATCTCTTCTCAACGCGAACGGGGCGGACACTTCGACCGCAGTAGCGGTAGTTGCTGCTCCTGCCGATGGAACTCGAAGTGAAGTTCAGAATGAACGCGTTGGAGGGATTCGATGTATTCGTCGTATTGAGCGAACAAGACCAATAGGAGCCGTAAAAGCCGGCACTTTTGAGCCCATCAGAGTTGCGATAGCCTCCTGCGGGCAGGAAGATAGACTTTGAAGGATATTTCCTGCTCGTTATCTTTCTACCTTTAACACCATTTACTGTCGTCCACTCGGTATTGGTATTGTTGCTGTTGAGAAGTTCTTCTATCTGGGCTTTGCTCGGCATCTGCCACTCACTGCCCCAATTAAAGGTGGCGGCATCGTCAGCGGATTCGAGTTCGGTCAAGGCATCAGTAAAGCCACAAAAGCCATAATTACTCAGGCTACAGTACTTCGTCAGTGTATAAGAGGAACTTTTGCAGAGGCTGTAGGAGGACCAAGAGTAATCATTGTCCGCCTTAGGTCTTACCTCGCCCCAGGCAAAGTAATCACCATATTCCTCGGGACTGCCTGCACCGACATTACAAGTCGCCCAGAGCGTACCAGATGGAAGGCCAAGGTCAACCCATTCGTGCTCTTCACCATCTTTATAGATAAATTTGTTACTATCGAAGAAAAAACTGCTCTCTCTGTTATTCAGCAAATCATCGGTAAGAACAGATACATCCTCGATAGATATTTTTCCGTCCCTGTTCATATCACCGACAAGAATCTCCTGTTGTGCAAAGGCACTACAATACATTCCAAATGCTGCCAACAGCAATATATATTTCTTCATGATTTTACGATATTTTCGAGTGTTGTAGAAACCAATTATTTATTTTGAGCACGTACGGGACGAATGGTATACCCATAGCAGCGATCAGGGAATTCCGTACAGCTAAGAGGCGAAATGTCCAAGGTTTTCGCACCATCTGGGTCCGACCAATAAATTTTGTTACACCAGTAGAGTCCGATGGTACCAACATCGATGAGCGCCTCATCGACACGATAGCCTGCAGCGGGTAGGAAAATAGAATTACCGTTTTTCTTACTCGTATACAATCTGCCATAAACACCATTAAGTGTAGTCCATTCAGATATGGTGTTATCGCTGCTCTTAAGCTCTTTAACTTGGTTTTCGCTTGGCATCTGCCAGTCTTCGCCCCAATTCTCGGTTGCAGCATCATCTTCAGGAAGGAGTACTCTCTCACCACCATTATTATCGTACTTCTTATATTTCGAGTCACTTATGTAGTCAAAATATGATTTCCAATTATACCCCGTCTTGTTCTCGCGCCAACTTGAGCAAGGGTTATCTTGTGAATGGCCTTTGGTGTAATAAGGCACCGTCTCGCCCCAGCCAAAATAGTCTCCGTATTCCTCCGGACTGGTTGCACCGATGTTGCAAGTGGCCCAAAGAGTGCCTGAAGGAAGACCAAGATTTACATATTCTCTGGTATCGTAATTGGTTTCCTTCACAATGATGGTACAAGAAGCAGATATACTGCTGTCATCGTTCAATGTTGCGGTAATGACGGCCTTGCCTAAGGCGACTGCTGTGACGGTACCATCTGCGCTTACAGTTGCCACACTTTCGTCACTGCTGGACCAGGTTACACTCTTATTTGTCGCTTCAAAGGGCCTTACGACAGCGGCAAGAGCTAATGTATTACCAATCCACATATTTGCCTTAGATTTAGAAAGACTCATCGAGGTTGCTGTAATAGTTCTCTTCACTACAAGTACGGGACGGACAAGGTTGCCACAGAAGCGGTTGGTGCTGCCCCAGGAAAATTCGTTCATATCGAATCTCTGACTGTATGCGCCCCAAGACATTGTCTTATCCAACGAACGGGACCAGTAATAACCTTCGAGACCGGCACTACAGAGCATTTCCTCATCGAAATAGCCTGCAGCAGGCAGGAAAATTGACCTGCCGGTGAATCCGTGTGTCTTACTCTTTATCAACATGCCTTTGACACCGTTGAGCGTAGTCCATTCGGATTCGGTGCTATTGTCGTCGCAAAGTTCCACTATTTGGTCATGGCTCGGCATCTGCCACTTACTACCCCAGTTTGCAGTGGCAGCATCATCCTCGGGAAGAAGCTCAGTCATACCACCATCATTATAGTACTTATTGAAGTTTTCGCTGCTGCCATTAACAGCGTCAAAATAGGTACGCCAACTATATATAGATCTTGATGCTGTCTCACCCCACGCAAAGTAGTCGCCGCATTCCTCGGGACTGCTTGCGCCGACGTTGCATGTCGCCCAGAGCGTGCCGCTGGGAAGACCAAGGTCAACATATTCCTTGGTATCGGTATTCGGGAGCATGACAACGACGGAACAGGTAGCGGAAACCCCACTGCCACCGTTCGCGGTTGCAGTAATGACAGCCTTTCCTGCAGCGACAGCGGTGACGACACCATCCGCGTTTACTGTTGCCACACTTTCGTCACTGCTGGACCAGGTCACACTGTAATCTGTAGCGGCAGCAGGTTCAATGGTCGTGGTGAGAATTGCTGTCTCACCAATATTCAATATTGCCACAGAACGAGAAAGGGTAATGCCGGTCACCTGAGAATAAGGAGCAACACGCACCGGGCGTACGCTTACACCATTGTAACGAAGGGTAACATCACTGACGACGTTGTCTGAAGTGAAGCGCATATTCTGCGCGTAGTTTGAACGGTTTTCGATCGAACGGGTCCAATAATAGCCATATTCGCTGCTCCCTTCATCGCTGGCCGCATAGTGACGTATGCCTGCAGCGGGCATAAAGATGAACTGGTCGGTGTAGCCTGGTACCACACTCGTTATCAACAAGCCATAGACACCATTGAGTGTAGTCCACTCGGTCTTGGTGTTCTTACTGTCAAGAAGTTCATCAATCTGGGCTTTGCTCGGCATCTGCCACTCACTGCCCCAATTATAGGTGGCAGCGTCGTCAGCGGATTCGAGTTCGTCCTTGCCGTCACCGATGAAGTTACCGTTTTCGTACCAGCAAGCTGAGCTTGAACCATCAGCAATCTGGTACTTATTAATATAATCCGCACCTGACTTGCCCTCGGTCATCCACTTGTATGTTGACCAATAGTATCGGTTATCTGCATGAGGTTTCACCTCACCCCAGGCAAAATGGTCACCATATTCCTCGGGCTTGCTTGCACCAACATTATAGGTAGCCCAGAGCGTACCAGAAGGAAGGCCGAGATTAACCCATTCGTGACTTTCACCATCTCTGGAGTAAATGACCTTACCATTGATGACGAATTTTGTCTCCCTGTTATGGAGCAAATTATCGGCAAGAATATCAACGTCTTCCTGCGTGATTTTTCCGTCCCTGTTCAAATCTCCGATAAGAACTTCTTGTTGGGCAAAGGCACTACAAGACATTCCGATTGCTGCCACCAACAATAAAAATTTCTTCATTTTTTTGTTTTTTCTAATTTCGGGCGCAAATTTACGAACAAAAGAGCTACGAAGGTGTACCTAAATATTATATATTTAGATACATTTTATAAGAATAGGAGTTTTATCGCCAAATCACTTAAACTTTCTACCGATATATTTGAAAGAGTATTAATTGATTTCGAACTTTTAACCAATCTTTCCTTAAAACACAACCAGAGACTAGGATACAGAGATACTATCTAAAGGCAGTTCTCGCACTTCCAACCTTCTGATATACAGTTACAATCGTAATAATAGTATCGATTTGTAGAATCAGGTACTTTGAGAAACAAATCAAAAATCAAGTACGGGTATCCGAATAATAACACTTCGGATACCCAACTTTTATATAAATATAACTAAATTTGCGCGCTGTAACTAAAAATAGATACATACGAGCTTTTTTAAAAAATTAACCGAAGAAAGAACAATTACCGAAAAAGTAATAAAAAGCAAAAAAATAATTACCAAAAAAATGGAAAAAATCTATTCCCTGGCCCTTGCGGCAGTAATGGCACTTTGCTCCCTAAGCCTTGTATCCTGTAACTCAGAAAAAGATGATCCCTATTCTGATGAAAAAACGGTTCTCTATAGTGAAAGTATAACGATTGATGCTGTTGATAAGGCCACTAAGGAGAAGACAATGACTGAACTTCAGAACTTCCTGCAGAAAAAGGTGGGCAACAAAGCGACTGTGAAAGTTCACGAGCAGGTTAGTATCAGTGGTACTGTAACTGTCCTCACAAACCAGATCCCCGAAAGTCAGGTTGATGATGTCAAGAATATCTATAAAAGCATCCAGGACAGCGAACTCGATGCCTTGTTCTCAAAGATCGAGGGTTTGAACTATGTTGATCTCGGCCTCGATTTCGCTGAGGAAGGCCATGACTATATGGGTTATGTCTATATCAGCCAAAAATACTCTCCTGTTGGAACTTGGACCTATACCGCTTCTGACGGTGTGGTCTATACCCTCAACATCACCGACAAGAAGAACAGCACCAACGACTATCTCGGTGAAGTGACCATCGGTGAAAAGACCTACTCCGGAAAGACCATCCTTTACAATACTTTCTCCATTTTTGAGTCTGACGAACAGATGGCAACAGCGAAATTTGCCTATATCTACATCGGCATCAAGTTCGACGGCGTCAATACCGACAAGTTCAATGGTATCGTGAAGATCAACGGTGTCGAACCTTTCGAGGAAGAACCGATATTCACCCGTGTGAAGTAGTCGCAAATGAAAGCATTCCTAATTTAAACCTAAATTTAAAACACTATACTTTACCATGAAGAAGTTACTCGTATTACTGTTTGCGATGACACTGTGTCTTTCTGCAAGCGCACAACTCACAGCACAGCAGATTTGCAAGAAGTCTGTAGCCGCTCTCGATGTTAACAAAGGTTTTAAATGCAAGATGGCCATGAAAATGGCCGGCATCGGCGAAACGGTAGATTTTTACTATTACAACAAGAAATGCAGAATGTCCAGCGGCGACGATATTGAGTTTATCAACAATAAGATTACTTACGATGTTGAAAAGAAGGCTAAGACCGTCACCTTGTCAGTCGATGATATGAGTCAGATGATCATGATGCCTTATGCCATGGTTAAAGCCCTCGCTGATGCTGACGCTACAAAAAGTCCTGGCATAAAAAAGATGAAGGTAAGCCAGAAGAATAATGCGTATGAGATCAGTTTTGAAAAGGACGGAACAAAGATGATTCTTGAATTTGACTCAAAATTCTATGTTAAAGCCCTCAAAATTAAAAAGTCATTTATTACCGTCATTTCGATAAGCTATTCCAATTACGCCGCTTTCCACGATGAAAAAATCGTAACCTACAACAAGGATGACTATCCTGGCTACAAAATCATCGACGAACGCAAAAAGAATACTTCGAAGAAGAAGTAAACCACCACAAATTCTTGATAATAGAAAATCTCTTAGTTAGTGACTAAGCACAACCCCAATTTTTTATCGTGAAAACATTCATTATCGCCCTCATAGCCTCTCTCCTCCCGATGCTCTCTTTTGGAAAGAACATCAAGGTGGCGGAGAAGAACTATGTAGATACCATCAAGATTATCGTTTCTAACGATATGATCTATGTCCCTGTTACCATCAAGGGCAAGACCTATCAGTTTTTGTATGATACCGGTGCTTCTGCTTGTGTTATCCCCGATGGCGCCGACGAACTGTTTGAAAAGGAAACCAGGAAACAGAAGGTGAGAAGCGCTGACGGTGTTATCTCAAAGAATAATCGCTCCGGCATTCTTTCAGAGATGACCATTGGCAACCTTCATTTTAAGGGTATGGAGGGAATCATGATGAAGGACCAAGGTGCTGACAGCCTTATTCTCGGTGCTCGCCTGCTTTATCGTAAAGGCATCCTTGCAAAACTGGATGTAAAAGAGAAGATTCTGATTCTCACTGACCGCAAGAACTTTTTCGATGGTGAAAAGGGCTACCATGTTCCCACCTGTCTCTTTTACCCTGACCCCACCGTCAACTTCAGCCTCTCGAATGGTTGCAAGGGCCGTGTCCTCTTTGACTCTGGTTTCAACGGAATTTTCGCCTTCGAGCGCAAATATTTTGACGAATCCTGCAAAGGCGCTGATAGTTTGGCTTTCAAAAAGCAGATTCAGTGGACCGATTTTGGAAGTACTATGGTTACTGCCAACGGTGCAGAAGCCGCTTGTGATAAGATCATCATGAAATTGGACCTGAAACTGAAGAACATCACTTTCTGCGATGTAAATGCTATGGTACATCCGAAATATACCGGTATGGGCGCTGAGATTCTGAAATATACCCGACTTATCATCAATCCCAAAAACTTTGAACTTATCTTCCAGCCCTATTGCGAAAGCGACAGCGTGAGACTCAGGTTCTATGATTCGGGAATCGGTTACAATTCGTCCGATGGCAAAATGAAGGTCGAGGTCATCAATACCAATGGCGATGTGTACAAGAAAGGTGTCCGCAAGGGTGACTATCTGATTGAAATCGACGGCCGGCCTGCTGAGACATACGAGGATTATGTCAAGGTCTTGGACGAGATTGACAAATACAAACCTTTCATCGTAAAGTACAGGAAAACCTACGGTGAAATCATCGAGGCAGAATTCCCCGCGTTGGAAGAAGAATAGCACTTTGTCTTAATAGGGTTATTTGCTGGTTTATATGATTATCGAATACTATAACCCTTCAACAACAGAAAACAGATAATATAATAGAAATATGGAACTAAAAGAAAAGCATTCAGCAAAGCGTTGGATAACGACCCTTCGAACGCTGATGCTTGCCCTGCTGATGGGCTTGAGTATCGGTCAGGCTTATGCCAATAATGAAGAAGACCATTTCACGATGCAGGCCGAAAACCTGAACATCACAGCATTCAACACGACAGCAACTTTCTGGGTATGCTATTTCAACGATAGCTTTTTTGATAGTTACGTTAATAGCGACATTGATGTTTATATCAATAACCAGAAAATCTGTACTTTCGGTGGACTCAAGAATACGGAGAGTACGAATATGTCTTCAGATGTTTTTACAGGTCTTGTCAACTATGACAGTACCCATGGCCAGACATATGTTGAAATCTCTTATCGCGACTGTGTAAAGAGTGGCAACAACTATTGGACAAGATTATATGTCAAATTTAAAAATGTTGCTCCTGGCGAAACTTATACCATTAAATTGGGAGCAGACTACGTTCCCAACTTAAACAATTCCCGTTACCAAAACACAGATACCTATACGATAAAAGTCAATGACGATCTCTTGGTAAAAGATTCAAACGATTACTCTATTGACTATACGGGGCCTTACAGTATGACCTTCCATAGCAAGTTAGCGACAAAGCCTGCTACGGGAACAAAGGTAAATCTTGTCACCACTTATACCAACGGTATCGGTGTCATGAACGCAAGTTCAGGAACGAATACTTATTCAAAACTCCCCATCCCCAAGCAATGGACCTATTATGGTGACTTCTTCTGGTTTCAGAATAAACTCAATGCGTTCTATGAGCCCTTTCATATAGGCTCATGCTCGTTTGATAGTGATCAATTGGATGACCTTGTGACTCTTCAGTCCAACTACAATCCTGTGACTCTCAAGCCACGAGTCTATGCTCTCAACCGAGAGGAGAAGACGATGGCGATGGATGATTGGAATCCAACTCCCATCCTCCACTTCATCCGTCCGACGGGCATCAGTCTCCTTGCTGACAACTGGGACCGCTCTGTCACCCTAACCTGGAAGTCCGAATATATCATGGACGACCAGCTGAGATACAATGGTGAATGGGTAGTCTCTCGCAGTGCTGATGACGGCAAGACATGGACTTTCTTGCAGACCCTCTACAGCGACTATACGAACTACAAACAGACTCACAACATCAAATTCAATAGCGACGAGAGTCTCGAATACGAAAAGAAGTACATCTACCGCGTTTCTTTCGTTCCAGAACAGTGGACGGATTACCAGGGAAAGATTACTGCTGACAACTTTGAAGCTCATTTCTATGCAAAAGACCTTTCTGCAGAGGAAAGCATGAAGTTCGATCGCGATTTTGCCATCGATCTTCAGACCGTTGTTGCCGGTTCCAAGGTAACCCTAAACTGGACCACCCCCTCCATTCGTCTCGGCGGCCGTGAATTCAAGATCCTGCGCTGTGACGAAGAAAACGGAACCTATAGTCAAGTCGGTCAGATTGCTGCCACCAAGGGTAAGAGTGAATTTACCTGGAGTGAAACCCTTACAGACATTACCACCACCTATTTCTATCGCGTGGTCATCGATGACATCATGGATGCCACCTTTGACAGCGGCGATCCCGTCGGTGCTACCAGTGAGGAACACACTACTTTCAACTCCTTCGAGGCCACCAAGGGGCTCTACGACAGTAGTGTCCGTCTGGAATGGAGCGTGAAGCAAGTGGGCGACAGGAACACACAGTACCTTGTCAGCCGCCGTGGCTGTGGAGCCCAGGATGCTGAGTCCCAGGACAACTGGACAAAGATCTATACTTGCTACGGTACTGGTAGCAATTACAGTTATACAGACCAAAACGCTTCCAATGGCGTCTTCTATGAATACAAGGTAGAGTCCTGGACTCCCAAGACCAACGATCCCGACAAGCGTATCGGTCTCGAAGCCATCTATGCCTACGGTTTCCCCACACATACCGGTCAGGTTTCCGGTGTTGTAAACTTTGAAGGTGGTACTGCCGTTGACAGTGTTCGCGTGACCCTCAAACCCGTCAGCGAAGAAGGTGAGGAACTCAAGACCTATGCCCTCCATATTGATGGCCGCGACGGCGGTCTCCTTTGGGAAACAACTGCCGCCAAGTTCAAGAAGTATTTCGAGAAGCAGTGGACCACCCAGTTCTATGTCTATCCCAAGAATGTCAACAGCGAAGGTAGCGAAATCATGCAGCTCGGCAAGTTCAAACTTCTTCTTGGTCAATATGACGCTGTGCAGCAGGCCTTTGCCTTGAATGTTGCCGATGACAATGGCACTCATGCCCTCGTTGGAGGATCACTTCCTGCTGATGAATACAGCAGTCTGACACTGGCCTACAGCAATGGCAGTCTTACCGCAACCATTATCCATGATTCCGGTGATATCGACGCCCCCATCATTGAAAAGGCTACCGCAGAAGGTCTTTCCTGTAATGTAGCCGATCAGACCACCCTCGTTGTCGGTGGTGCTCTCGACCCAGAAGAAGCCATCGGTTTCAACGGCTTCATTGACGATGTCCGCGTTTACGGTGCCAAAACCCTCAACGAACGCGAAATCACAAACACCTATGACCACATGCTCTCTGGTAAGGAGTCCAAACTCATTGCTTACTGGACCATGGACGAAGGTCTCGCTCTCCAGAAGGAAGCTTACGACTACTCTATGACTGCCGGCGATCCCAACAATAACCATGCGGTAATCCGTATTGCCAACAGTAATCTGCAGTCCGGCGTCCTCCCCAACGAAAATCTCCTCGCTCTCCGTGCTCTTACCGATGAGAATGGCAACTACACGGTGAACGGCATCCCCTATTTCAATGGTGGAAGCACTTATCGCGTGATTCCTACTAAGGGAATTCATGAATTTGAACCTGCCAGCGTTACCCGCTATTTCTCTAAGACCTCCAGCATTTTCAACGGTACGGACTTCAAGGACAAGAGCTCCTTCCCCGTCAGTGGTGTAGTTTACTATGAGAACACCAACTATCCCGTGGAAGGTGCCAGCATCCTCGTTGATGGCTATTCAGCAGTCCGTGACAATGCCGTCATCACTACCGATGCCAATGGTAAGTTTGAAATCAATGTTCCCATTGGTATGCATGCTATATCCATCAGCCAGCAGGGTCATACTTACGTCAATGAAGGCCGCTACCCCTCTACACCTAACGAAAAGCGTCTTATTGACCGTGAAATCACAGGCCTTACTTTCTGGGACAATACCATGGTAACCGTTGCCGGTCGTATTGTCGGTGGTACCCGTGAATACAAGAAGCCCCTCGGATTTGGCAACTCAAACAACAACATCGGTCAGGCAATTATTACGCTGAAGACCAATGCAAAGATGAATGCCCTGCAAGAAGTTAACGGCACTCATGTTGAATTTGTTGATAACACGGAAGAACGAGTATTTGAAGAAGCTTCTAACAAGATTACCACAAGTGCTATTGCCGGTGCTGGCAACAAGAGCAACACGATCACCATTAAGACAGATGTTTCTTCCGGTGAATTTGCTGTAAAGCTTCCCCCCGTGGTATATACCGTGGAGAGTATCAACATTCCTTCCAACGAGAAGATTTCGCTCCTCGAAAACGGAGTTGTAGAAACCCTCGATCTCACGGATACAAACATCACCTATAAGGATTCTCTGCAAACCGGCAAGGGCTACTCCTATTTCGAATATGCAAAGAATTACAGCAAGGCTTATCGATCAACTCCTACTTTGGACTTGTTCCAGCGAGGAATCGAAACCGATGGCCTTGAGGAGGCATTCGGTGACGAAACTACAGCGTTTGTAGAAGAAAAAGTTCGTATTAGTGCTGAAGGAAAAGAAGAAATTTACTCTGACAGCACTATAGTCAAATTCGTTGAACCCGTGAACGGAAAGCCCCACTATAAATTCGGCTATCCCGTCTATGCCAACCAGCTCAGCCGCTACACCTTTGATGTTCGCGGTTATGAGAAGTATGTTAACTATGATGACAAGACGAATCTGAAAGAAGACAGAGTTCCTCTTGACAGCGTTATCGTCACTTTCACTAACGAAATGGCAGCCGGTAACTATGTTAAAGTGGAGACCGGTGAACTCGAACAGGTCATCGACGGCAAACTCGAACTCGACACTGTAGGTCGTGGTGTCTATGCCTTCGATACCGGAATCCCCCGTATCACAGCTCCCTACACCCTCAATATGAAGGTCACCTACACTGTGGCCGGCGTTAACTACGAATGGAAAGCTCCTGGATTTGCTGATGGCAAGTTCAAGGCTTACCTTTTGGGCCAGAAAACCAACGGCAACAACTTCATCACCGCAGGTCCTGACGAATTGACGATGGTCCTCCGCGATCCTCCCGGAAGCCGTTCTTATATGAGTTGGACGAAGGGAACCTCCCACACATACACCAAGAAACGTCTGAATACACACACAAAAGGTGTTGGTTTGAAAACAAACTTCAAATGGGGTTTGAATGGTTATCAAGGTGTTGTTATCGGTGGCTATGCCAACTTGTTTAAGTTAGAAGCCACACATTCTCTCAATACAGAGTTCACCGAAAACCATGTTTGGGTAAATGGTAAAACTGAAGTATGGACATCAACGGCTAACAAGACAATCAGCACTTCTGCAGATCCTAATTTCGATGGTACGCCGGGTGATGTTTACATCGGTCACTCTACAAATACCATCTTTGGCCAGGCACAGGAAGTGGGCCTTCACAAAGAGGAAAACGGTGAATTCTCCATTGGTGTGGAAACCGTCAATACTATCGGTCAATCCTTCGCAACAGACTTCCAGTATACGGAGTATTACATCGAGAACACCCTCATTCCGAACTACGAGAAAATCCGTAATGGCCTCATCCTCCCAAAGGGCAGCCCCGAGGTAAACAACAAGCCTTACTTTAAATATATTTCTCTCGTTGACAACAATGACCCCAACTTCGGTACGGATACCCTGTACTACAAGGCAATCAGACCGAATGCTGATTTGCTCAAGTCCACTGATTTCCCTATTGACAGTGTAAACCACTACAACCAACAGATTGCTCTTTGGAAAAATCACATCAAGTTAAACGAGCAACAGAAGGTGAAGTGCATTAACGACAGAAGCAAATATCTCGTCGATAACCTCTCCATCAGCTCAGGAGTTTCCGTAAACAAGACGGCATCTACCAGTTATGCAGGTACCAAACATGATACGGACAAACAGTCCGTCGGAAACAACACGGATTATACTTGGATTACTGATAATCCCATGTTTTTTACAAACCTTGTTATAAAGGGTAATTATCAATACACATACGAGGGCACAGACGATAACACGGACGGCAATAACGAAACCTTTGCCTACACTGTTACTGACGGTGATATTAACGATGCAATTACCTTGGATGTCTTCGATGCTCAAGACAGTTTCTCTCCCATCTTCGTTACCCGCGCCGGACAGACCAGTGGCAACTATGAACCTCAACGTCTGACAAAGTACTACAAGCCTGGAACTGAAATCATGGCAGCAACCATGAAGAACTATGTTCCAAAGATTTACAGCAAGGGCGATGATTACCAGGTCAATATTCCTACCAACCAGCCTGCACAGTTCCACCTCACGCTGGCAAACGAATCTGAAACCGATGTTCCTGGTCTTTTCACCTTCAAACTCTTCTCATCAACGAACGAGGAAGGTGTAAACCTCAAGATCAATGATGGTTCCATGAATTCTGGCGCAGGCTATCTGATTAAGCCGGGAACTCCCATCGACATTATGGTTGAAGCGAGTTGTCTCGATAAAGACTCTCTCGATGTTGATCTCACTTTCATCCTCGTCGATAACACCCAGACCAACCCAATCGGTCCTTTCTCTGCAAATTGCGCTATGCACGATGTCCATGTATCCTTCGTTCCTGCTGCCAGCGAAATCAGTCTGAAGGCTGACCACCCCATCTTGAACGCAGACTCCGACAAGAAGGTCCGCTTTACGGTTTCCGACTATAATCTAAGTCTTGGAAGTCTCCGGAATATCGGTATCCAGTACCGTTCGGAAGGTGACACCCAGTGGCACGAGATCAATGAGGCTAAGTGGCGCTGCAATTCTGCGGATAGCAGCACCGACGGTGAGGTCTTATCGGAAAGCAGTGTCGAATACCTCCTCGATATGCACGACAATATCGTCTTCCCTGACAATACCTATTATTTCCGTGCAGTTGCCAAGAGCCAATTTGGCACACAGATTCTCTACGGCTACAGCGACGAGGTAATCATCATCAAGGACGTTCAGGTTCCCCTCCAGTTGGGCAACTACTCTCCTTCCAACGGCACCTATACTTATAATAGTGAGGTTTCCGTAGCCTTCAACGAGGATATTGTGGCTTCTGCCCTTAACCTCGCCAACGGTGATGTTACCCTTCTCGCTCAGAAGAATAACATCATCAACAAGGGTGCTCATCCTGTTTCGCTGATGTTCGACGGTGAAAATTCCGCTCGCTCAGAAGCCAGAGTCAGTACACCGGAAGGCAGTATGGCCATTGATTTGTGGGTCAAGGCTGAATCTGACGGAAATCTCATGGCATTCGGAACGGAAAACAACAATATGAGCTTCGGTATTGACGAGGGCAAACTCTATGTCAATATCGGCAACCAGACAGAAAAGAGTACCCTTGATGTACCCCTCGATGACTGGATCTTCCTCTCCCTGAATCTCGACCGCCAGAATTCTGACGATGCAAAACTCTCTGCCACCTGTGCAACGACGAAGGATAACAAGATTATCAAACTCATCGATAATGCAACGATTACAGAGAACTTCACCACTAGCGCCAATGTCTTCTTCGGAAGCGGTTTCAAGGGCAATATGCACGATGTCACGGTTTGGGATACCGCCCGCGACTGGGAAATTGCCAACAGCGAAAAGTGGATGGACAAAAATCAGTACACTACACATCTCGTTGCTTACTGGCCCCTTACCGACGGCCACGGTACTGTTGCCGAGGAAAAGGTAAGCGCTTACAACCTCGTCCTCACTGATGCCAACGCATGGGCTCTCCAAAATGAGAACTATGCGCTCCGTCTTGAAAAGGGCAACTACGCAGCCATCAACACTGCTTTGGTGGGTTCTGATGACAACAGCGACTACCTCCTCCAGATGTGGTTCCGTGCCGATAAGGACAATACGGAGAACGCTGAAGTCTTCAATCTCAACAACGGCAAGACCCGCGTTTGTCTCAACGGTACCGACGGTAGTCTCACTTTCGAAAGCAATGATATACGCGAAAGTATCACCACCAACGATCTACGCGATGAAAAGTGGCACCATATCTCCATGCAGGTTCGCAAGAGCCAGAACGCAAATGCTGTTATCTATCTCGATGGCGATAAGATGACACAGATGCAGGCTACCAAGGTAGTGAACCTCGATGGTGAACTCAAGTTTGGTAAGGGCCTCGCTGGTTACTTCGACGATGTCCGCATCTGGAAGGGCTACTATTCTTCTGATATCATCAGCGATTCCCGTTACATGCGCCTGAGCACTGAAAGCACACAGATTGCAGGTTACTACCCGATGGAAGCCAGCCGTCTCGGTGATGGCAACCAGCTCGAGATGTACCCCACCCTTGCAAATAAGGGTATCCAGGAAAACACTCCCGATATCGTTATCTTCACCGAAGAAAACGGAAATGCAGAAAAGGTGGATGCTGAATATGTAGTGGAAAACCTCCTCAGCACGGCTGTCGCTCCTCAGCAGAAGGATGCTCCCATCATGCAGGATGTGAAGTTCAACCTCGTGACCAGCAAACGTAAGGTCCTCCTTGACATTACGGAAAACCCTGCCAATATCGAAGGTTGTAAACTCTTTGCCAAGGTGAAGAACATCAAGGACAAGGCGGGCAATACCGCTGATCCTATCACCTGGTCCTTCACCGTGAACCACCGCTTCGTTGAGTGGCTTAACCAAGGTATTTCTGCCATGATTGATAAATCCTACGACAGCGAGGAAATCCATACACTTGCTACCATGCGTAACAACACGGGCAACGAGCAGTCCTGGACGCTCTCCGGTGTTCCTGAGTGGATGGAACCTTCTTCTGTCGGCGGTACGCTGAGTGCAAACGAAGACTTCTCCATTGATTTCATCATCAAGGACAATGTCAGCATTGGTACCCACAACGGTAACATCTATCTTGTTGAAAGCAATGGTATCAGCCACAAGCTGCCTTACAACATCAATGTGATGAAGGATGTTCCCGAATGGACAGTCAACAGTTCGGCTTATAAGAACTCCATGAATATCTACGGTGAGGTGGAAATCGATAATGTTGTACAGGAAAATCCCTACAGCATTATCGCAGCCTTCGATAACAAAGACAATTGCGTCGGAGTTGCCAAGCCTACCTACTACCCCCGCTATGATGCCTATTACCTTGTGATGACCATCTTCGGCAATGAGGCACAGACTACTCCCCTCCGCTTCCGTTACTACAATGCAACAACGGGAATTGTTCATCCTGATGTGGAAACCTCTGAAGTAGTCACCTTCGCTCCCAACAAGGTTGTCGGTGATATGAAGAACCCTTTCATCTGGTATCCCACCAATAAGATTGAGCAAAACCTTAACATCGATTATGGCTGGAACTGGATTTCCTTCAATGTGAAACTGGAAGGCGAAGACGCTGCCATCGAAAAGGTATTCAACAATGCTGCCATCGAGGCTGAATATGGCTGGAGTCAATTCGACGAGGTGGACAACGAAGACCAGACTGCTATCTATGAAAACGGTACCTGGTATGGTGATCTCAAGACCATCAAGAACGGCACGATGTACAAGGTTAATGCCACCATGGCTCTCCCGATTAACAAGATTGGTATGCCGATGTCAGAAGAAGGTCAGATCATTTCCATCAACCCCAACTGGAACTGGCTTGGTGCCAATGTCTCCAATGACTTGACTCTAACCCAGGCATTCGCTGATATGAATCCGACGGAGCTTGATGTCATCAAGAGCAAGGAAAAGGTGGCTATCTTCAGCGAAAAGGCTTGGGACGGTACCTTGAGTGGAATTTCTCCCGGTGTTGGTTACTTCTATCGCAACCAAGGTGCAGCCAAGACCTTCACCTATCCGACTTCTGCAACGTTGAACCGATCTAAGAGTGTCGTAATGAAGGCTCCTGCAAAGACGGCTTATGACTACTCCGAATATACAGGAACAATGGTCGTTGTCGCTGTTGTCGAAAGCGAAGGCAAGACTCTCCCCGACTGTTCACTCTATGCTCTTGATTCTGAGGGAGAGGTTCGCGGTTACAAGACCAGCATGGATGAAGATGGCAACCATCTGATCTACCTGGTAGTTCATGGTGATGACGCTGAAACCATTTCCTTCCGCGTTGAAATGGGTCAAGGCGAAGACGCCCAGACTTACAACTTCACTGATATGCTAACCTTCGCCGATGGTAAGCGTTATGGTATGCCTTCATCTCCCTATGTATTCTCTCTTGAAGCAACGGGAGTCAGCAGCATCAACGGCGACACCGATGCTGAAGAAATA
The DNA here is from genome assembly GCA_002314875.1 of Prevotellaceae bacterium UBA1746. Classification (GTDB taxonomy): domain Bacteria; phylum Bacteroidota; class Bacteroidia; order Bacteroidales; family Bacteroidaceae; genus Alloprevotella. The sequence goes on from DCHS01000005.1 coordinate 70,001, forward strand.
TACACCGTGAGCGGTATCCGTGTTCAGCACACGACCGCACCTGGTGTTTATATCTCCAACGGCAAGAAGGTTATTAGGAATTAAAAAATATATGGAAAATATCAAGTCTTCTATCGCTCTTTCGCTGATGCTGCTGGCCTGCCCGATGGCATTAGCGGAAGGTGTAGAGGCGGAACTCCCGATAACCTGTGGTTCTGCGCTGACCGACGGATACATCTACACGGTGAGCCGGAATGCGACGATTATCTCAGACGGAATGCAGGATGGTCTCATCGTTGCCAACCGGGCGACGGTGACCCTCTACATTCCCAAAGACGTAACACTGACCATCGCTGGCAACGGCCGTTTCTGCGGTATCTGCGTTCCCGAGAATGCCACACTCATCATTACGGGTGAAGGTACACTCGAGGTTCAAGGCGGCTATGCCACCACGGGCTATTACGGAAGTTTCGGCAGGGATGCGGCCATCAGCAACAATGTCCGCTACGCCGGAAAAGGCGGCAGCGGTGGCAGCGGTGGTCAAGGTGCCGGCGCTGCTATAGGTGGCCGCGGTGGTCAGGGTGGCGATTATACACTCTGTCCTGCCTCAACGACATCTCTCCCCATCTCAAATACAACTTCCGTGGCAGTAGCCAAAGGTGCTAATGGTAAGAATGGCGCTAATGGCCAGAACATGGGTACGGTCTATGTGATGGGAACGGTGAAGCTCAAGGCTGTAAACGGTTCCATGATGGCCATTTCCGCCGATGAAGGTGGTCCTGGCAAGAACGCCAGTCTGACGCTCGCCTCCGGGATGAAGTATTTCGTTGGCGGCGGTGGTGCCGGAGGCCGTGGTGGTTCTGGTTCCATTTCAACCTATGCCATCGGCGGTGGCGGTTACGGCGGTGGCAGCGGTGGCAGCGGAGCCTACGGCGGCTATGCATTTTCCTCCAGTTCTTCTGCCGACTACAACTGCATCGGAAGCAACGGTGGTAACGGTCAGGGGTCACAGCCTGATGAAAAACAGACGACGGAAAAAAAGACCGGAGCACAGACCGCTATGATGACTGGTGGTGCTGGAAGTACTGGCGGTGTGGCTGGTAATGCCGGTGCTAATGGTACGCTTTTCCAAATGACGGCTACTTATAACAAACCTTCGATGGAAATTGACGGCAAGCGCATTCCCGTTCATACAACGACATATCCGGGACAGGTCATTGCCACTTTCTCCCTTGACAACAACGGCGGATCGGGGGATGAGATCTCTTATGCCTATTATGGCGTTCGTATGGAGAATGTTTCCGTTCCTGTTCTTCATGACAAGCGCTTTATGGGGTATTATGATGCCGAGGAAGGTGGTCATCAGGTCTATGACTGTTATGGGGCTCCGACTTCTACAGTCAGTACCTACGCTCATAACGCTACCCTCTACGCTCATTGGAAGGGCTACTCCATTGGTGGTCTGGCAGAACTCATTGACTACCTCATCCACCCCTCAACAGACAACTTACAACTTTACGACTACAACAACGACGGCAACGTAAATCTTGATGATGTTGCTACCCTTCGCCTTCTGATTCTAAAAAAATAAACGAAAAAATGAGAAAGTCACTGATCTTCTCCCTACTTATCCTCCTCGTCTGCACCTCTTGCACCCATGCGGAGGAAAATGGCAAAAACAGTTATTGGGAGAAATCTTCGTCATGGTTTGGCGGGGAAAATTCCGAAGTTTCTGGTGACAAAGTGGATGTCCTCTATTTTGTCTCCACAAATGTGTTGTCTGCAAAGGATGAGCAGGGCAACGAGAGTATGACTTCCCGCTTGACGGACGACGACCTCTATTACATCAACATGGAGTTGCAGTATGTCAAGGACAGCATTTTCGGCCCGGACTTCAACTTCTTCTCTCCTTACTACCACCAATATACTTTCAACAGTTTCAATAACCATCCGGAAAAGATGGATTCCGTACGGAAGGAGGTGAACAAAGAGATTTGCGAGGCCTTTGACTACTATATGGCAAAGCAGAACCGTAACCGCCGCTTCATTCTCGCTGGCTTCAGCCAGGGCGGTGATATGGTCATGAACATTCTGCGCCACATGAAGAAGAAACAATATTCCCGTATGGTGGCGGCTTATGTGTTGGGCTACAAGGTAACGGCGAGTGACACGCTGAATTATTCCACCATCGTGCCTGCCAAAGGCGAGACGGACACGGGCGTGACCATCGCCTTCAATTCTGTCCTCAGCAAGGAGGGCATCTGGGATGCGGTTACCGAAGGCACGGTGGCTTGCATCAATCCTGTGAACTGGAAGACCGACGCTACCCCAGCCTCCTTCACTTTCGAGGGAAGACCGCACACGGTGCATGTTGACGAGGCTTCGAAAGTCCTTATCGTAGACACCGATCCCACACCCTATTACAAGTGGATGAGCGAAACGCCTCCCTTCTCAACCATGAACCTCAGCAAGGACTGTCTGCACCATTGGGACATCCTCTTCTACAATAAATACCTTCGTGCCAATGCTCTGGCAAGAAGCAAGAAATAAGGAAGGAATTATTATAGAATAGAAAAGAAATAGCCTTAGGCTATTACAAATAATTTGCAAAAAAGAACTATGATAAAGGAACTTTTCGCCAGATTCCAGAAGGCGCAACGTGAAGGCAACCACATGAAATCGATGGAGGTGGAGACCTCCACCAAACAGGTCTGCCTGAACTGCGGAACGGAATACGTAGGAAGCTTCTGCCCGCATTGTAAGCAGAAGGCTGATACCCACCGCCTGAACATCATCGATACCATCAAGGGATTCTTTGCCCGTTTTATCAGAATCGACCATGGTCTGATTCATACGCTGATCGACCTGCTCTATCGTCCAGGCTATATGGTGCGTGACTATTTCCGTGGCTATCGTGCAGAATATGTCGATCCTCTGCTGCTCCTCATCATCCTTGTGGCCTTTGACTATATGTTCTTCGGCGGTGGCGAAACACTACAAAAACCGTATCCCGAAGAACTCACCAAGTTATTGGCAACATACCCTATATCCCTGAAGGTCACGCATATATCGTGGTGGATATCTTCTGATATACAACGCATCACTCTTTATGTCAGCCTCCTTCTTGCACCTTCCATCTGCATCACGCTGTGGCTGATCCGAGTAAAGGAAAACAGGCTGAACCTTTCAGAAGCGTTCCATCTGTTGATTTATGCTTTCTGCATAGAAAAATTCATCGCGCTGGTTATCGAACTCATCACAATAATCTTAGGAAGCCATGCCCCGCATATACTGTCTAATGATATGTATATCCTGATGGGCTATATCCTTTTCCTCATTTTTATTATGGTCCGTGACTGCTGCTACCTGGGCTGGAAGAAATGCATTGCCTTCATCCTCCTTGAACCCATTGTCGGCATTGTAACCATATTCGTGTTTTATTCCTTCCTCATCCTCCCCATTCACCTGGAACTCCCTGAGGAACTTGTACACCAAGTATTTGCATTATTAAGACATTAAATATGAAAAAGTATTTACTACTGATTTCAGCACTCCTTATCAGCTGCTGTGCCTTTGCGCAGAACAAAATCGTCGTCGGTGATATGAACGGTGACGGAGAATTGACCGAAGAGGATATCCAAATCCTTTCCGATAACATTCTTCATAACCGAATATCAGCCTTGAGCACCGACGGCAATGTCTATGTACAGGATTTTGTAGATCTCGGTCTGCCCTCAGGAACGCTTTGGGCAACTTGCAATGTCGGTGCACTGACACCCGAAGCCACAGGCTATCATTATGCCTGGGCAGAAACCGCCACCAAAGAAGATTTTTCATGGAATTCCTACGCTTATGCAGAGGATTCTTATTCTTCCCTGACGAAATACTGTCTGACTGAAGACTGTGGTTACGAGGGCTTTACCGATAACTTAGCAGCACTTCTTGCAGAGGACGATGCTGTCTCCGTCAACTGGGGTTCGGAATGGCAGATTCCCAGTGTCGTTCAGGTTGAAGAACTCATTAACAGCAAATACACCACAACGACCTGGACCACCCAAAACGGTGTTAACGGTCTGCTCGTCACCAGCAAGGTCGAAGGCTATACGGACAAGTCCATCTTCATTCCTGCTGGCGGCTTTGCCAAAGACAATTATGTCATTGACAGCGAAAATACGGGATATTTCTGGACCAGAACGCTTTCTCAGAAAAGCAGCAATGCTGCTATGGCCTGGGAATTCTCTGATGAAACAAACTATATAGCAAATATGACCCGTTACTACGGCTATTCCCTTCGCCCCGTCCGCACTGGCGCTAAAATCTTCGTCACCAGCATCTTGCTCTCTGACAACAATTTGGGTATGATTCCTGGCACAAGCAGTAGTCTGAGCGCCACCGTAAGTCCTGCTGACGCAACCGATAAGGGGCTGATCTGGACCAGCAGTGACGAAAGCGTAGCAACGGTTTCTGCCGATGGCCTCATCACCGCTGTTGCTCCCGGTACTGCAAGCATTTCTGCAACGGCAGCCGACGGAATGGAGGCCACAGCCTCCTGCTCCGTTGAAGTTATGGCCATCAATGAGGATATTGTTCAGCAATATGCAAAAACTATCGAACTGATTATTGGCCAGAGTTACGCTATGTCAGAAACCCTGACTGCTGACAACGAGCAGCAAAACTTCAGTTGGACCTGTGCTGACACCTCCCTGGCTACTATCGCTCCAAACGGTACTGTGACTGCAAAGGCGGAAGGTGAAACGGTCATCTATGCTGTTTCTGACGCTTCTATCATTGCCTATACGCTTTCCATTCATCCCACACTAATTATCAGCGGAGAAACTGACAAAACAAAGGAGTTGCGTACCCTCCAGCTTTCTGTTAATACCACGGTACCGCTGGTATGGACCAGTAGTGATGAAAAGATAGCAAAGGTTTCTGCCAAAGGTTTGGTAACCCCTGCCGGTATCGGCAACATCACCATCACGGCTTATGACGCAAATGCCGTTGGTGTTTCTGCTTCCTGTGGTGTAGAAACCTGGACATACAATAAGTGTGATGGTCATGAATATGTGGACCTTGGTCTGCCCTCCGGTACTTTATGGGCAACAACAAACTTAGGCGCGAATAAGCCCGAGGAAATAGGAAATTACTATTATTTTTCAAGCGAAGGAACAGTATCAACAAATAAATGGGGAAAGAGTTGGTCCGATCCTTCCTACAGGCAATTTGAGGAATTGATTAACAAAAAGTATACAAAATCCTCATGGGTTACGGTAAATGGTGTGGAAGGACGTCTCTTCGAAAGTATTGTTGAAGGCTACGAGGGAAACTCCATTTTCCTCCCGCTGGCAGGCCCATTCAAGCAGGAAGCCAACGGTTATGGCTACTATGGAACAGATTACTATACCCCCAACCCATGGAAATTGGAAATATTTGTGCTTGCCATCTCTGAAAACTCTGTCGAGATAGATGAGCGAGATGCTGAAACGAAATATGTTTTCCGTCCTGTAAGAAAAGAAAAAGTTATCTATCTTGTAAAAACTGTAGAACAATGAAAAGATATAGTTTGATTCTTGCCACTCTCCTTATGAGTTGCTGTGCTTTTGCACAAAACATGATTATAGTCGGTGATATGAACGGTGACGGAAAACTTACGGTTGCCGATGTCTCCATGCTGACGGACGACATTCTCACCAACCACCGTGTTTCCCTGCTCTCTGATGGCAATTTCTATACGCTCTATGTTCAGGAATATATTGACCTCGGCCTTCCCTCCGGAACGCTGTGGGCAACTTGCAATGTCGGTGCATCTTCTCCCGAAGATTGTGGAAACTATTATGCTTGGGGTGAAACTGCTCCTCAGGACAATCTTACTTATGACTGGACTTCTTACAGTTTCTGCAAGGGCTCTTCTTCCACGCTGACAAAATACTGTCAGGACAGTAGTCGCGGTTATGAAGGCTATACCGATGAACTTGAAGAACTTGAGGCTGAGGACGATATCGCAACGGTCCTTTGGGGAACGGACTGGCAGATACCTTCAGACAATCAGATTAGCGAGTTGCTGTACAGCAAATTCACTACGAAGACCTGGACCTTCCGAAACGGCATGAGTGGCTACCTCATCACCAGCAATGTTAAGGGTTATACAGACAAGTCCATCTTCCTCCCCGCCGCTGGTATGGCTACCGATGGAGAAATCCTGGAGAAGTCTTTTAATGGTCATTACTGGAGCCGCTCGCTCCATCCTTCCCGAAATTACAATGCGAAAGAACTTCTTTTCAGTGCTCAGGAAATCGATAGAAGTGATGCTCATCGTCGCCGTGGTTTTACTATCCGTCCTGTTCGAACGGGTGCAAAAAAAGCCATCAACTACGTAGAACATGAGTATGTTGACCTCGGTCTTACTTCTGGTACACTTTGGGCAACCTGCAATGTCGGGGCTGACAGTCCTGAGAAAGTTGGTGACTATTTCGCTTGGGGTGAAACGGAACCAAAGACTGATGCCGGTTATTCATGGAAGAACTATCGTCTCGCCAAGGGTTCATCATCTACTCTCATCAAGTATTGCAAAGATAGCAGTTATGGTAACAACGGCCTGACTGATGATCTTAGCGAACTTGAATCCGCGGATGATGCAGCGACTGCAAACTGGGGTGAAGACTGGCAGATACCAAGCGAAAGTCAGCTTGAAGAACTCGCTAATAAAACTACGATTACCTGGACGACCCAAAACGGTGTTTACGGCAGATTATTTACCAGCAGAATTGCAGGTTATACGGACAAATCCATCTTCCTCCCCGCAGGCGGCTATTACGAAGGAAGTTCGCTCAACGAGGAAAGTTCATACGGATACTACTGGTCCCGTTCGTGCTCAGGAAAAAAAGCCAATAATTCATGCTACATCGGATTCGGTCTGGATTATATATTATTATCCTCCAACGAACGCTATCAAGGCTTTAATGTCCGTCCCGTTCGCGTTGACAAGAGAAAATAGGCAACACACTCCTTATATATATTATATATAACAAAGACTAAAAACATAAATTGTTTTATGAAAAACTTGCTTAAGAGTGCTGTAATGGCACTGCTGATGATGGGATTATCTCCCCTCTCATCTATGGCTCAAAGCAAAGTCATTACTTTCGATTCTTCCGTCTTGGAAGGCATACCCAATGCCAAGGCAATGGGCATCGTGATCCCTGACTCTACGATTTACACCGCAGAAGAGTTAAAAGCAATGGCGGCTGACCCCTTCGGTTACCAAAAGTCAACCATGAAGAAGGGGCCCAAAAAAGCCATCACATTATGTTGGTTCAATTTCTGGTACACTTCGCGCGATGCGCATGGCAACCCCATCAGACTTTCTGCAAAAATCGCATGGAAAAGTACTGATATCGACCATGTGATTCTCTATTGTCCTTATACCCATTGTGCTAATTCCGAATGTGCTTCGGAAGACATTAGTTCTAAAGAAGACAAAGTCTTCAACTCTGGAAGTCTGATAGTTACTCCCGACGGTGAAGGTTTCGGCGATACAAAAGATCGTACGCAGATGTACCTCAACCACGAGGTGTGGGCAGTTCAGGAAGTGGACTGTCTGGCAGCCGCTATGGATTATTTGGAGAAATGGAAAAACAAGGAAGACTACCCGCACCTCAAGGATAATTGGGATACCGTCATTGCCGGTATGTCTCAAGGCGGTGGAACGGCTCTTGCCACACTTCGCTACATGGAGGAACACTCTCAATGCGATCAGTTCCGCGTCAGTTTCTGCAACATCTGCTGCGGTCCTTATGACCCCGCGCTCACCCTTAAGACTTATTTCGAGAGTTGGTACCGTCTGACTTATCCCTGTGTCATTCCCATGGTCATCAAGAGCTATATGGAGTCCTATCCCGATGTCTTCAAAGGCTATAAGGAAGAAGACTTCTATGCAGAATCCTACCTGGCCATCAAGTCGGAGATTGATGCTGCGCTGGCCGGTAAGGAGATGGGAGCAGATGATATTAACAAGATCTTCTTCACAAAACTGGCTTGCACGCAGTACTTGCAATCCAACTTATTGGATTATCGTCCTGCTTGCTTCATCACTGAGATCTTACGTCCTGAAATCATTGACAGCTCTTCTGATCTGGCAAAGAAATTAATCAGTTGTCTCGAACGCAACAATGTTCTTCGTGATGATTGGCAACCCCAACACTGGGTAAAGGTTGCCTACTGCAAGGAAGACGCCGTCGTGCCTTATGACAATACGGCTAAGCTCTTCCTGAGATTGAAATCAGACAATTACAGCAGTACTTCCATCAGCACGATGGGCCATGTCACTGCCTGTGCAGAATGGATCGCAGTAACCACATGGGCTAACAAGAGTTACTAAAAAACTTCTATCATGAAAAGATATATTCTTTTGGTTTTGGCATGCCTGGCCATGAGTGCCCATGCAACTACCTATTATTATGTCAATACGGCCGACCTTCTTCGTGAAGCCCTGAGCCAGAATGAGTATGTCGTCATAGAACTGATGAATGATATCGATATCAGTTCTTTCGGTGACACACGATTCCACAATGACAAAGATCATCCCTTCATCGGCATCATTGAAGGCAATGGTCATTGTCTGAAAAACTACCACTACGACCACGAGAAAACCAATATAGCGGGTCTTATCACCTATACCGGTCAAGATTTTCTAAACCGCGCCGTCATCAGAAACCTCAGGCTCAAAGACTTTTGCGTGAAGGGTGACAACAATGTGGCTTTCCTCGCCACCTTCGCCAGATTCACCCTCTTCAAGAATGTCTCCATTGAAGGTGGAACCTTCTATTGCGACGATGAATATGCAGGTTCCATTGCTTCTGAAGCCATTGACTGCGTCTTCGACGGCTGCTATAATAAAAGTGATAGCGGCATCCATGCAGGTTCCTATATTGGTGATAGCACAGTAGGTGGTATCTGCGGTCGAGCTACAGACACCCTTTTCTTCCGCTGCGCTAATCTGAATAACGTTACCTGCGACAACCAGTACTGCGGCGGTATTGTCGGCAAAATGGATGACAGCAGCATCAACAGTTGCATCGTTGTCGGTAACGTCGGCGGTCATGACACTGAGACTGGCGGTATTGTCGGTTATATGGACGACAGTTCCGTCCGCAACTGCGTTTATAGCGGCTCTGTGGACAGTAAGGATGACTACAATTGCTACATCGTTGGTAAGAATGATACTGATAACCATATTAGCAACAACTTCTATCCGGGTTCAAGCACTGGCACAAATTACGGAGATCTTTACATTTCTGCGACCAGTGAGGACTATAAATCAGGTGCGCTTGCCTATCGTCTCAACCAGATACAGGGTTGTGAAGTATGGTATCAGCGTATTGGTGCCGACGAATACCCTCTTCCTATGGTAAGAGGTCAGAAATATCAGGTTTACAGCCCTGTATCCGGCCAGTATTCCAACTGGAACGCTACGGAGAATGCCAGTATCATCGATGGTGTTATTGACAAGAACTACCTTGTGCTGAATGATGGAACTGACTTGTATATTAAGAGTGATTTCTATGCTGGAATGGTAAGGTATATCCGTAGTTCTCCTTCAACATGGTCAACTGCATGTCTTCCTATCGACATGACCTATGTTGAGAATTTGAACCATGCGGTGTATTATCTCTCAGATGTTGACTTGAATGGTCCTGACTTCATTGTCAAGGAATATGAATCTGGCACGGTTATCCCCGCTGGAACTCCGGTCATCATAAAATATATCGGCGAAAGAGGATACAATGGCTATTCTCCCAGTACAGGTATAGAATATTTCACGTCAAATGCTGTCATCAAGGAGGATATCCGCAAGATTGACGGTTACAATAATCCTGGCATCATGCCTTTAAATCAGCAATGGTCAATGGATGCGACCTATGTGACACTCAAAGACCAGACGGGTATGTATTTCATCAACAGCAATGCTTTCTGGAAGGCCAACGATCCCATCACTATCCCTGCATTCCGTGCTTGGTTTGAAAATCCCTACATCTCCTCTTCTGTCAAGAGCATCGGCATCTGCGTTGAAGAAAACGGTGTCGTTACCCGCGTGGGTAGCATGGATATGGAAGACATCACGAAATCTGACGGTATCTATAACCTCCAGGGCCAGCGTCTCAGTGCGCCCCGCCGTGACCAGATCAACATCGTGAACGGCAAGAAGGTTTTGACGAAGTAAGTTTAACGGTTAGAATACATATGAAAATGAAAATATATATATCCCCGGCTGTTGAAGTCGTATATATTGAGAATGTCTCCGTTGTAGCAACTTCCGAAGTCATTCCTTCCGGTTCCGGCGAGCAGCCAAAAGTTGCCGAAAGTAACTTCTTTGATCCCCGCCGTGACATCTGGGGAGAAGAAGAATAGCGGGTCAAAAGAGTTTTTTACCTGATTTTAAGCGAGGAACGAACGTCCTCATTTTAAATAGCCTAGAAGGCTGTATCTGAGTAACCGGTTAAATAGCCTAGAAGGCTGTATCTGAGTAACCGGTAAAATAGCCTTCCAGGCTTTTGCCAAATAGTTTACAACTACAATTTCTTATGTCCAACATCATTCAGAAGATACGCGATATTCAGCGTATAGGAAACCATATCCCTCCGATGGATGTGGAGGTGGCAGAGCCACATAAATGCCTGAACTGCGACACAGAGTTCAAGGGCAATTACTGCCCTAACTGTGGGCAGAAAGCAGGTGTGGGACGATTGAGAATCAGAAACACCATAGTGAATTTCCTCGGCTTGTTCACCAAGATGAACCGCGGAGCAGTACATACTATCGTCGACCTGCTCTATCGCCCAGGATTCATGATGCGCGAATATCTGGACGGACATCGTGCAGAATATGCATCACCGCTGCTTCTCGTCTTCTTGGTGATTACGCTGAACGTGATTCTACCCTATTCCTCTTCTGTTTCTACCGTCTATCCTGAACAATGGACAACGATGCTCCAGGACTACCCCGTTTCATACTGGTTGACAAGGGCATGGGTATGGCTATTTGAAGACGACCGGCGCACCTACCTGTTCTTCGGTCTTCTACTCACACCTGCCATCTGGCTGACGGCAAAGATTGTAAGGGCAGGGAAATACAGTCCCAACTTCGCCGAATCTTTCCACATGCTTTTGTATATCATCAGCCTGATGCTGTTTTTGGAATTGATCTACAACCAGACGAAATGGATTCCCGGAATCGGTTATAGCATCTATCATGTTATGGACCACATTATGGCATTCGTCGTCTTCCCGTTCATCGTATTCTTCTCTGTATGGGATTGTCTGAAACTCAATTGGAAAAAGATGATCGTGTTCATGATATTAGCACCTCTTATCCTCTACTTGTGTTTCAACGTGATGTTCCTTTTCATCAATTTTGTGCTGCAAATGGACCTTCCAAAGGACATCTACAAGCAGATCAACCTGTTGTACATGATAAATAAATAGAAAATATAAATGATTATGAAAAAGTTATTCTTTCTCTTGTTGATGCTGATAGCTGTATCAGCGGTCAACGCTCAGAATCTCACCCTTCAACAGGTGGTCCAGAAGTCACTCAGTGCTATGGACACCAAGAAACACTGCATCAAAGGCAATGTTTCGGTAAAGGTTCTCGGCAAATCAGGCACAACCTACGCCATGGCAGACGGCACCAATTCCTATTGGAAAAAATCTGATGGTAGTGAGGAGGGTTACATCAACAACGGTGTAAAATATCTCTATAACAAGAAGAAGAACACCGTCACCATCACCAAAGAGGCGTATTCCGACGTTTTCAATGCGGACCTTGATATCTCCAAAGCTGACTTCAGCGGTTGCAAGATGGAATTAAAGAACGGTGAGTATATCATCACTGGCAAGGAAAATGGTGCCAAGATGACCCTCATCATTGACGCCAAGACTTTCTTCTACAAAAAAATCTCTGCAAAGATGGCTTTAGCCTCAATGACCATCACCTATAGCAACATGGCCTACTCCAGCAATAAAGAGAGTCTCATCTACAAGGCATCGAAGTTCCCTGGTGCCAAGATTGTCGACAAGCGCAAGAAAAAATAATTACCATTCCATGAACAATAAACGAATTTCCATTCTATGCTTGACAGCCCTCATGGTTGCCGGCAATGCATGTGGACAGACCAAACTCGATATGGAGCTTGACCGCCTCGTGAAGGAACAGCATATTGCTAAATCCAACACCCGTTACGGTAAACCCTCATTCAGCGACCCGACAATCACTGTTCTGGCCCGCCTCATTCCGGGTCAGGAACTGCCTACGCAGCAATTACAAGCGATGGGAGCAGTCGTTGGCGGACAATATGGCTCGTTCGTCTCACTGAGACTCCCCGTCAGCCGACTTGAAGAACTGGCAAGTATGTCGCAGTTCAGTCGCATTGACAAACCTAAAACCGTACATAGTCTGGCCGACAGAACCCGAAAGGCTACGCATGTTGACCCTGTTCAGCAGCCAGCCACTGCCCTCACCGAGGGGCTGCCCCACGAATTTACAGGCAAGGGAGTCTTGATTGGCGTGGTAGATCAGGGCATTGACTACAATCATGTCAATTTCTACAATCCCAATACGGGCAAGAAGCGCATCAAGCAAGCCATCCTCTATCGCAACTGCATAACGGAAGATGAAAGTATCTTTGACCTCGATGGCAACCTGGCAACTCCCGACCAAATACGCGAGGTCTATACCAACCCGGCACAGATCGACACATTGACTACAGATACTCCCGGTGATTATCATGGCACACTCGTAGCAAGCATCGCCGGCGGCAGTTATGCCGGTGACTACCTCTCAAAAGACGGCAAGGTCACCTATTCTAACCTGCAGGGTATGGCCCCGGAGGCAGATTTGCTGCTCACTGGTTATGGCTGCAATCCCTGTCCTACAGAACTTGGTATGGATGCTGTGTACCAGACGCTGAAGGCTGGCGTAGAGTCTGGTCAGCCTTTTGTGATGAATCTGTCAATGGCAGAGGCTTATGATTGGTATGACGGAAAAGACCCTGAAAGTCTGATGATTGGCGAACTGACTGACGAAGGTAACAAGCCAGGTGTCGTGGTCTGCCGTGCAGCAGGAAATAATGCTCAAAGTCTAATATACCTCCATGAGCCCTTGGACGAAAGCAATGGCCACAAACTCCGTTTCCAGGTATTCCCAACGCGTTTATATGATCAATACAAAGCTTCAGCCAATTGCTATATGTACTCCGACGATGACACCCCCTTTGATGTCACCCTTGAGTTCTATAAGAAGGATGAAGATGGCAATTATACCCGTGTTGAATCAGTAAGCATCCCGAACGACAAACTACTGGAGATGGGATTGCTCACAGCCGACTACTACGAGGCACACGACGGACGTTATGCTGCCCATTTCCAGCTTTCCTATCATGAACAGCCTGGTATTCCTGATGACCTCTATCCAAGTCTTCTGGTCACGAGCGCAAAAGACGCCAAGGTGCGCGTGGTTTGTGATACCAATTTTGATGGCACACAGTACCTTTATTCTATAACTGGTCTGGATCTCAACGATGAGGGTACCATCATCATTGCAAACAATGAGTCGTCAATCGTAGGCAGTTCATGTACAGATGTTGTCATTTCGGTTGGCGCATGGTATCTTGGCGCTGACTACACCGACTTCAATGGCGAAGAAAATGTGGATGAAAATCCTAAAGGTGACATTACAGTCTTTTCATCATACTGTGTGAGCGATGACAATGGCGTTTCCCGTCCTGATGTATGTGCCCCTGGCCAATACATTGTAGGTGGTGTCAACAGTTATTGCAGTTATTTCCAGCCCGTTGATGATACGGACGCACTGGCTATTGCTGCCAAGGATTATTGCGAAGGACACCATAGTGCCATTTCCATGGATGCCGGAACATCATACTCTTGCCCCGTCATGGCTGGTATCATTGCGCTATGGCTACAGGCCGACCCTACCCTCTCAACCCGCGATGTGCGTGAAATCCTCAAGGCCACAGCCGATCAGGACAATTACACCGAGAACAGTCCGTACCAGTTCGGTGCCGGCAAGGTCAATGCCCTGAACGGTCTGAAGTACATCTTCGAGAACCGTCTCGCTGGCATCGATGAAGTCCGTGGCTCCGACTCAAGCCTCTCTGCTCCCTCTGGCAAATTCCTCCAAGACAGCAAGATTATCGTCAAGAAGGATGGCAAGAGCTTCGATGCCCTCGGTCATGAATGCAAATAATTCACAAGCAAAAATATAATATCAAAAACATGAAGAAGGTTTTATTGTTAATTGTAGCAATGGCCATAAGTTGCTGTGCCTTTGCTCAGTCAACTATTATCAAGGGTGACATGAATGGTGATGGAAAACTCACCATCGACGATGTTACTCTTCTTACTGATGACATTCTGCATAATTGCGTGACAAAAATCACTACAGAATGTGGTTATGAGTCAGCAAGCTATGCTGGTGGTTATGAATTTGTTGACTTTGGTCTGCCTTCTGGAACCCTCTGGGCAACCTGCAACATCGGTGCAAACAGTCCCGTGGAATACGGCGACTACTTCGCTTGGGGCGAAACAATACCTCAGGCCAACAATGTTTACACCTGGGCTTCCTACAAGTGGATGGCTGAAGGAAAGTCAGACGAGGAGTATATCACCAAATACTTCGCTGACGAGGAGCTCGATGAGGATGACTTCGAGGATATCGACTTTACAAGCAACATCGAACTCGAAGCCGAAGACGATGCTGCTACCGTAAACTGGGGCAGCGACTGGCAGATACCGAACGCATTTCAAATGGATGAACTCCTCGACGGTAGATTCACTACGTTTGAGATGACCAGAGTAGACGGTGTCTATGGTTTGAAGATAACTGGTAAGAAACCCGGATATACCGAGGTCTCCATCTTCCTTCCCGCTGCAGGTGAGCGCAGTGTAGGTTCTGGCTTTGGTAGTGGTAATATATGTTACTATTGGACTCGAACACTCAGTCCGTACGACACTGGCGGTGCGTACGCCATGTTATCCCAATGGAGCGGTACTCACTCCACGATCAATGATTCCCGCTACTATGGTTTATCCGTCCGCCCCGTTCGTATTACCAAGACTACACCTCCTGTAGTCCCAGTAACTGCTATCACTCTTAATTATACTAAGGGGAAATTGTGTGTTGGCGATTCAGAATGGTTGGAGGCTTACATCGAACCTTCTTACGCTACGGATAACACCGTAATCTGGTCCAGCAGCGACGAGAGTGTAGTAACGGTTAACCAAAAAGGCGAAATTACTGGTGTTGGCCTAGGTACAGCCATCATTACCGCCACAGCGAAAGACGGCAGCGGTGTGACTGCAACTTGCAAGGTGACCGTTATGATTCCCTATGACCCGGATGATACCCGAGAATATGTTGACCTTGGTCTGCCCTCTGGTACTCTTTGGGCAACCTGCAACATCGGTGCTAAGAATCCCGAAGAATATGGTGACTACTTTGCCTGGGGCGAGGTTGACCCCCAGCCTGATAACGCCTACTCTTGGGCATCCTACGAATGGATGCCCAATGACCAGTCCAGTGGAGAG
Organism: Prevotellaceae bacterium UBA1746; assembly: GCA_002314875.1. Lineage (GTDB taxonomy): Bacteria > Bacteroidota > Bacteroidia > Bacteroidales > Bacteroidaceae > Alloprevotella. The sequence goes on from DCHS01000005.1 coordinate 85,579, forward strand.
TTTATCAACAAGTACCAGGCTGACGATAATCAGACCAATGCCTGCTGGTATGATAACGGTACTTTTGTCGGTGACGGCATGACCGAACTCGAAGAGAATGAAGATGTCGCTACATATAAATGGGACGAAGACTGGCAGATGCCGAGCAAAGCCCAGATTGAAGAGCTTTGTAACAGCGATTATACCACGACCACCTGGACTACTGTAAATGGTGTTAACGGTAGATTGATAACAAGTAATAAAGATTCCTCAAAGTCTGTCTTCCTCCCCGCAGCAGGTTACCATAGCGACGGCTCGTTAAAAAATGACGGTGCCTTCGGTACCTACTGGTCCCGTTCGCTCAATTCATCGAACTCCTACAATTCGTTCATCCTGAACTTCACCTCAAGTTCTATCGGCAGAAGCAACAACTCCCGCTGCAGTGGTCGCAGTGTCCGTCCCGTACGTGTTGCCCGTGCTGTTACCGCTATTACTCTTTCCCAATCTTCAGCAAACTTAGAGGCTGGAGAGACCATGACTCTTACCGCTACCGTAAAACCCACTGAAGTTATCGATAGCAGTGTCACCTGGACCAGCAGTAATGAAGGTGTTGCCACGGTAAGCGCAGAAGGTGTCGTTACAGCCGTATTCCCTGGTACAGCAACCATTACCGCCACCGCCAAGGGTGGCAACGGTGTGACTGCAAGTTGCACAGTGACCGTTACGAAGACCTATCACCCCAGTGATACCCGCGAATATGTTGACCTTGGTCTTCCCTCTGGTACCCTTTGGGCAACCTGCAACATTGGTGCTGCGACTCCCGAGGCCTATGGTGACTATTTTGCCTGGGGCGAGGTTGATCCCCAGTGGGACAATGCTTACTCTTGGGCTTCCTACAAGTGGATGACCGAGGATAAGTCCAGTTGGGAGTATATCAACAAGTATCAGTATGCTGATGGTAAGACCAGTGGTTGCTGGTATAATAACGGTACCTTTGTCGGCGACGGCATGACCGAACTCGAATCTGCTGACGACGCTGCCACCGCAAATTGGGGCAGTGACTGGCAGATGCCTACCAAAGCCCAGATAGAAGAGCTTTATAACAGTAAATATACCACAACCACCTGGACTACAGTAAATGGTGTTAAGGGTAGATTGATAACGAGCAATAAAGATACCTCAAAGTCCATCTTCCTCCCCGCAGCGGGCTACTGCAACTCTGCGGGACTCAAGAGTGACGGCTCTTACGGTACCTACTGGTCCCGTTCGCTCTTTACTACAATCTCCTACAACGCGAACATCCTGAACTTCACCGCTAGCTCTATCGGCAGAAGCAACAACTACCGCTACTGCGGTCGCAGTGTCCGCCCCGTACGTGTTGATCATGCTGTTACCGCTATTATTCTTTCCCAATCTTCGGCAACCTTGAAGGAAAGAGAGACAATGACTCTTACCGCTACCGTAAAACCCGCTGACGCTATAGATAGCAGTGTCACCTGGTCCAGCAACAATGAGAGTGTTGCCACGGTAAATGAAGATGGTGTCGTTAAAGCCATTGCTGAGGGTACAGCAACCATTACCGCCATCGCCAAGGGTGTCTACGGTGTAACTGCCGTCTGTACGGTAACTGTCACTCCCCGCAATACTGATCCCAAGGAATATGTTGACCTCGATTTGCCAAGTGGCACCCTCTGGGCCACCTGCAACATCGGTGCAAAGAATCCCGAAGAAAGCGGTGAATACTTCGCCTGGGGCGAGATTGAACCCAAAGCATCATATAGTTGGTCTTCCTACAGTCTCTGCATGGGTACTTTTGCTCAAATGACGAAGTATTGCACAAGCAGCGCTTACGGTATTGTTGATAACCTGACCGAACTTGAATCCACTGACGATGCTGCCACGGATAATTGGGGCAAAGACTGGCAGATGCCGAGCATAGAACAGATTGAAGAACTCCTCGACAGCGATAACACTACGATTTCCATGACCACCCAGAACGGTGTCTCTGGTATGAAGGTAGCGAGCAAGAAGGATTCCGCAAAGTCTATCTTCCTCCCTGCAGCAGGCTACCGTAACTACGGTTCGCTCTATAATGGCGAGGGCTCCTACTGGTCTCGTTCGCTCTATGCTTCAGGCTCCTCCTACGCATACTATCTGGGCTTCCATTCGGACAGTGTCGATTGGAACAACGACGACCGCTGCAATGGTCGCAGTGTCCGCCCTGTACGTGTTTCTACCAAGTAGTTGACTCCCCCCTAATATCGAAGATACCGGAGGTTCCATTAGTTCTGGAACCTCCGGTATTTCATATTATGAGCCTTCTCCGGAAAATCCGGAAAATCCGGAACCTCCGGTCTATATCCCAACCTCAAAAGTTGTAACGGACTTTGCGGGGGCGGAATAGGTGAAAGAAGATTTATGACGGCGCGGATCCTTGATGAGGGCATGCTCTTCGCTTTCCGATGTGCGCCATGCGGTGAGTTTGCGGAGACGACGACCTGGAATGGTAATCATTCGTGTTTCGGCTTCCTCGTCATTATTCAGAACTATGCAGACCAACTTATCACCAGCAGGCGACAATGCTGCCAAAACATCGCCATCGTCGGTAGTGAGAATGCTGTAACCTTGAAGGATATGGTGCGTCACTTGCTGACGGATGTAGTAGTTGCGCAACTTATTGTAAGTCGCGTTTTTAAAGTCACTATGGAGGGTACACCACTGGTCACCATGTTCCTCGGTATATTGCCAGTCACACCATACCGTCGGATGCATCAGTCGCAGGTCATCGAAGAGACGGCGCGTCATCTTGAGATTGCCCGTTATTCCCTGACCACCGGAACCCGTCTCGCTTTGCCAGAAACGCTTGCCGGTGGTGAGAACGAGGGAGTCCATCAACAGGCGCTGGCCGTCATCACCGCCGTAGGTATGGACATTCCACTGACCGATGAGGTCGAGTGCTTCCTTGTCGGCAATAAATGCACGGATTTCCTCGATGGACTTTCCCAAATTCGTCTCATCGGAAACCGAAATCATCGTCGGCAGTCCTGACTCCTTGAGGATGGGGGCAAGGACCTTGACGAAAGCAATCTGCGAGGCGACGTCGAAATGGCAACCTTCCTGGCTTCCGTTCTGAGGCCAGTAGTTCGTATTGGGCTCATTGAAGGGTTCGAGGGTGGTAAAGACAATACCATACTTGTCCTTATAGAACTTGCAGACATCAACGAGATAGCGTGCAAAATCCTCGTAGCACTCCTTGCGGAGATTATCCTGATTGGCATCGGCATGGCCGCCACAGCAACCGCTGACGGTCATATAATACGGAGGCGTATTGCTGAAGGCCTCGAAGATAGCATCGGGACGTTTCTCGCGGATCTTAAGCATAATCTTCCGCTGAGGCTCATCCTGCGTCCAGTCGTAGGGGGCGTCAGCGGAGAGTTTAAAGCCCGGCATCTCGGCACGGAGACCTTTGCCCTTCCCCATGTGGTGGAGTTCGCAGTTGCGGTTTTCGGGGTCGTCGCCGCCACCGATATTATAGCGGAAGACATTATAGTTCAAACCGTCAGGCGAAACGAGCCAGTCGAGCATCTCGTCTATACGTTCGTCGCTCCACTGTCCGCACATATTGGCCCACCAGCAAAGGCTGACGCCCCACCCTTCGAGTTGCTGCTGGCGGCTGTCAGGATCAACAACGACCTCGCGCTGCGCCCAGGAATTCAAGACACAGAATACACTAAGGACCAAGAACAGCTTTCTCATAATCTTCATCGATTATTATTGCCACTGCGCACGCAGTTTATTCTCCTTCAACGGGCTGAAGGTTGAGAATTTTGGCGTGGAGAGCTTCGAGGTCATCGAGATTGATGACACCTTCGCCATCGAGGTCGGCAGCGGGAAGGTCTTCTACAGACGTACCTGCGTTGAGCGCCTTGATGAGGAGAGTGATGTCAGCGATGGTGATGCTGCCGTCTTCGTTGATGTCACCTACGAGGATGCTTCCCGGGAGTGTGATGACAGAGATGCCATCAATTGCTCCTGCCAGGTATGCGCTGTAAGGAGATACGGTAGTCGCTGCTGTCGTCTTCACGAACTTGTTGCCGTTGAATAGATAACCAGCGCCTGCAGCAACTTCTGCTGTGCAGTAAGTACCAGTGTAGGTGATGCCGTCAGCAGAAAGACCAGGTACGACATCAACCCTTCCTGCGAGGGAAGACTTGATACTAAGGTCGTATGTACCTTCTCCATTCAATGCAGCATCTTTCATGCGAATCAGTGCGGGTGTACTTGCCTTGAGCGTACCTGTTACCTTGGTAAGCGTAAGTTCATTTCCATTCAACTGGCTGAGCGTGTACAATTCGTAAGGCTGGTCGGCATTAACAGCAACAGCGAAGGGTACTGCGATGGTTCCCCACTTGTGCTGGATGCTGTTGCGGGTATAGGTCACATCGAAGCAATTAATCTTATCGTTCTTGGTATCAATGCTGTAGGTATCGTTCAGATTCGTGTTGAAGAGGGTAAGCTCGCCATTGTTGACAATGCTTGGAACAGCAGACGGGGTGTTGATCTTTACATTGTTAAGGGATAAAACACCGTTGTTGTTGAAAATAGAATTGTCTTTTGCAGCGGTGAGTGTGTAGTTACCTATGACAAAGACTGATACTTCTTCGCCAATGTTGATAGGACCTCCGATGGTGATATCCTGCAATAATGTAAGGCTGGAGTTTTCGTTGAGGGTCATCGGGCTCTCGAAATCGTGGGCAGAGAGATAGGTGATGCCATCAATGGTTCTCTTGGTAGCGACTGCGGTAAGCGCTTCAGATACCTGGCTCTCTTCCTTATGGCATACGCTACAAGTACGGGTATTGTTCGTTACGAACGTGTTGTCGCTTTCGTTGTAGGTCTGGCTGACAACACTCCATTCACTCCAATTGTGCTTGCACTCGATGACGATGCAGCTATATGTATCGCCAACGGATGAGGGATCCTCGCAAGTCACGCCATCGACCTTTGCACTGGCATAATCCGTAAGGAACTTTATTAGAGTTGCACCGCTATAATGGCTGAAGAAACCGTTCTCAAGGGTACCGCCATAAAGATGGACGGTAGAATTATTCAGAACCTCGAGGGAATGCTGACGATCATCGTCTGTACGCGCTGTCTCTGTGCGGATAGTACCACCATACATATTGAACACACTGTACTTAACGATACCTAGAGCTCCGTAATCTTGAGGAGAAGATGAGTTTTTGTTTGTTGAAGTCTGAAGACCAACAAGTGTACCGCCATACATATTGAATGTGCCATCATCGCAATAAACAGGCTGACTGGCAGTAATGGTACCGCTGTAGAGATTGAGGGTACCTTCGTTGTATATTGCCCAGTGATAATCGTTGCTGACGTTGACGCCCTTGATGTTGAGGGTGGCACCATCATTTACGCCGAGGGAGTTATAGTCCCAATCGTCAATTTCGTAACCAGTCGTATGTACTCTGAGCGTGAGTTCGCCATCTTCTACAGTTTCGGCGTGAGTGATGGTAAGTTCATGACCTTTTTTTAATTCTCCTGTACTGCCATCGATAGTCATGTTTGCAAGCATTACCAAAGTAGCAGGAGTGCTTGAACGATTAACCTTTTCAAACTCGCTTTTACCAAAACCGGAGATTTTTTCAGTGGTAAGACCTTTCTCATCTGAGCTGTAGGTCAGCAAGGCGAAGTAACCATCAAAATCTTCGATATAGCCACACCACTTGCAACGGATAGCGGAGATATCACCTTCATAACCCTGACGCACAAATTCATGATCGTCGCAGGCCTGGATGTAAAGGTGATAAGGAAGATGTCCGCTGTACTGGTCATCGAGGTGTACCAGATTTCCCTGGTTTTTAGTATATACGGCCTGTCCTACAAGTTTTTCTTCGCCGTAGGGCATGATATCACGAAGTTTGTGACTACCAATGTTGGCACTTGTCAATTCACACTCTTCCAACAGAGCCAAACCGCCGTCGTCGATGCGCAGAGCTGCGTCATTGTTGGCGCAGGAAAGGATACCGTTGGTGTATTGCAGTTCACCGGTTGAACCGATAAGGAGCGCTGCACCCTGGCTGTTCGTATTGCTGACAGAGACATTTCCAAAGACAGCCTTGGCATTGTTGACGCTGATGAGCGGTGCGCTGACGTTACCGGTGATGGTCACCTTCGCATCTTCGTTTAAGGGCTTGAAAGTGATGAGGCCAGTGCTCGGAGTGTTGTAGTTCAGACTTGCACCGTCGGCTACTGTACAATCGCCATACAAAGTAATAATAGTAGAGATATCAACTCTGCTGGTAGTTCTCACGTTGCGTTCTACAGCATCAAAGAGCTTGTCAATCTGAGTGTAATAAAATTCGCCTGCAGCAATGTTCATTTTGCTGACAATGGTTTCGCCACAGGTTGCACAGGTGGTACCTTCTGCAGTTGCAGGTGCATGGTTGATATGGAAATGCATTGTTGTACCGCAACGGCAGCACTTATAGTCGCCGTCGGCAAACGCATCAAGGGGCATCTCATGGGGACAAGGTGCAAGGGTGAGCCAGCGTTCTGTGATGCTTTGGCTGAGCATTTCCTCACGGGTGAGGACTTCACCTGTCTCGTAGTCTGCCAGGGTGTAGTCATCTGGCATGATAGTGCCGAGTGTTGCGGCATCAGTGGTGATACCGTAGAAACGGGGTTTTCCGTTTGCAGGGTCATAAGAGATGCTTGCGCCATGGTTGACTGTCAATCCAATGAAACCTTCGCAAGGAAGATCGTCATAGTAGCCGACTTCAGTAGCGCCGAGGGCGATTTCTCCGCCATCTACTACAAGGGCACGGGTGGTTACTGTGCTTATGCTTCCTGAATTGAGAATGAGTTTGCCACCTTCCTGGTGCATTGTTGCTCCTTGACCATAGTTAATTATTTCCATACCGGCCATCTTTACTGTTCCTTTCTGAACATTGATGAGTGGAGTTGAAAGAGTACCTATAATCGGTTGGGTACTAGATGTACCGGTCAGCGCCAATATCTTGGTAGTCTCGTTGTTGTAGTTCCAGGTATTTACGAGGGTGGCATTAATGATGCCTTTTGTTGTTGTTCTACCAGCTGAGAGGTTAACCGTTTCGGTTGATGAGTTGTTGATGTTAGCATTGAGATTTTCCCAACTCGTCTGTGCATTTCCATCGAGGAAGAGGCCGCTCTTTAGGGTCTTGAAACCTAAATAAATATAGTTATTATGTATGGTCGTTCCTAAATTAGCATCTACTAAATTATAGACGTTTGTGCCGTCCCATCCTCCTACTTCTTCCCATTCACCCATCGAGGTGAGTTCAGTTTCAGGACAGACTGCCGTAAGTTCGGTTACACCTTCGACGGGATAATTGGGGTCATCCTCTGTTGAGTAGTATATATACATGCAAGGTCCGCCTGCTCCTTGGTTGAGGTCAGAACCGAAATCATTGATATTAATACAATAAGGGCCCTTATACTTACGGCCATTAAAAACATGTACATTAGGGTTATCATGTTTACCATCCCCCAAATAGGGCCAAAATTCATCTCCAATAAAAATTTTTATATCTTTGATGGATTTGGAAGGATCAGTTGTATATTTGTATCCTACTCCAACAAAGAATCCTCCGGCACCGCGGTTCATATCCATGTCTAAAACCGTACAACCCTTTTTTTCGAGAGTTTGTTTTATATTATCAAAAGTGACAGTTTGTATCATAGTTCTATCTGCTTCCATTGTTATATCGCAGAGATACTTTTGCTGTGCATGTACAACATTGCACATACTTCCTGCCAACATAAAGAGCAGGAACATCAGTAGTTTGATTTTTGTTTTCATATAAATAATTTTTGAAATTAGTATACGAGTTTTATAGGTGATGTTTTGTTGCCGTGTATTTCATTAGGGGATATACTCCTTGAAATCGGCAGTGGTGATGTCGTCGTAATTGGCGGAGTTATAGAGCGACGGATGCGAACCGATGGTGTGAACGCAGAGGTAATAGTACATCTCGCGGATAGTGAGAGGGTTGACCTTCTGCGTCTCAATGAAATAGATGGTGAATCGGTTAGACATCCAGATATTCATGTCAGTGTTGAATTCGGCAGCCTTGGAGGTCTCGTTGGCATTGGCAGCAGTAAGAGCGAGCACACCGGGGTATCCTACGATGGCCTCTCCGATGACACCGCTGTAGCAGGCCTCGACGAGCCACATCATCTTTCGATAGCGACCTTGCATCTTGTCCATCAGTTCCTTCACCATGTTCGGGGTGCACTTCTGTTGGTTATATTCCAGTCCTCGTGTTGAACCGTGGCCCGACCAGAAGATGAGCACGTTGTCATCCTTGTCGCAGGGCAATTCTGCAATTTTGTCGAGCAACTGCTGTGCGTTGATGTCCGAAAGACGGTAGTCTATCTGGGCATCATGATAGACATCCTCGCCGTCGGGGGTAATGCTGATGATGCCGGGACGGGTATTCTGAGGATCGTTGGCAATATCGTCGGCCATGACCAGAAGAATATGGTCATCGTCGTAGCCCGATGCGCGCAAATACTGATATATGTTGAGCGCATCGGCCTGATGACGGTAGTTCTCGAATCCCGTTGATCCTGCCACAACCACGGCCCAGCGGTCATGCAGGTCGGGATAGTTGAAGGTCTTCGTCGTTGTCTCGATATCCTCGATGTGGGTCACCTGCCAGTTCCAATCGCTGATAGTAGCATCTGTTTGTCCTCCTCCCCTTGCACTGTAGTAGGCTATGGGATAGAAATTTCCCGCCAGACAATAGCAGAGCATGAAGTGCGAGTTGGTGACGCAAGTGTGGTTGTCGACATCCATCCATAGGTTGCTGCTGGCCCCCATGACATGATGCTGCAGACCGCCTGTCTCTATCTCATGGAACACCGTGCTCATGGCTTCGCTGGTCCATGCGTAGAGTTCTGTTCCCTCGTTGGCAGTGATTTCCTTGAGGGAATCCTTTAGATTGGTGGCATCCTGAGCCAGTCCCATGGCCAGCAGCATCAAGGCATCATAGAGTTGTGCCTCGAAGGTAAAGGGCGTAGTGCCGGTGTGTGCATAGTAGGCCGTGAAGAAGCCCGACTGCGGATCGACGAAGGGATAAACGGATCTGAAGCTGAAACTCAGGTTCATATCTTGCAGCGGCATTTGTACTACATTGCTGCTGAAGTAGATATAGGGTTGTTCTTCACTGGGTATGTCCTTCATCAGTCGGTCTGCCTCTGAGAGCATGATACGTGCCTCATCATCATCGGCAGGCACGCAGATGATGGCCTCTTTCTGGTCCTTGTCGGCGTGTATGGCCTCTTGCATGAGAGCCGGTATCTCAGAGGTTTTGCTATACAGATGATTACCCCGGATAGTAAGTCCCAATTCCGTAACCTGGAACGGGAACCAGTCCTTAAAAGTCTGTGTGTTGACGTTGTCGTCTTTGCAGATGAGGGTAAACTGGCGTCGTCCGGTTTGTGCTGCACTGCTGATCATCACCTCGCACTGCGAGATGTCGGTCTGCGTCATGGCCCAGAAGAAATCGTTCTTCTCCACGTACTTGCGCACAACATCCGTCGAACCTGCAGAAATGGCCATCAGGGGTTTGCCGCTGAAGCGCAGTGCACCCGCCATCACGTTGAGATTCTCCTGATTGACAGGCCCTACGACTGCCACCACATCCTCGCGTTCGGCCAGTTCGCTTCCCAAGGCAGAAATGTCCTCGCTATCCTCGTCGTGCATCTCCACGTTGAGGTGAACACGATGGTTGCAATTCTTCTGCGCCTTGTCGATATTGCTTACGGCCCAGTCTATGGTGTTGCGCCACTGTTCGGACGTCTCGCCGCTCAGGGGCACCACCACAGCCACAGTAAATTCCTCCATCTCCCCCTGAGATGCAGCATTATCGTCGCTGCAAGCCACAATGGCCAGCAGTGAGATGAAGGCGAGGAAGATAGAGATTATTTTGTTCATTTATTATGTTATTTTTGCACTTAGCACAAATTTGTTTGTTTTTCTTATTTCAAAAACTCAGCCATCTCGTCAATTGCCATGTTGGCCGCGGGGAGGTTAATGATTTTGAAGTAAGCGGGAAAAACATGGAAGAGGTCCTTGCCATAGACAAGGCGCACAGAAGTGTGCTGGGCCTTGAGTCTCTCATAGAGCAATGTAACATCAGGGTACATTACCTCGGCTGTACCTACAAAAAGTTGAGTAGGAGGCATACCGGTCAGGTCACCGTAAAGGGGACATACCTGCGTGTTCTTTCGAATGGCTGCATAGTCGTCAACTCCCGCCCACATTTGGCCGCACTTGAGAAGCCCATAGGTAGCAAGTGTGACATCCTTCTCTTCATACGCGGGAATATCCTTGTTGCTCATGGTCACGTCGAGCCATGGAGAGATCAGCACCATGCGCTCAGGCATGGGCTTGTTGTTGCTGTGGAGCCACTCGGCAAGTGCCAGCGCAAAACCTCCGCCAGCAGAGTCTCCCATGAGTAACACCTTCTTGCCATCAGACACTAACTGCTGGTACAACTGGCGCACCATGTTGTGGG
>DCHS01000005.1:96214-96723 GCA_002314875.1 Prevotellaceae bacterium UBA1746
CCCAAGCGTTTGGCAAGCTCATCTACCATTTGGATGTGAACTTCCGACATCGCGAATATGTAAGCTCCGCCGTGGATATAGAGAATCACAGTGTCGGGATCCTTGACTATCGCGGGGGTAAGCGCAAGCACCTGACAGCCACCCACTATCATCGTGTCGGCTGCGGCGGCAGTGGCTTGCTCAGGTATTTCATTGGCATCGTATGTCTTGTATACCTCGACGACTTCATCAAATTTGCCCTTTTGAAGATATGCCTTGGACGAGCCTACAGCAACGTTGATGGCAGCCATCTGTTCGGCAGTGACTCCCGGTTCTAAAGTGACGCAGGTGGCCGTGTCATCTTTATCATGCGAATCATCACTGTTACAAGCGGTAAAACCCATCACGAGGGCAACGGCAGCAAAGGCCGCCAAGAAGTTTTTCAATTTCATTTTTATTTGTTATAGGTTTTATTTATGCAGTTATATACAATTGGGCACACTTTAGTCTTTCTTTCACGCAGAAGCAGA
>DCHS01000015.1:0-2832 GCA_002314875.1 Prevotellaceae bacterium UBA1746
CCATAGTCATGATCCTCGTCAGCAGGTTTTGTACTGAGTTTGACAAAAGCGAGGACGACGATATCCGTCAGGAAGTCGCTCAGCGAGTGAACGGCGTCGGCAATCATCGCCGCCGAGTTTCCCAGGATTCCGGCAACGAACTTCAGGACGAGGAGCACCATATTGACGATGCTGCCCGTCAGAGTCACCTTATAGATGCGTTGATCTCTTGTTTGCATAATGAGTTTTCAGATTACTGCGCAAAGGTACATATTAATTTTGAAATACGGAAAATTTTATTTAAGATAAGAAACGTCTTTTTACTTAATTTTGGGTCTACTTGTATTACTCAATTACAGAAAGACAGCGATTTTAAAAATTTTAGTCAATATATTTGGTTGGAAACGCGATTTATCTGTAATTTTGTGGGCGAAAAAACCTTGAATATCAAAAATGAGCCCCCAAAAGGCCAGCGACTGCTGAGCCTGAATGTGAACTTTTGAAAAATTTAATCATATGAAAAAGATCTTTGCCCTTTTGTGGATCTGCCTTGCTTCAACGACTATGTTTGCGCAGAAAACAGGCGTTAAGGCTGCGGAAGACATCATTCACCGTTTTGCAGGTGACGATGTCTCACTGCAATTATCACTGAAAAAAGATAAGAGCGGTGTGACCTATGCAGCCGTCGTTAAAAACGACCAAGTTTTCATTAAAGGAAGTACTCCCGTAGCACTCTGCCGCGGTTTCTATGACCTTGTCAAAGCTCAGGGTGCTGGCATCGACAGTTGGAGCGGACGCCGCTTTGACCGTGCGGCATTGCTGGCAAATAATGTCGATCTCGTTGGCGGTTCTCCCTTTGCCCACCACTACTATATGAATGTGGTGACATACGGCTACACCACACCCTATTGGGACGCAGCGCGATGGGATGAGGAGATTGACCGTATGGCCCTCCACGGCATCGATATGCCTCTCATGCTCGTTGCCCAGGAAGCGATTATGAAACGCACCTTCAAACGCATCGGATTGACAGACGAAGAGGTTGACGGCTACTTTGCCGGTCCCGCCCACCTGCCTTGGATGCGTATGGGAAACATCTCTAATCTGGAAGGGCCGCTGACCGACAACTGGCACAAAGACCAAATTGCATTGGCCCATCATATCCTCGACCGTGAACGCGCCCTGGGTATGACTCCTATATGCCCAGCTTTTGCGGGATTTGTTCCCAAGGCCATTCAGCGCCTTTATCCCGAGGCTCAGGTCACCGAGACCTCCTGGTGCGACGGCAAGTTCCATAACTGGATGCTCTCCCCCGACAGTCCCCTCTTCAAGCAGATTGGCACTATATTTATAGAGGAGTGGCAAAAGGAGTTCGGTTGCTGCGACTACTATATCGCTGACAGTTTCAACGAAATGGATCTTCCGTTCGCTGAGAAAGGCAGCAAGGAGCGCCATGATCAACTCGCTCACTACGGCCGTTCAGTCTATGAAAGCATCACCGCCTCTGCTCCGAAAGCTGTCTGGGTCATGCAGGGTTGGATGTTTGGTTATCAGCGAGATATCTGGGACAAGGCATCCCTCGAAGCCCTCGTAAGTGAAGTTCCCAGCGAAAAGATGTTACTCCTCGATCTCGCTGAGGATTACAACTATACCTTCTGGAAGATTGGCAACAACTGGGACTTCTACGACGGTTTCTTCGGCAAGCAGTGGGTATATAGTGTAATTCCCAATATGGGAGGCAAGACAGCCCTCACCGGCATCCTCGACTTCTATGCCAATGGTGGTCGTGTCGAAGCCCTGAATTCCAAGAACAGAGGCAATCTCACCGGCTACGGTATGGCTCCCGAAGGCCTTGAGAGCAACGAACTGCTTTTCGAACTTATCTGGGATGCCGGCTGGACTTCCAGCACCATTGATATTGACGAGTGGCTGACCAACTACCAGCAGTGCCGCTATGGTCGCAGACTTGTTAGCAACGAACGCTTCAAGGAGATCTTCTCCTGGTTCACCGACCATCCCCGTTTCTTCTGGCAGCTCCGTCCTGGATTGACCCAAAAAGGCACCGTAAACAAGAGTGCAGGTGTTTATAGCAGTTGGATTCGTGAAGCAAAGAAAAATGATGCGCTCTCGGATTTGGAGCGTGCTGACCTTGCCGAAATCAATGTCATGGCCCTCGGTCGTCAGACGGAGTTCAGTTGGAACAAAGCCGACAGCCTCCTCACCGCCGGCGATACCATCGTGGCGTGCCGTTATGCAGACAAAGCCTGCGAACTCATGACACAGATGGATCAGGAACTCACCAAGAATTTTCCAACTCGCACATTGAACCATTGGATACGTTATACCCGTCTTCACGGCGGTACACCCGATGAACGCAAGGCCCATGAGCGCGATGCCCGTCGTATCATCACCATCTGGGGACCTCCCGTCGATGATTACAGTGCCCGTCTTTGGGGTGGTCTCATCGGCCAGTACTATCTGCCCCGTTGGAAGCAGTGGTTCGCCCTCCGTCTGAAAGGCAAATCCAAGGCTGAAATCGATGCTTTCCTCACCGAATGGGAAGAACGCTGGGTACAGGGAAAATAGGTTGAAGCCGTCAAGAATTCCCTCTTTTTCCGGTACAATCATTGCCATTTCTTTGTTACAGAAATCAAAAAACGGGGAGTTGTCATCTAAAGTTTGCAATCTCCCCCCCCCAATTTTGTATAGATTAACTTAAAATTCGTAGAAATATTGAAGAAATCCCGATATTTTTTTGTTCTTTTTTAATAATCTTCCTAACTTTGTGGTGCATTTTAGTTAATACTAATTGAGATGCTATAAACATCGAGAATGTAATTACTAATTTTTTTA
>DCHS01000015.1:2857-8840 GCA_002314875.1 Prevotellaceae bacterium UBA1746
CTCCTATGAACAAACGATTCAAGACAGTCAGTCTGGTGCTGCTCCTTGCCGGCATTTACGGTGGTGTAGCATTTGCGGAGACATCTCCGATTGACGTAATCGAAACCGTTCAGCAAAACGGTACCGCAGTCGGTACGGTAGTGGATGCCAGTGGCAACCCCCTTACCGGTGCATCAGTAGTAGTTAAGGGTACAACGAAGGGTACGATGGTCGACAACGACGGTCGTTTCTCTCTCGCTGGCGTTAAGAAGGGCCAGATCCTTCGCCTCACCTTCATCGGCTACAAGTCAACAGAAGTGCAGTGGAATGGTACTCCTCTTAATATTACATTAGAGGAAGACCAGACCAACCTCGACGAAGTTATCGTTGTAGGTTACGGTACGACCACCAAGCGTGACTTGATTGCTTCTGTAAGTACTGTAAAGACCGAAGAACTTGAGAACCTCCCCGTTGCCAACATGACCCAGGGTCTTGCTGGTCGTTCTCCCGGTCTCATCGTTACCCAGAGTGGTGGTGGTGTTAATACCAAGTCAACCATCAGCATCCGTGGTGGTGGTGATCCTATCTACGTTATCGACGGTGTTGTTCGTGACGCTGCTGACTTCCAGAACCTCAGTTCCGACGACATCCAGAGCATGTCTATCTTGAAGGACGCTTCTGCAACCGCTATCTATGGTAGCCGTGCTACCAACGGTATCGTTCAGGTTGTTACCAAGCATGGTAAGCAGAGTGAGCGCCCCGTCTTCGAATACGACTTCAATCAGAGTTGGAGCCAGCCTTCAACATGGCCCCAGAAGCTCGACAGCTACACCCGTGCAGAATGGGCAAATGTTGCTCGTGCTAACGACGGTCTCGATGCTGCTTATAGCCAGGAGGCCATCAACGCGATGAAGAACGGCACCGACCTTCTCAATTACAGCAATACCAATTGGCGTGACCTCGTGCTCAACAACTGGGCTCCCACCCAGAAGCACACCGTTCGCGTGACTGGTGGTAACGACGTTAACCGTTACTACGCTTCTCTCGGTCATGTTGACCAGGAGTCTCTCTACAAGAGCGGCAACCACTACATGAAGCGTACCACCTTCCGTCTTGCTGATGATGTTAACTTCCAGCCCATTGGTCTCGAAGTACACCTCGGCCTCGACGGTTACTATCAGAAGCAGGTACATCCCTATACCTCAACTGCTAACAGTTATTACCACGTATTCTCTCACATCAACGATAAGAGCCCCTTGCTCCCCGGTGTGAACAGCCAGGGTCTTCCCTATGCTATCGATGATAACCCCGTAGCAGAAACAGCTGACGATGCAGGTTACGCTCGTACCCATAATTACATGATGAACGGTAAGGGCGAAATCGTTTGGAACTGCCTCTGGGTAGACGGTCTCCGCGTTCGTCTCGCTAGTGACTACCGTTATCAGGCTACCAATGTAAAGAATTGGCGCCACAACGCTCTTCAGTATGAATGGGACGATACAGCAGGTCACTACACCGCTAGCCCCTATCTCTATCAGAGCAGCGTTACCAGCAAGGCTTACACCAACCAGGCATTCCTCGAGTACGGCAATACCTTCGGCAAGCACACCGTTAGTGCTCTCGGTGGTTTCGAACAGTACTACGAAAAGCAGGAAAGCTTCTGGGCAAGCCGTGAAAACTACGAATTCGATACCGACCAGATGGACGTTGGTCCCTCTTCTTCCATGAAGAACGGTGGTAGCGACGCTGAACTCGGTCGTGCTGCATGGATTTTCCAGGCTAAGTACAACTACGCTAACAAGTACTACATCGAAGGCAGCCTCCGTCGCGATGGTTCTGACTACTTCGCTGATGGTCATCGTTGGGGTAACTTCTTCGGCGGTTCACTCGGTTGGGTTGTTACTGAAGAAAACTTCATGAAGGGTCTCGTTGATCGTCATATCTTCGACAACTTGAAGATTCGTGCATCATACGGTGAAACCGGTCAGGACAACAGTGCAGGCCGTTTCGCTTATTTGACCAGCTACACCCTCAACACTCAGGGTTACGTTATCGACGGCAAACTTGCTTCAACCTTCACAGAAGGTGCTCAGGCTAGTCCCGACCTTACCTGGTACACCACCCGTCAGACCGACCTCGGTTTCGACTGGGCAAGCGCTCGCAACCGTTTCTATGGTAGCTTCGACTACTTCTACTACAGCACTAAGGGTTACCTCGTTAGCCCCACTGGTGACAGCTATGTAAACACCATGCTCGGTGTTACCGCTCCCAAGGTAAAGAGTGACAGTGAATATCGTCGTGCCGGTTATGAACTCAACCTCGGCTGGCGTGATCAGGTTCGCGAATTCAAGTATGACTTGAACTTCAACTTCACCTGGTACAACACTGCTTGGGCCCTCAACCAGAGCGAGGCAGAGAGTGCTTACATGAACCCCTACCAGCGTACACAGCAGACCCTCCAGAACTACTACGGTCTCCTCTATCACAACCTCGGTTACTACACCAGTGCTCAGGATGTTTACGCTGCAGCAGGTTATCTCAACGCTTACAACAGTGGCAACCTTACCGCTGGTGATATCCGCTACGAGGATACCAACGGTGACGGTCGCATCACTGCTGAAGACCAGCGTCGTCTCGGTAAGAGCAGCACTCCTCACGGTCAGTTCGGTTTCAACGTTAAGTTGAGCTGGAAGGGTTGGTACTTCACCGCTCTCTTCCAAGGCAGTTGCCGCTTCGACATGTATCTCCAGCAGAACAGTCAGACTGGTGCTCTCCCCGTTGTTTACGACTGGCAGACCGATGTTTGGACTGCTGACAACACTGACGCCAAGTTGCCTCGCCTCACGAGCAACCAGGGTCTCAACAGCAGCAACAACACCCAGAGTAGCGACTTCTGGCTCATCAACGGTGCTTATCTCCGTATGAAGGACTTCACCTTCGGTTATGACTTCAAGTACAGCCTCCTCAAGAATGTGAACTGGCTCAGCCGTGCCAAGGTTGGTATCAGCGGCCAGAACATCTTCACCATCAGTGATGCTACCAAGTATGGTCTTGACCCTGAGAACAGTTCTACTCTCAACTACGGATATCCTGTTGAGCGCACCATCGCATTCTCTATTAACTTAGGTTTCTAATCTTTAAGACTCTAACAATTATGAAGAATATAATGAAACTTGGATTGATGGGAATTAGTGCTATGGCTCTCCTTGCATCTTGTCAGGACACCCTCGACACCCATCCTTCAGCATCCTTTGACGAAGTAACAGTGTGGAGCAGCAAGGCTACCGCTGATGCTTATGTCAATCAGGCATATTCCAGCGTTATCAACGCTTGTCTCCAGCAGACCCGTAGTACCAACATCGTCGCAAATGCTGGTATCAACTGGGAATGCCGTACTCCCAACTGCGTCCGTGCATCACAGGTAGGTGAAGGTATTGACGGTCTTGCAACCGAACTCGGCGTTACCAACGCTACAGACTTCGGTGCTAACCGCTCATCTCTCCTCCGTCAGTGCAACATGATCATCGAAAAGGCTGAAGCCAGCGAAGCCATGTCTGCAGAAGACAAGGCAGAACTCAAGGCTCAGGGCCGCTTCCTCCGTGGTGTGGTATTCTTTGACCAGGCTCGTAAGATGGGTCGCTTCGTTCCCCTTACCAAGGTGCTCGACGCTACCGATGAAGCTGGTGCTTCCATCGCTATGACCAAGGACGTTGGTGAAAGTTACAAGTACGTTGTAGAAGACCTCGAATACGCAGCTCAGAATCTTCCCGTTTCAGCATCTGCAGGTCGCGCTAACCGTGCTGCTGCCAACATTATCCTCAGCCGTGCATGCCTCCAGGCTTATGCTTACACCAAGGACGCAAGCTACCTCACCAAGGCAGTCAGCGCTTCTCAGGCAGCTATCGCAAGCGGTTCCCTTACCTCCGACTATGCTGATATGTTCACCAACGCCACCTCTACCAACTCTGAAATCCAGTGGGCTGTTTACCGTGTAAACACCAACAGCACCGTAGGTACCTGGGGCGAACTTCAGCTCGGTCTTCCCAACATCTCCAACGACGACGCTCGTACCTCTGGTGCTGAACGCCTCTTCGTCGGTGCTAAAAAGACTTTCGAATGCTGGGGTATCTTCTGGCCTACTCAGGACCTCGCAGACCAGTACCTCGTTATCGACGACGCTACCGGTGAGGCTCTTCCCTGGTATGAGACCTCTCAGTATAAGAATAATGTTGAGGAAAAGAGTGTCAGCGAAATCACCGAAGCTGGTTGCGTGGACTCTTATCCCCGTAGCTCTGGTGAGGAACGTCGCATTCCTACCGCTCAGGATATGAGCCAGGTTAACGCTGCTCATCCTCACTTCACCCACTACGGTGTTCTGAAGGCTGGCGTTACCCGCAACATCTCCGACATTATGTACAGCAACCGTGACGCTCGTTTCGCTGCCAACCTGGCTTATGACCAGTGTGCAGACTGGAACGGTGAACCTGTTGACATGAACCTCGGCGGTAACATGAGTGCCGGTGTTCGTGACAAGGAAGACGGCGGCTGGTACAACACTACCACCAACTACTACTTCCGCAAGTATGTTCCTGCTGACTATGTTAGCACTGGCAACAACTTCAACTACGGTAACCCCGCAGATACCCACATCTGTCTCGCTCGCCTCGGTGAAGCATACCTCAACCTCGCAGAAGCTCTCCTTCTCCAGGGTAAGGTCGCTGACGCTGTAGCAGCACTCAACAACACTCGTACCGTTCACGGTAAGATTCCCGCTTCAACTGCATCTACTGAAGCTGACGCATGGGCAGATTACATCCGCGAGCGTAACTGCGAAATGGTTGAAGAATGTGGTGACCTCTACTTCAGCTACCTCCGTTGGGGTAAGTATGGTGGCTATGCAAACCACGGCCGCACCGCTGGTGACATCGTTTATGACCTCGACCGTCCTGCTTACAAGATTGAGATCAGCCACGATCGTACCAAGTTCATCGTTTGCCAGGCTACACTCCAGAATGGTGCTAACCGTGCCTTCACGACCAAGCGTTATCTCCTTCCCATCGCACAGGGTTTCCTTGACACTCGTGAAGCTTACGGTCTCGACCACACTCAGAATCCTGGTTGGTAATTCACTCTTAAAAAAATTACTACAATGAAAAAGTATCTCTATATCCTTCTGGCATTCATCGGATGCCTCGGAATGACTTCCTGCCTCGAGAGCGGCTATGAAGATCTCGATACCTATGATGGTTGCGAAATCACTGGTGTTGTTGGTACCTACTACCGCTACATCGACTCTGCTACCATGGCAAATGGTCAGAATAAGGTTATCCAGAAGACACTCACCACTGAAAATGTTCAGCGTGACGAAAATGCTGGTACTCTGACCTTCGACGTTTCTCTTCCCAGCAACCTTACTGACGCTGAGAAGGCTGCAGTCAGCGCCAGCGCTCTCGTTGTTATTGTCAACATCAGCACTGCTGCTGTCGTAGAACCCGTTAACGGTGCTCCCGCTTTCGGTACTCCTGGTGACTGGAGCAAGTCCAACCAGTACAAGGTGACCGCTGCCAACGGCGATACCAAGGTTTGGACAGTTTCCCTCAACCTTAAGAAGTAACATTTATCATACCTTTTTAAGTTTTTTCTCTGACTTTGAATTTTGCGGGATGGTCGTCCGTGAGGCCCGCTTTCCCGCAAACTCAGAGAAGAAGCTGATAGTCTAAAAACAATAAATATAGGTTTTAAGGAGGATACGCCGTGAGGCGCATCCTCCTTATTTGTTCTCCCGTTTCTAGTAAACTATATATTGACCTATAAAACTCTTTTCTTGTGTCTGGAAGACGCTACTTTGTATACAAATCCCGCGGTTTTTTAACGAAAAAAGGGTAACTACACCCGCACGTAATTAAAATTACCTCGGACCTAGTTTAAATTACCTCCGTCCTAGTTTTTTTTTCCCGCGCACAAAGTTGAAGGTCCCCGTTTTGAGGGTCATTTTCTGTCAATA
>DCHS01000015.1:8925-9621 GCA_002314875.1 Prevotellaceae bacterium UBA1746
GTTACAAGGTGAAGGATTTTGTTCAACTCTTCACTTTTCCTTCACCGCCCTTCACTTTCAGAGTAAAACCAATAATACGAAATAAAACCTTTAAATTAAAAAAATAATGGAATAAAACATATAAAACTGATAAAACATTTTTATTGCGTCTGGAAGATGCCATCTTATACACAAAATTTCTATGTTTTTATCCGCTTTTCGAAAAAAATGCACTGTGTGAGTGCAGAAAATAATAAAAACATGCACTCAAATAGTGCAGAAATTGCTATCTTTGCAACCGATAACGATAAAACTGACAATTATGGAATATCTGATAGCGAATTTTAGACGCCTTCTGGCGTTAACGGAGAGCAAGTATCACAGGTATATGTATGACAAGGTAAACTGGAACGGTCGTCTTGTCGGGATTGTCGGTGCCAGAGGAGTTGGCAAGACAACGATGCTCCTTCAGCGAATTAAAGAAGAACTTGATTTGAACCGCAGTCTGTATGTGAACATGGAAGATTTCTATTTTTCCTCACACAAACTTGTTGATTTGGCAGACGAATTCTCGAAGATGGGAGGCGAGTATCTATTTGTTGATGAGGTTCATCGCTATGAAGGTTGGTCAAAAGAACTGAAATTGATCTATGACTACCACCCCGAACTCAAGGTTGTATTCTCCGGCAGTTCCATTTTGGATATCAATAAAGGTGT
>DCHS01000015.1:9705-10707 GCA_002314875.1 Prevotellaceae bacterium UBA1746
TGAAGGTATCAATGCAAAAACCTTTACGCTTGACGAAATCCTCAATGGAAAAGTGGAAATGCCGGCAGATTTCCGTCCACTGATGTATTTCCGGCGTTATTTGGAGAGAGGCTACTATCCGTTTGCCCTCGAAGATGATTATGAGGAAAAACTTAAGAATGTTGTAACGAAGACCTTGGAAACGGACATTCCTGAATATGCCAATATGAATGTATCGACAGGCAGGAAACTAAAGCGGCTGATGGCCGTCATTGCGGAGAGTGTTCCCTTCAAGCCCAATATGGTAACATTGGCAGAAGTGCTTGGCGTATCACGAAATAATGTCGCAGACTATCTGCAATACATCGAAGATGCAGGTTTGATTACCCAGTTGCGCACCCAGACAGGAGGTGTTCGTTCATTGGGAAAGGTCGATAAGGTATATCTTGAAAATACGAACCTTATATATGCATTGACGAAAAGGGAAAAGGTAGAGATAGGCAACGTCCGTGAGACTTTCTTTATGAATCAATTAAGGGTAGTTGATGATCCCATCACGTCGCCAGTATCAGATTTTCTTGTAGGAGACCGCACATTTGAAGTAGGGGGTCGCAACAAGAAGCAAAAACAAATCCGCGACATTCAAAATGCATTCATTGTCAAGGATGATATTGAATATGGGGCATTAAACATCATCCCTCTCTGGATGTTCGGTATGCTATACTAAGCCGTTTATTCTTGACACGAATCCCACGAATCAGTCGTGGGGAAGGGTGAGAAGAAAACGAATTATTTTTTATGAATAAACCGAATAAAACAGGATAATATTTTAGAAGGATGGAATAAAACCCATAAAACTTATAAAACTCTTTTCCTTCACGCGGATACGAATTCTTTATTTCCACACAGAGTCACAGAGTAAAGGAGGAAATTCGTGGATAATTCGCACACAGAGGCACAGAGGATAGGAGAAAATTTGTGTAATTCGTGTAATTCGTGTTCAAGAAAAAAAATAATTTCTGA
>DCHS01000015.1:10822-11392 GCA_002314875.1 Prevotellaceae bacterium UBA1746
CGTGTTCGAAAAAAATCTCTCATTCGGGAAAGAGTTTTATTTAAGTAAAGTGAGAACCATTTCAGGACCTGTTCAACCTTTTGATCAGTCATATACTGGTGTTCCTCCAATCGTTCTATTCGTTGAAACATTCCTGCATTAGCAGAGAGGAAACGACGCATGGCAACAAATGCATCCATAATCATAATACTTACTTCAACAGCTCTGTCACTTCTCAATACTGATGACAACTGGGCAACTCCCTCCTCTGTAAATACATAGGAAGGAGCATTTGCATGTTTTAACATTGCGACCAGTTCAACCATCTCTTTGGGCGTCAACTGAAAACGATAACGCTCTGGAAATCTTTTTATATTACGTTTGTTAGCCTCGATTGCAAAATTTGAGATTGCAAAAGATAGTGTTTTCCCTTTATCCACACAGAGTCACAGAGATAAGGAGAAAATTTGTGGATAATTCGCACACAGAGGCACAGAGGATAGGAGGAAATTTGTGAAAATTCGTGGATAATTCGTGAAAATTCGTGTTCAAAAAAAGAAAAAATGTTTTATATGTTTTAGTTGTTTTATT
>DCHS01000033.1:0-14869 GCA_002314875.1 Prevotellaceae bacterium UBA1746
ACCGAACACAAGCGTCTCGAAGACGATGCATTCGATAAGGTTAACCGCGAAATCAACGTTGTATACGAAGCATTCCTCAAGCTCATCGACGATGTTAAGGAATTCGCTCCTGAAACTCGCGCAGCTGCAGACGTTAAGGCTCAGACTTATGGTTATGCAGACTGGGATGACATGAGAACTCACCTTGATATGGATACCTTCACCTCTGTTGATGACATCCATAGCTTCACCGCTCTCCGCGACAAGGTATACGACGATCATGATCTCCACCACTCAATGGAACAGCGCGAATTCAACGCTAAGAAGTCTAACGAGATCGCTAAGATGCTGTACTCTATCACTCAGCCTCTCACCTGTCTCGATCCTGTAGCTGTTGAATATCAGACTATCCTCAAGAACTACAACGCTTCTCTCGCTAACGTTAACCTCAACGGCGTAGAATTCGCTGACGACAGCGTTTGCAACACTGAAGAAACTCATCCTAACTGCTACGAACAGGCTGTTGCTGATGCTTCTTCTGACTTCGCAAGCCTCAAGAGCCAGCTCGATGCTCTCATGGAGCGTGCTATTGAAGAAGCTAACCGTGGTGACCTCGACGAAGACCGTCGTGACGAAACCATCGCAGCTATGGATAAGCTCGTTCTTGAATTCCAGCCCATCGTTGACCAGTTCAACGATTACATCGACTTCCTCGAGGCTAACAGCGCTGCTTGGAAGCAGTTCAATGAAGCTTATGCTGCAGTTGAGGCTCAGAATGCTGAAGACGTTGCTCGCGTTAACACTGAATGGGCAGAAGATACTCTCGACCGCCAGTGCTTCGAAGACCTCCGTACCGAGGCTCTCAAGGCTGTTCAGGATGAGTTCAAGGCCCTCGCTACTGACACCAAGGCTGCTGCTGACAAGGCACACCACGATGCAGAAGCTACTCCCGCTGACAACTATAAGGATTATGGTCGCACCCATACTCTTACCGCTAAGCTCGAAGGTCTCCTCGAAACTCTCAACAGCTACGACGTTCAGGATGTTCTCAGCACTTACGACACTGAAATCGACAAGCTCGTTAAGAACAATGAGGCTTACACTCGCTTGAGCGACGCTCTCGCTGAGGTTGAAGAAATGGAAGGTTCTGCTAGCTACAACGGCACTGAAAACGTAGTTCTCTGGCCCGGTACCGAAAACGAAGTTACCGTTACCACCATTCCTAACCTCCGTGACGAAATCGAACAGGCATGGCATCCCGATCACAAGGCTGTTGAACTCGAAGAAGCTCTCCAGGCTAAGATCGACCTCCTCGAAGAGTACATCACTAAGAACAATGAGGCTTACGCACAGAATTTGGCTGACCTCGCTGCTCTCCAGAAACAGCTCGACGAAATTGATAATCCCGACGCACAGGCTAGCGATCAGCACGAAGGCGCTTCCGTTGTTGACTACATCACCAACGAAAAGCAGGCTATCCAGGATATGATCGATGATCAGAAGACTCTCATCGATAATGACTATAAGGCTGGTCACTCTGTAGATCGCGATCGTCAGGCTGAAGAAGATGCTATCCAGGAAGAAATCGACGTTCTCAAGGATCACATCGCTATGGTTAACGAAGCTATCCTCGCATTCATGCAGGATGCTCAGGAACTCAGCGAGACTATCCAGAACACCATCGATGCTCTCGATGAACTTGACTTCTCAAGCTACGTTGTAGTTAACGAAGGTCTCGGTGTTAACGAAGACCACGTTGCTCACGTTGAAGCTGTACGCGACTACTACGTTGATCAGTACCAGGCTCAGCTTGACCTCATCGGTACCTACAGTGATCCTACCGCTCTCATGCAGCAGGTTAACAACGAATACCAGGCTGGTAACGAAGTAGGCATCCAGGATCTCCGTCGTACTCTCCTTGGCCCCATCACCGTTGCATGTGAAAACATCAACGCTGGTTATGAAAAGGATATGGCTCAGACCGATGCTAACATCGCTGCATACCGTTCATTCCTCGCTGACGCTGATGAATTCTTCAACACTACCGTTGTTAACAACGACGCTTACATCGCTGAGTTCGTTGAAAAGTATGGCAAGTGTGTTGATACCTTCATCCCCTACATGGAAGCTCGCAAGACCGCTGGTCTCGCTCCCTTCGAGGCAATCGTTTGCTGCACCGCTGATCCCAGCTTCGTTCCTTACAATGACCTCATCAAGGCTATCAAGGACAGCAAGGACGGCATCCTCGCAGACGCTGCTACCGCATACGAAAATACTCACGCTGTAGATCACGCAGTTCCCGCTGTAGACCTCGAAGCTTCTAACGACGCTCTCGATACTCAGAAGGCTGCTCTCGAATCTGCAACTGGCGCATTCAACGACTACGTTACTAAGTTCCACGACTTCCTCGAGAACGAACGCGTATACCGTGACCTCCAGACCGAACTCAACAACGTTCGCGAAGCTGCTAACGGTCTCGACGATCACCTCCAGGAACTCGAACAGGGTTACACTTGCGATCGTTGCGGCGAAACTCTCGCATTCGACGCTACCGAAGCAATCGACCTCGTTGACAGTCTCATCGCTCACCTCGACCGTGACGGTGCTGGTCTCTACGAAGCTTACAAGGCTCTCCTCTGCGAAAAGAACGAACAGGAATGGCTTAAGGAACTCGCTGGTGACACCCAGAAGGTTGCTGATACCAAGGCTGAACTCGATCACATGTTCAACACTATGGTTGACAAGCACGAGCAGATCCACGCTAACGAAGACGCTGCTGGCGAACTCATCGGTAACGCTATCCAGGGTAACACCGGTCTCGAAGCTCAGTGGACTCAGATGTACAACGCTACCGTTAACTACGATGAATTCGCTGAAGATCCCTTCGTACAGGAAGTTCTCGACGAATATCGTGAGAAGTTCGTAGAAGTTTCTCGTGAAATCGACGCTCTCAAGGCTCAGATTACCGAAGACGCTGAAAACAACGTTCTCGCTACCTGGAATACTCAGTATGCTCAGGATGGTGACTACGCAGTTGTTCCCGGTACCGCAGAAACTCGTTACCTCGACATCGAAGCTATCCAGCAGGAACTCACCACTCTCGTTAACGAATTCAACGACGCTATCGATCAGGCTCACATCAAGACCAACGCTAAGGATATCTACTCTGACCAGTACTACTTCACCGTTGGCTTCGAAATGTTCAACCACATCGACGTTACTGAAGGTGCTACCGCTCGCGTTAAGGATATTACTTGTGAAGAAGATGGCTTCCCCGGCTATGTTGCTGACCTCGGCGTTCTCGTTAACGGTGACAAGCAGAACGAACTCACCTTCAGCCTCGATAACGGTATGGCTCGCAACCGCATCCTCTGGACTACTCTCGAGGCAGGTCCTGCAACCGCAGTTATCCCCGTTGGTGCAATGACCGTTGACGGCTTCACCACTCTCCACGAAGTAACTATCAACTTCAACGTTTACGAACCCACCGTTGTTGACGAAACCGGTCTCAATGTAATCGCTGTTGCTGGTACTAACAAGATGGTCATCAAGGTTGAAAAGCCCGTCGATGCAACTTACACCGACAAGAGTCTCTTCGCTACTACCGATTGTGGTACTATCAGCTTCGCTGACGCTCAGTTCAACGAAAGCGATATGACTATCACCTTCGATATCCCCGAAGGCGCTCAGACTATCGAACTTCCCGAAGGCTTCCTTACCTTCCGTGTTGGTAATAACAAGATCTCTCGCTCTGCTGCTAAGATTGTCAGCGTAGTTGGCGCTACCTCTATCGAGGCTATCCTCGCTATGGGTGACAAGGTTGAAGTATTCGACCTCCAGGGCCGCCGCGTAAGCACCGAAGCTATCCAGAAGGGTCAGACCTACGTTATCGACGGTGTTAAGACCTTCGTTAAGTAATTGACAACTTTCTTCATCCGTCCTAAGTGACGGAGCCTAAATAGAGGCACCTCCGAAAGGGGGTGCCTCTTATTTTGTTCCGGCGGTTCCGGATGTTCCGGATATTCCGGCGTTTCCGGTTGTTCCGGCGTTTCCGGTTGTTCCGGCGTTTCCGGTTATTCCGGTTGTTCCGGCGGTTCCAGGAGCTTTCGGGGCATCGGGCTAGGGATTACACCCCCCCGGACGGTGAAACGCTGTGAGAACGACGGAAAAGGGCAAAAAAAAAGCCTGCGGCCAGATGGTCGTAGGCTTACTTATTTATTAGAGGAGTAGCAAAGCTTTACATGAAGAAAATTAGTACAAGCTGAGCCATCAAGATGCGGAGGAACATAGAGAGGGGATATACGGTAGAATAACCGACTGCAGGAGCATTATTGCCTGCGGTAGAGTTTGCAAAGGCAAGTGCAGGGGGGTCGGTATTGGAACCTGCAATGAGACCCATCAGTGTGAAGTAGTTCAGCTTGCAGTAGAGACGACCGATAACACCCATAATCAAAATAGGAATAATGGTGATCAGGAAGCCCATCCAGATGTAGTGAATGCCATCACCACCAGCAACGGTTTGTACGAAGTTTGCACCAGCCTGGATACCTACGGAACTGAGGAAGAGGATCAAACCAACTTCACGGAGAAGCATGTTTGCAGAGGTTGAGGTGTAGGAGTTGATCTTGAAACGATAACCGAAGGCACCAATGAGAATAGCTACTACAAGAGGACCGCCGGCAAGACCAAGTTTCACGGGAATTTCCACGCCGGGGATAGGAATAGGAATTTGTCCGACGAGCACACCAAGGAGGATACCGAAGAAGATGGCGCCTACATTGGGGTGGTCAAGCTTCTTGACGTTAGCACCTATAAGATCACGAACCTGGTCAATGTTTTCCTTACGACCGGTAACGAGGAGGCGGTCACCCACCATCAGATGGAGGTCGCGAGATGCGAAGAGTTCCATACCGTTACGGGTAACACGGGTAACGTTTACACCGTAATAGGTGGAGAAGTGAAGATCGTTGAAGGTCTTACCGTTGATGTTCGGCTGGGTAACGATCATACGCTGGCTGATGTAGTTGTCATTAGCTTCAGCTTCCTTCCATGATCCACGAGGAATAAGTTCACCGATAAGGAGAGCAATAGGTTCTGCTTCGGCTTCAGCGCAGGTGATGTGGAGTTCCATACCGAGCTGGAGTTCTGTGTCACCATTCGGGATGATTACTTCGCCATTTTCAAGGAAGCAGCGGCTGACAACGAACTGACGGTTGAGGAAGGTGTGAAGCTGCTGGAGGTTACGGCCGAGAACAGCGGGGCTCTTCACGCAAACTGCCATGTGATGAGCAGCGGTTTCGGGGTTGCTGGCTTCTGCAGCTTCGAGTTCTTCGCGAGCTTCGTCGATGCTGGTACCGGTGAGGAAACGAATAGCGATGGTAGCGAGGATAATGCCGACAACGCCGAGAGGATAAGCGCAAGCGTAACCATTGGCGATAACAGGTGCAGCGTCACCGAGAAGTTCGGAGAGTACACTGTTTGCGGCACCAAGACCGGGGGTATTGGTGACAGCACCATACATAACACCGACCATCATGGGGAGATTGCCATCGTGACCGTTGATAGGAGCAGCGGTAAGGAGACCGGTGCTGCTTCCCAACATCCAGAGGCAGAGCATAACGACAACGTTAAGAATAACGATACCTACAGCGAGGAGGTTCATCTTAACACCGCCACCACCTTTGAAGACTTCGAAGAAACTGGGACCTACCTGCAAACCGATGCAGTAAACGAAGAGGATCAGACCGAGTTCCTTAACAACGTCAATGATGGGTTTCTGGTAAGCTACGGCTTCTGCAGGGTCTGCATAGAGGTAGTTCGTGCAGATGTGACCAACGATGATACCCACGAAGAGTACCCAGGTCACGCCGAAGGCAATACCGTTCTTTTTGCCACCAATCTTCCAACGGCCGAGTTTAACACCGAGACTGATGACGAGGGCGTACAGAATCATGATATGAGCAATACCATGCGGATTCTGAAAGAGTTTAATTAACCATTCCATAGAACAGAGATATTTAATGTTAAAATAGATTTGTTCCGGACAGTCGTGGATTCAGGAAAGAACCAAAAACGGTTCTTTGGAAGAATCTACGGGAGATAGGGAGTGACATCCTTACCAAAGGCACGGAGTTCACGGACCATAGAGGAGGAGATGTGGGCGAGACGGGGATCAGAGAAGACGAGGACGGTCTCGATACCGGTCAGTTCGCGGTTGACCTGGGCGATGTCGCGCTCGAATTCCAAATCCTTAACATTGCGGATACCGCGGATGATGTATTCGGCTTCTTCGCGCTTGGCGAGGTCGACGGTAAGGTCGTTGTAGCTGACAACGCGAACGCGCTCTTCGTTCTGGTAGAGGCGCTGGATGGTAGCCACACGTTCGGCGGGGCTGATAGTACCCTGCTTGTGGATATTGAAGCCCACAGCGATGACAATCTGGTCAAAGAGGGGGAGCATTCGCTCAATAATGTCGGCATGGCCGACGGTGAACGGGTCAAAAGACCCAGGGAAAATTGCTGTTCGCATATATAAACGCCTTAAGGGCGTGTTTTTTATGGCTTATTCGCTTTGCTAGGTTTATAAACCCAATAAACCAGCACCGTAGGTGCATATAAATTTTAAACGCTTTCCTCTTCAACGAGGTCTTCTTCGACGACGAGGTTGTCGATGATGAAGTTCTGGCGCTCCATGGTGTTCTTACCCATATAATAAGAAAGGAGGCCTGCAACCTGGTCGGATTTGTGAAGGGTTACGGGTTCGAGGCGCATATCGGGACCGATGAAGTGCTTGAATTCGTCAGCACTGATTTCACCAAGACCTTTGAAGCGGGTAATCTCCATGGTGGGGCCAGCAAGGCGTTCGATGGCCTCGAGGCGCTCTTCTTCGGTATAGCAGTAGGCGGTCTCGAATTCTGCACGGCCGCCCTTCTTGTCCTTGGCACCTTTCTTCTTGTTACGGACACGGAACAAGGGAGTCTGGAGGATGTGAACGTGGCCCTTCTTGACGAGGTCAGGGAAGAACTGCAGGAAGAAGGTCATCATCAGGAGGCGGATGTGCATACCGTCAACATCGGCATCCGTGGCAATGATGACTTTGTTATAGCGGAGACCGTCGAGACCGTCTTCAATGTTGAGGGCAGCCTGAAGGAGGTTGAACTCTTCGTTTTCATAGACTACCTTCTTGGTGAGGCCATAGCAGTTCAGAGGCTTGCCGCGGAGAGAGAACACCGCCTGGGTATTGACATCGCGACACTGGGTAATGCTACCGCTCGCACTGTTACCCTCGGTGATAAAGATAGAGGAGTCCTGACGGGGATCGTAGTCATCGTCATCGCCCTTCTTGCGCTTGGGAGCGGGGTCACTATAGTGAACGTGGCAGTCACGGAGTTTCTTGTTATGGAGATTGGCCTTCTTGGCACGTTCGCGGGCCAGTTTTGCAACACCAGCCATTGCCTTACGTTCTTTCTCGCTTTCCTGAATCTTCTGCTGGATCACTTCAGCGATATCGAGGTTACGGTGGAGGAAGTTGTCGACCTGCTCCTTGATGAAGTCGCCGACGAACTTGTTTACGCTGACGCCGGAAAGCATGAAGGGCTTGCCGTCCTTATCTTTGTCAGGTGCCATATAGAGGCTGCCGAGTTTGATCTTTGTCTGGCTCTCGAACATCGGTTCTACGACGCGGATGGCAATAGCGGCAACCATACCGTTGCGGACATCCTGGACTTCGTAGTTCTTACCGGTATATTCCTTGATGGTACGGGCGATATGCTCCTTGAAAGCTGCCTGATGGGTACCACCCTGGGTGGTGTTCTGGCCGTTAACGAAGGAATAGTATTCTTCACCGTTCTGGTTCTTGGCGTGGGTAAAGGCAATCTCGATGCCCTCGCCCTTGATATGAACGATGGGATAGATGCCTTCGTCCGTCATCTTATCGGTGAGGAGATCTTCGAGACCATTACGGCTGAGGATGCGCTGACCATTGTGGAAGATGCTGAGACCGGTGTTGAGGTAGGTATAGTTACGTAGCATGTCTGCTACGAATTCTGAGCGGAAACGGTAGTTGACGAAGAGGGTAGGGTCAGGAACGAAACTGATGAATGTACCGTTTTCTTCTTGTGTCTTGCCTTCTTCGTCCTTAACGAGTTTGCCTTGTTCGAAGGTTGCACGGTGGAATTTGCCGTCACGGTAGGAACAGGCAACGAAGGTCTTTGCAAGAGCATTGACAGCTTTCAGACCCACACCGTTCAGACCTACGCTGGCAGTATATTGGTCATTGTCATATTTACCACCGGTGTTAAGCTTAGAAACCGCGGGGATAAGGCTGCCGAGGGGGATACCACGTCCGTAGTCGCGGATAGTTGCCATCGTATCGGTGATGTCAACCTCGATCTTCTTACCGAAACCTTCGTTAAACTCGTCGATGGAGTTATCGATGCTTTCTTTCAGCAAGACATAGATACCGTCTTCCGGCTGGCTACCATCGCCAAGGCGGCCGATATACATACCAGGTCTACGACGGATGTGCTCCATATCGTCGAGGTGACGGATGGAGGAGTCGCTATAAGCACTGGCGTCTTTTGTGGCTTGAGGGCCTTCGAATATTTCTTCGGACATGTTATGTTAGGGTGATAACTATACTTTATTTAATTACAAATCCTTCTGGTAGCAACGGCGGCGCTTGTGGATGGAGCAGTCGAGGTAAGCCCACTGTGCCTGGGATTTGTCGTTGGTTTCGAGCTGGGGATGCGTTTCGGCGAATTCAAAGCCCATCTGCTGAGCGTAGGGGATGATGTCTGCGAAGAGGAGACTGTTGACACCCTTGTTCTGGTATTCGGGAAGAACGGCAACGAGGAGGAGGTCAATGATCTTGCTGTGCTTGATCTTGAGGGCCTTGATGAGGTGCCACCAACCGAAGGGGAAGAGCTTTCCCTTTGCGTCCTGAAGAGCGGTGGAGAGGCTGGGAATACCAACACCCATTGCGATGGGCTCGTTGTCTTCGTTTTCCACTACGGTGAGGAGACGGAAATCGAGGAACTGGAGGTACTGGTTAACGTACTTGTCGATCTGGCTCTTTGTCATCTCGGAATAACCGTAGAGAGGAGCGTAGGCCTTGTTGACGATATCGAAGATCTTGTAGTGATAACCATCGGTCTTGACTTCCTTGACGCTCTTGAATTTGCGAACATGAACATTGGAACGCTTCTTTACGATTTCGGCAACGCGGAAATACTTGTCGTTCTGAGCTTCGTGGCCGGGAGCGGGAACCATTACCTTACGTTCTACCCAGTCAATCTCGTGGGTATAGCCATGGTGCTCCATGTGAACGGGGTAGTAGGGGAAGTTGTAGATGGTAGACATCGTAGAGAGCTGGTCGAAACCATCGATGAGCATACCTTCAGCATCCATATCAGTGAAACCGAGAGGACCGACAATCTTGTCGCAACCATGTTCACGGCCCCAGGCTTCTGCGGTATCAAGGAGAGCCTTGCTGACTTCGAGGTCGTCGATGAAGTCAATCCAGCCGAAGCGGGAATTGTTTTCGTTCCAAGTTTTGTTGGCCTTGTTGTTCTTGATACAAGCTACGCGGCCGACGATTTTACCGTCGCGGTAAGCGAGGAAGAGGTCAGCTTCGCAGAAAGAGAAGGCGTCGTTACGCTTGGGATCATAGGTCTCGTACATATCCTCGAGGAGGTCGGGTACGGAGTATGCGTTATCTTTATAGAGTTCGTAGTTGAAACGGATGAAGGCACGAACTTCTTTCTTGTTATTGAGGTCAACTTTCTTGATTTCGATAGCCATAGGACATGTTTTTATGAGCGCCGAAAAGAGTCAGGGCGCTATTGTTCGTAATTTAATGTGCAAAGTTAAGGTTTTTTTGCGAAAAAGCGATAACTTTTCATTTAAAAAATGAAAGGTTTCGTGTAAATGTCTTTATGGGTTGTTTTCTCGTAGTGTCAAAAAATCTTGCAACGATATGCTTTTAGGCAAAGAATATATGAGGTTATAAACAATAAGGCACAAATGGTAGTTTCGCAGTACGCCCTGAAAGGTCATTGGTTTCCATAGCCCAGGGCCCTTTCAGGGCGCCCCGATCAATTGTTTCATACGAAATAGTTTTGCGCCTAATAGTATAAACCTCTAAAATTTACACATAAAAAGCCCGCCGGGGAAATCCTCGGCGGGCTTATTATTCATTGAGTGTTAACTCTAGGATTACGATTATTCGTTTTCACCCCAGATGTCTACACCTTCGTAACGATTAGACTGGATATCGGTGAGATCACCATCGCCACCATTGCTAATGGTAACCATCATTCCGTCTTCAGTGTTGAGGTCAACGATGAGAACCTCAGGAGCAATATAATTTTTCTTCATAATTCAGGTCCTCCTATTATTTTACGATTTGCTTCTTTCCGTTAACGATATAAACACCATTCTTAGCGTTGACAACGCGACGACCCTGGAGGTCATAGCTTTCGTTTACGCCTTCAATGTCAGCAGTGCTGATGCCGGTGAGTTCACCGTCAACAACGATGCGGAGATTTGAACCTGCTGATGCTTCCCAAGTACCATAGAGGGTGTGAGCAGTTGTTTTTTCACCTGAATACTTCTTGAGAACATTCTTGTCGCCATCAAGACCAATGTAGTAGAAGCCTGTCTTAGCTTCACCAACGCTCTTGAGATCAACATTATTCCAAGTGTAATCAACAGCATTACTTACGATAACGTTTTCACCAGCCGTGTAGCTAGAAGCGCTTTCAAATTCAGCATTGCCACCCTTGATTTCCTTAAGAGTATAGCATTCAACAGCTGCATCATAAGGAAGATTCATTGAGTAGTACTTGTCTGCAGCAGCAGCAGCGTGCTTGTAAGTAACATTTGCTTTTAAACCTTCGGGAGCGGTAACAGCACGACCAGGAACATAGGTGAAGGTACCACCTACCGAAGTGGTTTTTGTTAAATCAATTTTAGTAATGCTAGTTTCTTTAGCAAGTTTTTCGTTAACAAAAGAAGGAAGTTTTTCACCTACAGTCAGTGTTTGGTTCGTGGGTTCACCTACTTTCAGATAAGAAGTATTTTCACCTACCCATATTTCGGAGCCAGCATCACCAGATTTTGCAATGTATGAGGTTGCTTTAACTGTTACAGGATAAATGCCGGGTTCAACGCCTGCAGGAGGTGTAACCCTAATTCTTGCAATATGACCAGAGCCTCCTTTAAGTGGTATGTTTTCGCTTGAATACCAAACATACTGAATCGTGCCGTCTGCTTTCTGGCTACCTGCTGTACAAACAAAATTCGATGTGTATGTAATTCCATCTTCATCCTCTACAGCTTCACCAGTTCTGGCAATTACACTGGCATTAGCAAGATGCGGTTTGGCGATAGTCCAGCCTTTTGGCCACTGGATATCCATCTGCATATTGAGGATTTCGCCTGCGGTCTCAGAGTTATTCAGATCTAAGAAAACATTGGTACCTGTAGTTGAAACGGTAGCGGGAACAATGTTAAGTTCGTTTTGCGCATTAACGGTTAATGTTGCGGCAAAAACAACAGAAAATATAAGTAATTTTTTCATAATTGTTCTATTTAATTAAGAATTAAGCCTACCAAACCAGTAAGATCGAGTGAATTATACTTGGTATCACCATTGATATCACCTGCAGGGATATTCCAAGCTGCATTTACATTTTCATCGAGGATGATTGCAACCAAACATGTTAAGTCAAGAGTGTTAACCTTGCCATCGCGATTAATATCACCAAGAAGGCCACCTGCTTCGCCAGTAGCAGTACCGAGGTTAACTTCTTCAAGACTAGACTTAGCAACGAAGAGAATGTTGGCAATAGATACTTTAGTAGCGTCAGCAACATCACCATTGAGAGTCAAAGTGAGGATGTCACCAGTTGCGTTCTTGATTTCATGGTTGCCAAGGTTGTAAGCAATAACGCGCCATACATTGTTAGTTGCATCAATACAGTTGTAAGCAACAACGAAGGGGGTCTCTGTTTCAGCACCGTTAATGGTAACGTTTATGCCCTGAGCCAAACGTTCGGTAACAGCTGCAGCAGCAGTCACACTCTTTCCAGTGGGAAGGGTGATGTCCATCTGGAATGCGCAATAGGTAGTTTCGTTCTCCAAAGCAACATTAACGGTAGAGCCACTTACCTTAGCGGTAACAACATCTGTGGCAAATGAAGCCAAAGAGCAAACCAACATCGCGAAGAAAAGTACAAATTTCTTCATAGTTTTACTTTTTAAATTATTAATATTATTTATTTTTATATTTGCGAATAAGTCGTACGGATATAATTTACCCATACTTTATCGGGTGCAAAGATAGAAAAAGTTTTCCTTTGCTCCAAGAAAGTTTCGGTAATATTACGAGAAAAACCGAAAATATTTAGGTTTTGTTATGTGCGAAGCCGATTTTGTGCTATCTTTTGGTCATTTTTCTTAAATAATTCTAAATATTACGTTTTTCTTCTTTGTTGTTCGTTTTTTCTCCGAAATGTTAATTTCATGGAAACAGTAAGTTTAATATTTTGAGGACAATGCGCAGGTAGAGTGGGAGTAAAAGTAAAGGACGCTAACTCCTTTATTATTAATATTACAATATCGGGGAACCGCGGCTGCGGTCCCCCGACATATTATGTGGAGATCAAAGTTTATTTGCCTTCTTCAGAGAAATCGTTGGGAAGCATGGTAACGATGACACGGTTGAACTGCTTGAGGAGAACATTGTTCACCCAGTTCTGGATGTCCTGAGAGGAAAGATTCTTGATGGCATCTTCATAACCAGTCTGCTCGTCCTTGCTCCAGTTATTCTTTGCAAGGAGGAGACCCTGCCAGTAGTTGTTACTACGCTGGTTGTCAGCATACTCCTTGAGTTCGAATTCCTTGAACTTGTTGAGTTCCTCGTCGGTAACACCGTCCTTGGCAATTTCTTCGATGCCCTGCTGCATAAGAGCGAGAGCATCGTCCATCTTAGCGGGCTGAACGGGGCAGTATACCTGGAGGATGTATTTATCATGGAGACCATATTCCGTCTGACCAGCAGCACCTACGCTGTAAGCCATAGAACCTTCTTCACGGATGCTCTTGAGATAACGTTCAGAGAGAACAGTACCGAGTGCACTAACGGTGATATCGTCCTTCATGGTGTAGGGGTTTTCACCCGTCCAGAGAACCATGATCATAGCCTGAGGAGTTTCCATGTCGCGGCTGAAGCGGTTTTCAACCTTACCAGAAACGGGATGGATATTGAGGTCAGTGTAGTCTTCACGCTTCTTCAGGCCCTTGAGAGGAGCAATGTACTGCTCAACATAGGTACGGAGAGAATCAACATCGAAAGCACCGGTGAAATAGAAGTCGAAGTCACCTGCGCTCTGGAAACGTTCGCGGCAGATCTGGCGGATAGCCTGATAGTCTACCTTGTCGAGGTCAGCGAGATGGATGCCGGCACGACGGGGATTGTGACCATAAACAGTCTGCATGAGAGAATCAGAGAACGCAGTCATGGGGTTCTTTTCAGCATTAGCAAGCTGAGAACGCATCATGGCCATGAAGTTGTCATAACCAGCCTGGTCGTTAGAAGGCTCCTGGAAACGGAGGTAAGTCATCTCGAAGAGGGTGCGGAGATCCTTGGGAGTAGAGTTACCGCTGATAACATCAGTGTTTTCGCCGAGGTTTACATTGCAGCTTACCTGCTTACCAGCGAGTTTCTTGGTGAGTTCAGTGCCAGTGAAGTTGCCGATACCGGTCTGGCCCATAACAGAAGAGAAGAGACTTGCATTGACGTAGTTGTCAGTAGCGATCTTATTGTTACCACCCTTAGAGCGGGCAGTCATGATAACCTGAGAATCGTTGAAGTCAGTCTTCTTGAAGTAAACGTTAGCACCGTTCTTCAAGGTCCACTTGGTATAACCGAAGTCAGCAGCCTCTTCCTTCTTCACCTTAACAGGCTTGGGAAGTTTAGCGATGAGAGGATCATTGTTTACTTCGTCAACATAAGCTTCAGTCTGAGCGTTGAAACCAAGTATAACAGCAGCCTGAAGTTCTTCGCGAGTGGGGAGGCTGACGCCTTCCTTATCGGGATAGAGACCGAGGCAAACGAAGTTAGTGTCAACCTGAGCAGCCATTTCTGCGAAGGTCATGTTGAACATCTCAGCGGGGAGCTGAGCACTTACAGCCTGGAGAATCTGGTATTCAGTTTCGATGTCAGGAATTGCATCGCCTTCAAGGAAGTGACGAACATACTGGGGGCAGTAGAAAGAGTTCTTCTGCTTGGTACGGTTGTCATAGATCTTTTCAACCTGAGAGAGATATTCGTCCTTTGCACGCTGGATTTCAGTACCAGTGAAACCGTGATCCCTAGCGCGAGCAACTTCAGTGTAAACAGCCTGCATAGCAGCTGCGCTCTGGCCTTCCTTGGGAACGATATCGATTTCGAGAGCATCGCAAGTCTTAGAGATGAGATACTTTCCGTAATCAGCGCTTGCACCAATGAAGGGGCAGTCAGGATTCTGAGAAAGTTCTTCAAGACGCTGGTTCAAACAAGTGCCGAGAACGTCAGTGAGGTAGTCCTGACGGAGGTAAGCCATGGTACCACGCATTTCGGCAGGCATAGGCTCAGACTTGAGGAAAGAGAGAATAATGGGCTGGTTCTGCTCCTTATCCTTGTCAACAATGAAAATAGGCTCGTTGTTGTTGGGAACGGGATAAGTTTCGTAAGCAGCTTCGTTCTCAGGATTCTTGATGTCAGAGAAGTACTCCTTGATCTTACCTTCAACGTAGTCAACGTCAACGTCACCGACTACAACGATACCCTGAAGACTGGGATGATACCACTTGTGGTAGTAGTCACGAAGGAAGTCAGGAGTGAAGTT
>DCHS01000033.1:14986-16160 GCA_002314875.1 Prevotellaceae bacterium UBA1746
TGGATTACACCACGTTCCTTGTCGATTTCATCAGATTCAAGAAGGAGGCGACCGCTCCAGTCAGAAAGGATGAGAAGACAAGAGTCGATGTTTGCAATGTCGGTGGTGGGAACATCATCGATGTTGTAAACCGTTTCGTCGGTAGAGGTATAAGCGTTGAGGTTCTGGCCGAACTTCACACCGATACGTTCGCAGTACTTGATGAGGCTGTTGCCGGGGAAGTGCTCACTACCGTTGAAAGCCATGTGCTCGAGGAAGTGAGCGAGACCGCGTTGGGTGTCGTCTTCCTGAACAGAACCTACCTTCTGAGCGATGTAGAAGTTTGCCTGGTTCTTGGGTTCCTCATTGTGGCGGATGTAGTAGGTCAAGCCGTTGTCGAGTTTGCCAATCTTCACTGCCGGGTCAATGGGAAGTGGGGGCATTTGCTGTGCTGCAGCAGGAACGGAAACCGCTGCTACGAGCAGGAGCAAGAGGGTTTTGATTTTTTTCATAACGTTATTTATTTTGTGAAATAATTTGCGGGGTTGGACGTCTTTTCTCTATTAGACGCACAGGTACGACCTTATGCTACACAATTTTTCCTTTTTTTTTACAAAGCAGAAAGGCGGAGCTTGAAGGTGTAGGGCTTGTTGGCAACACGGAACTCGGGACGGGTGTCTACGGGAGCGCCGCCACAGGAAGCGTTGCCGACACCACGATAAGCAGCATCGAAGTGGAGAACGTTGAACGGATTGCGCTCAAGTTCCCAAGTGTGCTGGGCATTCATCAACTGAGTTTCTGTAAAGGGAACAGCGCTGAAGCTTACATCACCTTCAGTCTCAACGGAGAGGCCATGGCCGTCACGGTTTACGAAGGTAGCTACGCGAAGACCTTCGCGGTTACCTGTGCTCTGGGGCTTGATGTAGCGTTCCATGGAAGAACGGGGAGTCGTGCTGTACCAGCCGAGAGGACAACCGTCAATGCGGTCGTTGTAGTTCTCGAGAGGACCATGAGCATAGTAATCAATACGCTGGAGATCCTTGTTAAGACCTACCTGGATACCAGCACGGCGGAGCTTGTCGGTATGAGGAGTGAATTCGGTCTCCATATCGATAACACCCGGAGAATAGATGGTGTAAACCACCTTAAGGTCGCAGAGACTGCCCTTGCGAACGGTAGTAACCGTAACTGCACT
>DCHS01000016.1:0-241 GCA_002314875.1 Prevotellaceae bacterium UBA1746
CCGCCCAGTCTGTAACGAGCATACCATCCCACTGAAGGTCTTCCTTGAGCCACTTGGTGAGGTATTCGTAACTTGCATGCACGGGCATGCCGTTGATGCTGGCAGAATTCACCATCATGGTGAGCGCACCAGCCATGGCAGCAGCGCGGAAAGGCTCAAAATACTTTTCACGAAGCATCTGGGGAGACAGATAAGCAGGCGTACGGTCCTTGCCGGTCCAAGGGCCACCATAAGCAAAGAA
>DCHS01000016.1:302-3961 GCA_002314875.1 Prevotellaceae bacterium UBA1746
CCGAGGTGGTTGGGGTCAGTACCCTGATAGCCAAGGATGTTAGCCTCTACCATGCGCGCATTGACGATAGCGTCTTCGCCATAACTTTCCCAAATGCGGGGCCAACGGGGATCGCGACCGAGGTCAATGGTGGGATTGTAAACCCAAGGACAATTTGCAGCACGGCTTTCATAAGCACAAACTTCTGAAGAAACGCGAGCGAGTTCTGTATTGAAAGAAGCACCGACATTGATGGGCTGGGGGAAGAGCGTACCGTTCTGAACGTAGGTCACACCGTGGTTGTTGTCAAGACCGTAGATACAGGGAATGCCGATGTGCTTCATAGACAATTTCTGAATCATCGTAATCCATTCCTGCCACTGTTCTACGCTGGCAGCACGGCCACCAGGAGCATTCAGAATGCTACCCACCTTCCACTTGGAAATGAGGGTATCGAGCATCTGCTCATTGAGACGCCAGGTGCGCTTGGTGGTGTTGTCGAAGATATCGAGGCTGTATTGGTTTGCCAAAGCGATGACTTCCTCATCAGACATCTTCAATGTCTTCTCTATTTCCGCTTGAGGACGACCGAGTTGCATGAGAACTTCACGAACCTTATTGCGGTCAACCTTGGGATTTTCTGCCACCATATTGCCCATAACATCGAAATTGAGTTCGAGCATCTGGCCAATCTTCTCTTCGAGCGTCATCTTCTTGAGATGCTGCTTGATTTTCTGTTCAATTTTAGCGTCTTGGGGAATGGCCTGCGCCTGTGCAGCCGTGAAACCCAAAACACTGAGTGCGAGAGTGAAAAGTATTTTTTTCATAGATGTGATATTATTTGCGGTGCAAAGGTACAAAATAAACTGTAACGAGAGTTTGCGCTTCTTGCTTATTTATAACACTAAGGGCTTCAG
Organism: Prevotellaceae bacterium UBA1746; assembly: GCA_002314875.1. Classification (GTDB taxonomy): domain Bacteria; phylum Bacteroidota; class Bacteroidia; order Bacteroidales; family Bacteroidaceae; genus Alloprevotella. The sequence goes on from DCHS01000016.1 coordinate 1,199, forward strand.
CTTACGTCGCTATGGCCTTTCGCTTACGTCGTTATGGCCTTTCGCTTACGTCGTTATGGCCTTTCGCTTACGATTAATTAGCACGGCCCCAGTGCGTCGGGTTTTTACCCGACGAAAAAAGCCGAGCCCCAGAAGAGGAGCTCGGCAGCATTTCTCATTGAAAGTATTATTCAACAGAGAACTTAGCCTTAACGGGGAGGTTGCGGCTGCTATTGCCTACAGCGACCTCGAACTGGCCAGGTTCTACAACCCAAGCATGAGCAGTTTCGTCGAAGAAGGCGAGATCAGCGGGCTGGAGGCTGAAGGTTACCACGCGGCTTTCACCGGGCTGGAGATTCACCTTCTGGAAGCCCTTGAGTTCGCGGAGAGGACGGTCAACACTGGCCTTCTTGTCCGTAACATAGAGCTGAGCCACTTCAGCACCGGCACGATCACCAGTGTTCGTGACAGTCACCTGAACCTTTACTTCACCGTTGCCGTTTTCGCCGTTAACACCGAGATTGCCACTCTTTGCCGTACAGTCGAGGACCTTGGCGTCAGAGAAAGCGAAAGTGGTGTAACTCAAACCATAACCGAAGGGGAAGAGAGGCTGAAGCTTCTTCTTGTCAACGAAACGATAGCCGACATAGATATCATCCTTATATTCTTCGTCCCAGAAGTCCTGACCCTGAGTGAATGATGTGCCAACTTCTTCAACCTCAGTGCCGTCGCTACCGCGCTTGATGCCGGGATAGACAGCCTTGTCGCCAGCAGCGTGAGCGCCGCACTGGTCGAGGGTCTTGTACCAGGTGTAAGGAAGGTGGCCGGAGGGATTGACGTCACCACTGATGACATCAGCCATGGAATGACCCGCCTCAGAACCGAGGAACCAAGCCTGAAGCATAGCGGGAACGCGGTCTGCCCAGGGAAGTTCTGCAGGATTACCGCTGACATTCACATAAACAACATTGCTGTTGGCCTTCAAAAGTGCCTCCATCAATTCGTTCTGAGCATAGGGGAGCGCATAGTCATTGCGGTCAGCGCCTTCAGAATCCTGATGGTAAGCCTTGTTGAGACCACCGAAGAAGAGGACGACATCAGCGTCTTTTGCAGCTTCAACAGCCTCTGCGATAAGAACTTCTGCAGGACGGTTGTCTTCGAGCTTCTGACCTGTGATTACACCGTCATATTCAACGGTGGTATCACCGACATAGCCACGGCAGTAAGTCACATTCGCCTCGCCGTAACGCTCACGGAGTGCATCGATGGGCGTAACTTCATGCTGAACCTTGAGGTTGGAAGAACCACCGCCGACGGTCTGCATCTTATAGGCATTTTCACCGACAACAACAATCTTCTTGCCTTCATCAAGGGGAAGGAGAGGCTTTTCACCCTTCTTGGGCGCATCATTCTTAAGGAGAACGATACCTTCAGCACCGATCTTGCGGGCTGCAGCATAGTGTTCATCGGAGCAGAAAGAACCGAAACCGCGTTCTTTCATCGTGGTGCGGAAGATGAAACGGAGGATACGGCGGACCTTGTCATCAAGGCCGTAAACCACCTTCTGGCTTCCGTCGGCTGCCGTTACCGTCTGGTTCTCGATGGGATATTTTCCAGCCTTGAGACCATTGAGGTAGGGGAGAGCGAGGTAGTAGTTGTCATACTCGTTGTTGGAGGCACTGAGACCGTCAGTACCCGTACCGAACTCCATATCCAGACCATTCATGGCAGCCTCTGCCGTGCTGTGAACAGCACCCCAGTCGCTGACGGCAACACCATCGAACTGCCATTCGCCCTTGAGGATGTCAAGGAGAAGACGTTCGTTGTGACCACACTGCTGACCTCGGTAGAGGTTGTAAGAAGGCATGATACCGATGGTATGAGCCTTGCGTACAGCAGCCTTGAAAGCAGGGAGATAGATTTCGTAGAGGGCACGGTCGCTAACCTGAACATCAACATTGAGACGTTCAAATTCCTGGTTGTTGAGCGCGAAGTGCTTAACGCAGGCAGCAACACCCGTTTCTTGCATACCCTCGATGTAGGGAACGACCATGTGAGCAGAGAGATAGGGATCTTCGCCCATATACTCAAAGTTACGGCCGTTGAGAGGAGTACGGAAGATGTTGACACCGGGGCCTAAGAGCATGTTCTTGCCGCGGAAAAGACCTTCTTCACCGATAGAGTTTCCGTAGAGGACACCGAGAGAAGGATCCCAGGAAGCGGAGAGACAGGTGAGGGCGGGGAAAGCGACACAGGAGTCGTTGGTCCAGCCAGCCTGTTTCCACTCATCCCAGAGCACCTGCGGACGAACACCATGAGGGCCGTCACTCATCCAGACATCGGGGATTCCGAGACGGGGAACACCGGCACTGCTGAATTTGCTCTGAGCATGGAGCATCTTGACTTTTTCTTCGAGCGTCATGCGGGAGAGGGCATCTTCCACGCGCTGCTCAACAGGAGCGTTCTTGTCAAGATATATAGCTTTCTGAGCGTGGCTGCAAAGCGCCATGCATACGAAGAAAGCGGAAAAGAGGATTTTTTTCATAGTTTTCAGTTTTTTTTCAGCAATAAATCGCTGAATACGGGGGCTTGTGCTAAACCTTACTTCTTGGGTACTAAGCCGATGCTACGGAGGTAGTTCGTCTGTTCCACGCAGTCTGAGGGAGAGAGGTGGTCGAGATACTCGCGGAGCGCACGGCGGGCAGCATCCTGAAGCTGATGAGGTTCTTTGCCATAGAGACCGCGAAGATCGCTGTAACTCAAGCGCTGTGCCTCGGCGAAGTT
>DCHS01000016.1:4082-10802 GCA_002314875.1 Prevotellaceae bacterium UBA1746
ACGAAACGGCTTTGCCATTCATCGGTGTTGTGACCGAGTTCGCCCATATACATCGGAAGTCCCGTCTTGTCACGGAAATCGATGAAGGAGCGGATGGCATCAGCGGTAGGTTCTCCGCCATAGCGGTGGCAGGAGTACATGATGTTATGGTCGTACTTCCAATCGCTGAAGCAGTCGAAATGGCTGTTCCAGACTGCACCGCCGAGGAGCACAATGTGCTTCTGGTCCACCTCACGGATGGCAGCAACGGCACGCTTCTGGAGAGGTTCGAGAGCGCTCTTGAGACGTGCGAGGTCATGCTCGAAATAGTGAGCGATGGGTTCGTTCATCAATTCGTAGCCGAGGATGACCTTCTCGTTCTTATAGCGGCGGGCAATCATCTGCCAGATATCGCAGAACTGCTGCTGTGCCACTTCGCTTTCGAAGAGCCAGGGATAGCCGAAGGAGTCGTCGATGTTATCGCCGGTCTGACCGCCGGGGCAGTCGTGCATATCGAGGATGAGGTAGAGATGGAACTCGCGGCACCATTCAATGACCTGATCCATGCGGGCAAAGCCTTCGCAACCCTTCTTATAACCCTTACCGTCGGGAGTCTGACCGAGTGGGTTGGGATTACCCATGTAGTCCTCGCTGGTAAAGAGTTTGTAGTGGAAGGGAAGGCGGATGGTGTTAGCTCCCGTTGAGGCGATGAAACGGATATCCTCGCGGGTAATATAGCCGTCCTTGTATTCGCGCCAGAAAGCAGCAGCATCGTCGGGACCCACCAGCTGGCTGATGGTCTCGTTGATCATGCGAGCCGAGTTGACGCGCTTGAAATTGAACATATAGCCTTCGGGGTTCAGCCAGTTGCCAAGGTTCGTACCTTTGATGTGGAGCAACTCACCGTTTGCCTGGCGAAGATTTTCACCTTCCACCTTGACATAGCCGTTGGGCCAGCCTCCTTTGGCAAAAGTCATCAGAGGCAGTGCTATAAATAAAGAGAGGAGTAATCGTTTCATAAGATTTTACTTTTGGAATACGCGGACGTAGTCAACTTCCATGGTAGCGGGGAGAGCGCTTTCGTCAACACCCTGGCTGCCACCCCAGTCACCACCCCAAGCGAGGTTGAGGATGACATAGAAAGGAGCATCGTAGGGCCAGTCGCGGACACCAGTACCAGGATTCTTGTAGTAAAGGGTCTTTGCGCCGTCCACATAGAACTGGAAATAGGATCCGGTCCATTCCATGCCATAAACATGGAATTCACCTTCAGCGCCCTTGCAATATACCTCCTTGGTTACCTGAGTACCATTGGAGTGAACGTGGCCGTCAGCGTGGAGAGAAGAAGAGACATAGTCCTTGTGATAACCTACTTCTTCCATGATGTCGATTTCACCGTCATGAGGCCATGAGGTAAAGTTAACAGGCATCATCCAGAATGCAGGCCATGTACCCTTTCCTGAAGGAAGTTTGATTTTTGCTTCTACATAAGCATATTTCCAACCCGTTGATTTCTTAGCATAAACACGGCCGGAGTAAACCTTACCGTTGTTCTTGAAACAGTTGATTTTGAGTGTACCATTGGAAACCGTTGTCACCGGCTTACCGTCAATCTCGTGGTTGACATAGTTCTGGAGTTCGTTGTTCACCCAGTGATCAGATTTTACTTCGTGAACCCAGTCAGAACTAAGGGTATTACCCTTATCGAACTCATCGTTCCAAACGAGCTTGTAGCCGTCGAGCGGGCACTTGATGACGTTGGGATCTTCAGAGCCGTCGCCAGCCTCCTGAACAACCTTGATGCTGGCACGTGCGGTACCGGACATGATGTTTACAGAACCTTCACGTTTTTCTGCAACAAAATTCTTATCAACGGAGATGGTGATGGTAGCGTTATGGTCAACGGAACTTTCGGGAGAAACATGAATCCATTCCTCTTCGGAATAAGCGCTCCATTCGTGGTTGGTGCTCAGCTTTACGGTTGCAGATGAAGATTCAGCTTTGAAGTTCACGCTTTCAGGAGAAACCGTGATATTGGTTTGGGGAGCTTCAGGTTCATCCTCACCGCCACATGCTGCAAGAGAGAGCATGACACCGGAAAGCAGTACGCCACAAAGGAAAAAACGCTGTAAAAGATTCTTGAAAAACATATTTTTTGGATATAAGAGAGGCCGCCACTATGGAAGTAGCGGCCTCAATTACTGCGAATTTGGATGGTTTATAGGGTTTATAGAGTTTATAATAAACCTTTAACCAGCGCCTAAGCGCTAAACCTTATAAACCGTTAATAATTAGTTAGCCTTTTCAAAGATGATCTGGCGGATCTTCACGGTAGTACCAGCGGGATTGCCACCAAAGTCAAAGAAGAGGGAGAGAGCGTGAGCGTCATTCTTGGGAAGCTGGCAACCCTTAACGGTGTAAACGAAGGGAACGTCAGCCTTGATGTCATGACGGTCAGCGAAGAAGAAGTTATCGTCGTGCTTCTGAGCATCGTCAGTTTCGGTCAACTTGATAGTAACACCGGGGAGGTCACTGTCAGACTCAACGATGCAGCTGAAGTTGTACTTGTCAGCCATAGCAGCGGAGAGAGTCGTGTTGATGGGGAACTGAGCCTGCCACTGTGCAGCGGTAGCGTCAGCGAGCTGGATGTTCCACTCGTCACCAGCGTGGCTCCAAGCGGGATCAGCGATCTGGCTCCAGTTTGCATCAGCGAACCAAGGAGTTACGCTGATGAAATTGGTACCGTCGTCAACGCTCTTCCAAAGGTTGCTGGGAGAATCGTAGCTCATAGCCTCTTCGAAATAGATCTTAGAGATCTTGATGTTAGTACCTGCGGGAGTACCACCGAAGTCGAAGAAGAGAGAGAGAGCGTGAGCGTCAGTGCCCTTAGCGAGGCTAACGCCTTCTGCCTTGTAGATGAATGCCTTATCAGCCTTAACTTCATGACGATCAGCGAAGAAGAAGTTGTCGTCGTGCTTGGTACCGTCAGCTTCGTCAGTCTGAGTGAGCTTGATGGTTACACCGGGACAGTCGCTGTCTGCTTCGAGAACGAGATAGAAGTTGTACTTACCAGAACCAGAAGCGGTGAGGGTAGTGTTAATGGGGAACTGACCCTGCCACTGGCTACCACCCATACCTTCGGGGATAGTGAGGCTCCATTCGCCATTTTCGTGACTCCAAGCGGGATCAGCAATCTGGCCCCAACCGTCATTAGCGAACCAAGGAGTTACGCTGATAAATGCGCTACCGTCTTCTACAGCCTTCCAGAGGTTGCTGGATGCATCAACATCCCAGTCCATTACAGCTTCGGGAGTAGGATCAACGGGATCTTCAGAAGGAAGAACGGTACCGTCATCGTTTGCGTGATCCTTAACAACGATGTTGCGTACGCTTACAGTAGTGTTAGCGGGGTTGCCACCGAAGTCGAAGAAGAGTTCGCACTGAGCATCAGCAGAGAGGTTGTTAACGTCAGAGAGGTAGAAGCACTTATCCTTACCAGCTTCGAGATCAACGCGTTCTACGAATACGTAGTTATCACCGCTGTTAACATCGGTAAGCTTAACGGTTACGCCCTTGATATCGTTATCAGCATTGAGGATACAGCTGAAGTCGTAAGTAGTGCTGGTAGTGAGAGCGAGGTTGTTAGGCTTGATGGGGCACTGTGCCTGCCACTGGTCGGTAGTAGCCTCGGGAAGAGTAAAGGTGTATTCTGCGCCTTCGTGAGTGAAGCCAGGATCAGCGATCTGGTTCCAACCCGGAGCATACCAGAAGTGAGTGGTGAAGTCGTTATTGTCATCAACGGGCTTCCAGAGGTTGTAAGGACCGTCATAAACGAAACCTTCGAATGCCTTCACTTCGTCACGAGTTGTGAGAACGAGACGCCAAGCGATAGAACCATTGTCACAAACAAGAGCCAAACGGCTGTTGGTGAGACCTTCAATACGATAGCGAGGACTGTTGTAAGTGTCATCGTTAGGAATGTAGGGAAGGAGAGTTCCTGCGGGGAAGGTGAGGTAGTTGCAAGAGATGGTTTCGCCATTCTTGTCAGTCCAGGTACCGCCTTCGATACGGAAGGTAGTTTCCTGAGCGTCAACAGCTACAGTGTAGTCGTTACCGTCATCCTTGTAGTTTTCATGACCGAAAGTACAGTCCTTGTTTACATAAACGGTACCGCCAGGGCCAGGATTGTAAGTATAGGTACCACCCTTAGCTTCGGTGTTGACGAAGGTGATGCGGTCATCATAAACGCCCCAATCCTTCTTGTCGTTGGGCTGAGCTGCCCACCAGCCAGAAGCGTCGGTGCCGCTTTCGCCGCAACCCATGTGACCTACTTCATCATAATCAATACGCCATTCCTTGTTACAGAGCTTCTTGAAGATAGGAGTGAAGTCCACCTGAGTGTTGTTGAAGGTGAAGGTCTTCTTGATGCTACCCTGAGAGAAACCGTTACGGTTACCAAGGCGGAGTTCTACGGTATGAGTACCAGCCTCAGTGTTAGACCAGCTCATGGTGGGGAGAGTAGAATAGAAAGTGCCGTCGATGTTCCAGATAGGATAAACACCTTCTCTTTCAAAGTTGCAGACGATGGTATTGGTTTCCTGGTCAACGGAAGGTTCAAAGTTTACGCCTTCCATAGTAGGAACACCATTAGGATCTGCTCCTGCATATTCGTCAGGTGAACAAGCGGTGATACCAAAAGCGGTAAGCACAGCTGCTACCATATATAATAATGACTTTTTCATTGTATTTTTGCTTTGTGAAGGTTAGTAATTGTTCTGAACCAAATCTTTATCGCTATCAAGCTCATTGATATGGATGGGCAAATACTTCTTGTTAGAAGTCCAAGCCTTGGTACGATAGCCGTAGTTATCGGGAACGAGAACGGTTGCTGCATCACCCCAACGTACGAGGTCCCAATAGCGCTTACCTTCACCTACGAATTCGAGATGACGTTCCTGCTTGATGTTGTCAAGAGAAAGGGCAACGTGATCGGTAAGGCCTGCACGCTTGTGAACTGCATTGAGCCAATCTTCAGCGCCAGCAGTCTGACCTACTGCGAGAGCAAGTTCAGCAGCGTTGAGAAGAACTTCTGAGTAACGATAAACGCGGAGGTTGTTGTTGTAGTTCAAGTTATTGTCGTAACCTGCATCAGCGTTGTTTGCACTGTAGGGACGATACTTCTCGAGCCAGTAGTGGGTGTCCTGATAACGTTCAGTGTAAGTTACACCGTGAACATCCCAGATAGTTGCAGCACGGCGGACATCACCTTCAGCAAACATGTTGTAAGTTTCAGTACGAACGGGCATGAAACCCCAACCGTCAGCACCACTGTTGAAACCGTCACCACCAGGCCAGCTGTTAGGAGCGATAAGGGTGGGAAGAACGGTACCACCAGTTGCAAGAGGAGAACTCCAGCCGCGGAGGTTGTTAGCGTCTTCGTAATTGATTTCCCAGATGGATTCCTTACTCCATTCACCTTCTTCCTTGAAGATGGTAGAGTAGTCAGCAGCGAGTTCATAGTCAGAACTACTGATGAGAGCCTTCATATAGTCGAGAGCCTTACCGTAACGTTCCTTATCGTTCTGGTACATTACCATTTCAGCATAGATCATATAGGCAACAGCCTGGCTCATACGACCGCAGTTAGCGTCGTCCCAACGGAGGGGGAGCTTGTTTTCTGCGATGATATTTTCAAGCTCGACGATGAGCTGAGCGTAAACTTCGTCAGCAGAAATCTGGGGAGCAGTATAGGGAGAACTGAGGTTTTCGAGATAGAAAGGAATGTTTCCCCAGTAGTGCCACAACATGTTGTAGTAGTAAACACGGAGGAGGCGAGCCTGAGCCACCATCTTAGCCTTAACAGCTTCGTCCATATCTACCCAGCCAGCATACTTGATAAGGTCATTGCAACGCTTAACACCGCTGTAGTCAACAGTCCAGAGGCTCTGGAGAGTGTTGTTTTCGTCAGCAGAGTAGTTGAAGATCTTGTGCCAGTTAGCCATATCGTCGGGACCACTACCACCTACCCAGAAGTCGTCGCCCATGATTTCGGCGTCGATGTTGAGGGCATTGTATTGGCTAAGACCCCAGTCAGGCCAGTGGATAGGATCGTAAGCAGCATTGAGGGCTTCGTTGAGCGTCTTCTCATTGGTGTAATATTCTTCGAGAGGCTCACCCGTAGGGTTCTTGACATCGAGCCAGTCGGTCGAACATCCCGTCGTCAAGAGCAGTGCAAGTGCTCCAGCGAGAATTGATATATTCTTTTTCATGATGAATTCTGATTTAGAGGTTACTTAACAGTAATGATAGCAATACGGTTAGCGTGGTTTGTATCAGCACCCTTAGCATTTACGCGAACAACGTCAACGCCACGAGCCTTGAGATATTCTGCCACTGCATCTGCACGCTGCTGAGAAAGAGCGAGGTTTACGTCAACATTACCTTCGGGAGAAGCGTAACCTACAACCTCAACCTTAGAACCCTTCTTGATACCGTCGAGTTCTGCGGTGTTTTCAATCTTAGAAGAGTTTACGGGGAAGGTAACAACGTAGGTGTTCTGAACGAGACCACCGTCCTTTACAACTTCCTTTTCAACAATCTTTTCTACGATCTTCTCAACAGGCTTTTCAACTACCTTTTCTACTACGCGCTCAACAACCTCAGGCTGTACGGGGCGATAAGTATTTGCTGCAGTTGCGTTGCTGCTGTCATAGTTTCCATAACCACCGAAGGAGATGTTAC
>DCHS01000032.1 GCA_002314875.1 Prevotellaceae bacterium UBA1746
GCACTTCATCAAGCTCATGGGCCGTAGCGCAAGCCACATCGCTCTTGAGTGTGCTCTCGAAACTCAGCCCAATGTTTGCTTAATCTCTGAAGAAGTTGAGCAGAAGGAAATGAGTCTCGACGACGTTGTAACCTATATCGCTCAGATTGTTGCTGATCGCGCAGCTGATGGTAACAACTTCGGTACCGTTCTTATCCCCGAAGGTTTGATCGAATTCATCCCCGCAATCAAGAAGCTCATCAAGGAACTCAACGAAGTTCTCACTGATCCCGCTACTGGTGAAAGCCGTGAATTCGCTAGCAAGGACGAGCAGGTTGCATTCGTAAAGAGCCACATCGCTCCCGAAAACCTCGCTGTTCTCGAATCACTTCCCAAGGATGTTGAGCGTCAGCTCTGCCTCGACCGTGACCCCCACGGTAACGTTCAGGTTTCACTCATCGAAACTGAAAAGCTTCTCTCTGCAATGGTTGCTACCAAGCTCGCTGCATGGAAGGAAGAAGGCAAGTACAATGGTAAGTTCAGCGCTCAGCACCACTTCTTCGGTTATGAAGGTCGTTGCGCTGCTCCCTCAAACTATGATGCTGACTACTGCTATAGTCTCGGTTTCAATGCAAGCCGCTTGATCGCTAACGGTAAGACTGGTTACATGAGTGTTATCCAGAATACTACCGCTCCCGCTGCAGAATGGATTGCTGGTGGTGTGCCTATCACCATGATGATGAACATGGAACGTCGTAATGGTGCTGACAAGCCCGTTATCCGTAAGGCTCTCGTTGAACTCGACGGTGCTCCCTTCAAGTTCTTTGCAGCACACCGTGAAGAGTGGGCAAAGACCACTTCTTACGTATATCCTGGTCCTATCCAGTACTGGGGTCCCACTGAAGTTTGCGATCAGTGCACCAAGACTCTCGCTCTCGAACAGGCTTAATGCTCTAAGGAGTATCCCTGTTTCGGGATAATACCATAGGGGCATGTATCATAAGGATTCATGCCCCTACTCATTTTTATTTTTAGATAATGGTAAGAAAAAAGATTACGGCAAAACGCAAGCGCATCTCCTATCGACATCAGAAGCATAGGAAGGTGAGTCTCGGTGCTCGTCTGAAGAAGTTCTTCTTCGGAACGAGTTATCGTCGTGTTTTCTGGACATCTTTTTTCTGCATTGTCTTATTCTACGCTTTCATTTTCTCAACCTATTTTGCTTCTCCCTATCGTAGTCTTTGGCGAGCAATTTATGGTGATGTTTCCTATCCTGCTGGTTTCAGTATCCATGGTATCGACATCAGTCATCATCAGGGAAATATCAAGTGGGAAAAGGTAGCAAATGCAAAGATTGACGATGAACCGATAGCTTTTGTAATGATTAAGGCTACCGAGGGAAAGAGTCATCTTGATGAGAATTTCAACGACAATTTCTATCAGGCCCGGGAATACGGGTTTATTCGTGGTGCTTACCACTATTTCTCACCCTCTGTCAGCGGAAAAGAGCAGGCGCAGCACTATCTTCACCAGGTTCATCTCGGTGAAGGAGATTTGCCTCCTATCCTTGACATCGAGGAAATTGGCAATCTGACCTTTACACAACTTCAGAAACAGGTTTTGGATTGGTTAAGGATTGTTGAGGAGCAGTATGATGTTGCTCCGATTATCTACACTGGACTAAAATTCAAGGAAACTTACCTTTCGTCCATCGAGTTCGACCGCTATCCATTCTGGATTGCCCATTATTATGTTAAGGAGGTCGGCTATAAGGGAGAATGGCGTTTCTGGCAGCATACCGATGTTGGTCATATCGATGGTATTCGCGGTTCTGTGGATCTTGATATCTACAATGGCTCCATGTATGATCTTCGTCATCTTACCATTGGTCACGATGAAGACCCGCTTTTGCAAGAGGATGCTTTAGCCCCAGATTCTTTATAACTACTTTGAATCTCCGGAAGAACCGGACAAACCAGCACCTCCGAACATTGAGCCTTTTGAACTCTTGAACCTTTTTAAACCTCATTAACCGCTCTGTAAGGAGCAAACAATATGGCAATTTCTTTAATCATACACTTGGTGCTTGCTGTTGTGCTGACGTTTTCGTTGGCGGCAATGGGCTATTTTCTCACAAGGCACAACTGCAGAAAGTGTAGTGATACTCTTCGAAAAGCAAAGCATTCGGCTTTTTTCTCTTTTGCTGTGATGTTGCTGCTGTTTTGCTCTAGCATATACCAGTTCCATAAGATGGCGCATGAAGATCCTATTCAGTATGCTGCAGTCAATGGTTTGATTGAGGGGGGAGAGAATGCTCCTTTTATTATTGTTCCTGGTATTGAGATCCCCGGAATTCTAGGTATCTATTCAAATGGTAATCCAAATTGGAAAGTCCCTGGTATCAAGGACATTCTCTATTATGGTTACCTCGACACCGATTCCACTTTTGTCCCTGCTGTAAAGGTTAAGAAGGAATTGGGAATTAAGGCCTTACAAGCATATGACGCTTATGGCATTCACATGCAACACAATAACTATCCCGTTGCAAAAATTACACTTGACTATTTCAACACAAAGAAACAATATATTGACTATGGCCTTTTGAAGAATCCCGAAGATATTCTTCCCTCCATCAATCGCGCCTTCTGCTCATTCCACATACTGATTTATTTGTCTAAGATTCTTTTCATTGTCTTCCTTGTTATTCTATGGAAGTTAACCCGAAAGGATGCTTCTGAAAAGACAGTGGCAAAATACTTCAGTTTCCTACCTCTTCTCATCTGTGTATTGATGTTCTTCTGTGGTTTTATTGTACAAGACAGTCATGCAAAACCAGTTGAGCAACACGACTACCCGATAGAAGAGATTCCGCAGCAGGCCTTGGATTCTATTGCTGCTCACCCTGAAATTATTCAGGAGATTACCCATGGTATGAATCATCAAGACAATAACTAACTAAACAATTATTAATATGGGAGGTTTTTTTGGCACCATCAGTAAGGTGCCTTGCGTAAACGATTTGTTCTACGGAACGGACTATTGTTCACATCTTGGAACACGCCGTGCTGGTATGGTGACTTATAGCGAAGAGAAAGGATTCCTTCGTACCATTCACAGCTTGGAAAGCAATTATTTCCGTTCAAAGTTTGAACCTGAATTGGCAAAATTCGTTGGCAATAGCGGTATCGGCGTTATCAGCGATACTGATGCTCAACCTCAGTTGATGAACAGTCATTTAGGTCGTTTCGCCATCGTGACCGTTGCAAAAGTTGCTAATCTTGAGGCACTTGCTGACGAGATTCTTTCTGCGGGTATGACGCTGAGTGAGTTTTCCAGCGGACGCATCAATCCTACCGAACTCATCTCGACTTTGATATGCCGTGGAAAGAATTTTGTTGACGGCATAGAGAATGTTTACCATAAGGTAAAGGGAAGTTGCTCCCTGCTTATTCTTACCGAAGACGGCATCATCGCCGCTCGCGATACCTGGGGACGTACTCCTATTGTCATTGGTAAGAAGGACGGTGCCTACTGTGCTGGTAGCGAAACAACGAGTTTCTCCAATCTTGGCTATGATATCGAACGCTATCTCGGTCCTGGTGAAATCGTTAAGATTACCGCTGATGGTGTAGAACAACTTCGCAAACCGAACAAGGGCATGCAGATCTGCTCCTTCCTCTGGGTTTATTACGGATTCCCCACTTCCTGCTATGAAGGTCGCAATGTTGAGGAAGTTCGTTTCCTTACGGGTAAGGCTCTTGGCGAAAAAGACCCTACAGAAGTTGATTGTGCAGCTGGTATCCCAGACTCTGGTGTTGGCATGGCCTTCGGTTATGCTGCCGGTCATAAGGTTCCCTATATGCGTGGTATCAGCAAATATACTCCTACCTGGCCCCGTTCATTTACTCCCAGTGTTCAGAGCCAGCGTGAGTTCATCGCAAAGATGAAGTTGATTCCCAACCAGGCCGTTCTAAAAGACAAGCGCTTTGTATTCTGTGACGACTCTATCGTTCGCGGTACACAGCTTCGTGACAACACCGTTGCTCTCCACGAAGGTGGTGCTAAGGAAGTCCACATGCGTATTGCTTGTCCTCCTCTGATCTACGGTTGCCCCTTCATTGGTTTCACAAGTTCAAAGAGTGACCTTGAATTGATTACACGCCGTATTATCGGTGATTTCGAAGGCGATCCCAACAAGAACCTCGAAGCCTATACCAAGACTGATAGTCCAGAATATAAGCGTATGGTAGCAGAAATTGCCAAGCGTCTCAACCTTGACTCTCTGCGTTTCTCTACTTTGGAAGATCTTATTGAAGCCATCGGTTTGCCGAAGTGCAAAGTTTGTACCCACTGCTTTGACGGTTCAAGTTTCCACACTCTCGAAGACGATAATCTCGATAACGAATAATGACTATTCTTCAACAAATTGCACTCGGTCTTTGGGGTATTCTCCCCGGCAATTATAGCGGCATCACCCATGTAGCTGATAATTGCTATGCCATCGTCGATGACAAGGACTATACTGACGGCTTCAAACTCCTTCGTCTTGATATAGATTCTGTCAGTGGTATTATAACAAACGCTTCCTTGGAAGAGCCCAAGGTAATGGCCGAGCGCCGTGCTGCAAAGAGTGCAGAATATCGTGATTGCGAGGGTGTTGCCTACTATGCCCCTTCTCATACGGTTTTTGTAAGCGGTGAGCAAGATCAGCGTATCATGGAGTATGCGCTCGATGGTACCCCTACTGGTCGCGAACTGCAGATTCCTGTTTCCATGCAGCGCAGTAAGATCTGCCGAAATCTCGGTTTTGAAGCCCTTACCTATAACGATAAGACAAAGCGTTTCTGGACAACCCCAGAATCCGTCTTGATGGCCGACGGCGAACATGCGGGCACTTACCAGCGTGCTATTGAAAACCATCTCCGTTTTGTTGCTTTCAATGAGAACTTCGAGCCCTGCGCTTCCTATGTCTATAAGATGGGAAAGATTACAGCTAAACGCTCCAACGGCAACAGCATCCTCGGTGTACCTTCTCTCATTGCTTTGGACGATGGCCGACTGATTGTCATGGAACGCGAAGGATTCTTCACCAAGCATCGTTTAGGCAGTTTTGTGAAAGTGAATCTGTATTTGGTCAACCCCAATATCGCCGTGCAGGTTTCCTTTGATACTCCAATGGAGAAAGTTCCCGAAAGTGCTGTCTTGGAGAAGAAACTCATCTGTTCCTTCCAGACGAAGTTGAAAATTCGTGAGCGGACACTTTCCAACTATGAAGGAATGTGTCTTGGTCCAAAGCTTGCCGATGGTCGTCAGACGCTCCTTCTAATCTGTGACTCTCAGAATGGTATGGGCAATAAGTTCTTCCGACTGCAAGATAATGTGAAAGTCATCATTCTCGACAACGAGTTGAACTAAAGTAATTACAAACTTCTTAGTTCTTTTAAATACCAAAAATAATCCCGTTATCCGTTTGGATAGCGGGATTATTTAATTAAGAATTACGAGCCTCTTGCCCCTATAAACCTTTATTAACCTCATAAGTCTTTATAAACCTTTCATCAATTGCTCTTTTTATAACTGATGATGGCCCAGGCGTTGAGGAAAAGACCAAAGGCCAAGAGAATGATGAAGTTCGGGAGAAGCTGCTGGACATTGCTGCCACGAAGGAAGATCATACGCATGGCATCAATAAAGTACTTCAAAGGGTTGCACGCCGCAATAGTCTGCGCCCAATTGGGCATGGAGGCCGTCGGAGTGAAGAGGCCACTCATCAGCAGGAATATCAGCATGAAGAAGAACATGACGAACATCGCCTGTTGCATGGTGTCTGAGTAATTGGAAATGATGAGTCCCATACCGCTGATCAACAGAATGTAAACACTGGCAAAGGCATAGATGCTCAACATGGAACCAGCAGGTGCGAAGCCATAGGTGAGCCACGCGAGAAAGAGGGCAAAGTTCAAGACGAGGAAGCCCATCAGCCAATAAGGAAGTAGTTTGGCCAAGATAAACTGCATGCGGGTTACTGGCGAAACATTCATCTGCTCAATTGTTCCTTTCTCCTTTTCTCCAACGATATTGAGGGCTGGGAGGAAACCTGCTAACAGCGTGAGCAACATGGTCATCATTGCCGGAATCATAAATCGTTTGTAGTCCAGCGTAGGATTGAAGAGGTAACGTTCACTCAACGACAGTGTCTTCTGGCTGATAGATGGTTGTGCTGATTGTTCTACGATGATTTCCTGATTGAAATCCTGAACAATTTGGTTCAAATATGCCGATCCCAACTGTCCCTTTGTACCATTTACCGCATTCGCCGATATCATCACGCGGCTGTCTTCTGTGGGGCGGAAAAGATTCTTTCCGAAGTCAGGTGCAATCGTCATTATAATATCCGCTTTACTGCGTTGCACGAGATCGGAGGCTTCCTGATAGGAATCAACATTCCCTGCACTGAGGAAATACCCCGAAGCTGTAGCTTTCTCTTGCAAACGTCTTGACTCTACACTATGATCCTGATCCACAAAGACAATCTTCACGTTCTTGATTTCCTGAGTAGCTGCCCAGGGCATCACAAGAATCATCATGAGTGGAAACATCACCATCAGTTTGGGCATAAACGAGTTACGGACAAACTGCTTGAATTCTTTTTGTATTAAATATTTCAGAACCATATTATTCCAATCTTAGTTTGAACTTTTTGAGGCTGACAGTGAGAACTAAGAAAATCATTCCGCAGATGACAGAGAATTCTTGAAGAATATCTGCAAATGTACAGCCTTGCAGCATTACTTTCTTGACAGCGGAGATAAACCAGCGAACAGGTACGACGCACGATATCCATTGTAGAATTTCCGGCATGGATTCTATCGGGAACATCATTCCCGAGAGGAGCATCGTTGGCATCATCATCACCATACCCGATATCAGCATAGCCGCCATCTGTGTCTCGACGAGCGTTGAAATCAGCAAACCGAACGAGAGGGCAAGGAATACGAAGAGCAGACAAATGCCGATGAGCAGTGGAAGAGAACCCACGATGGGAACATCCAAAACATAAACGGAGAGTATCAGTATGGTTCCAATGTTCACCATCGAGAGGGTGAAGTAGGGTACGAGTTTCGCCAGTACAATGGTTACTGGTGGCAGTGGAGATGCGAGGAGTGTTTCCATCGTTCCCTGTTCTTTCTCACGTACAATGGCAATACTCGTCATCATCGCGCAGATGAGCATGAGTATCAAGCCCATAACGCCTGGTACAAAGTTGTATGCACCTTTCTGTTGTGGATTGTAGAGCATGCGGACGGAAGTTGCTATCTTTGGTGCATTTACGCCAGTCTGACTTTGTTGCGATGCCATTTCCTGCAACTGCGAGGCAAGAATACCCTTGGCATAGTTTACGACCATGTTAGCCTGGTTCGGTTCTGCTCCGTCAGCAACAAACTGCACCGCACTGTTGTCCTCGTTGAAAACCACAACAAGACTCGTTCCGCCTTTTAAGAATAGCGGTTCAATTTCGCTGTTCTGATGAAGGATGGTTTTTACCGTGAAATAGGGACTTGCCTCAAAGCGCTCGATGATACGGTTCACAAGGACATCGCTTTTCGGTGCAAGCACAGCGATGTTGGCATTGCGAACTTCCGTCGTTATGGCGAAACCGAAGAGAAGGATCTGAATGATGGGCATCACCAGAAGAATCATCATCGTTCGCTTGTCGCGGAAGATGTGGCGAAATTCCTTACGGACAAATTGAATAAACTTTTTCATGATCTTTTGGCCGTTCTTGCCAGTTTTACAAATACATCGTACATTGTGTCAACCTCAAAGTCTTGTTTGAGACGAGCGGGCGTATCCAGGGCTTTGATATGACCGTCCACCATGATTGACACGCGGTCACAGTATTCTGCTTCGTCCATGTAATGAGTTGTGACGAAGATGGTTATTCCTCTTTCTGCTGCTTCCTGAATGAGTTCCCAGAACTGCTTTCGGGTTTCAGCATCCACACCGCCTGTCGGTTCGTCGAGGAAGACAATCTTGGGATTATGGAATGTGGCAACGGAGAAAGCCAATTTCTGTTTTCTTCCCAAAGGCAGCTGAGAGACCAACGTATCTTTCAAGTCCGTGAGATCGAGTTTGTCAATCAACTCGTTCGCTTTCTCCTTGATTTCAGACGGTTTCATACCATAGATGCCACCGAAAAGTCTCAGGTTTTCACGAATGGTCAAATCATCGTAGAGCGAGAATTTCTGGCTCATATAACCGATGTGTTTCTTCACCATTTCGTGTTCTTTCGCCACATCGAAGCCTGACACCTTCGCCCAACCGTCTGTAGGCTGAGAGAGACCGCAGAGCATACGCATTGCCGTCGTCTTTCCAGCACCATTGGCACCAAGGAAACCAAAGATTTCACCTTCATGGACTTTGAACGAGATATGGTTTGTTGCCACAAAGTCGCCGAACTGTTTCGTGAGACCTTCAGCCTCAATGACCACGGGCTGTTGTGAGAAGTCTTTATCTTCGCGTGTGAGACCTTCTTCAGGAGGCAGCACATCCTCAGGCTTTCCGATAGCGGTGATCTCACCCTCTGACATCAGCGCAATGCGTTCGCACTGCATCACCTCGTCACGGTAAGGTGTAGAGACGACTATGGTAATGCCGTACTCCTGCTTCAGACGGCGCAGCATACCCCAGAACTCACGACGGCTGACGGGGTCAACACCTGTTGTCGGTTCATCGAGGAAGAGCACTTTCGGAGCATGGATGAGCGCGCAACTCAGCGCAAGTTTCTGCTTCATACCGCCAGATAGTTTCCCTGCCTTTCGGTTCTTGAAGGGTTCTATCTGCTTGTAGATATCTTCGATGAGAGCGTAGTTCTCTTCTATGGTCGTTCCAAAGATTGTCGCATAGAAAGTTAAATTCTCTTCGACCGTCAGATCTTGGTAGAGAGAGAATTTGCCTGGCATGTAGCCAATGACTTTTCTGACTTTCTTATAGTCTTTGATAATATCCAAGCCGTCAAGCGTCAGACTGCTACCCTCTGCTTTGTCAGGAAGAATAAGCGTTGTCATTAGACGGAAGAGCGACGATTTACCTGCGCCGTCGGGCCCGATGAGACCGAAGATCTCACCTTCCTCAATGTCGAGAGAAATACCCTTCAATGCCTCTACTCGTCCTTTGTCGTATGACTTGTGGATATTTTTTAGGGAAATGATAGCCATAGTTGTTAGTGAAATAAATTAAGTTTCGCTGTATGCTTAACTTGAATTTATGTTTAGAACTTCACATCACCATACATGCCTGCCTTGATGAGACCGTCGTTCTTTACGGAAATCTTTACCGCATAAACAAGATTCGTGCGTTCTTCGCGCGTCTGGATGGTCTTGGGAGTAAATTCTGCCTTGTCGCTAATCCAGGAAATGGTGCCGTTGTAGGCCTTGCGGTCGCTTTCGCCCTGATCGGCATAGACCGTAACCTTCTGACCGATTTTAAGACCCGTCAGTTGTTCTGCGGGAACATAGGCGCGGAGTTTCATATCTGTAATATCGGCAATCTTAAAGAGTGCCTTGCCGGGTGCTGCGAATTCGCTGGGTTCAGCATATTTATTAATCACGCGACCCGTGATAGGAACCGTGATGTAGCTTTGGCGAATGCAGTCGTCAATCTGGGCAATCTGCTCGACAACTGTCTTGCTTTGCGCACTGAGTGCAGCGTTGTTGCTGGAGATCTGTTCCTGCTGAGCAGCAATCTGCTGGCGGATAACGCTGATCTGATAGTTGATGTCGTCGAGTTGCTTCTGTGTGGCACTCTTGTCATTGACCATGGCGGTAAAACGCTTCTGCTCGCTTTGAAGATTGGCCAACTGCTGGTTGAGAGCCGCTAACTGACGCTGTGCATCAAGATGTTTGGCATCGTTAACTCCGATACTCGTTCGTAACTGACTTCGCTTTAAAGACAGCTGGAGGGTGTCGATACAGCCAACAACATCACCTGCTTGCAGTGTCTGGCCTTCTTCAACATTAAAACGGATCAGTGTTCCAGTCTGGCGGGCACTGACAATAACTTCCGTTGTTTCAAAGACGCCGGAAGCATCATATTCTGTTTTATCTTTATGACAAGATACCAATGCGGTGAGGGTAATGAGTGAAAGAATGAGCTTTTTCATATCGAGAGTTAATTGACGGTGTTTTTAAGATTATAAATAGCCTGAAGCATTTCAATTTCATGGGTGGAGCGATTCTGGCGGGCGGTGTTCTCACGGGTCAGTTCCTGAACCAATGTATTTGCATCCGCAGTACCGTGCTGAATCTTTCGCTCTACACTTTGACGAACGGACTGGCGCAGCGTGATGATTTCGTCGTCATCGGCCATGAGCTTCTGATATCGGCTGACGGTTTCCTGCTGCTGTGTGGATTGCAGGCGGTTATTGAAAAGGAAGGTATCTTCTGCGTTGTCAATCTGTTTACGGGCGACAGCGAGTTTCTTCAAATCCGTTTTGTGGTTGTAGAACGATGAAATGTTCCAGGCTGCTTTGATACCGACCATTCCGTTCAGACTCCATTCATGTTTGTACATGTCCTCAAACATGTTGTAGCCGGGATAACCATAAAAACCTTGAGCAAAGAAACTTACACGGGGCAGAAGAGAAGTCTTGAGGAGTTTCTCCTGTGCTTCCAGTTTGTTTTTCTGGGCTGCGAAAAGTTGAAGTTCCGGACGGTTGATGTTTTCCACAGAGGGAAGGGTAGCTTCGGGTTTTACCAATTGAGCAACCTCGGTAGTCTCCTTATTTATAAATAGCGCGAGAACCTGCTGCAGACTTTTGCGTTGGCTCTGGAGATTGTTGGCGCTCTGCTTCGCCGTGAGAAGTTCGGCTTTCAGAGCATCAATGTCGCTTTCGATGGCTACACCATTTTTTACGAGGCTCTCCATCTTGCGGATGTTGTCCTGAAGCAGTTCTTGGTGAATTTCATTCTGCTCAAGATATTCATCTGTAAGGAGCATGCCGAAGTACAAATCGTTGACGCGCTGACGGACAGCATACATATCAACATCGAGTTGTTTCTGCTGAATCAGGTTGTCGGCCGATGCTACCTCTTTCTGGGCCTTGATGCTACCACCTTCATAAATGGCCTGTTCAACATTCAGTGCAATCTTGTACTGATCCCTGTGCATACCTTCAGGGGCAGTACCGCCAACGCTCTGCATGAGGTTGAGCAGATTATCCGGCCATTCAGTAACGGCGCTCTGGTATGTGCCTTGCGCCAGCATATTGACCTGTGGCAGCCAACCTCGTGCAATGTTCTGCAAGGTGTATTGCGTGGTTTCGTCCAAAAGACCGTATCGCTGAACGAGCGGATAGTTCTCTTCTGCCAGTTTTTGGCAGTCTTCTATCGTCAGCTGCGCCATAGCGGATGATGCTATGAACCAGCAGCATACGGAAATGAATAGTTGTTTCATATTTTTTATTATTAATGTTTTGCGGTATGCAAATGTTGATTTTTTTTGATTTCGGTGCAAAGGTACGCTGAAAATGAGAGAATAACAAGATACGGATTGTGAAGAAATTGAGTAATATCGAATATTTACTAATATTTCTGCAAAAAAATAGTCTTAAAATTGGTCAAAATCATTAATTTTGCACCCATCTAATAGTTAAGTATTATGGAGAAAATTTTACCTCAAGGCCTTTTTTCAAGTGATTTGTCCCGTCAGGTAGAGACCGTGGTATCCAATCGGAGTTCGGTTGGAGGAGTGTGTATTTGTACTGCTGGTGAAGCGGATTATATCATCAACGGTCGATCCTATCACCTTACAAAAGGCTATGCTTTCGTTAAAAGCCCTATCATTGTCTCTTCTCTTGTTGTAATGAGCGATGATTTTGATTTGTTGGAAATGACAGTTCCGCTGCCGGTTCTGCTGCCTGTCTTTACGAAAATTGTCAGTACGGTGATTTCCTTGCAAATTCCTGACTATCCCTGTCATCAGTTGACGGAAGAAGAGTGCGAGGAGATGATTGATGTGAATGAACAATTGAATCACTACAAGTCCGAATTGAAAGAAGAGGTTAATGAAGATCGCAGAGAGATATTGAAGGTTCTTATTGAAAACATGATTCAAGGTGTATTGCTGTGGCTGCTGGAGAAGTTCAGCAAGCGTATTATGGTGGGGCAGTCACAAGAGTCTAATAATAAGATTGATGGCATTACCTATCAGTTTTTCCTTTCTTTATACTTGAACTACAAACACGAGCATTCCGTACAGTTCTATGCCGCTTCCTTAGGGTATTCTGCTGGCTATTTCACATCATTGATTCGCAAGAACACGGGCAAAACTCCCTCTGAGATTATTGCCATTCGTATCATTACAGAGGCCAAGTGTCTTTTGAAAGACTCAAATTTAAACATCAAGCAGATATCGTTGGAATTGGGTTTCCCGGAACAATTCACTTTCCGCAAATATTTCAAGCAGCATGTCGGTGTTTCGCCCAAGTTATACCGTCAGCAGTTTGTTGGCAATATCGAGTAAGAATGAATGATGTTTGCAGCCCCCACGCATGCCCGATTTCCTCCACGTTTATAGGAGAGTCGGGAATGTCCGATTATACCATTATACCATTGTACTTTTTATACCTTTTCGAGTCTAGTCATTAGGTTGTCAGTTCATCAACTATCTTGCTTCCTAATGTTAAATATATTTCTGAAACTATAACGGACATAATTCAAACTGTATGCGCAGGCAGTTTTAACGCTCTGAGCAGAGAGAAAAAACTACCACGGCACCACGTTTTTCTGACTTATAATTCAACAGAAATAATGCTACGTAACAATAAGGTACGAAAATAATCTAGAAGAACCAAAAAAAACTATGTTAAAAACCCTAACAAGTGTTAATGATGTTTTTGATTTAAAATTATCCTCGAGGCTGGGAAGGAGTTTTTCTTAAATAATAAAAAAAGAGGATTTTTCAATCCTCTTTAACTCGTGTTTTATATCAATTTCATGCCGGCATCTTTGCAAGCCTGGCGATGATCTTCCGGCCAGATGCTGGCTTGGATTTCACCAATGTGGGCCTTGTGGAGAAGAACCATGCAGAGACGGCTCTGACCGATACCACCACCGATGCTCTGGGGCAGTGAACCTTCGAGAAGACGCTTGTGGAAATAAAGTTCCTTGCGCTCGTTCTGGTTCTTGAGTTCTAACTGACGCAATAACGCTTCCTTGTCAACACGAATACCCATAGATGAAAGTTCAAAGGCACATTCAAGGACGGGATACCAGATCATGATGTCACCATTGAGACCATAGTAACCGTCTTCGTTGGGGGTGCTCCAGTCATCGTAGTCAGGGGCACGGCCGTCGTGAGGCTCGCTGTCACCGAGTTTGCCACCAATACCCATGATGAAGACAGCACCGTATTCCTTGCAGATAGCATTTTCGCGCTGCTTAGGAGTCAGGTGGGGATAACGCTGACGGAGTTCTTCGCTGTGGATGAAGTGAATGGTTTCGGGAAGGAAGGGTTTGAGCTGGGGGAATGCTTCGCATACGAGATATTCAGTACGTAGGATGGCAGAATAGATCTGACGAACGGTCTCCTTGAGGTATTCAAGGTTGCGCTCACCATCACGCATGACCTTACACCAGTCCCACTGGTCAACATAGAGTGAATGGAGATTGCCGAGTTCTTCATCAGCACGGATAGCATTCATATCGGTATAGATGCCGTAGCCCTCCTGAACCTTGTAGTCAGCGAGGGTGATACGCTTCCACTTTGCCAGAGAATGAACGACTTCGGCGGTCGCTTCATTAAGGTCCTTGATGGGGAAACTTACAGGACGTTCGATGCCGTTGAGGTCGTCGTTAAGACCAAGACCACGCAATACGAAGAGGGGTGCAGTGACACGGCGCAGTTTCAGCGCTGTAGAAAGATTTTCCTGGAAAAACTCCTTGATGCGCTTGATTCCTTGCTCGGTTTGCTGCATATCAAGCAGTCTCTCATAATCTTTCGGTTTTATGATATAACTCATAGTCGTTGGTTAGAATTATAGTTTAGTTTGTTATTGATTTTTTGCAAAAGTACTACTTTTTTCTCAAATATCATAGATTTTGTCAAGAAAAGCTAAAAGAAACGAGTCATTCTGTTTAATTTTTGCAATACCAATGTAGAAAGAAATGTCACAATTTCGACAAATACCGTTTTTGCCTAAACACACATCTATCCCAGCAGCCTATCTGCAGAACACTCGTGAAGACTAGGGTAAACGTGGTCGGCCAATGGTGTAACGGCCTCTGCGTTGTTGGTGGTAGTAACACCGATGACACGTGCACCTGCGGCACGACCGGACTTCAATCCGTTAATGCTATCTTCGAATACGAGACATTCAGATGGCTGGACATTGAAGTACCGTGCGGCATTGAGATAACAATCAGGAGCTGGTTTTCCGGCACCACCAGCATCTTCGGCGGTAAAGATATGATCGAAATGCTCTGATAGAGTGGGGAGTTGCTGAGCCAAAGAAGCCATCTTCTCCTGGTTGCTGCTGGTAACAATGGCGCAGAGAATGCCTTGCGAACGAAGTTCGTCGACCAGTTCCAATGCTCCTGGGAAAAGCTCGTATTTCATATTAGCCTCAAATTCATTGAGGAGACGGTCAACCTCAGCATATTTTGCAGGATCGTTATCGAAATATCGTTGATGTATATCCACCAAGGTGCATCCTTTCACCATATTTCCAAAGTCGGGATACTGAGGAAGAAACTTGGGAACGATGACGCCCCAAAACTGAAAATACTGACCTTCGGTGTCGATGATTACGCCGTCGAGGTCAAATAGTGCTGCTTTTATCATAAGGTTCAAAGAGGGTTCAAGGAAGGTTCAAAGGGTTTAATTTTTGTGCAAAATTACGAAATAATTTGGAGATAAAACGCTTTTGCTGTAACTTTGCAGAAAAATTTGAAAGATGAGACAAATATATGGTATAGGCGAAACGGTCTATGATATCATTTTCAAGAATAACCAACCGCAGACGGCTGTCCCCGGTGGTTCTACCTTTAACGCGATGATCAGTCTGGGACGATGTGGACTGCATCCTGTCATGGCCTCTGAAATTGGCGACGATCATGTAGGACAAATTATCCAGGACTTTATGCGTGAAAACGGCGTCTCTACGGATTTGGTGACCATAAACCAAGGAACAAAGACCCACATCTCTTTGGCATTTCTTAACGAACAGAATGACGCTCAGTATCAGTTCTATAAGGATCATGCTTCGGCAAAGTTCGAACCGAAGTATCCGGAGTTTCATGAGAACGATATCGTTGTCTTTGGTAGTTTCTTTGCCATCAATCCCGTTATTCGCGACTATACCCGTACCTTCCTTCAGCGTGCTCATGATGCAGGAAGTATCCTATATTATGATATCAATTTCCGAAAGAACCACATCGCCGATCTTCCTGTTACGCGTGATAACATCATTGAGAATATGAAGCTTGCGACAGTTGTTCGTGGCAGTCTTGAGGATTTTGGTTTTCTCTATGGCCTCGATATCGATGATGAGAAGAATACTCCTCTTTATATATATAAGAAATATATCGAGGAAGTCTGTCCTGTTTTCATTTGCACGAATGGCGGCAAGGCGGTTGAGGTCTTTGCACCGAATTTCCATGGTGTCTATCCTGTAAAACCCATTGAGACTGTCAGTACCATCGGTGCCGGCGATAATTTCAATGCTGGCTTTGCGTTCAGTCTGTACAAAAAAGAATTGAGGCTTGACGAGATAAAGAATATCGCCAAGCCCCAATGGGATGAGATTGTTGCTACCTGCCAGGCCTTCTCTTCGGAGGTTTGCCAGAGTTTCAACAACTATGTTAGCAAGGAATTTGCGGAGGTTTATAAAGGTTTATAGGTTTATAAAGTTTATAGGGTTTATTAAGGGTTCAAAAAGGGTTCAAGCACCTTTTACATTTGCAAAGCATCATCAGCAAGAATAAGTTCGATGGCCTTGAGTTCTTCTTCGGAGAATTCAAGGCTATCGAGTGTTTTGAGGTTATCTTCGAGTTGGGCAACAGAAGAGGTGCCGATGATAACACTTGTCACGCGTTCGTCGTGGAGCAACCATGCTAATGCCATCTGCGCAAGACTCTGACCACGCTGCTGAGCGATTTCGTTGAGCTGACGAGCGGCCTCAACGCGTTCTGCTGTTACCTGATCCAAACGAAGGAAACCGGTAGAACGGGCAGCACGGCTATGTTCGGGAATGCCATGAAGGTACTTGTTCGTCAACAACCCTTGTGCAAGAGGAGAGAAGCAGATGAAACCACTGCCGTTGGCAGTCGCTACTTCGAGGTTCGAAGCTTCTTCGGAATTCGAATGATGGACACCAACACCAGTTGCACGCTTAAAGAGACTGGCGGGATATTGGCTTAGCAAACAAGGAACATCATGAGCCTTCAAGTAGTCGTAGCACTGCTGCTGAAGATCAGTGGGATATTTGGAAATGCCGGCATAAAGAGCCTTACCGGAACGAACGATGTCAACCAGTGCCTGCATGGTTTCCTCGATGGGAGTTACGCCGTCATAACGGTGGCTGTAGAAAACATCGACATAGTCCAGTCCCATACGATGAAGACTCTGATCACACGATGCGATGAGATTCTTGCGTGAACTGCCATCACCATACACACCAGGCCACATGTCATGGCCTGCTTTTGAAGATATAAACATTTCATCACGATGAGCAGCGAGATTGTCTCTGAGAATCTTGCCAAAATTGCTCTCTGCACTGCCAGGAACGGGACCGTAGTTGTTGGCGAGGTCAAAGTGACAGATACCGGCGTCGAAGGCTTTCAGTACCATCTCGGTTGCAGTGTCAAAGTTGTCCACAGAACCGAAGTTATGCCAGAAACCGAGAGATAACGCGGGGAGTTGAACACCGCTCTTGCCACAGAAGTTGAATTTCATATATTTGGGGGATAAAGGGTTTATGGGGTTAATAAGGCAAAGCCTGGTTTATTGGGTTTATGGAGCGGAGGCTCCAGTAGTTCCAGAGGTTTATTATCTTAGGAAATCTTTGATTTCTTCAAGGTGAGCTAGGCCGTAGGCATAGCCATCATCGTAAACACGCTGCATCTTTTCGGGATTCATTTCCGTACGACCAATGGCGATGGGGTTTTCTGGACAGAGAAGGAGAGTATTGCCTGCTTTCACTGCTTGTTCAAGGAAAGCTAACTGTCCGTTGTACATCTCATGACGGCGAGCCATGGCCTGAATAATCGCGGGATATTTGCGGGAAAAAATGTGGAACAAAGGCATGAGTTTTGTTGGTTTCTTCACAAAACCTGAAGGCTGAGTGAGTATGACGATGTTCCGTTCATAGCCTTCGCTTTGCCAATATTCTAGGGGGATGCTATTGCTGATGCCGCCGTCGAGTAGGGTATAGCCACCGACTTTTACTGGGGTGGAAACTATGGGAAGAGAGGCTGAAGCGCGAAGCCATTCCAAACCTTCATAATCGAAAGTCTCAATGCGCTTATAGACAGGCTTTCCTGTATTTGCGTCCGTGCAGACAATGCAGAACTCCGTCGGGTCTTGCTTGAAAGTCTCGTTGTCGAAGATGTCGATTTCGTTGGGAAGGGTATGGTAGGCATATTCTGCGCCAACAAGATCGCCCGTCTGAATCCAGGAACGAACACTGCAATAGCGCCATTCTTTAGACATAAGCTTGTTATAGCGAAGAGAACGTCCGATCTGGTGAGATTTATAGTTACAGCCGAAGGTAGCACCGGCAGAAACACCAATGATACCGTCAAAATGAAGATTATTCTCCATCATGACGTCCAAAATGCCAGCAGTGAAGAGATCACGAAGACCTCCACCTTCAAGAACTAAACCTGTTTTCATTTATTATTACGAGAACTTTATTAATAGGAATTATGCTACCACTAAATTCCAGCAATGTTTCTGCCTATCCACCAGGCAAAGGTAAGGATTACAAACAGCAAGAATGTCCATTTGTTCTCCAGCCATTTGATGATGAATGCTTTGGTCTTTCCCGTTGCAAAGGTTGCCTCGTAGAAAATTGCAAGGAGGAAGGGAGTCAGCACAGCCAGATAGGGATTGAAGAGAAAGGCCTCGCGAAGATTACCGTGGAGCAATGCGTGAAGACCGCGTTGCATGCCACAACCTGGGCAAGACCACCCTGTCATCTGTTTAAAAGGGCATTGAGGAACCCAATGTGTCAGCGCAGGATTTACAAGATAGTAAATCATTCCTCCTACTGTGAGAAGTAGGATAAGAAAGAGAACTTTTGAACGGTTTGACATGCGCTGGGATTTTTTATGCTGCAAATTTACACAATTCTATTTGGAAAGTCAAAAAAAATTAGTACTTTTGCAAAAAATAAAAAACTATTTATACCATGGTAACGCTAAAAAATGAATATCTCACCGTTGACATCAGCGAACACGGTGCAGAAATGACAAGTCTTCGTACTGCTGAACGAGAATATCTCTGGCAGGCAGATCCTGAGTTTTGGGCTCGTCATAGTCCAGTTCTTTTTCCTATAGTCGGTAATGTCTATGACAAGAAATTCCGCGTTGAAGGCAAAGAGTATAGTTTGGGACAGCATGGTTTTGCCCGTGATATGGATTTCGAAGTTCTTTCTCAAGAAGAACATCAGGTTACTTTTGGCTTGACCAGTTCCGAAGAAACTTTGGCAAAATTTCCTTTCGACTTTCATCTTGAAATTACCTATCGTCTCCATGAAAAGAGTGTTGATGTAGAGTGGCTCGTTCACAACCAGGGCGAACAGGAGTTGCATTTCCAGATTGGCGCTCATCCTGCTTTCTATTGGCCCGAGCATAATGCTGACGAGGCACCTCGTGGTTTCTTTGCCATTGAAAGTGAAGGCAAGACGTTGACCAGTCGACAGCTTTGTGGCAAGGGTTGTGTTTCTCCGACCGATACCTTTGAAGTGAAACTTGATTCTGACAACCTTATTCCGCTGAATGTCGATACTTTCGATGTCATTGATACCATCATTTTGGAAAATGGCCAGACACATCGTGTTGCCCTCTGCGATTTGAACCGCAAGCCCATATTGGCACTTCGCTTCCCTCACCCCGTTGTCGGACTTTGGTCACCTCCCGGCAAGAAGGCTCCTTTTGTTTGCATTGAGCCCTGGTTCGGACGCTGTGACAGTTATGGTTATGAAGGCGAATTCAAGGATCGTGAATGGGTTAACCATCTTGCTCCTTCAAAGACTTTTGAAACCGAATATACCATCGATATCTTCTGATTTTGACATTAGATACCCCTAAAATGCGCAACTTTTGACATTTTTCTGTTGAAAGTTGCGTTTTTCTTTGGTCTTTAAATAGAAAAGCACTATCTTTGCAAACCATTTTGGAGTATTATGCCCCTATTTTGAATTTTTCAAAAGTCATAATAAATGAGACAACTAAAAATTGCTACGACTGTTACTGACCGTTCGGGTGGTATTCAGGAGTATCTCAATCAGATTAACAAGTACCCTCTTCTCTCTATCGATGAAGAAGTTGAATGTGCGCGCCTGATTGCCAAGGATGACATGAAGGCTTACGAACGTTTGGTATGTGCTAATCTTCGCTTTGTCGTTTCAGTGGCAAAACAGTATCAGAACAAAGGTCTTACACTCTCTGACTTGATCAACGAGGGTAATATCGGTCTGATGAAAGCAGCTCAGAAATTTGATGAAACCCGCGGTTTCAAGTTTATTTCCTATGCTGTATGGTGGGTGCGTCAGAGTATCCTCCAGGCTATTAGTGAAAAGAGCAACATTGTCCGTCTTCCCCTCAACCAGGTAGGTTTGCAGGCGAAGATCAGCCGTGCTCGCGCCAACTTCGAACAAGAGAACCAGCGTGCTCCCTCAATGGAGGAATTAGCAGAAATCCTGGATGTAGATATTGAAAGAATCGAAGAGTGTCTCGGTGCAAGCGGTAAGGCAATGAGTGTTGATGCTCCTTTTGCTGACAACGAAGAAAACTGTATGCTTGACACGATGCAGAGTGAGGCTTTTGCTAGTACGGATAGCGGTGTTGATCGTGAATCTCTGGCAACGGATATTGCTACTACACTCTCCGTTCTCAATGATCGCGAACTTACTGTAGTTCGTCTCCTCTTCGGTTTAGGTGGTGGACACGAGATGTCCCTCGAAGAAGTGGCCACGATGATGAACCTCACCCGTGAGCGTGTTCGTCAGATTCGTGAGAATGCTATTCGCCATCTTAAGGAGAATGCAAATACTGACCTCTTGCTCAAGTATTTGGCATAAAATATTTTAGAGAAAAAGAAAGTTGTGTTCGGCGGGCTTCTGGCCCGTCGTTCTTTTGATAGATAGGGTTTAGTTTTTAATTTGGAAATATGGCAAACAATGAATTGAATCTGGCCTGGCAGCTTGTACAGAACACTGGCCATAACATATTTCTGACCGGAAAGGCTGGAACGGGAAAAACGACTTTTCTTCGTACACTTCGCGAGAGAACCAACAAGAGAAATGTTGTCCTCGCATCTACGGGAATTGCTGCAGTCAATGCTGGCGGTAGTACGTTACACTCGTTCTTCCAATTACCTTTCGGCCCTTATATCCCTGGTACTGAATTTAAATCAGACAACAGAGCTTATAAGTTTAGCGAAAAGAAACGTCGCCTGATTCGCAGTCTGGATTTGGTGATTATCGATGAGATATCAATGGTTCGCGCTGACCTTTTAGATAGCGTTGACGCCGTTCTTCGTCGTTTCCGGGATCATTCAAAACCATTCGGCGGTGTTCAGTTGCTGATGATAGGTGACTTGCAACAGCTGGCACCAGTGGCAAAACCCGAAGAGTGGCGTACTTTGCAGCAGTATTATGATACACAGTATTTCTTCTCTTCCCGTGCTTTGAAAGAAGCCGGCTTTGTCACCGTTGAACTGAAAACCGTTTATCGACAGACCGATCAGCACTTCATTGACTTGCTGGGTCGAGTCCGCAATAACAGTGCTGATGCTCAAGTACTTGCAGAACTGAATTCGAGATATATTCCGAACTTCAATCCACCCTCTGAGGAAGGCTATATTCGTTTGACGACTCATAACCATCAGGCAGACCAGATAAACGATGAGGAACTGGCTGCTCTTAAAACCGAGCCTAAGGTTTATAGAGCGGAGATTTGGAAAGAGTTCCCGGAACAGTCCTACCCGACGCCAGAGGAGTTGACGTTGAAAGTCGGTGCGCAGGTTATGTTTGTGAAAAATGATTCCAATGCTGCAAAACGATATTTCAATGGCATGATTGGTACCGTGGTCCAGATGGCTGATACCTTTGTTAAAGTTCGTCCGCAAAATGGCGGTGCTATTATTGATGTCACGAATGAACAATGGGAAAACAACCATTATGAACTGGACGAAGAGACAAAGGAAATCAAGGAGGAACTCATTGGTACTTTTTCCCAGCTGCCATTGAAGACAGCATGGGCGATTACCGTTCATAAGAGTCAGGGCCTAACCTTTGAGAAAGCGATTATCGACGTCCAGTATTCTTTCTCCCACGGTCAGGTTTATGTGGCGCTGAGCCGTTGTAAGAGTTTGGAAGGCATGGTGTTAAGTTCTATGATTCCTGCTCGTGCTATTATCAACGATCAGAATGTTATCTCCTTTACCAATAATATTCCCAACCAGATTCCATCACAAGATCGTGTAAAGGAAATGCAACGAGAGTATTTCCTAAGTCTTGTTGCAGAACTCTTTACTTTCCAGAGCATTCGTTTTGCTTTTGATGCTTACCTTCGTCATATTGACGAGTGGCTATATAAGCAGGCGCCTGATGCCTTGCAAGAATGGAAGAAAGCCCGTCTTTCTTTCCAGGAAAATGTTGATAAAGTGTCCGCAAGTTTCGCTATTCAATATCAGCGCCTGATTATGGCAGATTACGATTATGCCCAAAACGATACCTTGCAGGAGCGTTGTAAGAAGGGTGCTGCCTACTTTGTCGAGCATATCCGCGAATTGAAGCGCATGCTGCAAACCATCGTTTTTGCGACGAACAATAAGATGGTAAAAGAGCGTCTTGAAGTTTTGAAAGCTGAGTTTGCCGAGGTACTGCGTCAGAAGGTGATTCTTCTTGATATTGTGGCTGTTAAAGGTTTCAATCTAGAAGAATATCAGAAACAGCGTGCCCTCGTTGCTATGGGCGAAGAAGAAAAGAAGAAGAAAGCGAAAGGTAAGTCCAAAACGAAGGCGAAGAAGGAAAAGACGGCTGAAGAAATTCTCTACGAGATTATAGAGGAGCAAAACTCGTACGCTAACGAGGATCTTCCCGATTTTGACTACGACGGATTACCTTATTGAAATAAGAAAGGCCCCACAAATGTGGAGCCTTTTATTGTTTTAGAAAGTTACTCTTAGATGCGTTCAAGGACGGTTTGAATAAGAAGGTCAATGGTGCCTTTGTATTCTGTGTTGGCTGCCTTAACCTTGCGGTTAGCTACTACCATACATACTGTAAGCGCACGATGACCGAGTAGGGCAGAAAGACCAGCAACGGCACTGGATTCCATTTCAAAGTTAGTGAAACGGAGTTCGTGAGGCTCAGGATTCATTGCCGATACCTTAGGAGTATAACGGAAAGCCTCAATCTTTGCATTCTGGTTGGGGTCTGCAAGAGGAGCACGAAGAACACGTCCTTGAGGTCCGTAGAAACCACCGCAGGCAATTGTCACGCCACGAGCCATATCATCGCGGGCAATCTGTTCCAATAAGTCTTTGCAGTTGTTGATGCAGTAGGGGTGAGCAATACATTGGTTTCCAGTCCAATGCATGTGCTCCAGGAATGCTTCTTCAAATTCAAGGTCACAAACGGTATTACGACCGCCGTAGAAATTAAGAAGTCCATCGAATCCGAGGCTCTTTTCTGATGCGATGAAGGTGCCAGTGGGAAGGTCAGCATGGAGACCGCCGCAAGTTCCGATACGCACTAAAGTTAATGTGCGATGTTCGGGATGATCCTCGCGTGTTTCAAAATTGATATTAGCCAGTGCGTCAAGTTCGTTGACAACAATATCAATATTGTCGCAACCGATACCCGTGCTTACCACAGTAATGCGCTTTGTATTTCCATTGGCATCGCGATAGTTACCGGTAATGGTGCGGAATTCGCGATTTTCAATCTCGCACTCAATAGATTCAAAATGAGAGGCAACGAGTTTTACACGACCAGGGTCACCGACGAGGATGACTCGGTCTGCCAATTGTTCGGGTTTAACATGAAGATGGAAACAACTACCATCATTGTTGATAATTAATTCTGATTCAGGATATGTCATAGTAAGAAGTGGAGTATACAATACTCCGGTTTTTAAGGATTTGTTGATTATTTGCAAGAAAGATTTCTTGCGTATTTAAACTGCAAAGTTAGGTAATTTTTTTAGTAATTGCAAAATTTGTGTTGCATTTTATGTATAATATTATGGTATTTACCGTTTTTACGGTTTTTTTTCGTAGCTTTTACCACAATATTAGCGACTAAAAGCGTATTACTTTGTAATTTTGCAGCGTAAAATGGAAAAGTCCATACTCTTGACAGAATATCATTAGTTAGGATAACAATAAAATTCTCTTGCTTTTTTGCTTTTATAAATCATTTGCAGGAGATAAAAGGATAAAATTTGAAAAGAAAATAATAACTAAACCCTTTAAACAAATCGGAATTTTTTACACAATGAAGAAAATCTTTACTCTCTTTGTGCTCGTTTTTGCCGTGATGGCAGCGTACGCGGGCAATACTACGGTTTATACCGACAAGCTTACTGTAACTGTGAATGGTGATGGAACTACACAGGAAACAGCTGTTAATGTAGAATTCTTGGAAGATAACTACATTAACTTTATATTGAAAAACTTTACTTTGGTAGCTGCTGACGGTAACGAAATGTACGTTGGTAACATTGCCGTTGATAACCTCTTCCTTACTAACAAGGGCGAATATGATTCTTTCTCTTTCAATGGTAACCTTCAGATTCAGGAAGGCGACAAAGCCGGTGTTGATACCTGGGTTGGTCCTCTTCTTGGTAATGTGCCCCTCGTTATGAAGGGTAAGATTACCGGCGACAAGCTTTATGTTACTATCGATATCGACATGATGTCCAGCATCAACCAGATTGTACAGGTGCAGTTCGGTTCAGACTTCGCTGCAGCAAGTGTTAGCAAAACAGTTGATTATAGTGATGCACTTTCATCATTTATTTCAGGAAGTTTACTTGGTAAGGTAGAAGGTACAAAGGCACAGATTCAGCACCTTAGCAATGGTGATGTTAATTTGGTTCTCCCCGCATTGACTCTTCCTGTTGATGGAGGCATGCTCCTTGGTGACTGCACCATTTCTGATGTTTCTGTTGAAAATCACGGAAACTATTATACCTTCAGCCATGTTGGCAATTGCTTTTTCTCTGGTTCCACTAATTTGGCAGGCATTTCTTGTGATGTAGTTCTCAATGGCCAGTACTCTGATGAGAAGTGCTACTTTACTTTAGACATGGACACCAAGGCAATTTTC
This sequence comes from Prevotellaceae bacterium UBA1746, assembly GCA_002314875.1. Classification (GTDB taxonomy): domain Bacteria; phylum Bacteroidota; class Bacteroidia; order Bacteroidales; family Bacteroidaceae; genus Alloprevotella. Next base: position 24,539 of record DCHS01000032.1, read on the forward strand.
GGTGAAAATATCAATTTTGAATATGGCACCGCATTTACCCCTGCTGCTGTAACTGACACAAAGACTTATGCAGATAATCTTGTTATCTCTGTCAATGCAACAAGCACAGATCCTATGCCTGCAGAAGTTATCGTTGAACATCTTAGCAACGGTTGTATCAATTTTGCATTGAAGAACTTCACAATGGTTCTTGATGGAAATTCAATGTATGTAGGTAACATTCTCGTAGAAGATCTCGTTTTGTATGAGGGCGTTGGATATAAGTACTTTAACTATAACGGCAACCTTCTGATTAAGGCAGGTGATAAGGCTGGTGTAGCAGCAGAAGATTGGGTGGGTCCTCTTCTCGGTGAAATTCCTCTTCGTCTTCGTGGTCGTATTACCGATAACCGTTTGAATGTTGATATCGACATTGATATGTCTGAAACTCTCAATCAGATTATTTATGTTACTTTCGGTTCTACCATCGAACCTGACGGTATCAATCAGGTAACAACGAAGAGTGATAACGTTGTTTATGATCTTCAGGGTCGTCGTGTGAACAATGCTGAAAAGGGCGTGTTCATTATGAATGGTAAGAAAATTCTCAAGTAAGAATAAATCTATAAAACGAGAAACCCTTTCATAGTACGCGTATTATGGAAGGGTTTCGCTTGTAAAAAGATAGAAAAAATGCTTCTGTCTTCAATTACGAATTTGTAATACTTTATTAAAATGAAAAAAGTCATATCTTTGGCGATACTTGCTTTGACCGCTATCGGTGCAAATGCTCAGTATCAATTTCCCAATTCGACTTTTGATGCCGATTTCATCTCATCTTATAGTTCTTATTCTGAGCCTGAAGGTTGGCATGGTTATGCGTCAATTAATGCAAGTTCTCTTAATAGCGCAGGTAGAGCAGGTGACAAACTTGTTCAGTCAACAGATGTTCGTTCAGGTGCTACTGGCAAGTGCGTCTATGTAAAGTCAAAATCAATCTTGGGCGTTGTAGCGAATGGTGTTATGACCAATGGTCAGATTTACACCCATAGCACTACTCCAACCGATGGTAAGAACAACTATAATTATGATCATCATACTGGAGATAGTTCATATGGTGAAAATAATAAGTTCTTTACGATTTTTACAGGCCGTCCTGATTATGTAAGAGTATGGGTTAAGTTTGTTCCTGCCAATGCTTCAGAAGGCAATGCTCGTTTGAATATGATTCTTCATAAGGAAAATACTATGATGTATGATCCTGAAGATAATGCAGACAAGAGTATTGTTATTGCTCGTGCAACAAAAAGCATACCTTCTTGTGATTGGACACAGTTGGAAGTGCCTTTTGAATACGTCAGTGTATCAGAACCCGGACAGATTCTCGCTACATTTACGACTAATGAAACTCCTGGTGGTGGTTCAGACGGTGACTATCTCTATATTGATGATATCGAGATGGTGTATTTGAGCACAATTAAATCTGCCACATTCAATGGCGAGAATATTGTGTTTACTGGCAATAGTGCAAGAGTTGATGCTAATTATAAAGCAAAATTCTTTAAGATGCAGACTGGTGCCGGTGCTATTGTTGAAGATAACTTTGACCCCAACACCAATATTTTGACGATTACTATTAAGGGTAACGACTATAGCGTTAATCCTTCTAACGTTCATACCTACACTATCCAGTTCAATGGTATGGATTCGTCAGCAGATGATGAACCTGAGGCTGTTGTAACACCTGAAACTTCTGCTTCTCCTCAGGCTCCCGCAGCAGGTTGGTTCTATATCCGTAACAAGAGTACAAATAACTATATTACCACTGGTACAAAGACCAGTTCAACTCCACATGCTTGGCAACTTTCTGCTTCAAATGATGCAACCATAACTGATGAGAATGGCAACTACATTTATTTGCAGTGTAATGCTTTCAGTTCATCAGTAAATACGTCTGGTACCAAAAAAGATCTTGATGTCAAATTTGCAAAAGTAGGAGACACCAATTACTATCAGATTTATGGTGTTTACAATGGTTTGATGTCAGATTATTATATCTATATCAATGATAGTAATGGTAAAATTGAAAAGAAGTCAAGCGCCTCTGATGCAGACAACTACCTTTGGGAGTTTATTCCCGCTCAGTTATTTGAACGTGTAAACTCATTCTGGCCCAACTACAGCAACGCTTCTATGAGCAATGGCGTTGAAGTAAAAGGTTTCCGTGCTTTGCCCTCTACTGCAGTAGAAACAATTGAAAACCTGCCTTTGGGTATTTATGAGGTAAAGGGTTCAAGTCTTACGGGTTCAGTTACTGTTGATGGTACAACTTATAATGTTACAAACAATACAACAGGCAAATTCTACATTCCCTATGGCTCAGCACTTGAAACTGCTTTGAGTGATAAGAATTACCAGATTTTCTACTACGGACGTCTTGATTTGTCTGTTGTAGGTAATTATAATGGCACTGCTATTACCTCAACGAATGGAGTTTATGCTTGTGATCAAGTCTATACGGATAAGAACAAACTCTCGTTAACTCTGGGTAACGGAGCAAGCGAATACGTTGTCAATTACGACGAAAGCACTCATGTAATGACGGTTACTGTCAGCGGTTACGGCCGTAGTCGTGAAACCGAAGTACAGATGGCTGCACCTGATTTGAGCTTAATTGCTACATGGTACGGCGATAAAGTTGAAGACGGTGCTACTATTCATGAGGTATATGATGCATCAAAGTTGGTTGTAACTGCTGGTGCAGGTGCGACTTTTGAAACAGCCTATGACGATGAAACTGGTGTTGTAACCATTACTGTTAAGGGCGGTTCAGAAGTCAAGACCTATAGCCTCCAGTTTGACGTACTTCCTGCAACAGTTTCTACAAAGCAGTATTCTCCTCTTTCACTTCTTTATAATGGTGCAAGTTCTTCTTCATCAGGTATGACTTTTGGAGTTGCAACCCTCGAAAATGATAATATCAGCTTTACTTTCAATGCAGGTAGAGGTGGTAGTGCAACTGCTACTAATCTTTCTGTTGACGAAGACGGTTACTTCAAGTACAGCGGTAATGTTCGTAATGGTGATGACCTGGTACCTTTTGTTGTCAATGGCCAGATAAAGAATGGCGAATTGTTGGCAGCTTCTGCTGATATGGTTTATCGCAGCCAGGCGCTCTTCCATGCAACTTACGGTGTTGAGTTGTCTTCCTCTAAGGACTATACCGGTCAGCCAATCGTCGTTACTGTTAATGGTGACGTCACTTCCATTGACGGACAGACAGTTACGATGGGTGACCTTACTAATGGTAACGTCAACTTCACATTGAAGGACTTTGCTATGACGCTGAATAATAAGATGACCTATATCGGTAACATCTTCCTCGAAAATTTCCCTATCGATGCTGATGGCAATTTCGAGTACCAGGGTGGTATTATCATTGGTCCGGGTTCTCGTACCGTATCTTCTACCTGGAGTGGTCTTGAACTTGGTATCGTTCCTGTTACCCTCCGTGGTCAGCGTTATAATAATGGCAATGATATCATTGTTGTCATTGATATTGATATGGAAAGCCTCAAACAGACTATCCATGTAACTTACGGTGCAGAACCTGTTGGAACGCCTAAGGTATATACTGATGCTCTCGATGTCTTCGTAAATGGAGAAGAAACGATTGTTCCAAACACCAAGGTTAACATTGGTACATTAAAGAATGGTAATATTAAGTTTACCTTGAAGGACTTCTATATGAATCTGAATGGTTCATATTCTCCTATTGGTAACATTGCAATTGATAATATCGCACTTGATGCTGAAGGCAATTTTGCTTACAATGGCATTATCCGCATTGGTAAGGGTACCGATACCACTATAAAATGGAACGGTCCTGACCTTGGCAGTATTCCTGTGTCTCTCCGTGGTCAGTGCTTTGATGTAACTGAAGACGGTAATGGTGAGAATGGCTTGAGTCATTGCCAGATGGTTCTTGATATTCAAATGGAAAGTCTTAAGCAGACAATCCACATTACATTTGGTACTGATGCTGCTCAGACAAAGAATTACACCGATGTCCTTGCAGTAACAGTAAATGGTGTAACGACTACACAGAATACAACAATCACTGTCGGTACTTTGCGTAATGGCAATATCAACTTCATCCTTGATAATTTCGTGTTGTCTACGGGTAATGACAAGGTTACGCCTGTTGGTAATATCGCAATTGAAGACCTTGCTCTTGATGCAGAAGGTCGTTTCACTTATAACGGCAATGTTGTGATTTCCAATGGTTCTGATGCTACAGTAAAAACTTGGAGCGGCCCTGAGATGGGTGCTGTTCCTTTGGAACTCAATGGTCAGATTTACACTGTTGATGGTATTGAATACTGTTTCGTGAATATCGACATTGATATGGAGGCTTCACTCAAGCAGACTATTAATGTCACTTTCGGTGCAAAAGTAGATAAAACTGACACCTACACTGATGTTTTGAAGGTAACTGTTAATGGAGAAGCAACGGTTATGAACAATCAGCAAGTGCAAGTTGCTACACTTCGTAATGGTGACATCAATTTCATTCTCAACAACTTCTCTATGCCTTTGAATGGCAAAACAACTTATATTGGCAACATTGCTATCAACGCTCTCCATCTTGATGCTGATGGCAAGTTCGAATACAAGGGTAATGTTCGTATTGCAGCAGGTACAGATCCTGATGATGTAGAATGGGCTGGTCCTGGTCTTGGTGCAATTCCCCTTGATTTGAAGGGCCAGATATACACCTATGATAACAAGAAATATATTATCGTAAGTATTGCTATTGCCATTAAGGTTGGCACTGTAGAACAGACCGTAAATGTACTCTTTGGTGGAGATCCTATTAGAGAAGTGGAAATCTCAGATAATCTTGAGGTTACTATTAATGGTCAGGTCAGCAACATGAATGCTGATGTTACCGTTGGTGTTCTTCGCAATGGGAATATTAACTTCATGCTGAGAAACTTCAAATTGAAGCTTGCAGAGGGTGAATCTAATATCGGTAACCTTTCTGTTGACAACTTGGAAATGGATAATGAAGGAAACTTCAGTTTCAATGGAGTTGTTCGTATAGGAAAAGGTGATGATAGTACTATAAGCTCATGGGCTGGTCCTGATTTGGGCGACATTCCCGTTGTCATGCATGGTCACTTCAATGAAACCTTGAAGAAGGCATACGTTACAATTGATATTGACATGATGGATAGTCTTAGCCAGATTATTACCGTAACCTTCGGTGCTGATTTTGCTTCTATTGCAAATCTCGTTAACTTGATTGAACAGGCCAAAGCTGGTAATGCTACGCTTGATGATATCAATGCCAAGGTAGATGCAGTACTCGAAAAGTAATCATCTCTAACGCATAATTTGCGGGCCATAGGTATTTCCTGTGGCCCGCATTATTGTTGCAGTCTATGCGTATTTCCCTTTAACATCTATTAGTCTTTTTAACATAGGGAAATTTGGATATTCAAAGGAAAAATCGTAAATTAAAGATACGTAGGGTGGAGAAGAGGCCGAAAAGGGGCCGTTGAAACGCGGTGCGGGAGGAATTTCAACTATGTCGGACGTAGAAAAAACTGCACCGTGGGAGCGTTTCAACTACCTGCGCGCGCAGTTCGCCCATAACTTTAACATTTCAATGTGAGATAGTTAACACAGAAACAAGTATGTATATGGACTGTCTTTGCCAGTTTACAGTTTACAGTTTACAGTTTACAGTTTACAGTTATTTTTTTTGAATTAAATAATGCTTATAGAGCTTTAATTATATATTATATAATTAAGACTATTTTCTAATGTAAAATAGAAAATTTTTAACTGTAAACTGTAAACTGTAAACTCCTCACATTTATGCGAAGGGGATTATAGCACGGGTCGGACCTTCGGCCCTATATCATCAATCGTTAGTTGAAAACGGCCTGACGGACCGCAGGTTACAAATCGGGCATGGGCCTCCTATGTTTTGGTTGTTCATATTTGTATATAATATCAAAAAATAAAGCCACCTTCCAGAAGTAGGAAAGTGGCTTGATTTATTTGGTAAGCTTTTTAGTAGCTCAACATTTTCTTGCCATTGCTGATAACAAAGCCAGTGTGAGATCGGGATACTGAGCGACCGCTGAGATCGTAAATGCCAGTGATGTGTTGAGGTTCAACGGAAACCTCGGTGATGTTGTCAAGGGTACCGACAGATTCAACCTTCCAGAACGAAGCACCATTGCTGGTTCCATGAGCGAAGAGACGAGCCTTGGTGGTATTGCTGACATTGTTGTTCACAGCAACAGAGGTGTTTGCAACCGGACAAATCGCAACATAACCACTCATTGTGGTCTCATCAAAAGTCCAGGCAATCTTCTTTGTGTTAAGCGTTACTGCACTGCCGCTTGAAGTTGCAGAAACATAAAGATATTTGCCACTAACCTCGCTCTTGATGTAGTATTCGCCATCAGTACCAGTACTTTCGAGAATCCAGTTGGTACATTCAGAACCCTGGCCGTTGAGCGTACCATTGTCATCACGAAGGCAGCGACCGCGGTCAGCGCTCTGATTGGTGAAAGTTACGATGGCCTTATCACGGATAGGATTTACATAAGTACGGTGAACATAGTCATCCATCCAATGCTTGGCATAGATATATCCGCCAAGATCAAGCATTTCCGTATCACGAGTCATTCGGCTCTTGAAATCCGTCCAGTTCTTCTTGGTCTGTGCGCTCCAACCCGCTTCTGCTACGCAGACGAGACGAGGAAGGGCAAGGTATTCAAGATATTCGTTGCTGGAAACATGTTCGCACCAGAAGGTTCCCTGAACACCCTTGATGTGCGCTAATTGTTCCGTTGTCAGTGAACCTTGAACAGGGACATAATTATAACAACCTTCGACGGTATCATCACCTGCACCTGCACCGGTTGGTTCGCCGTAGTCATTACTCTGACGACGATTGATGTAGTAACCACCAGTAGAAGAGTGATATTCAGTGATAATAGCATCGAGTCCCAACTGAGCGGCTTTTGTAGCGCTGCTTTGGCAGGGATTCCAACACATGATAGTCAAGCCGGTCTCTTTGATCAAATCAAGATCAGCACCACTTGCGGTAATCGCTTCATTCCAGCAAACGATTTTTTTATCTTTTGTCTTCAGGAAATCTGCAATATCCTTAATAAAATGAGATTGGAGAGCGCGGTAACTGCTTAAACCCAGAGACTTGTACTTTGCCTGGCAGTCTGCATTTGATTCCCACTGAGAGGTAGGACACTCGTCACCACCAATATGGATGTAAGGGTAGGGGAAGATGTCGCAAAGTTCATCGAGAATGTTCTTTGCAAACTGTACCGCCTTTTCATTACCAACATTCAGAACATCAGATGAAATACCACCAGAATTCCATACACTCGGAGCACTGTTGGGATGACAGCAGTATTCAGGATATGCCGCCATTGCAGCAACGAAATGGCCAGGCATATCAACTTCTGGAAGCACATCAATATGGCGTTCTGCAGCGTAAGCCACAACCTCACGCATCTCGTCCTGCGTATAGAAATAAGGACCATACTGCTTGTTCGTATAAGCGCCTTCGCCCGTCCACCAATAATTGTCAACAAGATAAATATCTGTATTCCAACTGTTAGAGCGAGTAGCGCCAACCGTTGTCAGCTTAGGATATTGTTTGATTTCTGCACGCCATCCCTGGTCGTCAGTGAGATGCCAGTGGAATACATTCATCTTATATACTGCCATCAAGTCAATCATCTTCTTTACTTCTTCAACGGTAAAGAAATGACGGCTTACATCGAGCATAAAACCGCGATAACTGAAACGTGGATTATCGGTAATGGTTACAATAGGAAGCGAATAGGTTTCTCCAGTCTTCCCAGCAACACCAATGGCAACATTAGCAGGAAGCATCTTCTTGATACTTTGGAAAGCATAATAGAAACCACGCTGGGTCAATGATGAAATCACAATACTGTCAGCCTTGGCAACAATGCGGAAACCTTCCATACCTACGTTGGAGAAAGAACCTCCGTAAGGATTTACTCTGATAAGTGCATTTTCGGTAGAGTGAGCAAGCTTTACCGTGTAGCCGGTCATTGTAGCATTGAGAGCATCTACAAAACGCTGAGCCTCAACCATTACCGTGTCACCGAGAGATTCTGCAACTCCCACCGTAAATTCCTGAGGTAGGACACAACTGCCATCGTATGTGGTGCAGGATTTAGCTCTTGGAGTAAGGTTAACAAACTGCTTTTCTGCGTAGGCAGAGAAAAATGCAGAAAAGGCCAAGAGAAATACAAGAATTTTTTTCATATTGTTGATTGTCGTTTTACTTGTAAATACCACCGCTGAAAATCATTGTGTGACGGGAAGGGAAAAAGGTACCGATAGCATAGTACTTGGCTATCAAATCATTAAGGATGTTTCCATAGGAAAAAGCCTCTGCATCATAAGCGACGATCTGAGTCTGTGAAGGAATCTCTTCATCCATGGAAGTTCCGCAAGTCACTTTAAAGCCCCAGGAGTCTGAATGTTCCAAAAGTATGTTCTGACTTTCAAGAGAACCTATAAAATGAACATTGATCGGGGCGTTATCTTTGGAAGAGTTCAGACGGCCTAGAAGAACTTGGACTTTTTGCTGAACCAGTGCTATGCAAGCTCTAAAGAGAATAGCTGCCTTCACCAGTATTGAGAGCATAAGACTAGCCTTGTGAAAGTGCTTCTTGAAGAAGATCAGCATTGCGTCATAAAAAGCATGGACATACTTGAAACTTCCTTTTTTGGTAGATTCACCCTTATAATGCAGAATCGGTGTAGGAACATACCAGTTATGACGACCTGCGAGAAGGAACCGGTAGGACAGGTCTATATCTTCTCCATACATAAAGAATGTTTCATCAAAACCTCCGCACATTTTTAAAGCATCAGAGTGGCAGAACATAAAAGCACCGCTGATAATTTCGATTTCTGCCGGTTTCTCTTTATCAAGATATTGCATGTAGTACTTTCCGAAAAGCCGGCTCTTAGGAAAGAAAGCGCTTAAGCCCGACATTTTGCAGAATGCAACCCATGGAGTTGGGAGTCCTCGTCTGCTTTCTAAAGAGAATTCGCCTTTAGCTCCCAGCATTTTCACTCCCATCGCTCCGAGATCCTTTTGTCGTTCTGCAAAATCAAAGCAGTCACGGAGAGTATTCTCTGTGATAATCGTATCAGGATTAAGGAACAGGATGTATTTTCCTTGGGATTCCTTCACCGCCTGATTATTGGCATGGCCAAATCCAACGTTTTGTTGATTGGAGATGAAATGGAGTTGAGGGAATTGGTCTTCCGGGAATGCTGAGATTAAATAATCTACGCTGTTGTCAGAAGAGTTGTTGTCAACAACGAAAACCTCAACATTGAGGTTCCCTTTCACTGCAGACTTCCAAACGCTATCCAAACATTGGCGTAGATAATCCCGCACATTATAGGAGACGATAATAATGGAAATATCCATAGATATGGCTTATGTTCATGTTAATTTGGGTGCAAAATTACATATTTCCTACGATATTTCGTAGGTTTGTTCTCTATTTTCCAAAAAAATCGTAATTTTGCAGCATGATAAATCAGCAATATCCGTCTAAACTTCTTGAGCGCGCTGTTTCCGAAACCTCAAAACTTCCTGGAGTAGGTCGTAAGTCTGCTCTTCGTCTTGTGCTTCATTTACTTCGTAAAGATGCGGCGCAGACTCATGCTTTGGCAGACAGTTTACTTCGTTTGCGTGATGATGTGAAGTTCTGCAAGTATTGCCATAACATATCCGACACTGAAGTCTGCGACATTTGCGCTGATCAACGTCGTGACCGTTCAACGATCTGTGTAGTTGAGAATGTGCAGAATGTAATGGCCGTAGAGGCAACAGGTCAGTTCAAGGGACTTTACCATGTTCTGGGTGGTGTCATCAGTCCGATGGATGGCATTGGCCCCAACGATCTTCAAATAGAATCATTGGTGAAAAGAGTGGGAGAAGGAGCAATAAAAGAAGTCATCTTTGCACTTAATCCAACAATGGAGGGAGATACGACTAATTTCTATATTTCCAGAAGATTACAAGCTTTGGATTTACCTTCTACGTCTGTTAAGTTATCCGTTCTCGCCCGTGGTGTTTGTGTCGGTGACGATTTGGAATACACAGATGAAGTAACCCTCGGCCGAAGTATTGTTGACAGAGTTGCTTTTAAATCCTAATTTAATCTGAAAGTCTTGCAATTTCCAGTACTTTGCATACATGTATTTCTGGTGATTCTGGACATTCAATTGATACAAAAAATAATAATCAAACATAATGAAAACCACGAAACTTCTGTATATAGCAGCATTTTTGCTCATTGCTTTAGTGTTTGCTGTATTTGAGTATGAAACCGATTTGTTCGGTAGTGAGTTGATTCCACTGGCACAGATTTCTTCGTCCCCTGAGAACAACTACATTATTAACCTTATCAGTGTAATCACCGCTTTCGGAGGCTGTTTCCTTTTGCTTTATTTTTTCCGCATCCGTCCCATTAAAGCAGGAATCAACCATCCTGACAACCGCAAGGCTTATCACAAATATACGAATTATTGCAATTTCCGTATTGTATTGTGGTTTTTGCTGATGTTGTCGAATGTCATATTCTACTACGAAGCCCCTGGTGCAAGTAATTCCAAATATTGCATTCTTGTTCTCTTCATCGCCGGTCTTTTCTGCTGGCCCAATATGAGCAAGAGTGATTTCAACCGCTAATTTATCTATATGGAAATAATCTCCGCAGATTTCTTTATATCATCTTCCCGCGCTGATCAGTGCCCTGATACCCAGTACCCTGAGTATGCATTTATAGGCCGTTCCAATGTTGGAAAGAGCAGTCTGATTAATATGCTGACCCGTAAAAAGGGATTAGCAATGACTTCGGCTACCCCAGGTAAGACCCTACTTGTAAACCATTTCCTTATTAATAAAGAGTGGTTTCTTGTCGATTTACCTGGCTATGGCTATGCTAAACGTGGTAAAAAGGAGATGGAGAAACTGACGAATCTCATCAGTCATTATGTTTGCGATCGTCAGCAGTTGACATGTCTCTTTGTTCTTATTGATTCCCGTCTGACTCCGCAGAAGATAGACTTGGAATTTATTCAGTGGCTCGGTGAAGAAGGTATTCCTTTTGCCATCATTTTTACAAAAGCCGATAAGAACAAGCAGGGAGAATTGAGAAAAAATGTGGACGGTTTCCTTAAGAAATTATTGGAGACCTGGGAAGAACTGCCTCCTCATTTCATAACTTCCAGCGAAAAGGGTCTCGGCCGCGACCAGCTTCTCGATTATATCGACGGCATTAATAAAGAACTTTCCGAGAATAAAGAATAGTTCTAACACCCCAAATTAATCGGACGCTTAATGAAAGTCTGGACAGAAAGCATGCGACAAGTCAAAATTGGCTTGGTAGTGGCTGCAGTAATAATTGCTGTGGTCTCCCTTGTCGTGAGTCATGCGCTGATCCGAGACTTACAGAAAGAGGAAGTTGCCCGTATGGAAGTGTGGGCAGAAGCTATGCGTTCCCTGATTAGTGCTGATGAGACAACGGATTTGAATCTTGTATTAAAGGTCATCAATGGGAACAATTCTATTCCGCTTGTAGTCCTTGACGAAACAGGAGCCGTTACAACCTGTCGCAATCTTGATTTCTCCTTTAAGAGCCCTGAGGATTCTATTGCCAAGTTGCATGAGATGGCTAAGAGAATGCAGCAGACGGGACAGGAAATGATAGTACCCCTTACTCCTAATCCTGATATGGGGGTAAGCGAAGGTGCACAACTGAAAATATATTACGAAGACTCCTTGATGCTCAAACGATTGGCCTATTTCCCCTTTGTACAATTGGGAGTGGTAGGGCTTTTCGTTGTTATAGCTATCTTCGCACTCCTTTCTTCTAAACGCGCTGAACAGAATAAGGTTTGGGTGGGTCTTTCTAAAGAAACGGCTCATCAGTTGGGAACTCCTATATCCTCGTTGATGGCGTGGAGTGAAGTTCTCAAGGAACTCTATCCTGAGGATGAAATGATTGTTGAGATGCGGAAGGATATTTCCCGTCTTGAACTTATTGCAGAACGATTCAGCAAGATTGGTAGTGTTCCGGAACTAAAAGACGGCGACCTCTGTGAAGTCGTAGAACACGTCGTGACTTATATCAGTCGCAGAACCTCCAACAGGGTTAAGATGCAATGCCATTTCCCGGAAGATGGCAAAGTTATCCTGCCCATCTGTGCGCCACTGCTCGAATGGGTGGTTGAGGTGCTTTGCAAGAATGCCATTGACGCCATGGCGGGTGAAGGCTGTATTGACGCTGTTGTCTTCCGTGAGCAGAAAAACTGGGTTACCGAAATCACGGATACAGGAAAGGGTATTCCCAAGAAGAATTTTGGAACGGTCTTCAAGCCTGGTTTTACGACAAAGCAAAGAGGCTGGGGCCTGGGCTTGTCTTTGGCAAAACGCATTGTTGAAGAATACCATCACGGCAAGATTTTCGTAAAGTCTTCAGAACTTGGCAAAGGCACGACATTCCGCATTGAACTTAAGGCTTAGAACAGTAAAACTCCTCTTTTTGTGATATATTTGCAACTTCATTAGCGATATTTCACAAAAAGGGGAGTTTCTTTGTTGTTTTTTCTAAGAAAACTTTGGTTATTCCATAGGAAAAAACTAAATTTGCACGACAAAATGAAATCCGTAAAAAATTAAAATCAAAATAAATCTATGAAATTTAAATCCCTTTTAGCATTTGCAGCGCTGATTTTGTGCTTAGCATCCTGTAAGTCTTACATGACTGTTCCTTATTTCCAGGATTTGAGTGATGCTAACAATCTGCCTTCTCTTACAGTGCAGAACAGCGTGCTCCGTCTGAGCCCCGCAGATAAGATTAATATCGTGGTGAGCTCCGCACTTACTCCTGAAATTGCTTCAAGTTTCAACCTTCCCCTCCAGTCACAGCGTATTGGTGCGGCTTCTAGCTTGACCAACAGCTCTCAGTCTACTATGCCTTACCTCATCGACTCTCAGGGTAACATTGACTTCCCCGTTATTGGTAAGATCCGTGTTGCAGGAATGACTCGTGAAGAAGTTGAAACTACGATCAAAAAGATTCTTGTTGATAATAAGCTCCTCAACGATGCTGTTGTAACTTGTGAAGTGCTGAACCAATACATCAACGTGTTGGGTGATGTGAAGAATCCTGGTCGTATTCAGATTGAAAAGGATAATCTCACGATTCTTGAGGCGATAGCAAAGTGTGGTGACCTTAATATCACCGCTGAGCGCAATAACATTATGGTTCTTCGTCAGGAAGGTAATCAACAGAAGGTTTATCGTATTGATATTTCTAATGCTCAGAACGTTTACAGCTCTCCTGTATACTATCTTTATCCTAACGATGTGGTTTATGTTAACCCTAACGTTACCAAGCAGCGTACCAGCATGCCTATCGGTAACAGCTGGCAGACACCGACCCTCTATCTCTCTCTCGCATCATTCGCTCTTTCAATGGCTGTGATGGTTAGCAATCTCCTAAAATAATAAACTTTTTCAGTAATAGGTAAACAGTACAAAAATGGCTGAAAACAACAACAATATTGAAGAAAAGGACAATGGCCTAGAATTTCAGGACATTATCTTCCTTTGCATGAACAAGTGGTATTGGTTTGCTGCTTCCGTAGCCCTCTGCCTCTTCCTCGGTGTTTTCCAAATCCTTCGCACTAGTCCGGTCTATACCCGTTCTGCAACTCTCCTTATCAAGGATACAGAATCCAAGGGTAAGGGTAGTGTAGAACAGCAGTTGAGCGAACTTGGTGGTTACAGCTTCAGCAACGTAAACGATGAAATCATCGCTCTCCAGAGTCCCGCTGTAACTGAAGAGGTTGTAAAGCGCTTGCATCTTGATGTGAATTATTTCGTAGAGGGTGCTTTCCATAATTATACCCTTTATGGTCGTTCTTTGCCTATCAACGTTAAGTTCCTCTCTCTTGCAGATGATGACAATGTTGGCATGGTTCTCACTATGGACGACAACACCTCTTATACTCTTACTGATTTCCGTGGTCCCCGTACGAAGGAAGGTGATGAGAATAAGGTGGTTCATGGCAAATTGCACTCTATCGTAAATACTCCTGTTGGTCGCGTTCTTGTTGATCCCTCACCTGAATTTACCAAGATTGATAAGCCTATCCATATCACCCGTTCTTCTATCAAGGCTGCTACTACCGCTTACAATCGTGTAAACGTAGCTCTTATGGATAAGCAGAGTAATATGCTTTCTCTGACTTTCAACGATGTGAATATCCAGCGTGCGGAAGATGTCATCAACATGACCATCACCGTTTACAACGAAAACTGGGTAGCAGATAAGAACCAGATTGCTGTAAGCACTTCTCAGTTCATTAACGAGCGTCTCCGTGTCATCGAAGGTGAACTTGGTAATGTTGACCAGAACATCTCTTCTTTCAAGAGTGCTAATATGATTCCTGATGCTCAGCAGGTAGCATCAACCTATTTGACCAAGGCAGAGCAGACTGGTGATAAGATTCTTGACCTTAACAACCAGTTGTACATGGCCAAGTACGTTCGCCAGATGGTTTCTGACAACAAGCAGAAGTTTGAACTTCTTCCTGCTAACTCTGGTATCGGTTCAGCAGCTGTAGAACGTCTTATCGCAGAATACAACGAAAACATTCTTCAGCGTAATCGTCTCGTTGCTAATGCTTCTGTAAACAGCCCGTTGATTACTGACCTTGAAACCCGTATCAACAATCAGCGTCAGGTAATCGTTCAGAGTATTGACAACCTTATCCTCCAGCTCAACACCCAGCAGGGTAACCTCCAGGCTGAAAAGAACCAGTTGAACTCTAAGATTGCCAGCAATCCTCAGCAGGCTACTTATCTGACCAGCATTGGTCGTGAGCAGAAGGTAAAGGAAAGTCTTTATATCTTCCTTCTCCAGAAGCGTGAGGAAAACGAGCTTTCAATGGCATTTACCGCTTATAATACCCGTCTTATTACTCCTCCTACCGGTAGTAATTATCCTACGGCGCCCGTTAAGCGTAATATCCTCCTCATTGCTCTCGTTCTCGGTATTGCCATTCCTTTGGCAATCATTTATCTCCGTGAAATTCTTGACACCACCGTACGTGGTCGTAAGGACCTTGAGAATCTCAGCATTCCCTACATTGGTGAAATTCCTCTTTCTTATAAGAAGAAGGGCTTCCTCTCTCGTCTCTTCACGAAGAAACCCAAGAAGCAGGCTAAGCGTGAAATCGTGGTTAAGGATCAAAGCACAAATGTCATCAATGAAGCATTCCGTGTTCTCCGTACGAACTTCGAGTTCTGTGGAAAGAAGTTTGGTAAGGGTGTTGTAACAATGGTTACCTCAGCAAATGTTGCTTCAGGTAAGACCTTCATCAGTTCAAACCTTGCAACTTCTCTTGCTATCAAGAACAAGAAGGTTGTAATCCTCGACCTTGACCTCCGTAAGGGTACAACCTCACAGTTCGTTAATCGTCCTAAGGTGGGTATTTCCAATTATCTTGTTGGCCAGTGCTCACTTGATGAGATTAAGTATGAATTTGAAGATGTTCCCAACTTGACCATCATCCCTGTTGGTGCAATTCCTCCCAACCCCACCGAATTGCTCTATGATGAGCGTTTGGCTGAGGTGATTGCAGAATTGAAGAAGGATTACGACTTTGTATTCGTCGACTGTCCTCCTGTTGAGGTTGTTGCCGATGCAAGTATTATCCGTAACTACGTGGATATGTCTATCTTCGTTGTTCGTGCTCATCTCTTCGAGCGTTCAATGCTCCCCGAGATCGACGATTTCTACAAGACTTCTCGTTATCCTCATATGCTTATGGTTCTTAATGGTACCGACGATACTTACAAGAGCTACGGCTATCATCGTTATGGCTATCGTTACGGTTACCGTTATGGTTATGGCACGAGCCGTGGTTATGGTAACACCACAGAAGACTAATCACAACTTTTAAATAAATTCGAGAACCGGGCGCATCTGTTGGTGTGCCCGGTTTGAGAGTAAAAAAGTCAACTCCTATATTATATATAGTAAGTCTTTAAACATTATTCTGGTCTATAACTCATTTCACCTATGCGCATACTTTCCATAGATTATGGCAAACGTCGTACAGGAATCGCTGTTACTGATCCCATGCAAATCATTGCTGGCGGTCTGACAACGGTGGACACAAAAGAATTGCTTGCTTTCTTAAAGGCTTATACTTCAAAGGAACAAGTGGAGACAATTGTCGTTGGATTACCCACACAACCCAATGGTCAGCCATCTGAAAATCAAGCCCGTGTACGCAGTTTCGTTGGTGAAATGAAGAAAGCTTTGCCAGACATTCCCGTGGAATTCTACGACGAACGTTTTACTTCCGTTATTGCTCACCAAACCATGCTGGACTCTGGCATTGGCAGAAAACGCCGTCAGGATAAGGCCCTTGTTGATGAAATCTCTGCTACAATTATCCTGCAGAATTATATGGAGCATAAACGACTTGGGCATTAAATCAGTTTTCCTTTGCCCCCCAATTGTAAATGTACATCAAAAAATTGTAAATCCCTATGATTCTCCCTATCTATACTTATGGCCAACCGGTTCTTCGTAAAGTTTCCGAAGATATCGACAAGGATTATCCCGAACTCAACAAGTTGATTGATGATATGTTCGAGACTATGTACAACAGCCAGGGTGTTGGTCTTGCTGCACCGCAGATTGGCCGTGCTATCCGCCTTGTTGTCATTACACTTGATTGCCTCTCAGAAGACTATCCTGAATATAAGGACTTCAATGAGGCCTATATCAATCCCCATATACTCGAGATTGACGATACCGAAACCGAACTCATGGACGAAGGTTGCCTTTCTCTTCCTGGCATCAGCGAACCCGTTCGTCGTGCTACCCGCATTAAGGTGAAGTGGTTCGATCGCGAATGGAATGAGCATGAAGAATGGGTAACTGGATTCCTCGCTCGCGTTATGCAGCATGAATTCGATCATCTCGAAGGTAAAGTCTTTACCGATCGTATCTCTCCTCTTCGCAAGCAGTTGATCCGTAAGAAACTTTCCTGTCTCCTTTCCGGCAAGTTCACTTGTGGCTACAAGGTAAAGATAAAGTAATACGAAATTTAAGAAGTCTTCTTCTTTGGCAATAAAATGGTAACCAATAGATTGCATAAGATTTTTAAGCGAGCAGTAAGTAAGGGCCGTCGTCTTTACCTGCTGCTCGTTGGCTTTGCTTTCTGGTTGAATGGTTCTGCTCAGGTAAATGTTCCGCAGGTATTGCAGATGGGATGTGCTGCGATGCAGTATGACGATTATGTCTCTGCAATCCACTATTTCAATATCGTTCTTGAAGCTAAACCATATCTCGCTGATGCCTATTATTTCCGTGCGTACGCAAAGTTCTCCCTTGAGGATTATGACAGTGCGGAGAGTGATTTGAACGAAGCTATCAAGTTCAATCCCTTCAAAGTTCAGTATTACCAGCTCCGTGGTCTCACCCGTATTCATACCATTAAATACGAAGGCGCTATTGCAGACTATACGCAATACCTGTCGTCTTTTCCCGATGATCAGGGAGCCAATTATAACCGCGTTCTTTGTCGTTTGGAAAACAAGGACTATGATACAGCCAACCAGGAACTTGACCATATTCTGAAGCGCTGGCCTAAATTTACCAGAGCATATCTTGTGAAGAGTCAGGTAGCCTTGGAATTGAAGGATACTACACAGGCACTGTTTTGGACGGATTCCCTTTTGACTATCAGCAAGCGTGAACCCAATGCCTGGGGCTTTAAAGGTCGTTTGTCCCTGATCAAAGAACGATATGAACAGGCTGATTCATTCTATACCCAGGCCTTGAAATATGATGTCGGAAATGTTGACTTCTACCTCGATCGCGCACAGGCTCGTCATGCCTTGTACCAATACGGTCAGGCTTTGTCGGACTATGACCGTGTCATTGAGATGATTCCCCAGCACTTCGTTGCTCATTATAATCGTGCGCTGATTCGTGCGTTGGTGGGTGATGATAACCGTGCCATTGAAGACTTTGACTTTATCTTAGCAGAAGAGCCGAACAATATCCTCGCCATTTATAACCGCGCAGAACTTCGCAAGAACGTCGGTGATTATTATGGCGCTATTGCCGACTATACGACGATTATCCGTTCCTATCCCAACTTCTTGTATGGCTATCAGAGTCGTGCAGAATGTTATCGTGCTGTAGGACAGAATGCCAAGGCTTCAAAAGATGAGACTCATCTTCGTCAGGCCGACTTAGATTTGATTTATGGCAATGGAAAACGAAGAGATATAAAGAAGGTCCGCAAACGTTCCGAGCACGGTTTGGAGCATTACGACCAACTTGTAGAGGAAGATGCAGATACCGCTCGAACCTTTATGGGCGAATTCTCAGGTAAGGTTCAGAACCGTAAGGTTGAACGCGTATTCCTTCCTGTTTATCACGTTGAAGGCAATCATCTCCTCGTTGATGGAGCTCGTCAGCCTATCTTCTCAACGGATGAGAAACTTATCGCTTGTCTTGATGAAACCTCTAAACTCCTTCTGGCTAATCAAACAGAAAAAGCACTGGAAAACGTAAAGGAAGTAATTGCGAAGGGGGAGGATAAAGAGCCCGTTCTCTATTACAACCTGGGATGTTTGGAGGCTGAAGTCGGTAGTCTTGAAGATGCTGGCATAGCTTTCGATAAGGCCTTCGAACTTGACCCGCAGATGGCAGAGGCAGTCTATAACCGAGCTGTTGTTTATCTCCTGTTGAGTGAAAACGATAAAGCAATTCCTCTGCTTTCAAAAGCAGGTGAGATGGGTCTCTTCAAGGCTTATAACCTCCTGAAGCAAGCCAAAAAGGAAAAGGCTCAATAATAACCATTTTATTAATCCGTTCCAGTGTTTCCGGCGGTTCCCATCGGTCTGTTCCAGTGTGAACTGCGTGAGCTGCGAAGTGTTACTCATTAGTCCGTTCCGGTGTGAGCATCGTGAGCAGCGAAGTGTTACTCATTAGTCCGTTCCGGTGTGAGGGCTTTTAGCCCGAATAATATATGCAATCCATAGAACTCCTTTCCCCCGCAAAAAACGTTGAGACGGGCATCGAGGCCATTCGCCACGGTGCTGATGCCGTGTATATCGGCGGTCCATCGTTTGGAGCCCGTGCAGCTGCTGGTAATTCCGTTGAGGATATCAAGCTTCTGTGCGAGTACGCTCATCTTTTCGGTGCAAAGGTCTATGTGACAATCAACACCATTCTATACGATGATGAATTGGCAGATGTTGAAGCCCTGATCAAGCAATTGGATGAAATCGGTGTGGATGCATTGATAACCCAAGACCTGGCCTTGTTGACCATGAGCATTCCTCCCATTGCGCTCCATGCCTCTACGCAGATGGACAACTGTACGCCCAGTCGTGCACAGTTCTTGGAGCGTGCGGGCTATTCCCAGATTGTGATGGCGCGTGAATTATCTCTTGATCAGATTCGTGCGATTCATAACGCCACGGCTTTGCCTTTGGAAGGATTTGTTCACGGAGCACTTTGTGTAAGTTACTCAGGCCGTTGCTATGCTTCGGAATTTTGTTTTGGCCGTTCTGCAAATCGTGGACGATGTGCACAGTTCTGCCGCCTTGCCTTTGATTTGGTTGATGCAGACGGTAAGGTTCTGGAAAAGGATAAACACCTCCTTTCTCTTCGTGATATGAATCGCTCGCACTCCCTCGAAGAGATGATGGATGCAGGTGTAAGCAGTTTTAAGATTGAAGGTCGTTTGAAGGATGTGGCTTATGTCAAGAATGTCACGGCCTATTATCGTAAGGCGATGGACGAAGTCATTCAACATCGTAGTCATGACTATGTCCGTGCTTCTCTCGGCATTCAGCAATATACCTTTACCCCTGACCTTGCCCGCAGTTTCAACAGAGGGTTTACGGATTATCTTCTCCACGACCGTACCAGAAATCTCTGGAACTTTATGACGCCCAAGTCCAAAGGTGTTCTTGTCGGTAAAGTTTCACGTGTTGGCCGTCGCTCCTTTATATATAATAAGGAGTCTGAATACGATCTTCATAATGGAGATGGCTTGACCTATTTCGACAACGACGGTCGTTTACAGGGATTCCGCGTAAATCGTGTGGAGGGCAATGAAGTCTTTCCTTTGAAGATGCCTGAACTATCTTCCGGCACCTTGCTTTACCGTAATGAGGACCACGAATGGGAGGCACTATTGGCAAAACCTAGTGCAGAACGCCGATTGCCGGTTTCCTTCGTCCTTTCGGAAATCAGCGACGGTTTCCGCCTTACTGCATCTGCCCCCGTTGCTCCTCGTTTTTCTGAGGGCAGAGTAGAGACTTCTCTTGATTTCCCGATGGCAATCCAGTCTGCAGAAAAACCGCAGGTTGAGAATATCCGCCGTAATCTTTCTAAATTGGGCGACACCTCATTCATCATCGATGAGGTCGCGATAGAAACGAATGGCGAACGCTTTATTCCTGCCTCCGTCCTCAGTGATATGCGTCGTAAGGTGACAATAGCTTTGGAGAAGGTTCTTCAGGAATTCTATAAGTCCCATCGTGATCGTCGTCGTGCGGAGACATTGCAAACATTCACCGGCCAGCGTTTCTCCTATATCTCCAATATCGCAAATGCCAAAGCACGGACCTGGCTTTTGGCTCGTGGAGCAGAAGATGTCTCTCCCGCCTTTGAAATTCGTCAGCCTCGTGAAGCCCAGTTGATGACTTGCCGTCACTGCCTTCGCTATGCTTTTGGACAATGTCCTAAAGAAACCGGTCATCGTCCTGCTTGGAACGAACCTCTTTCGCTCCGCCTTCCTGATGGTCGTCAGTTCCCCTTATATTTTGACTGTAAAAACTGTGAAATGCAGGTCTTAAAACCAGAGTAATCTCTTGACACACAGTTGCTGGTATTCTTCAGGAAAATAGATAACCTTTCCTCTTTAATATTTCAGTCATCTTAATCATTCGATTAACAATGCGAAAACTGCTCCTTCTTTTCACTTTTCTGATTGCTCTTGTGTCATGTACGCACGAGAAGCCTCAGTGCGTCGATCCATGGGCAACGACGGGAGTTGATTCGGTTAGTTTTCGTAAAGACCATCACTATTGGAAAAACTATAACCTTATTGCGTTTGACTCAATCGCTTTGGAGTCTGCTATTCCGGGTGCCGTTTCCAGTATTTATACTTCTGATAGTGCTGCTGTTGGCGATTACGACGAAATCGTTGTTGCTAATGTTGCCATTGTTCCAGAAGACTCTATCGATAGTGTATGGATTATGGTCGCTCGCGATCAGATGACTATGGGATGGGTCCGTGAGAGTGAACTGAAAGAAAAGTCCTATCCGGACAATTTGATTTCCAGCTTCATCCACCATTTCTCTGACGCTCGCATTCTGGTTTTGCTCATTTGTCTGAGTCTGGCCTTTGCCATTTTCCTTTTCCATACCTTTAGAAAGGAACGTTTCCTTATGGTCCATTTCAATGACATCCACAGTTTCTATCCTACGCTGTTATGTTTGACCATGAGTGGATCTGCAGCATTGTATGGTAGTGTCCAACACTATTGGCCTGGAGTATGGGAAGAATTTTATTATCATCCTACTCTTAATCCTTTCGGTCAACCCACTGTCATCATGATCTTCCTGTTCAGTGTTTGGCTTATGCTGATTATCCTCATAGCCGTCGCCGAGGACCTTCGTCGCCAGCCGAAGGGAGTTAATGGCATTTCCTACATGATTTCGTTGGGAGGAGTCTGTATGATACTCTACCTGTTCTTCAGTTTGACGGTTCAGTATTATATTGGTTATATCTGCCTTGCCTTGTACTGGTGTTTTGCTCTCTATCGTCATTGGACCAATAATTCTGCTCATTATCGTTGTGGTAATTGTGGCAGTGCCTTGCATGAATTAGGACGCTGTCCGCGATGTGGTGCAATCAACGAAAAGTAATGGAGTAGAGTAGTGTTGATAGAACAGAAATCCTCAGTATAAATGAAAGCCTAAGTTGGCAAAACTATGCTTTCTTCCCTTGGAAAATAGAAAAATCAAATTTTTTCGGAATTTTTTGTGGGTTATGTCTTGGTGGATTGGTAGGAATGTTGTACCTTTGCACCGCTTTTGGGAACACAAGGGCGTTTAGCTCAGCTGGTTCAGAGCATCTGCCTTACAAGCAGAGGGTCAGCGGGTCGAGCCCGTTAACCTCCACCATTTAGTTGCCGACTTAGCTC
>DCHS01000014.1:0-2626 GCA_002314875.1 Prevotellaceae bacterium UBA1746
ATGAGATCAATATCGATAACGGGACGGATGGCGTCGATAAGCATCTGACGAACCTCGCTGATGTTTGCTCCGTAGGCAACACCGATAGGAATCTTGACAAATTCGTAATGGTGGTTACGGGTCAGGTTCTTGAAGTTCTTGCTGAAAAGCTGAGAATTCAAGAAAGCAATGACAGAACCATCGAGGGCCTGAATCTGTGTTGACTGATAGGTGATGCTATCCACACGGCCTTGGATGCCATCGCACTCTACATAATCTCCAACCCGGATACGTCCCGTCATGAGAGAGATTCCGTAGAAGAAGTTCTCGAGGAGGTCCTTCATGGCGAAACCCATACCGGTTGCGAGACCTGCGGTTACGACAGAGAGTCCAGTCTTGGGGACTTGGAGGAGATAGAGGGAGTAGAGAATGAAGCCACCCCAGACTACAATGGCAATGACGTTGTTCGCCAACGTAAAGTTGTATTGTTCTGGACGAAGATTGGTACGGAGGCGCTTGATGTGATGGTAGAGAGAACGCAGTGCATAATTGGCATAGCGGAACACGAACCAACAGCAAGCTACGATGACAATCTTATGGAGTGAAAGCTGAATCATATTCTTCTGATCAATGAAGTTGAAGTAGAAGAATTCTTTCAGGGCATCGGTCATCTCGAATATGCTGGCTGCATACCAGACACTCATCATCGCACTGGCAATAGCGAGGACGGGGACGATGGCGCGATTGACAAAGTCAAAGAGGAAGGTCAGGTTGATGTATTCACCTTCACGAGCCTTTTTGAGGAGTTCCTTGTCATCAATCTTCTTATGAACGGTGGGAGCGGTATTGCCCTCGACATCGACATTGAGATTTTCTCCGTCCTTGGCTTCCTCACCCTCTTCGGCCTCCATATGCTCAGCCTCCCAGTTTGCACGGAGTTCGGCCTTACGCTTTTCGTCGTTGTACTTCTGGATCTTCACCTTCTTGAAGAGGAAACGACGCTCGTAACGCTCGAGGAGATAGTAGATGCAAGTGATGGTCTGGATAGCTGCCAACTGGAACATCCACCATACCATGATTTCTACTGCAAAGAGGACATAGCCGGACCAAGCCAGGATGGTGGCGACAACCATGGCAACCATAGAAATTGCACCATAGATAAGGTCGCTGGAAGGAATCGTTCCCTTGGGAGCTCGCATACTGCGAACCTGCCAGATGCAGAAACCGAGGAGAACGGGAGGATAGATGAGGTTGACGAGGTTGTTGGGAATGAAAAGGATGCGGAACATGATGACGATGAAAGCCATCAGAATGAAGGGGATATAGGTTCGCACACAACCCTTCAACTGGTTTTCATTCACACGAATAAGGAGGGACGTGAAAATGGCAAAAGCCAGCCATGCCATACTGATTAACAACTCTGTAGCCATCAAAACAAAGTTCTGATGAATGAAGTTGCGAAGGATCATCACGCTGATGGCGAAGATGAACATACCGAGTACCACAAAGTACAGACGACGCTTTCCCTGGAACCCTAAGGGAAGAAGGCGGTTAGGGATGGAACGGAGAATGACATTGCTGAGAATGGTTGCAATGGTCACCCACAGAATGATGAAGAAAATAATAAAGTTCACCACAGGACCACGCCATTCGCTGAAAGAATGTGAGCGCTTATCGAAACTGGTGTACTTTGTATCCACATCGCTAAAGGCCTGGCGAATCATTAAGGGCAACTTCAGTAACGTCTGGAAGTAGTTGTCACCGCCATTGACGAAGATGTTCTGCTGCAAAGCCTTGTAACGGTCCTGGGCATAGTTGTTGAGTTTTTCAACATTGGCAGAAACCGTAGTATAGTAAAGGTTGTCGGCATTGATGCTCTCGAGGGTCTTCTTCAAGTTCTCGCGAACCTTGAAGGCAATAGCGAGACAGGTATCACGGTCGGCCTGCTGTTCCTTGGTCAGTCGGTAGGCATCGGCAAGGTGCATCACGCTGTCGGCAACGGCAGCCGCTGTGGTATCAGCAACACCGAGACTGTCGGCAATGCTGTCCACCTTGGCAGCAGAGGCAATATCAACGGAGTCCAGACGATGGTGGTGTCCTTTGTCACCCTTATGGTCATGATGGTCTCCGGCAGTCAGGGATTTGGGAAGGTCCTTGGGACGGATGCTGGGACGTTTCTGGCCATGATGCCAGATATTTCCGTCCTCGTCCATTTCTACACGGGGAGGGAGTTCCTGGAGACTCTTGATCAGACCGTCATAACGGGTGATCTCGTTTTCGAGGCGCTCCTGAATGCGAGCGTAGGGAACCGTCTTTCTGGAAAGTTCCTGATAAAGATCGGTAGCTTGCTGGCAGGCATAGGCCTGGTCAAAGGTAAAATCCTGGCGCTGGGAGTAGAGCATGAGAGCAATCTGCTCGGAACGCTGCATGTAATCGACCAACTGACCGTGCTGGGAGGTTTGCATCTGGGAATAGCGGGCCATCATGGCCTCCTGCTTTTTCACCGTCATTTCCAGTTCGGCACGGAGAACGCCGAGGGTACGAGCGAGGTCACGCTCTTTTAATACTGCCCCAACGGGGATGACCATTAATATGGCCAGAAAAACAATTAGTAATTTCTTCATTTCCTAAGGTGGGTTCCATAAAA
>DCHS01000014.1:2741-30924 GCA_002314875.1 Prevotellaceae bacterium UBA1746
CCCGCAACCCATACCATACCAATAGCGGTGGCATAAAGGAGGGCAACGGAGAGAAATTCCTGCCAAAGGGGTACACCGAAAGGTATGCGGACCATCATCACAATAGGAGCAGTGAGGGGGAAGAGGCTGGACCAGAAAGCCAAAGGACCGTCTGTATTGCCTATGCTTCCCATAGCAGCATACATACCAAATACCATGACGATGATAACAGGCATCATAAACTGTGAAGAGTCTTCCTGGCTGTTGATGCTGGCACCAACGGCAGCAAAGAAACTTGCATAGAGGAGATAACCACCGACGAACATCAGGATGAACATGATACAAAGTTCAGCGAAGGGAAGATTCATCAGGGCATTCATTATTTCAGCTCCTTCACCCTGAACAGCAGCTTGAGCGGCTTCCATCTGTGCGGCATTCATACTAGCGCCAGGCATGGTAGCCTGAGCGCTTTGGGCCTGTGCGATGGCATCACCGCCAAAGAAATAGGAGACACCGAAGAGAATACCGGCAATCATCACGCCCCAGATGGCAATCTGAACGAAACCGACGAGGGCAACACCGATAATCTTGCCCATCATGAGTTGGAAAGGCTTGACGCTGCTGACCATGATTTCCATGATGCGGTTCGTCTTTTCCTCCATAACACCGCTCATCACCATACCGCCATAACTCATGACGAACATATAGATGAGGAAGGTGAAAAGGAAGCCGACTGCCATGGCGATGTCGCTGGATGAGAAGGTTTCTTCACCTTCCTCGTTCCACTTCACGGTTGATATTGAGAACGTGCTGTCGAGATCATCGACAATCTTATCGAGTTCGGGGATATTGTAAGCCTCGAGTTTATCCTTGCGGATCTGATCTTCCAACTGGTCCTCGATGTAGCTGACCATGTTGAGCTGAAGTTCACTGCGAGAACCGAGGCTAACGGCCTTGGGATTCAAAGCGAGATCGTCGGTAATCTGGAGAACAGCATCGATATCAGTGGTATCGCTTTTGAAAGCGGGATCCATCTTGTCAACACGAACGAACTGATATTGGTCGTTGCTTTCGAGGCTCTGGAAATAGTGGTTCGTAGGATCGATGACCGCAATCTTCGTCACCTCACTACCATTAATCTGTCCCAACCAGATGGGAACAAAGACGAGGGCGGCAAAGAGGAAGGGCATCAAGATGGTAAGAAGGATAAAACTCTTCTTAGTCACGCGGGTAATGAACTCGCGGAGAATGATGATGGATAACTTACTCATGACTCTTGTTCGCTTTCATGGACCGTCTGACCTACGGTAGTTAAAAATACTTCATTCATGCTGGGAAGGATGGGACGGAGTTCCGCTCCTTCTATGCTGGCTGCCAACTGGCGGGCCTGCTCTTCGGGAACGACTGCACGGACCTCATAGCTACCATCAGCAAAGCGGGTCTTCACTTCCTCAACGCTGCCGGAGAGCACAAGATGACTCTTGTTGATGAGAGCAATGTCGTCGCAGACATCCTCAACACTCGCCATGTTGTGAGTGGAATAGATGATGGTATGGCCCTTATCACGGAAAGCGAGAATCTCACGCTTCAAGAGTTCTGCATTAACGGGGTCGAAACCGCTGAAGGGTTCGTCGAAGATCATCAGTTCGGGTTCGTGGAGAACGGTGATGACGAACTGCACCTTCTGCTGCATACCCTTGGAGAGTTCTTCGAGTTTCTTGTCCCACCAAGGCATGATATCGAATTTCTCGAACCATTCCTTCAAGCGGGTACGGGCGTCACGGGAAGAGAGGCCTTTGAGCTGGGCAAGATAAACGGCCTGTTCACCGACCTTCATCTTTTTATATAGACCGCGTTCCTCGGGGAGGTAACCAATGTGGAAGACATCGTCCTGAGCAAGGGCATGACCGTTAAAGATAACACTACCCTCGTCGGGAGCGGTAATGCGATTGATGATACGGATGAGGGTGGTCTTTCCCGCACCATTGGGACCAAGTAAGCCAAAGACCTTACCGCGACCTACTTCGATGCTAACATCGTCAAGGGCAACATGGTGGTCAAATCGCTTACAGATATGATGGGTTGAGAGAATTGTATCCATATTTAAGATTACTTTTTCACAAGCTAATATTTCGGGCGCAAAATTACGAAAAAACGTGCAGACGGCAAAGGTAAAAAGTAAATATTCGAAAAATCTATAGATTTCACCGACAAAAGATAGATGCGCTGTTGCCATTACTGACAAAAGCGCATCTTTTCTATTGATTGTTTTAATTTTAACTTCTAACTATTAGCTTGTTAGGATTTTCAACTTTTAACTTATTTAGTGCTGACCTGTAGAGATACGGCTACGAGTTTCCTGACCGGCACCGGTACCACGATACTTGCTGCGGGTAGCGTTGAAGTTGTAACGGAGGGTGAAGATCAGACGCTGGTTGTCGAAACGGTTGGTCTGGGTGATATTGAAACTACCGTAGTAAACCTGAACTCCCTGACGCTGAGAATCGAAGATGTCCTGCATAACGAGACGGAGAGTGAGGGCATTGTTCTTCAAGAAGGACTTTTGAATAGCCAGATCCGTAGTGAAGCTATGCTTGTAGAGGTAAATGTTCATGCTCTCACCACGTGAGGTGTAGTTCATGTTGCATTCTGCCTGCCATGCGTGCTTGAAAGTGAAGACATTGCTGACGTTTACGAACCACATCGGCTGGTTGAAATCCAGACGGCCGTTCTCGGTATCCATACTGAACTTCTGAGCAACAACACCGGCAACATAGGTGGGATGGTAGATGCCAAAGGTAGGAGCAGCGTTGAAGAAGGCCATGAAACGATGAGCGGGTTCTTCCATGTTCTTGGTAGATACAAGGACGGTTCCCTGCTCGTTGTAGATAGAACTCCAACTGCTGATAGCATCCTTCATATACTGGTAACTGATGGTACCACCGAACCACTTGTAACGGGTTGAGAAGTCAGCATTGTGAAGGGTCATGGGTTTAACGAGGGGATTACCCTGGTTGAGGATGTAACGGCTGATGTAGGACATCGTTCCATTCAGCATATCAAATGAAGGACGAACGGTCTTGATGCTATAAGATGCCATCAACTGAGCACCCTTATAGCTGGTCATGATGTTTGCTGAAGGGAAGAAGTTGTCATAACTTCTGCTGAAATCAGCGAATTCACTACCCGCAGGAGCCTTGAGATCCTTATAGTGGAAACTTGCATGCTCGAAGCGCACACCGGCACCGAAGTTCCAACCCCAACTGCCGTCTTCACGCTTTGAGGGGATGCTGGCATTATACTGTACGAAACCGGCATAATTGTCGTCTTCAACGCGGCTTTCAGTATTGTTAACACCGATGATGTCAACCTGAGAAGTGCAGACATTGTATTCTTCGTTACGACGAACGATGGTCTCTTCTGTACCTACCTGCAACTGACCTTTCCAAACGGGATAGGAGAATACTAACTTCGTAGCATAGAGGTTGTTGCTCGTAGAACTGATATTGGAGAATTCTGGATTTGTATAGTTCTGAACCTTACTGGTTTCAATACTGGTTGAATGGCTGGTACTGCTGTTCATGAAGAGGTCAGCATTGAAATCAACATTGAGTTTGCCAAAAGTACCGTTATAGTACATATTGCCGAGAATTCCATAAGGATTGTCATCGTAGGAATGAGTGTCACTGCGGCTGTCGTCTTCGACGATGGGTGCAGCATCCATAGGCCATGACTCAATACGGAGGTTGCTCGTCATATTGTTGTCGGACTTGGTATTCACCCAGTAGTCAACCTTTGCACCGAGGGAGTGTTTATCATTGGGCATAAAGTTAAAACCTGCATTGAAGACGGAACCATTACCCTGCCAGTGACCATTCAAATCACCTTCTTGAACTTGCTTAACAAGACTGTTTTCAACATTCTTGCCGATTACAGCTTCCTGGAAAGAGTCCCATTTCCATTCCTTGGCCATAGCGAAGATATCGAACTTATTCCAACGATAGTTGATATCGACCTGTACTTCGGGGTCGTTGACGCCATGCTTGAAGGACTGTTCATCCTTTGCAGAAACGCCGACACTCCAACCTTCACCCTGCTGGCGAACGGTCTTGATACGAACGACTGCGGTTACGGTAGCATCGTAGGCAGCACCAGGATTGGTGATGACTTCGATATCCTTGATCTGGTCGCTCTGGATGCGCTTGAGTTCATCGAGATCGCGGACCTTGCGTCCATTAATATAATATACGGGAGAACCTTTACCTATAACTTCGAGGTCATCGCCGTTCTTGATGATACCGGGAACACGGCCAAGGACATCGCGTGCGTTACCTACCTTTTCGAGGACACTGCCTTCAACACGGGTTACAAATGCGCCATCCTTGATCTTAGTCATAGGACGATGGCCGGTAACGGTGGCTTCACCAAGAGCAACTTCCTTATTCATGGTGAGCGTTGTGTCGTTCATGAGTGACTCGTAATATACATTCTCGTCGAAGATGGTATCACCTTGTTCACTGAGTACGTAGCCTGCGGGGAGGCCTGCGATCTGCTTGTGTGCGTTCTGTGCCTGTGCAGATAATCCGAAAAGCATGGCAACGATGATGATGCCGATTGCGATGATAGTTGAGGATTGAAAATTGAAAAACTTGTTCATGATATTTTTTGATTTTAGATTTGCAAATATGTCGTTGCGATTTCTCGACGGTGCAAAAGTACGGCGAGATTTTCAATCCTCCAAACTTTTGGGATAGACGGCACCCGTTTGGGATAAACGGAACAATTGGGATAAACTGCAAGTCTATGGGACGAATGGAAATATACCTATATTATATTGATTATCAGTAACTTTTTATTAGACAACAAACAAACAAGGCTCAAAGTATAGCATTTTTCAGGCACACAACTTTTTTTTCAAAAAATACCCCGCACACCTGGTGGTGAACGGGGTTATTGCTATGACAAACGTCATGGTTGAGGTTATTTCGGGTTGGCGATCCACTCACGGATGGCTTTGAGATAACTACGAGAGACAGGGATGTGTTCCTGACAATCGAGGAGAACAAGATTCATGCCAGAAGAACCGGCAGAGACACGTTCAAGGTTGTCAAGGTTTACGATGAAAGCACGATGGCAACGCATAATCTGATCGTAGCCTTCGAGCTGTTCCTCCAATTGCTTGATGCTCACACGGAGGAGGGTGTTGCGCATATGCCCTTGGGATTTATAGTAAATCTTTGTATAGTTTGCCTCTGATGTGGCATAATACAATTGGTCTACGGTAATAGAGAGAGAATCCTTCGTCGTTCCCGTCAAAGTAAGATTGCCATCAGGTTCAGGCTTGGGAGCGGGCGGTGCCTTGAAAGTACTCGTCATCGGCGTACCCCAGACAGATGCTGCCGCAGTACGGCCATTAGGCATAACGGCACTCTCGGTAGGTACGTTAGGATCGGCTGTAGTCTCTGCAGGAGTTTCTGTTTCTTTCTTCTGCATCATATTACGGTGACGTTCTTCAAGAATACCATTCAAACGATTGGATTCTGCAAGCTGCTTAACGAGGGCCTTGTTGCGATATACATTTCTCCAGTAGAGACTAAGGATAAATGAAGCCAGGATCATATAGGAGAATACCACAAGGATATTCCTGAAAGTGAAACTGTTATCATGGCCCGGGATATCCAGATATATGGAATTAAAATAGGCAACGGCGAGGGTCGTCAAGATGCAGTTTACCACCTGGAACGCAAAATTCCTGCGGAAGATGTAACGAACATCAACAACTTCATCTTCGTCCTGTGAGGCTTTTTTTGAGGAATTGAAATCTATTGGCTGCTGACCGAATTTTCGGGGCATACGAAAGATTTTTGATACCACAAACTCGCTGACACTGCACATGACAATGCCAACGAGGAAGAAGTAGAACAAGTAGAGTATTCGCAAAATGTCAGCAGGGATACCGTTCTGCGCTTGCATATCAGCGGCTCCAAAGGGCAGAAAAACTGCGATAATGAGGACGACGATTCCGATGCTTATTAATCTTTCTTTCATGTAATGGGAGGAAATCATTCCTCTTCATCCCGGGATGACTGTTTGTAACTCATCAGTCCTAATAGTAGTTGAGCTGTTGCCAAGGCGAAAAATGTCACTGCCAGTGCGTGTTGCCCTGTGTAAAAGTCCATAATGGCTACGATATAGAAACATGCTGCTGCTATCAGATACCAAAAGGATCTTGTTGATTTCTTTACTTTCATAATTCTTTAGGTTTTGATTTCTGAGTGCAAAGGTACAACACGAAGCTCTTAACCTGCAAAATTATGGGATAGACAACTTGTTTTTGGGATGAATGGAGGAGTTGTTTGAGATTTATAGGAATTATTGGGCACAATGCTTATTCAAAGATTTGAGGGGTAGCGATACCCATAGCAAATAGCGGGATGGCAATAATAGCCATGCAAATAATAATGATAAGCACCATCAACAACTGACTGGCTAATGTAAGGGTGATACTGCGCCGCCATGGGATTTGGAAGAGTTGCTTATGGATCCATACCAATAGAACGAAGGAAAGACTCCATCCAACGTTTCCACTGGGACCTGAGCCAAATAACCATAGGAAGGGTAAGGCAACTATGAGAAGAATCATATTCTGGCATGAGGAGAATACAATAGCATAGAAGTACTCTGCGATGTTCAGTCGTTCGTAAGGTGTTGATTCATCAGCCAAAGGGTGGCGATAGGCTGAACAGTGGCGAAAACAGATCCAATAAGGCAACACACTGGCTACACATCCTGCAAACATTCCGACCACTTTATTGTTCAGTGCAACGGTTACCCATTTGATAATGGAGAGCAATAAAGGGGATTTAACATAGTTTTCAAAATCACCTGAAAAAAGGTGATATTCTTCGTCGGGAGCACTTGGGAACACAAAGTGACGCAGCAGTACATACACTGTTATTAGGCAAAGCATCATCTGTACAGGACGTAGATAGTCTTCACGCCGTCCGCAGATGTAGTCACGAATCATGTGGCCGGGACGGTAGAAGAGCTCAAGGGCTGTATGCCAGAACCGGTCATCGAACTTTGTAAATATAAAAAGCAAGTGTTTGAATGTCTGGCGGGTGGTGAAGCGCTCAGTCGCTGCTTTTTGTCCGCAGGCGGGACAATATTCACCATGGTAACTTGTTTTGCAGTTTAAACAAACATGCTCCGCCGCCGCCTCAACAGAAATAGGGAGACGGTGGTTGCCCTCAACGGTGCGTGAGGTAAGTTCGTTGAATTTAGACTTCAGATTTGAGGTCATTGATTTGCTGTTGAAGTTCGTTAACGAGACTCATCATCTTACGATAAGCAAGGAATCCGAGACCGCCACCGAAAGCTCCTCCAAGAATACCAGCGGTGTAAAAGCCCATCTGGAAAGCCAAAGATGCGTCGGGTCTTATCACCTCAAGGACGCTATGGATATAGCAGAGACACCAGAGGATAGCCACTGGGATGCTGATGGTCTTTATCCAACGATCGGCCTTCTTGTAGGTGACGATACGTTCACCCACTCGCATCAGGTTGCCGTCAATGACGTCCTTGCGCTTCTTGCTGACAAACCATACAGACCAGCACTGAACGAGAACGAGGGATAGAAGGAAGACTGCAGTAAAGGATTGGAACAAAATACTTAGTCCATAGTTTCGCACTTCCAACATCACGAAGACCAAAGCAAAAGAACAGAGGGCAAGAACTCCCCACTCCCAAAGAAGGAGATTGCTGGCATTTCGCTGCATGGCTTTGCGAATCATCTTTTCGTCAAAGTCCACTCGCTCGTCAAGACGCTGCTGCAACAGTTTCAACTGCTCGCGCATTTCCTGCAATTCGTCAAGTTGAGAATCGTTAATATTCTGATTGTTTTCTAATAGCATGGATTAATCCTCCTCTTCATTAAGGTTTGACATTTTCTTGAGTTGTTCACGAATACGAACGAGACGAACACTGACATTCTTCGCTGAAATGCCGACAATCATTCCGATTTCGTCATAGGGCATTCCTTCGAGCCAAAGCATAACAATTGCACGGTCGAAGACTCCAAGCTGGTGAATGCGGTCGTGGAGCAGTTTCAACTGGGCATCCTGACGACTTCCGCCATCTTCGGAAAGAATGTCGCGGCAAGTGTCATCGATACTGGTCGTCTGGGGACGGCGTTTGCGTTTACGATCAATCGAGATGCAAGTATTCAGACAAACGCGCCATACCCAGGTACGGACATCACTGCGGCCCTCAAAGCCGTCAAAACCTTGCCAAAGATTGATCAGGGATTCCTGCACAAGGTCGTCGACCGGCGTTTTCTCGTCGGTGAACATCATGCAGACTGCAGTGATGGTACTCTTTTGCTTCCGCACCATCTCTGTAAAAATCCGTTCTTTTTCGTTAGCGTTCATAAATTCGTGTTTTTGCGGAAAACCGCGTTACATTCCTTTGACGCAAAGTTTTATATTGAAACTACAAGAAAATGTCTTTTTTTGAAATCAGGGTTCACTTTCCCCTTCTACAAAATCTTCGACATACATGTGCTCGCCATCAAAAACGGCATAGGTACAGAGTTGAATCCACTCGCCGAGGAGGATGAGACGACAGGTACGGGAGAGTACGAGGTCATATTCGATGTGGCGATGGCCGAAGATAAAGTAGTTGATATCTGGATGATCCTTGAGATAGTCTTTTGCAAAGCAAATCAGCGGTTCGTTCTTTTCACCCTGAAAAGGAGGTTCCTG
This sequence comes from Prevotellaceae bacterium UBA1746, assembly GCA_002314875.1. Classification (GTDB taxonomy): domain Bacteria; phylum Bacteroidota; class Bacteroidia; order Bacteroidales; family Bacteroidaceae; genus Alloprevotella. The sequence goes on from DCHS01000014.1 coordinate 11,483, forward strand.
ACCGTCTTCACGCTTCAGACGGCTATGCTTAGCCCATTTCAGACCAAAGTTAACGCCCCAGCGGGGATGAAGCATGGAGAAACAACGCTGACAAAACTTATTGTGGAAAAGCTTACGGAGGTACTTAAAACCCTTTTCGCCATCGTTAAGGCCGTCACCGTGAGCCAGATAGAATAGCTTACCGTATATTTCGCAAGTCGTCGAGGTTTCACGATGAAGGATAACGCCACATTCTTCCTCGAGGTAACCGTTCATCCAGAGATCGTGGTTACCCGTGAAATAGTGGACCTCTACTCCTCTATCCGTCAGTTCGGAGATTTTACCAAGGAAACGAGTGTAGCCGCGCGGAACCACGGTCTTGTACTCGAACCAGAAATCAAACATGTCACCGAGGAAATAGACGGCTCCGGCTTTATGTTTGATGCTGTCGAGGAAATTGACGAGTCTGCGCTCTTGCATCCTTCGGCTCTGGATGGCCAACGAACCGAGATGCGCATCGCTAAGGAAATATATGGGTTTCAAATTATTTATTAATTACGAGTTAAGAATCGAAAGGCATGCCTTCCAGACTTTATTACATGAAGCCGAGGTCGAGCTTGGCTTCTTCGCTCATCATATCCTTATCCCATTCGGGCTCGAAGACAAGGTTGACACGAGCGTCGGTGACACCGGTAATACCAGCGAGCTTTATGCGGACATCCTCCATGATGAAGTCTGCCGCAGGACAATTGGGAGCAGTGAGCGTCATATCTACCTCGAGGATTCCATCATCAGCGAGGTCAATACGATAAATCAGCCCGAGACTGTAGATGTCCACAGGAATCTCAGGGTCATATACGGTTTTGAGCACTTCAACAATGCGCTCTTCAATCTTCAGTTTTTCTTCTGGAGTCATATTTATATCTTAGAGTTTGCCTTCGTCGGAATAGCTGTAATAGCTTCCGTCAGCAACTATAACATGGTCAAGTAGGGGGAGACGAACAGCGGCACCGGCCTTTACAAGCGAACGGGTAAGTTCATCGTCCTGGGCGGAAGGATGTGGATTGCCACTGGGATGATTGTGACAGAAGACAATGCGCGTACAACCTTCACACAGAAGTGCTTCGCGGAGCACTAAACGCACATCGACTGCGGTTCCGGAAACACCACCCTCGCTTATTCGCGAGCAGCGAAGAGCATGGAGTTTTGCATCGAGCATCAATACCATGGCATGTTCGTGGTGTTCGTCTTTCAATTTGGGAAGAAAGTAATCGTAGATGTCCTGTGACTTTTCAATCTTTTTATATTGGACCTCTTCGAACATTCTGCGTTTTCCAAGTTCGCAAGCAGCGAGAATGGTCACTGCCTTTGCGGGGCCGACACCATGATACCGCTGCAACTGTTCGAGACTCATCTTCCCGATTTTATTGAGACTGCCGTCATTATCGCTGAGAATATCCCGCATCAATTCAACGGCGCTCTTATTCGTTGTTCCACTACCCACAAGGATAGCGAGAAGTTCTGCCTTCGAGAGGGACTCGGGGCCAAATTCCATAAATTTTTCGCGAGGACGATCGAATTCGTCCCATTCGCGAATCGAGGCTTTTCGAGCCTCATCAGTATATTCCATTCATGTTAGCCCTTCTCCACTTTGGAGAGGACTATGGAGAGGGAAAGAGAGGTTATATCCTATGCCTTTGTCTCAAGCATTCTATACAACCCAAAAACTTTTTTACTTGTAGAAATTCTTCTTGAAAGCTTCAAACTCACCACGGCCAAGGATGCAACGCTGCCACCAGCAACGCAGGAAACCTGTACCATAGCCGACAAGTTGGATGAAAGCAGCGGCAATACTCAATACCCCGACTTTCAAAGACTTGTTCATCAGCGTAGAATCCACGCAAATGATAAGGCTGTAAAGGAGGAGGGGAAGGAGCCCGATGGCACTGAGACACAAATGTCCGCAAATGGCGAAAACCAGTGTCCAAAGCAGGCAGGCCAGTACACCGAGGGTGAAGACGGTGGGGAGGAGATGCACCAGTTTAAGCGTTCCAGGATGACGCTTGGTGAGGTTGATGCGGGCGATTCCGGAATTGTGAACCTGTTTGAAGAACTGGCGGAAGTTAGCACGGCGCTTATGATAAACCCATGCACTGGAGAACAAGCGGCAGCGTGCTCCGCTTTCTACAAGACGGTAACTGAAATCAACGTCTTCTCCAAAACGCATCTTGGAGAATCCTTCCAAGCGCTGATAGACATCACGACGAACGCCCATATTGAAAGAACGCGGAAAGAATTTATCCATTTTCGCTCCACTACTCTTCTCGCCTTTCTTGGTAGCCTTTCCACCTCGAATACCTCCTGTTGTAAAAAAAGAGGTCATACCGTAGTTTATTGCTTTCTGAATGGGAGTAAAACTGTCATGAGCGCGGTCAGGACCTCCGAAAGCCTCGCAGCAAGCCTCAGCCTCACGCCCATTGGGATAGAGTTCGGCCTCAACACATTCGATATAGGTTTCTGGCAAAACGGCATCGCTATCGAGAATCAGCACATAGTCTCCCTGAGCACGCTCGACACCGTAGTTACGAGTCTGACCAGGACCACTATTAGTCTTGAAGAAATAATGAATATTAAGACGGTCGGTATAACCGTTCACCACTTCTTCGCAGGGTACAGCGCTACCATCTTCTACAACGATAACCTCGAAATCCTTCAGGGTCTGCTGGGCCAGAGATGCCAGAAGTTCGTCACATTCGTCTGGACGATTATATACCGGTATGATGACGGAGTATTTCATAAACAGGTTCCTTCAAATAGGTTCTTTCAAAAAGAAAAGGAGGTTTAGAGAAGATAGCCCAGAGCGGTTTGCCCTGGGCTATATATTATTGCGTTTGGGGCTTACTTGGTAACCAAAGCGAGAGTATCGCTGGCAATCATAAGTTCCTCATCGGTGGGAACTACAACTACCTTCACGCGGCTATCGGGAGTAGAGATGATTTCTTCTTCACCGAAGTTAGCCTTGTTCTTAGCGTCATCAAGCTTGATACCGAGGAATTCAAGGCCTTCGGTAGAGTTCTGACGGATATCCCACTGATGTTCACCCACACCTGCAGTGAAGACGATGGTGTCAACACCGCCCATTGCAGCAGCATAGGCACCAATGTACTTCTTAATGCGGTAGCTGTACATCTCGAGAGCGAGAGCAGCCTGTTCATTGCCAGCCTTTACAGCCTCACCGATTTCACGCATATCACTGCTGACACCACTGATACCGAGAAGACCGGACTTCTTGTTGAGAAGGTCATTCATCTGGTCGGGAGTGAGGTTGTCTTCCTTCATAATCTTGAGAACAACGCTGGCGTCAACATCACCGGAACGTGTACCCATCATCAAACCTTCAAGGGGAGTAAGACCCATCGTGGTGTCTACACACTTACCACCGTTTACAGCACTGATAGATGCACCATTGCCAATGTGGCAGGTGATGATCTTCTGGTCTTCCTTATTAACACCGAGGAATTCGCAAACGCGATCGGTAACGAAGCGATGGCTGGTACCGTGAGCACCATAGCGACGGATGGCGTTTTCCTTGTAATATTCGTAAGGAACGGCATACATATAAGCCTTTGCAGGCATAGTCTGATGAAAAGCTGTATCGAAGACAAATACCTGGGGAAGTTCAGGAAGAAGTTCCTTAACAGCCTGATAACCTTTGAGGTGAGCGGGATTGTGGAGAGGAGCGAGGTCCATGTAGCCAATCCATTCTTCAAGCATTTCGGGATCAACGAGACGGCTTTCAGTGAAACGGCCACCAGCCACAATGCGGTGACCAGCACCCTTAATTTCATCAATGCTCTTGATAGCGCCATATTCAGGATGAAGCAAGGTATCGAACATCATCTTGATACCTTCAGTATGGGTGGGGCAGGCAAAGGGAATAATCTTTGTCTCACCATTGATCTTTGTCTTCAAAAATGCGCCTTCGAGACCGATCTTTTCAATACCACCGGCAGCAAGCACGCTCTGATCGTCCATCTCATAAAGTTTGTATTTAATAGAAGATGAACCGCAGTTTACAACGAGAATTTTCATTTCGTGTATATGAATTGTAAATGGTAAATTGTAAATGAAATTATTTTTTAGCAGCCTGTGCCTGGCATGCAGTGATAGCAACCATCTTGTAGATATCGTCAACACAGCAACCACGGCTGAGGTCGTTAACAGGACGAGCAATACCCTGGAGGATAGGACCGATAGCCTCAGCATGAGCGAGACGCTCAACGAGCTTATAACCAATGTTACCTACTTCGAGACAAGGAGCGATAAGAACATTTGCATGACCAGCGATAGGACTGCCGGGACACTTCTTCTGACCAACCTTTTCTACGAGAGCAGCATCAGCCTGCATTTCGCCATCAATCTTGAGTTCAGGAGCCATTTCCTGAGCAAGACGGGTGGCTTCAATAACCTTATCGCAAACTTCATGCTTTGCACTACCCTTGGTAGAGAAGCTCAACATTGCAACACGGGGATCAAGACCAGCAACAGCCTGAGCGGTCTGAGCGGTACAAACAGCAATCTGAGCGAGCTGGTTAGCATCGGGCATAGGAGTTACAGCAACATCACCCATAACGAGAACACCGTCATCACCATATTCATGAGCGGGAGTGATGAGAAGCATAGCACCGCTGACACAAGTAATGCCAGGAGCGCACTTGATAATCTGGAGAGCAGGACGGAGGGTGTCACCAGTGGTAGAAAGAGCACCACTGATCTGACCGTCTGCATCACCACTCTTGATGATGAGGCAACCGAAATAAAGAGGATCGAGAACCTGCTGACGAGCCTTTTCAATGGTCATACCCTTCTTGGCACGCAATTCGGTGAGAAGCTGAGCATATTCTTCTGTCTTTTCACTGGTTGCTGGATCAATGATGGTAGCCTTTTCGATATGCTGAAGACCTAACTTCTGAGCATAAGCGAGAATTTCCTCACGATTACCGATGAGGATGATGTCTGCAAGTTCATCACGGAGCGCCATGTCGGCTGCTGTGATAGTACGCTCCTCAAGACTTTCGGGGAGCACAATGCGCTGCTTGTCGGCTTTCGCGCGAGCGCAAAGTTGTTCGATAATGTTTGCCATTTTAGGTTATATTTTAGGTTATATTCGATTATCAACAGAATTTGGGACTGCAAAGGTAATACTTTTTCTCTTTACGCGCGCAACAAAAAGTACTTTTTCTTAAAAAAAGTTACAGACAGTTCCATTTCTGCAAAAAACGGACTCCCCATTTCAACAGAATGATGTAACTTTGCACCCCGATAATACAAAAATATAAATTTATGAAAATCGGTTTTGACAACGAAAAGTATTGCCGCATTCAGTCGCAGCACATCAAAGAACGCATCGCTAAGTTTGATGGAAAACTCTACCTCGAATTAGGTGGAAAACTCTTCGACGATCACCACGCCAGTCGAGTACTCCCTGGCTTCCAGCCTGACTCTAAACTTCGCATGTTGAAGCAACTCGCTGATTCTGCGGAAATTGTCATCGTTATCTCTGCAGTTGATATTGAAAAGAATAAGGTTCGCGGTGACCTTGGCATTACCTACGATGAAGATGTTCTCCGCCTTCGCACAGAATTCCAGAAGCGTGGTTTCCTCGTTGGTAGCGTTGTCATTACTCATTATAATGGCCAGAATTCTGCCGACCTCTATCGCCAGAAACTGGAGCGCATGGGTATCAAAGCTTATTACCATTACACCATCGAAGGCTATCCGACCAATGTTGCCCTGATTGACTCTGACGAGGGTTTTGGCAAGAATGACTATGTTGAAACTGAACGCCCTCTCGTAATTGTAACAGCTCCTGGTCCTGGTAGTGGAAAAATGGCAGTTTGTCTTAGTCAGCTGTATAATGAACACAAGCGTGGTATCGAGGCTGGTTATGCAAAATTCGAAACATTCCCCGTTTGGAGTCTTCCCCTCAAACACCCAGTGAATATCGCTTACGAAGCAGCAACTGCTGACCTCGACGATGTCAATATGATTGACCCCTTCCACATGGAGGCTTACAACGAAATTGCCATCAATTACAACCGCGACATTGAGATCTTCCCCGTCCTTGATGCCCTTTTCGAAGGTATCTACGGCCATAACCCCTACAAGTCTCCCACAGACATGGGTGTAAATATGGTTGGCTTCTGCATCAGCAACGATGAAGCTTGCTGTGAAGCATCTAAGCAAGAGATTATACGTCGCTACTACACTGCCCTCAATCGTTTGGCAGAAGGTGCTGGTAATGAAGGAGAAGTTAACAAACTCGCCCTTCTTTTCAAGCAAGCAAATATCACAACCGCTGACCGTCGCTGCACGGTTGCTGCCAAGGAACGCAAGGACAAGAGTGGAGTTCATTCTGCAGCCATCGAACTGGCAGATGGTACACTGATTACTGCCGAGACTAGTCCGCTTCTAGGTCCAAGCGCTGCACTTCTTCTCAATGCAATGAAACACCTTGCAGGAATTCCTCATGAAGTCAAACTGATTCCGCAAGATATGATTGAACCGATTCAGAAGACAAAGGTGGAATATCTCGGTGGTAGCAATCCCCGTCTGCATACGGATGAAGTACTGGTAGCACTCTCAGTTCTTAGTCCCAACGATGACTATTGTCGTCGTGCATTGACACAATTACCAGAACTCCGCGGCTGTCAGGTTCATACGACCTGTATGCTTTCTGAAGTTGATCACAAAATTTTCAAGAAACTCGGTTGTGGTCTTACCTGCGACCCTGCTCGAAAGAATTAAGAATATGAACTCACCTGCGGGTCTGTTCGTAAGAATTAGTTAATATGAAGATTCTCATCACTGGCGCATCTGGTTTTGTTGGTTCATTCCTCGTAGAGCGTGCCTTGGAACTCGGTTATAAAACATGGGCTGCCATGCGAAAAACTTCTTCAAAGAAGTATCTTCAAGTTCCTAACACCCAATTTATAGAATTGGACTTAGGCAATGAGGAGCGTCTTCGCCAGCAACTCACTGAACATGTGGAAGAACATGGTGCTTTTGACCATGTTATCCATGCGGCGGGTGCAACAAAGGCACCCAATGAAACTGCTTTTAAAAAGACCAATACAGAAGGAACGCTTCGCTTGGCGCGTTTGCTCCTTGAAACGGGTGCCTTGGTTGAGAACGGACGTTTTGTCTTCGTTTCTTCACTCAGCATTATGGGAAATGTCCAGGATATTGCTCAGCGTGATGCTTCGGGAAAACCTTTGAAAGGCGCGGAACGTTATCTCCCTATCAGTGATGCTGATACCGCACAGCCAAATACTGCTTATGGTCGCTCAAAACTAGAAGCAGAACATGGTCTGAAAGAAATTCCTGGGTTGAACTATATCATCCTTCGTCCGACAGGTGTCTATGGTCCTCGTGAACGTGACTATTTCCTTATGGCGGATAGCATCAAAAAGCATGTTGACTTCGCAGTAGGCTATACGCCTCAAATCATCACCTTCATCTATGTACGTGATCTCGTAGAAGCATGTCTTGCAGCAATGACTCGTGGTGAGTGTGGAAAGGCTTATTTCCTCAGTGATGGTCAGGATTATGACAGTCGCGCTTTTAGTGATTTGCTGCAGGAAGAGATGGGAACCAAGTGTGTGCTTCACATCAAAGCCCCCGTATGGTTTCTCCATGGCGTATGTCAGGTAAGTACTTGGATTTCAAAGCTTACCGGAAAAATCTCCACGCTTAATATGGACAAATTCCAGATCCTCAAGCAACGCAACTGGCGTTGTGATATCGAGCCTGCTCGCAAGGATCTCGACTTTGATCCCCAGTGGCCCCTTGGCCGTGGCGTCAAAGAGGCCGTAGCATGGTATAAAGCCAACGGCTGGCTGTAAATCCGAACAGTTTTCATTCATGTTTCGACTTTCGAACACGAATGGAATCAAGTAAAACTATAACGCAAATAGGCGAGGCCCTCATCCGAAGGTCTCGCCTATTTTAATAACTATAAGAATTTACAGTAACTCTGGGAGTTGGAATAGTTTAGTACCGTTTGACCCCTTAATAAGAATCAGACGGTCGTTGAGAGGAGCATCGCTGAGAGCAGTTTTCACCTCTTCAACATCCTTGAAATGGCGAAGTTCACCAGCAAAACCACTGGGCTCTGTACCTGAAAAATTCTCACCGACGAGCCAGAGTGTCTCACAACCTGTTGTAGCTGCCAACTCAGCAATTTCCTGATGGGCAGCAGCAGATACTTCTCCAAGTTCTCGCATATCTCCAAGAATCATCATCTTATGATTATCGGCAATAAGACGGAAATTGTCAAGAGCTGCGTGCATAGAAGAAACATTGGCGTTGTAGGCATCAATAACAAGGCGGTTACGCTCTGTCTTACGATATTCAGAACGATTGTTGCTGGGACAATAATCAGCCAAGGCACTGCTGACTTGTTCTGCGCCAACACCGAAATGAGTGCCGACAGCAGCGGCAGCAAGAGCATTATCTATATTATAGGAACCTATGAGTTGGGTTTGAACTTCAGACCATTCGCCTTCCTTCACCCTCCAACGAAGTTTTAGGAAAGGATTGCATTCAACAACCTCGCCTTCAACATCATAGTTATGACCCGGCTGACCATAGGTCACGGAATCAAGGCCCTCTGCTTGCTTAGGAAGATATGGATTATCACCATTCAAGAAAACGAAAGGAGCAGCATAGCCAACCTCTTCATCTGCATCAGGACAAACCTCAGGAGAAGCATCTTCCAATTTACTACGAAGATAATCATAGAGCTCGCTCTTGGTCTTAATGACACCCTCAAAAGAACCGAAACCTTCAAGATGCGCTTTTCCAACATTGGTAATCAAACCGCAATCAGCATCGACAATCTTAGAAAGTAAAGCAATTTCACCAGGATGATTAGCACCTGTTTCTATGACGGCAATATCATCTTCTGCCGTCAGGCGAAGCAAAGTTTTTGGCACACCAATGTGATTATTGAAATTACCAAGGGTATAGAGCACGCGATACTGCTGTTGAAGAACAGCGGCAGTCAGTTCCTTTGTCGTGGTCTTGCCATTGGTTCCTGTTATTTGAATAATAGGAGTACCAAGTTCACGACGATGATAAGCTGCAAGATCTTGAAGAGTTGTCAGAACATCTTCTACAAGAATGAAGCGATTATCGGTTGCTGATACTTCAGTATTGTCAACGACTGCATAGGCACAACCCGCCTCGAGAGCTTTAGCAGCAAAAAGATTTCCATCAAAACTTGCTCCTTTGAGAGCAAAGAAAATTGAACCAGCCGGACAATCGCGAGTATCGGTCGTCACCACAGGATGCTGGGTAAAAATTTCGTAAAGTTGAGAGATTTCCATGTATTTGGGGTTTATTTGGGAGCAAAATTACCACAACATATTGAAAGAAACAAAAAAAAAGAGAAATAATTTTGAATTATGAGGGTTTCGTGCTAACTTTGCGGTTATAAAGATATAGATAAAACCATGTTTACTCCGTTTTTACTTAATTTAAAAGGAAAACTATTTTCTTTGGACCATCCTGTTGTGATGGGAATTTTAAATATAACTCCCGACTCCTTCTACGAAGGAAGTCGAATGATGGAGGAAGATGCTATTCGCAACCGCATTCACCAAATCATTGATGAAGGCGGAGAGATGATTGATATCGGTGCATGCAGTACTCGACCTGGGGCAGAAATGGCTTCCGAAAAAGAAGAAATGCGCCGTCTTGCTTTTGCTTTGGAAATTCTTCGCAAGGAAGCTCCGGATGCTGTTGTCAGCGTTGATACTTTTAGAGCAGAAGTTGCCAAGAACTGCGTTAAAGACTTTAATGTTCAAATCATCAATGACATCTCTGGCGGTGAAATGGATCGTGCAATGTTCCACACTGTTGGAAGATTGGGTGTTCCTTACATCCTCATGCACATGCAAGGTGAACCTAATACCATGCAGCAGACGCCACATTACGAAGATGTTACGTCAGAAGTTATTGCCTATCTTTCACGGAGGACACAGGTTCTCCGGGATCATGGTGTAAAAGATATCATACTGGATCCTGGCTTTGGCTTTGGAAAGACAGTGGAACACAACTATCAGCTTATGGCAGACTTAAGTTATTTCCACGAACTCCAACTGCCTTTGCTGGTGGGTATCAGCCGAAAATCCATGATCTACAAACTTCTTGGTACTAATGCCAACGAAGCTTTGAATGGAACAACGGTCCTCAATACGTTAGCTGTGTTGAACGGAGCTCACATTCTTCGTGTTCACGATGTTCGCGCTGCTGTTGAAACCGTAAAAATTGTCAATGCAACTCCCTTCAGGGAGTAACATCAATAATTCATTAATCTAGGGAATTACTCAATTATCCCAACTGCTTATGTTTGATTTCGGCATAAAGGATATCATAGATATCATCCTCGTCGCCCTACTCCTCTACTATATCTATAAACTCATGAAGGAGTCCAGCAGTGCCAACTTATTCTCGGGACTGTTGCTCTTCATCGTGGCTTGGATTCTCGTATCTCAGGTATTTGAGATGCGTATGTTGGGCGGTATTTTCGATAAATTGGTAAATGTCGGTTCGCTTGCACTTATTGTCTTGTTCCAAGAGGAAATACGTAATTTCTTTTCTACCATTGGTCGTCAGCGTAACAATAAGTTACTGAATCTTTTCCGTCGCACGAAAGAAAGTGAAAAGATACACCGTTCAGATATTATTCCAATTGTCATGGCATGTATGAGCATGGGAAAGCAGAAAGTCGGCGCACTTATCGTTATTGAACGCGAGTCCAACCTGAAAGAAATTTCTGACTCTGGAGAAAACATAGATGCCGTTGTCTCCCAGCGTCTCATCGAGAATATCTTCTTCAAGAATTCTCCTCTTCACGATGGTGCAATGGTCATCAGCCATAAACGCATTAAAGCTGCAGGTTGTATCTTACCCGTTGCCCACGATAGCGATATCCCCAAAGCGCTCGGTTTGCGCCATCGCGCGGGACTTGGCATCTCCCAGAAAACAGATTGTATCGCCATCATTGTCTCTGAAGAGACGGGTGGAATTTCTATCGCTCAGAACGGCCAATTTTCCCTTCGTCTGTCCGCAGAGGAACTCGAAAGTCGTTTGAGCGAAGCCCTTGAAGAAAAATAATGCTGGTTTAATAACCTTTTTCTCCTATAATCAATGTGTAAATTTGCAAGTTTCTGAGGAAATGTGTAATTTTGCACCAAATTATATAAAATGGGAAAATTAAGAAAAGTCAAGCAAAATAGAATTCATCATGAAGGAACACCGACTCTGCTGATTGGCATTGTTATCGTAGCTCTCGTCATCGGTCTCAGCTGGTGGATACTCTACGACAAATGCCAGTGGGGATTTTGGGTTATCGTTGCTGTTTTTGCTGTACTATATGGAATTATCCTCAACTTCTTCCGCTGTCCTATCCGTATTTTTGAAGGAGACACCACGGACAATGTTGTCGTTGCTCCCGCTGACGGCCATGTAGTTGTGATTGAAGAAGTAGAAGAAAACGAGTATTTCCACGATCGCAGAATAATGATTAGCATTTTCATGAGTGTTACCAATGTTCATGCGAACTGGTTCCCCGTTCAAGGTATCGTAAAACTGGTACGCCATCACAATGGTAACTACATGCGCGCCTGGCTTCCAAAAGCATCCATCGAAAACGAGCGCTCAACGGTCGTTATTCAGACTTCCACAGGTCACGACGTCCTTGTTCGCCAAGTAGCGGGTGCTGTTGCCCGTCGCATTGTAACTTATGCCAACGAAGGTCAGGAGTGTTTTATCGACAATCACCTTGGCTTTATCAAATTTGGTAGCCGCGTGGACGTCTATCTTCCCCTTGACACTGAAGTTCTTGTAAAGATGGGGCAGGCTACAACGGGTGACATGACACTGATTGCAAGACTGAAAGACAAAGAATAATTACAATTTTAGTAGGCGGATCTTCGCCTACTATTTTCTATTTGATAGTAATGAAAATCAAGCAACATATTCCAAATACAATAACTTGCTGTAATCTTATTTGTGGTACCCTTGCTGTTATGTCGGTTATAACTGATTACAATGGAATGGGATATCAGATGGGGTTCGGTTTCATCATTTTGGGTGCCATCTTTGATTTCTTTGATGGATTCACTGCACGTCTTCTCCACGTTTCGTCTGAAATTGGAAAAGAACTGGATTCCCTTGCAGACTGTATTACTTTCGGTTTTGCACCTGCTACCATCGCCGGAACCTTAATCAACAAGTGCGTTACCTGCTGGGAGAATCCTCTTATTCTTATTGTTCCCTTCCTGGCACTTCTTATGGCTGCATTCTCTGCATTGAGATTGGCAAAGTTTAATTTGGATACTCGTCAGACAACATCCTTCCTCGGAATGCCTACACCTGCAAATGCGCTCTTCTGGGGCTCAATTGGTGTTTGGGTGGCTAACCATCCTGAGGCTCAAGCATATATGGAGGGATCTGTTCCTGTTTGCATCGGCTTGATTTTGGCGGTATTCTTCTGCTGCTGGCTTTTGGTTAGTGAGATTCCTATGTTTGCTTTGAAATTCAAGCACTATGGTTGGAAAGGCAACGAAATGACCTACTCATTTGTTATTTTCAGCGCCATCGTTCTCGTCTTCCTACAGTTCAGCGCCTTTGCGGTGATTATTCCGCTCTATGTCATATTGTCAGTTCTGACACAAAAGAAGGCTTAGTGGTATAACGATTGCTCTATCTTTCTGTACGGGGATGAATTCCCCTGGCAGGCAATCTAGTTGCAACGCCTATTTGACCACTAAAACTTTACAACTATGCATTTTCTCGGATGTTTGTTCGCGCTCATTCTGGGCATCCTCATATTCGGTCTCCTCGCTATCGGAACAATAGCAAACTTTGTCCTTTCTCTTCTGGGTATAAAGAAACCCTCATCAACAGGATTTGGTGAATTTGGTAACCAGAATGGAAATCGTCAGAGCTATGGCTATTCTGATAGAGAGCAAGGCCAGACACAGAGTAACTCCTCAGGACAGCAGAACCAGAAGATTTTTGAGAAGGACGACAGCGAATATGTTGACTTTGAAGAAGTAAAAGAAGCAGATTAGTAACATCACAATCTCTCCATTTTGGTTTTTTCAGACCTTTTTATAGACTTTGACGATACATTGTACGATACACACGGCAATGCTATCATCGCATTAAAAGAAGTGTTCGAGCATTTTCATCTCGAGCGCTTCTTTGAGAATCCTGACACTTTCTACACCAACTATTGGGAAACGAATGTTGAACTTTGGGATCAGTATGCCCACAGTCTCATCACTCGTGAGTATTTGATCGTTGAACGTTTCCGCCGCCCTCTCAGCTCTGGAAATGGCGCTGATATCAGCGAGGCGTTCTGCTTGGAAGTGAGCGACTATTTCTTAGATTGCTGTGCATGCAAACCTGGTGTTGTGGAAGGTGCTCATGAACTGATGAAATATCTGAAAGGAAAGGGTTATCGTTTACACATGACGAGTAATGGCTTTCACGAGGTTCAATACCGCAAACTTCGTGCTTCGGGACTTTTTGACTTCTTTGATACCATCATTCTGAGCGAAGACGCTGGTATTAACAAGCCGGCACCAGAGTTCTTTGAGTTTGCTTTCAAGCAGTCGAAAGCGAATCGTGAGAGCACGCTAATGATTGGCGATAATTTCTCTACGGATATCTTAGGCGCACAAGGTGTTGGACTCCCTACCCTGTTCTTTAACCGCGTCCCAGGAACCCCAGCACCGGCTCCTACCAACTACGAAGTACACACTCTCCGCGAGATCCAAGAGATTCTATAACCTCAGGTAGTTATATACAAAGACAAAGGAAAGGCTAACCGAGCAATTCGGTTAGCCTTTCCTTTTATTGTAATCTAAGTCTTACTGATTCGTTGTTTCATCATCACCGCCAGCCTTATGAACAAGCTTTGTCGTAATATGCGCTAAAAGAGCATAAACAATGGCTTGCACCCAAAGGGCGATGTATTCGTAACGGATATCTTCAAAATGACCTCCCATTTCATTCAGCTTGATAAAGGCATTGATACCTTGCGTTGAAGGGAAAATCTGTCCAAGCTGCTTCCAGAAGGTAGGAAGCGCACTTCCTGGCCAACTTACACCGCTCATGAAGAGCATTGGCAAGGTTGTGAAGACAATAAGGAGAATGATACTTTCTCGATGACGAGGAATACCTCCTATAGCAATTCCAAAATTGAACACTGCTATCAGGAATGGAACCATAAGGAAACACAGTTCCCAGGGATTGGCCAACTGAGGGAGATTGAAGAGATGAGGAACTAAACCAAACTCATAGACACAGATAGGAATATAAACAGTCATGAAACCTAAGGCAACACCTGTCATCTGCAATAATGTGCTGTGGCCCTTTGTTACACGAATTCCACGTTCACGACGTGTACCTGCAATCAAACCGATACCCAAAAGCATGGTTTGCTGAATAGCAAGTATCAATACTGCCGGAATAAGGAAGGTAGCAAAACCACCCTGCGGATTGAAGAGCTGCACATATTCATATTGAACGGGATGTGCCGTAGTTAATTTTTGCTCATCAGTACCTCCAACAATTCCACTGGCATTTGCAATGGGGTTTCCTCCAAGATCTGCCGTTTTAATCTCAGCATTCATATCAAGCGAAACCTCAGTATTTGCTATAAGAATGGCTTTGTAGTACAACATACCACTCATATCGCAGTATGCTTGAACGTGAACCTGCTTGCCAGTCATCAAGTTCTTTTCGAACTCCGAAGGAATATAGATGATACCATAACAATCTCGATGCTGAACCATCAGTTTTGCGGCCTCCATATCTGTCGATTGGCCTACAATTCTGACATCAGGAGTAGCATCTACACGACGTATATAATCACGGCTCATTGCGGAATGACTATCGTCCACCACCGTCACCGGAACTTCTCTTACCGTTTCACCATTATAGATAAGGGTATAGAGAATCGGATAAATGATTGGAACGACAATACAAAAGAGCAACGCACCGCCATCGGTAAAAATGCTTCGAATTGTTTTGGCGTAACTTTCGTGAATAGTCATAATTTCCAATTATTATTAAGGCGCATACGCAACTTCTCTCATAATTTTGCCAAAACGAGGAGCAAAGAGGAGAGGCAGCAGAGAAAAGCCACAAAGTGTGGCAAAATATGGCCATGCATTCAACAAGGGATAGCCATCAAGCGCACAGTTTACATAGAGAATGAAATAATGACGGAGCGGGAAGAGAACAGAAAGTCCCTGTATCCATGATGGCATAGCCATCACTGGGAATGACATACCACAGATGCTGAAAGAGAGAACGCCCCAAAGAGAAGCGAAAGACAAACCCATTCTTGGTGTTGGCAATGAACAGATCATCAAAACGCCAAGGCCTTGACTAGCCCATACGAATATCGTGATGACAAACAACATTGTCGGAATTCCACAATAGCAAGGGAACTTTAAATAACCATAGAAATAGAGCATTAATGCCCAACCTACGAACATAAATATGATTCCCTGTGCCCAAAGCTTTCCAAAAAGTGCCTTGTAAGCTGTCTGTGTCTTATTCCAACTTCCGGCCTTTGATGCAGTAGCCAGCAATTCATCACTGGTATTCTCTTTTATTTCTGAACCGATACCGAAAACGGTAACAAAAAGAACAAAGAGAGAAAGCAAACCAGGAACTACCGTATTAGAAAGATAAACATTGTAATTCAAAGACGGATTGTGAATCGGGTGACTATCTATGACAATAGGTTGAAGATAAGGCGTCATCTGGCCATCGGTTGCACCTTTTGCTCTGAGTACAGAACGTGTGGCAGCACCAGACATCAACTCACTCATCATTCGCATATCCTTATAGGTCAAAGAACCTGCTACAAAATACTGGCTATTAGTATAGAAGGATACAGTTGGAGCATGCTGCAAGAGCATTTCATGAGTTGTTCCCTTCGGAATATAATAGAAAGCGTAGATTTCACCCTTCTGCATTGCCTTTCTAGCCTCTGTCACAGAAGGATAATGTGCTACAATCTCTGAACTTTGAAAGGCATCAAGATTTCTTGCCAAAGAACGGGTTGTTGCTGAATTGTCTCCATCAACAAGCCCGATAGGCATGTTTTTCGGCAAACCTGCATCCATCATTGTTGTGAAGAAAAGGGCACAGAAAACCGGTCCGATCACCATATTCAACCAGTAGATCGGAGTCGTTGCCAAGCGCTTTAATTCACGGAGGAATACATTCAGCATAGTTTCTTACTTCATTAATACGGTCATACCAGGACGTAGGCCTTCTACTTTACCAGTAGGAACAGCCTTAACACTGAAGGTCTTCATATCATACTGACCTGTGGTCTTCGTAGCCTTCCAAGCTGCATAAGATCCAAGATCCTTCATATTCGTTACCTTCACCTTGATAACCTTATTGTCAAGAGCGGGAACGGTAACATCAAGAATCTGGTCCATCTTGATATTCGCAAGTTTATCTTCACGAACATTGAATGTTACCCACATCTTATCCATAAGAGCAACATTCATAACAGGAGCACCAGTACCAACAAGTTCACCAATTGAGGGGAAGATATCAGTTACCTCACCATCCATTTGTGCAACAAGAACGGTTTCTTTAATATAACTATTTACTTCTGCAATAGCACCCTTTGCCCGATTTACCTGAGCATTAGCAGCTTCCTTGTCTTCCTGCTGAGCACCATTTTTTGCAAGGTCGTACTGAGACTTTGCAGCTTTTTCTGTTGCAATTGCTGCATCACGCTGAGCAGTAATTTCATCAAGTTTCTGTGCGGTAGTAACACCCTGGTCATAGAGATTCTTTACACGCTGGTAGCTCTTTTCCATTACTTCTCTACCAGCAATGGCCTTCTGCCACATTTCGTAAGCAGCACGAATCTGTTCTTCGCGAGCACCCTTCTCTGCCTTACGACTGATTGCAGCAGCTGCATCTTCAGCAGCCTCTGCCTGAGACAATTTTGCCTGTACTTCAGGAGCCTCGAGAATAGCAAGAGTATCGCCTGCATGGACAAACTGTCCTTCTTCAACAAGGATGTTTAAAACTCGGCCAGGTACTTTACTTGATACACGATATTCTGTAACTTCAGCCTGACCTTGAATCGTAGTATCAGTTTGAGAAAATGCAAAGAAGCCACAAACGGCTGCAATGGCAACCACCGCAATAATCAAAAGGAGAGCGGGAATATAATTCGGCTTTTTCTTTTCCATATTTATTTGTTTTTTATCTGTTCGTTTAATATCAGAAACCCAATGCCTTGGTGTAGGCAGCACGGGTCAGCATAATGTCAATCTGAGAATCAATCTTGTCGCTTTGAGCACTTACCCATGCGGTCTGAGCTGCAAGGAGGTCGCTGGTAGGAATCATTCCTTCTGCAAAACCAATCTTTGCTACACGGAGATTTTCCTCTGCCTTTTCCAGATTGCGGTCAGCATACTGCAACTTACGGTTGGCCTCGTTAACAGCAAAAGCGGTTTGCTTAACCTGAAGATTGATCTTCTCACGAGCTTCTTCATATTGCAAAGCAGCCAATGCAGCGTCGGTCTTAGCTGCTTTTACCTTGTTGATGCCTTCACCCCATGCCCAGATTGGTACTTTAAGGCTGACACCTACATTCCACATACCACGGAAACGAGTTTCAAAACCGTTAGTCAAAGCAGGATAGGTGCTCATATAACCTCCCGTCAATGCAAGATTTGGAAGGAATGCAGAACGTTCGATATTTATCTTCTCTTTGTAAATATCCTTTGCAATTTCCAACTGCTGAAGTTCGGGACGGTTACTTTCTGCTACGGAAGCATCGGATTCTACATCAGCAATCTTAGTAGCAATACCGTCAAGTTTCTCATCGGCGAGAACGGGTGTCTCATCAAGTTCCATTCCGCAAAGCTGAGCCAAAAGCATACGACTTAACACAAGACCATCGTCAATGCGCATCAGCGTCATTTCTGCTTCGTTTAACTTTACACTAACGGTGAGCTCGTTGGCTTTGGTAGCAACACCTTCCTGGATCATCTTGTTTACATCTTCATCAAGATGCTGGAGCATGTCTCTGTAAGACTGCGCAAGATTGCGTTTGTTCGTCAGAGATACAACTTGCCAATATGCTTTATCAACATCGAGAATCAACTCTTGTTCTTCCAATCGGAGTTTTTCACCAGAAAGTTGTTCTGCATAATGAGTGATCTTATCATAAGCACGAATCTTGCCGCCCATATATAAAGGCTGGGTAAACATCACACTCATCACACCCATGTTTCTGCTTTCGGTATCCAAAGCATCAACAATGCTCTGGCCTGTAGCATTTAAAGACTGTGCTGCTTGCTGGGTAAACTGCCCTACATATTGTGATGCAGCCTGTGAACCTTGCTGAACCAACGGAGCCAAATCAGGATTAGCGGCAATAATTTGTCCTGCCAATTGCTGCATAGTCTGAGCTGCACCGCTCTCTGCAATACCCTGCTGAAGACTAGAAGCCATATTAGTACCTAAGCCAGAGAGATTCGCCTTCTGCTCATCACTCAACAAAGAAATACTCTTGCTAGTACGCTGATAAGTTCCAATGAAATCGATTTTAGGCAGATAATTGGACAACGCAGCCTTATGCTGGTATCCTGCCTTTTCAGAACGGAGATTAGCCATTTGAATCTCCTTATTATGCTTCAGAGCCATCGCACGACAAGAATCAAGGGTCAATACATTACCTATTGATCTTGTAACCTCTGTGGAGGGTGATATCTCTTGAGCAAAAGCCTTCAATCCGACAGATTGACTAATTCCTGTCAGTAGTGAAAGAGCCAAAAGAGCTTGATAATTCTTCATACTACTATTGTATTGTATGTAAATTCAAATTAAGAAGCGTAGTAACGCCATTATTAGAATTGCAAAAATACTATTTTCTCTCCTTACCACAAAACAAAATCCGAAATATAGACCAAACATCGTACGTTTAGTAAAACTTTTTGCAGAATGAAGTTGCAAAACTAGAAGTTTAAGAATAGTTTTGTGTGTTAAATTAATAATGTAAGACGAAGAGTTTTCCAAAATAGACTTCACCTCTTCATTTTTCGATTTAACTCATTGTATAATAACATCCAACGGAGGTGAAAAGTCACTTCACTTAGCATTCACCTGGACTTCATGTTATAAAAAAATGAGAGTCACCAATCATTAGACTGATGACTCTCTGAAAATGGCGGCAACCTGATCTCCCGCGCCCGTCAGGTATCAGCGGAGCAGCACCATCGGCGCGGATGTGCTTAACTTCTCATACAAACAACAGGAAGAAGACTGGTATATACAAAAAAATGAGAGGTCCCTGAATTGCTTCAAGAACCTCTCTGAAAATGGCGGCGACCTAC
>DCHS01000006.1 GCA_002314875.1 Prevotellaceae bacterium UBA1746
GAAGTGAAGGCTGTTGGTAGAGAACTTATTGAGGTTTAACACGTGATTTTTTATATCTTAATACATTAATAGAAAAAATGAGAAAAGTATTATCTATGATGGTAGCCATTATGGCTATGGTTTCCCTTTTTTCTTGCGAGAAAGAAGCAAATGGTGAAGAACCTATAGGTGGCTGGGAAAAGATGAAATGGGAAAAAGTATCGTATACAACCGAAAATTTTCAAGGAGCTACTTATTATAAAGTACCCAAAGAGGGTGGCACATATACCTTCAAATGTACCAATTATCCTGCTTTCATCATAAATGGCGTCATGGTAGTCGACCTAGGGTATGGAACTAATAATCAAACCTATTATTTCCCACAAGAAGACGATCCTCATAAACTTGAATGCGAGGCAGTCACAGTAAACGTAGAAAACCAAGTAGTCACTGTCACGATTGCTCCACAATCAGAGAATCCTTCAAGAATAATTACTCTGACCGTTACATATGGCTCCGTTTCCGGTAGTTTCTCTTTTATACAAGAATTTTAAGAATTAGAGAAATATCTCAGGGGTCTTATAAAGACAAATTTGGGACAAAAATAAAACGTAAAGCATTGAATTTCAACGCCTTACGTTTTGTTGCGGAGAGAGAGGGATTCGAACCCCCGGTACCTCTCGGTACGGCAGTTTTCAAGACTGCTGTAATCGACCACTCTACCATCTCTCCTGAGCGATTTAGATGAGTGATTTCGTAAATCGACTGCAAATTTACGGTGGATTTTTGAGTCTTGCAAGTTTTCGTCGTCTTTTTTTTGCTTTTTATAGCTTTTTCTTCCCATTTTGTCGCGTCAACCTTGCTTTTTTCAAAAAATAATCATAATTTTGCAGTCCTTTGAAGTCAATCATCAACTGCACCTATTATAAAGCAAGAATTTTATATGAAACATCGTGATATCCGACGCATCGACATCGATGACGCTCGTCCTTATGCCAATGTATATCGTCTCGACGACGACTCCAACGAACTCCTGATTGTTGAAAACTGGAACCATGTCCCTCTGCAGGGAAAGGCTCTCCAGACGGGATTTGTTCTGCTTGCCATGTGCAAGTCGGGATCTATCTCCTTTATCCTCAACGGTCAGAAGCACCGTCTCGAAGAGGGTGGAGCTCTGGTGACTTTCGGACAGTCCGTTCTCGAAGAAGTCGAGATGAGCGATGATTTTGATGCCGTTGCAATTATCCAAAGCCACGACTTTTTCCAGGAGTCTCTGATGTCGATGATTCACCTCTGGCCCTTCCTCCTCTTTTTAATGGAGAATCCCGTTCTACAACTTGGAGAAGAAGAGCGTCAGAACATCCATGCAAACTACGAACTTCTTGTTAACAGATTTCGCCAGGATAACAATCCGTTCCTCCGTGAGGCTACCATCTGCAATCTGCAGGCAGCCTATCTTGACTTATGTTCTTCGCTGAGTAAGCTCCATGTTGAGAACGTGAATGTTCCTTCCCGTTCGTACGGCATCTTCGACCGCTTCATCCGTCTCCTTTCACGCGAATATATGGAGCACCGCGATGTTCAGTGGTATGCCGCCGAAATCAACCTCACTCCGAAATACCTCTCCGAAGTTGTTAAGACTGTTTCCGGCCGTACTGCGAGCCAGTGGATCAGTCTCCTCGTTGTGACCGAGATGAAGTCTCTTCTTCGCAACACGAATCTCTCCATCAAGGAGATCACCCAGAAGATGAATTTTCCCAACCAGAGTTTCTTCGGAAAGTATTTCAAGAACATCACGGGTATCTCTCCCCTCGATTTCAGAAACTATAAAAAATAGTTCTCACTGATAACGATAAAGGCTGGGCAGCGTTGCTGCTCAGCCTTTTATATTGTCTTAGACTTTCTACTTCAACTTTTCACTTTACCGGTGCATCCATGTCGACTTTGTCGAGGCCACCCGTGACAGGGTTGACGAGGATACGTGTGGTGTACTTCTTGTTGAACAAATCACCGCCAAGGTGCTCGATATTACCCATTTGTGCAACGGAAATGATAGCGCTTTCGACTTCCTTTTCTGCATTGCGGAGAGTCAGGTTTGCACGGCCGGGAATACGGTAGCGCAGATCAGGAAGTTCCTTCTTCTTTGCAGCCTTCGGGTCAAGTGTGGGGTCGGGGAGCATGGTGACATTATGCACGCTTAAATAATAAGGTTCGCCTGCGAGATCATCAGCATCCACCATACCCAGATGACGGGAGAAACGGAATACCAACTGATCGGTGACATCCACTGACGGGGTGTAGTCATAGACGAAAATCTGCTGCTCAGTAGAAGTTGTTCCGACATAGAGCGAATAGAGCGCTTTCTCTTCACGAGACAATTCAGCGAACATCGTAGAGAGCTGTTCGTTATTCTCAGGATTGAAGTCCGCCTGGCCCTTTGCCAGTTCCGTGCGGTTCTCGCGGATATCGAAAATCTCCTGTGCGATGAGCTCTGCACGCTTGGATTCCGTAGCCGCGCGCTGGATATCCTGGGAGAAGAAATCAGTCGGTGTATACTGCTCCTTGGTCAGCGGAGTCGTCTTCGGTGCAGGGAGTTCCTTTGGGAGGTCACACTCAGTGTTGACAGCGAGTAAACGACCGTCAGGAGCCAGGGTTACCAGTGGTGCACTGGACTTGGGATTCAATGCAATAGTGTAAACGTGGTTCTTGTCGGGAACACCATAAGGAACGAACTGGATATCGTCTATTTTCCATTCGTCGTAGGTTGTCTGAGGAGCGTCGCTGACACTGAAATAGCGTTCAGCGTAGGCACAGAGCGAACCAGGGTGATGCGTGGTTCGGGTTGCAGTGACGACGATGCGTACTGCAGTCTGCGGAAGGAAATAAGTGATACCGTCAGTTGTGATGCCAGGTCGATAGTCGTTCACCATAGTCTGCGCTTGTGAAGCGGTGGCGAGCAAGGCCATGAAAGTCAGCGGTAATATGCGATAAAACTTCATTGTGAATCAGAAAGTTTAATGGTAATTTTGCAATTTGGTGCGTGCAAAATTAGAACATTCTCTTCAAAGGGAGAAATTTTTCGTTGTTTTTTCTGCTAAAAAGTGTTAGTAAGGGGTGTTTTCGTTTGGTCGTGTGGGTAAATTGTCTTAATTTTGCACCGTCATTTTAATTATGCGTGCGTATGTAGGCACGCGAGAATTCTTTCAATATATTTTTAACGAAAACCAAACAGAATAAAGAATGTCAAATTTAGTTGCTATAGTTGGACGTCCTAATGTGGGCAAGTCCACACTTTTCAATCGACTCACCGGCACACGACAGGCCATTGTCAGTGACGAGGCGGGAACGACCCGCGACCGTCAGTACGGCAAGGTAGAGTGGTGCCAGAAGGAATTTTCCATCGTTGATACCGGTGGATGGGTAGTCAATAGTGATGATATCTTTGAAGGCGAAATCCGCAAGCAGGTAAGTATTGCCACCGAGGAGAGCGATCTGATCCTTTTCCTCGTTGATGTCGCCAACGGTGTTACTGACCTCGATGTTGCCGTTGCCCAGATTCTCCGCCGTTCAAAGGTACCCGTAATCCTCTGCTGTAACAAGGTGGACAATAACGAAGACCGTTATGGCGCTCCTGAATTCTACAGCCTCGGCCTCGGCGATCCCTTCTGCGTCAGCGCAGCAACCGGAAGCGGAACCGGCGACCTCCTCGATGAAATCCTCAAGATGCTCCCTGCGGTAGAAGAGGAAAATACCGAAGACAATATCCCACGCTTCGCCATCGTCGGCCGTCCTAACGCTGGAAAGTCCAGCCTTATCAATGCCTTTATTGGTGAAGACCGCCACATTGTTACCGATATCGCAGGTACCACCCGTGACTCCATCTACACCCGTTATGACAAGTTCGGCTTTGACTTCTACCTCGTTGATACCGCCGGTATCCGTAAGAAGAACAAGGTGACCGAAGACTTGGAATTCTACAGCGTGATGCGTAGTATCCGTGCCATCGAGAACAGCGATGTCTGCATCCTTATGATTGATGCTACCCGCGGTATCGAAGCCCAGGATATGAACATCTTCCAGCTCATCCAGCGTAACAACAAGAGTCTCGTTGTCGTTGTCAACAAGTGGGATACCGTTGAAGACAAGACCCAGCAGACCATCACCTATTTCGAGAATACCATCCGCGAACGTATGGCACCGTTTACCGATTTTCCCATCATCTTCGGTAGCGCCCTCACCAAGCAGCGTATTTTCAAGGTCCTCGAAACTGCTAAGGAAGTTTATCTGAACCGCAAGCGCCATGTCACCACGGCAAAACTCAATGAAGAGATGCTTCCCCTCATCGAGTCCTATCCGCCCCCCTCAATCAAGGGTAAGTACATCAAGATCAAGTACTGCTCACAGGTTCGTGACACCCAGATCCCCACTTTCGTTTTCTATGCGAATCTTCCCCAATATGTCAAGGATCCCTACAAGCGCTTCCTTGAAAACAAGATCCGCGAGCGTTGGGATTTCAGCGGTTGTCCCATCAATGTCTTCGTTCGTCAGAAGTAACCAAACTTGAATGCCGATGAAGATGCTCCGATTGCTTTTTGCAATGATGACGATGATGCTGATGGTAACGGCGTGTGGCGGAAGTTCAGAGGGAAAGGATGACAATGACAGCATTCCCGCTCTCCCGACGGAAGCCATGGTCGTCGAGATGTATAACCACTACATCAACGGCGAATACAGCGTCTATGTTGATCAGATGCAGTCACTCGACAAGAAGCCCGAGAGTTACCGTAAGCAGATGGCAGACCTGATGAAGCAGCGTCATCGTGCACAGATTGAGGCAAAAGACCGTCCCGTTGCCTGCCGTCTCAATCGTTTCGTTGCCAATGATGACCTCACCTATGTGAATGCCTATCTCGACATTACCTATGAGGACCATTCTTATGAGACCGTCCTCGTTCCGATGGTTTACGACGGAACCCAGTGGCGACTGAAATAAACGTTATCCTTGCAATACACCTCCCCTCCAGCGAAACACCATAAAAACTCAATAAACATGGAATTAGACATCCTGACAGCCGTATCACCTATTGACGGCCGCTATCGTTCAAAAACCGAGAGCCTCGCTCCCTATTATTCTGAGTATGCCCTGATGAAGTACCGTGTACGTGTTGAAATTGAATATTTCATCACCCTCTGCGAACTTCCCCTTCCTCAGCTGGCATCATTCCCCGCAGACCTTTTCCCCCGTCTCCGCAGCATCTATCAGGACTTCTCCGAAGCCGATGCCGCTCATGTAAAGGAAATCGAAAGCGTGACCAACCACGATGTTAAGGCAATCGAATATTTCATCAAGGAACAGTTCGATGCTATCGGTGGTCTTGAGGCTTACAAGGAATTCATCCACTTCGGCCTTACCAGTCAGGATATTAACAACACCTCCTTCCCCCTCATGCTCAAGGACAGCCTCACCGAGGTTTATATCCCCAAGCTTCAGGAAGTTATCGACGCCCTCAACGAGCGCGCAGAAGAGTGGAAGGATATCCCCATGCTCGCCAAGACTCACGGCCAGCCCGCAAGTCCTACCCGTCTCGGTAAGGAAGTGCGCGTTTTCAGCTATCGTCTCGAACAGCAGCTCGCCCAGCTCAAGGCATTGCCCATCAGTGCAAAGTTCGGTGGCGCTACCGGTAACTACAACGCTCATCATGTGGCTTATCCCGAATATGACTGGCGTGAGTTCGGAAACAAGTTCGTCAGCGAAAAGCTCGGTCTCGTTCGTGAAGAATACACCACACAGATTAGTAACTACGACAACCTCGCAGCAATGTTTGATGTGATGAAGCGCATTCACACCATCATCATCGACTGTGACCGTGACTTCTGGCAGTATGTTTCCATGGAGTATTTCAAGCAGAAGATCAAGGCTGGCGAAGTGGGTTCCAGCGCTATGCCCCATAAGGTGAACCCCATCGACTTCGAAAATTCTGAAGGTAACCTTGGTATTGCCAATGCCATCCTCGAGCACCTCAGCCGCAAACTTCCCATCAGCCGTCTCCAGCGTGACCTCACCGACTCTACGGTAATCCGTAACATCGGTGTTCCTATGGGTCATGCAATGATTGCTTTTGCAAGCACCCTCAAAGGTCTTGGCAAACTCCTCATCCGCGAAGAGAACATCGCTCAGGACCTCGACAACTGCTGGGCAGTATGTGCCGAAGCGCTCCAGACTGTTCTTCGTCGCGAGGCCTATCCTCATCCCTACGAAGCCCTCAAGGCTCTCACCCGCACCAATAGTGCAATCACCGAGGAGAGCATCTCTCAGTTCATCGACACCCTCGAGGTCAGCGATGAAATCAAGGCTGAGCTTCATCGTATCAGCCCCAGTAACTATACTGGTTTATAAGGTTTACAGGGTTTATAAACCAAGCGCAGCATATAAACTATATAAACCAGCGTAGCGAATAAACCATATTAAACATCTTACACAAAAATCCATCAGGCCGTGAGGCCCGACAACAACATTATAATTAAAGCTTTAATTCACAGAAAAAATGGCAGAATTTAACAACAACAACGGAGAAGGCCGCCGCGAAGGCCATACTTCTTCGAATGGAAACGATGGTCGCGCTCCCCGCGCCCGTTTCACCCGTAATGGCGAAAGAGCTAGCTACTCCAGCCGCAACAATGAAGAAGGCGGTTATCGCCCTCGTAACAATTACAATGGCGAAGGCCGTCAGGGTGGCGGCTATCGTCGTGAAGGTGGTTACCAGTCTCGTCAGGGTGGCAGCTACAATCGTGAAGGTGGCTACAACCGTGAAGGTGGCTACAATCGTGAAGGTGGCTACAACCGCGAAGGTGGTTATCAGCGCCAGGGCGGTTACCAGCGTCAGGGTGGCTATCAGTCTCGTCAGGGCGGTGGCTATCAGCGACAGGGTGGTTACCAGCAGCGTAGCTATCAGCAGCCTCAGACCGAAGGCTATTCCAACGAAGTAGGTGCAAGCACTTACGAAGGACAGAGCCAGGGCGGCTATCAGCGTCAGGGCGGCTACCAGCGTGGTGGCGGTTATCAGCGTCAGGGTGGTGGCTATCAGCGTGGCGGTGGTTTTAACCGTGGCGGTGGCAAACCCTTCAAGAAGAAGTTTAATCCTGGTAAGACCCGTGTTGACTACAAGGAAGAAGCTTATGATCCCAATGAACCTATCCGTTTGAACAAGTACCTCGCAAACGCTGGTGTATGCAGTCGTCGTGATGCCGACAAGTACATCGAGGCTGGCGTCGTTACCGTGAATGGTGAAGTCATCACTGAGCTCGGTCACAAGGTGCTCCGCAGTGATGTCGTTCTCTTCCACGATCAGCAGATCAAGGCAGAGAAGAAGGTTTATGTCCTCCTCAACAAGCCCAAGGGATTTGTAACCACCAGCGAAGATCCCCAGAATCGCAAGACCGTTATGGATCTTGTTGCAAAGGCTTGTCACGAACGCATCTACCCCGTAGGTCGTCTTGACCGCAACACTACCGGTGTCCTCCTTCTTACCAACGATGGTGAACTGGCTAGTAAGTTGACTCACCCCAAGTTCTTGAAGAAGAAGATCTATCATGTATTCCTCGATCGCAGTGTCACTGCTGCTGACCTCCGTCAGATTGCCGAGGGTATTACGCTCGAAGACGGCGATATCAAGGCTGATGCTGTTGACTACGCAAGCGACACCGACAAGAAGCAGGTAGGCATCGAAATCCACTCAGGCAAGAACCGTATCGTTCGCCGTATCTTCGAAAGCCTCGGCTATCATGTTATGAAGCTCGACCGTGTTTACTTCGCTAGTTTGACCAAGAAGAATGTAAAGCGCGGTGACTGGCGTTATCTCACCGAGGACGAGGTTCGTATCCTCCGCATGGGAGCATTTGAATAAGATTATCCGGAATTTCCATTATAATCGGAATTTCCGGTCCAAACAAAATATCCAATGAAAAGAACAAAGATAATTGACGCTCTCGCTTGTACAAACTATGGCAGCGAGATCACTGTTATGGGCTGGGTGCGTTCAAAGCGCGGCAGCAAGAATGTTAACTTTATTGCTCTCAACGATGGTTCAACCATCAAGAATATCCAGATTGTTGCCGATGTTGAGAAGTTCGACGAAGAGATGTTCCGTCAGATCGGTACCGGTGCTTGCATCAGCTGTACTGGTACTCTCGTTGAGAGCCAGGGCGCTGGTCAGTCTTCTGAAATCCAGGCTACTAACATCGAACTCTTCGGTGCTTGCGCTGCTGACTATCCCATGCAGAAGAAGGGCCAGTCTTTCGAATACATGCGCCAGCACGCTCACATGCGTCTCCGTACCAACACCTTCGGTGCTGTAATGCGTATCCGTCACAACATGGCAATGGCTATCCATACCTATTTCCATGAGCACGGCTATTTCTACTTCCACACTCCGCTCATCACTGCCAGTGACTGCGAAGGAGCAGGCCAGATGTTCCAGGTGACGACCAAGAACCTCTATGACCTCAAGAAGGACGAAAACGGCAGCATCATCTATGACGATGATTTCTTCGGCAAGCAGACCAGCCTCACCGTTAGTGGTCAGCTCGAAGGTGAACTCGGTGCAACCGCTCTTGGTGCTATCTATACCTTCGGTCCTACTTTCCGTGCAGAAAACAGCAATACTCCCCGTCACCTCGCTGAGTTCTGGATGGTAGAACCCGAAGTCTGCTTCATCGATCTCGATGACCTTATGAACCTCGAAGAAGACTTCATCAAGTACTGCGTTCGCTGGGCTCTCGACCACTGCAAGGACGATCTCGAATTCTTGAACAAGATGATTGACAAGGGTCTCATCGAGCGTCTCGAAGGTGTATTGAAGGAAGACTTCGTTCGCCTTGACTACACCAAGGGTATCGAAATCCTCCAGGAAGCTATTGCTGGCGGTAAGAAGTTTGAATTCCCCTGTAACTGGGGCGATGACCTTGCTTCTGAGCACGAGCGTTTCCTCGTTGAAGAATATTTCAAGAAGCCTGTCATCATGACTCATTATCCCAAGAAGATCAAGGCGTTCTACATGAAGATTGACGAAGAAATTCCCGTTTGCAACGGTGTTCCCCAGGAGCAGACCGTTCAGGGTACCGACGTTCTCTTCCCCTCTATCGGTGAAATCATCGGCGGTAGTGTCCGTGAAGAAAGCTACGAAAAGCTTATGGGCGAAATCGAAGAACGCAACATTCCTATGAAGGATATGTGGTGGTACCTCGATACCCGTCGCTTCGGTTCTTGTCCTCACGGTGGTTTCGGCCTCGGTTTCGAACGTCTCATCCTCTTCGTAACCGGTATGGCAAACATCCGCGACGTCATACCTTTCCCCCGTACTCCTAAGACGGCTGAATTCTAATAAGGTGTAGGCGCTTACAGGTTTATAGGGTTTATAAGGTTTATAGAGTTTATAAAGTTTATAGACCTGTAGGCGCTCGTACACTTTCATTTTTACAGCAACACTTTCATGACGATTTTCGTTCTACACAATAATTTTGTTGATTCCTCGTTTAATAAAGAAGCGGGAGAAGATGTCGTGCCCGAATACGGTCAGTTGCTCTATGCACTTCCTGACACTGCATTGCTGAAGAACAGCAAACCCTTCTTTATCCCTGTCTATGCAGACCCTTGCAAGATGGAGATGCAAATGGGAATCCGCATCAGTCGTTTGGGACGAACCATCAGCGAGCGTTTTGCATATCGCTATTGGGATGCTGCCACCGTTGTGGCTCATTTCATTGCTCAACCCCTCTTCGAAGAGGCCCGCGCCAAAGGTTATCCCTGGTCTGCTGCCATGGGATTTGACGGTGCAGTTCCTCTCGGCCAATTTATCCCAAAGGAAGAACTTCCTAAAGAAGGTATTCCTTATTCACTCTCCCTCGATGGCCAGCCGTTGATGAAGGCCGAGATGACCGATCTCGAAGCCAAAGCCTCTGCAGCCATCGCCTTCGTCAGCCGCTTCTTTATGTTGCGAAATGGCGACCTCATCCTTCTCGGTTCTCCTCTGGAGTCCGTGACCGTAAATGTGGAACATCATGTAGATGCCACCCTCTGCGAGCGTGACATTCTATCTTTCAATATAAAATAAGCACCTTAGCGTGTGTTCAGTCTCTTACGCCCAGCGTTGAGACTCCAATCATCACTCCTATATATAATAATATGCTTCGAAATCTATCTCTTTCCTGTGTGCTTGCCCTTTCGGCAATGATTTTTCCCGCTCACGCCCAGAGCGAGATGGCTGGTACAGCACTGGCAAGCGATGTTCTGCTGACAGCAGACTCTTGCTTCGCACACATTGATAGCAATCTGTATATGATTTCCGACCAGCTTCCCCGCTATGTAGAGGAAATTGAAGTCGGCGATATCAATCCTGCTGGCTACGATGTTGAGATTCGTTACCCAGAATACAAGACGCTCTCCAACAAGGAATTGCGACTGGTGAAGGATTTGCAGAAAGCAGGAACCGTTCCTGCTGATGCAGAGGTAGATGCTGATGCTCTCGTCCTCCGTCCCTATGTTCAGCCGACGGGAGGTCTTACCCTCGAGCAGTATATGGCAGTCAGCCGTAAACAGGGTTTCCTCAACATCTCCTTCTGTCCCATCGTTCGTCATGAAGGACAGTGGAAGCGTATTCTCTCCTGCCAGATTCGTGTTACCGCGAAGGGCAATGGTGGGGTAGCGAAGGCTCCCTCCAAGACAGAGGTACAAGACCGCTGGACAAACCAGAGTGTTCTCTCTTCCGGAACATGGGCAAAGATCCGTGTCAGCAAGGAGGGTATCTATCAGCTCACCGCTGACGATATTCAGAAGATGGGTTTCTCCAACCTGGCTAACATCAAGGTCTATGGTTATGGTGGTCTCATCCAGGACGAAGCTTTCAGTTTCCCCGATGTTAACGAAAGCGTATTGCAGACCGTCGCCCCCGATGATCTCGAAGAAGTTCCTCTGATGACAACTTCTGACGGTCGTCGTCTGTTCTGGGCAGAAGGTACTATCCGCTACAAGTGGAACACCTCAACATCCCGCTATTCACATATCCTCAATCATTATAGTAAGTACAGCTATTATTTTATAACTGAAGGAAATAGCCCTGCTTCTCCTGCAATGCTTGACGAGGTAACTGAAGATTCCAGACGAACCTTGACGACCGTTCCCTACGCTGTTGTTCTTGATAATGATACCTATAGTTGGTACAGCGGTGGTCGCCGTATGTTTGACAGCCACGAATTTGCTTCTAACAGTACAAATTCCTATCGTGTCGCTACTCCGAGCCTCGATGCAACTGCTTCAGGAACGAAGTCTATCGAAGTTTCTTTCGGTGCCTCTTCGACCTTGAAGTCAACGCAGGTAAAGATTTCTGCAAACGGCAATTCCGTAGGTTCGATGAATATCGAGAGATATGATGCCAGCAATTCGTCAGCAAACGTTCAGCTGACGGTATTCAATGGTATCAATTCTCTCTACCCCTACGAGAACAACCTTTTCCAGTTCACCACAACACAGGGAATGGATGCTCGTTTAGACTTCGTCCGCATTAATTATCCCCGTACCCTTGAACTCTACGGCGATCCTTATGCTTTCGCTGTTCAGGGCGATGGTGTTACTACACTTCAGATTGGCAAGGCAAATGCTCATACCCACCTCTGGCGTATCGGCCAGGCTGGCAGTCCTACTGCAGAAGTTCCTGTAACACTGGAGAATGACACTCTCCTCGTAGCAAAGATTGACGCTCCCACCCGCCGTTATGTCTTCTTTGACGATACGCAGACCTACGAGAGTCCTGAATTCGTTTCTACGATTGCCAACCAGAATCTCCATGCAGATAGCAACATTGACTATATCATCATCGTTCCTGAGAGTGGAAAACTCGTAGAACAGGCTGACCGCCTGGGTAAATTGCACGCCCAGCACGACGGTTATACCTACAGGGTCGTTCGCGCAGATGAATTATATAATGAGTTCTCCTCCGGTACTCCTGATGCCAACGCTTATCGCCGTTACCTCAAGATGCTCTATGACCGCGCCGGTTATGACACCAAGGCACTGCCGAAATTCTGTCTGATGTTGGGTAAGGCTCCCTGGGACAGCCGTTGCGTGACCAAGGAATGGTCCAGCAAGAAGCCAGAGGATTATCTCCTCGCTTACGAAGTGGATGGTGCAACGAGTTCCATCGGTTCCGTATTCAGTTATGTTACTGACGACTTCTTCGGAATGCTCGATGACGGTGAAGGAACTTTTGTCCGTACCGAAAAACTTGATCTTGCTCTCGGCCGCATGGTTTGTGTTACTGAGGAAGAAGCCAAGCGCCTTGTTGACAAGGTTGAGGTTTATATGTCAAACCGCGATGCCGGCGGTTGGAAGAATACCATTGCTCTCCTTGCCGATAACGGTAACAGCAACGAACATATGATCGATACGGAGAGAGTAGCGGATGTCTTTAAGAAATATGCTCCCAACCTCAACCTTCAGAAGGTTTATTGGGACCGCTACACTTGGACTTCTTCAGCAACAGGTTATACCTTCCCCCAGGCTACCGCTCGTATTCTGGATTTGATGAAGGAAGGTGCTTCTGTATTCAATTACAGTGGTCAC
The DNA here is from genome assembly GCA_002314875.1 of Prevotellaceae bacterium UBA1746. Classification (GTDB taxonomy): domain Bacteria; phylum Bacteroidota; class Bacteroidia; order Bacteroidales; family Bacteroidaceae; genus Alloprevotella. Next base: position 12,593 of record DCHS01000006.1, read on the forward strand.
GGAAGTCCTACGCTGATTTCTCACTACAAGGTGCTGAAGGCCTCAGACTTTGCGACTCCGCTTTCTCCCTATATGCCACTCTGGGTCCTCGCTTCCTGCGAAATCTATCCCTTCGATTCAGAAGAAGAGAACCTGGCAGAAGTATCCCTCTTTGCTCCTGACGGTGGCAGTATTGCTTTCATGTGCGCTACCCGTTCAGTGTATGCAACACAGAATAACCGCCTCAATACAGCTTATTGCCGTTATCTCTTCAACAAGGATACGGAAGGAAGACGTATTTCAATGGGTGAAGCCCTTCGTCTTGCGAAGATCTACATGCTCGATGGTTCTGAAAGCGGTGACCCTGGTATCAACAAGTTGAAGTATGTCTTCTTCGGTGATCCTGCACTTCCTCTCGCAGTTCCGACTGGTACCGTTGTTCTTGATTCCATCAACGGTGTTGCACTCAATCCTTCTGATCCTGTTGACTTCGGTGCATCAAGTCCTCGCAAGGTTGCTGAACTGATCAAACTTTCTGCTGGTGGCATTGCCACTTTCTCCGGCCATGTTTGCCAGTTGAACAGCAATACACTTATCGACGAAAACTTCTCAGGAACGGTTTCTGCAACGATTTTCGATCGTGAAGAAACGATTACCTGTAAGAATAATGCTAAGGATACGGATTGCTCTCCTATGGTCTTCACCGAGCGTAGCAAGAGTATTTACAAGGGAACCACGGAGGCAGAGAACGGTCGTTTCACCTTCTCTCTCACCATTCCTCGCGACATCAGCTATACTAATGACGCTGGCCGTATCTCCTTCTATGCCATCAACAAAGAACGTACGACGGAGTACAACGGTTACTCTGAAGACTTCTGCTTGAATGGTACTGCTCCTATGGCAGAGGCTGATACTCTTGCTCCCAAGGTTGTCGCTTACATCAACAGCATTGATAATCCTGACTATACCATCACCGACGAAAACCCTGTTCTTATCGCTGACATCTCTGACGACTGCGGTATCAACAATGCCGGTATCTCCCTCGGTCACGACATTGAACTTGTTCTTGATGGCAATATCTCCGAATATATCAATCTGAATTCTTATTTCACCTATGATTTCGGAAGTTATCAGAAGGGTCAGTTGGTTTATAACCTCACCGGCATGAGCAAGGGTACGCACACCGCTCAGCTCCGCGTTTGGGATGTTAACAACAACTATACCTCTACCGATGTTCACTTCATCGTTCGTTCCGAGGCTTCTGGTGGTGAAAACGAAAACGGCTATATCACAGCGACGAAGAATCCTGCAGTAACGGATACACGCTTCATTACCTATTTCCCTGCAAATGCCGAAGTGGATGGTCTTGTGACTTACGAGGTTTATGATACCCGTGGCCGTTGCGTTTATAAGGAACCCGTTGCAGTGGGCGCTAATGCTACCAGTGCTACTTTCGGTTGGGATCTCTGCGGCAATGACCACCAGCCCCTCCCCAGTGGTGTCTATTTCTATCGTGCTGTCATCACAACGGCTAATGGTGTCAGGGAAACCGATGCCCAGAAGTTGATTATCAGCCGTCAGTAATAATCGAGCCGGAAGGCTGTCAGCATTTATAGGCCTGGAAAGGTCTATTGAAAAAAATTAGATTATGAAAAGAAATATCATATTATTCTCTCTCTTGAGTGTAGCGTTTTCTTTAAATGCTTTCGCCGATGATGATCTCAGCGATCAGTTCAACCCTGTGCAGACAGCGGTGACTTCGCAGAGTATTGCTCCCGATGCTCGTGCTGCGGGTATGGGTGATATCGGTGCTGCTACCGAACCTGATGTATATTCTCAGGCATGGAACCCTGCAAAGTATCCCTTTGCAATCTCTCGTGCCGGATTTGCATTAAGCTACACCCCTTGGCTTCGTCAGTTGACCGAAGGTATTGCCCTCATCGACGCTGTGGGTTACTATCGTCTTGGTGACTATCAGGCTCTCTCTGCTTCCTGCCGTTACTTCACCCTCGGTGATGTATATGTTGGCGATGGCTCTGACTACACCGTTAATCCTTACGAATTCGGTCTCGATGTTGCCTATTCCCGTATGTTGTCAGAACGCTTCTCAGCATCTGTTGCTTTGCGTTATATGTACTCCGACCTTTCTGGCCACTACGATGACAACACCACTCCTGGTTCTGCTTTTGCTGCCGACATCTCCATGTATTGGAACAACTATGGTTACATCGGTCAGCGTGAGTGCAACTTTGCCTGGGGTATCAACATCTCCAATATCGGTTCAAAGATTAACTACGGATCTGATTACAGTTACTTCATTCCTACCAATCTCCGTGTAGGTCTCGGTATTACTGTGCCCCTCAACGAGTACAACCGTTTCAGCCTTAGTGCAGAAGCCAACAAACTCCTCGTTCCTTCTCTCCCTCTTCAGCAGGCAGACGAATTGAACGAAGACTATCAGGAGCGTGTCCGTGAGAAGTATTATGATATGTCTTCTATCACGGGTATCTTCAAGTCTTTCAGCGACTCTGAACGTGGTTTCAAGGGCGAGATGGAAGAGATTCAGTGGTCTATTGGTGCTGAATATGTTTACAACGACAAGTTCTCTCTCCGCGCTGGTTATCACAACGAGTCTGCGATGCAGGGTAATCGTAAGTACTGTACCTTTGGTGCTGGTTTCAAGATGAATGTCCTCGCTATCGATGCTGCTTACTGTTGTGCTACAACTCCGAGCAATCCTCTCGACCAGACGCTCCGCGTCTCTCTCTGTTTTGACTTTGACGGAATACAGCAGCTCCTCGGTCGTCGCCGTCGTTAAGAATCTACAACCGATGGCCTGGCCATCCACATTTCTGCATTATGAATATAAGAGTGGGTATGGGCTTCGATGTCCATTGTCTGGTAGAGAACCGCGAACTTTGGTTAGGCGGTATCAAGATAGAGCATAAGCTGGGACTTTTGGGTCATAGCGATGCCGACGTACTTATTCACGCTATCTGCGATGCTCTCCTTGGAGCAGCAAACATGCGCGACATCGGTTATCATTTTCCACCGAAGGCCGGCAATGAATTTGAAGGTATAGACAGCAAGATTCTCCTACGTCGTACAACTGATCTAATTGCTACCAAGGGCTACCGCGTCAGCAATATCGACTGCACGATTTGTGCTGAGCGTCCGAAAATCAATCCGCATATCCCTGCGATGCAGGAAGTCCTTGCTCCGCTGATGGATGTTGATATTGATGCGGTAAGCATTAAGGCAACAACTACTGAGAAATTGGGCTTCACAGGTCGTGAAGAAGGTATCTCAGCATATTGTACAGCATTAATCATTAAGGAATAGAACGATGGTCCATAAAATCACTTCTCTTGACTATCCTGGTCTCGAAGTCTTCCGTTCTCTTACGGAAGCCCAGCTTCGTAACCGTTTGGTTCCCACAGAAGGTGTTTTTATTGCAGAGAGTCCCAAGGTTATTCATGTAGCGTTGGATGCAGGTTATGAACCTTTGTCCTTGCTTTGTGAAGAACGCCATATTACCGGTGACGCTGCACGAATCATCGAGCGCTGTAACGCAATGCCTTGTTTCCAGGCTCCCAGTACCGGTCTCCCTATCTATACGGGAAGTCGTGAATTGCTGGCAAGTCTGACGGGCTATACATTGACTCGCGGCGTTCTTTGTGCAATGCGCCGTCCCGAAGGAATTCCTGCTCTGGCGGTAAAGACGGGAAGTACGGCCAATCTTGAAGAGGTCGTTCGTGATGCACGTCGCATTGTCGTTATTGATGGAGTGGTGGACACAACCAATATCGGCGCCATTTTCCGTTCTGCTGCTGCGTTGGGAATTGATGCTGTTATTCTCACTCCTAATAGTTGTGATCCACTGAATCGTCGTAGCATTCGTGTCAGTATGGGAAGTGTTTTCCTCGTTCCTTGGACTTATCTTCCTGATCAGAAAGACATGTTGCAACCGCTCCATGATCTCGGTTTCGAAACTGCGGCTATGGCGTTGACGGATGACAGCATCTCTATTGATGATCCTATTCTGGCGACAGTACCTCGACTGGCTATCGTTATGGGAACGGAAGGAGATGGTCTTCCCAAGGAAACTATTGCTGAGGCTACGCATGTCGTTCGCATTCCAATGTACCACAATGTTGATTCGTTAAATGTGGCCGCTGCTGCCGCTGTTGCCTTTTGGGAACTTCGTAGCAAGTAAAAGGTATAAAAAGTATACAAAGTCAACTGGTATACAAAGTATATTGTCAGAGAAAGTATAAAGGTATAAAAGTATAATAGTATAAACAAAGCGAACCGCAATCCTACTTGGGTTGCGGTTCGTTTTCTTATCAGTGAAACTTAATGTTTTTCTTTTAACTTTTACTTGGATTATTCTACATAAAGAACAAGTCCTTTGAGATATTCACCTTCGGGATGATAGATATTGATGGGATGGTCAGCGGGCTGGTGAATCTGGTGAAGGATGCGGACATGACGGCCGCTCTGTGCTGCTGCGGTGAAGACAGCAAGACGGAACTGATCCTTGTTGACAGCCTGACTGCATGAGAAGGTGAAGATAATACCACCGGGACGAATCTTCTTAAAGGCGATGGCGTTCAGGCGGGTATAGCCTTTGAGGGCATTACGAAGAGCATCCTTGTGCTTTGCAAAGGCAGGAGGGTCGAGAATGATGAGTTCGTAGTCGCCACCGGCACGTTCAAGATATTTGAAAGCATCCTCGCAGTATGCCTCATGACGGGCGTCATCGGGGAAATTGAGAGCGATATTGCGGTTGGTGAGTTCGATGGCTTTGGCAGAAGCATCTACACTGTGAACGAGATTTGCTCCACCACGCATGGCATACACACTGAAACCTCCGGTATAGCAGAACATATTGAGTACATTCTTATCCTTTGCGTACTGTTCAAGGAGGGCACGGTTTTCACGCTGATCGACGAAGAATCCCGTCTTCTGGCCCTGAAGCCAGTCAATATGAAATTTCAAACCATTTTCGACAGCTACATTGGCATCGGTCTCGCCCTTGATGAATCCGTCCTGCTGACCAAGATTGGCCTTATAGGGGAGGGTGGTCTCAGACTTATAATAGACATGCTTAACCAGACCTTCGGTGGCTTCTTCCATAACATCTGCAATGACTTCGCGGCTGCAGTGCATACCAACAGAGTGGGCTTGCATAACAGCGGTATCGCCATAAACATCGATGATGAGGCCAGGAAGCTGATCGCCTTCACCATGAACGAGGCGGAACATGGTGTTGTCGGTACGAACAAGGCCTAACTTTTTACGAACAAGATAGGCTTCGTGAATGCGGCGCTGCCAGAAATTGCGATCGATGGGCTCGTCTTCGAAAGATAGAACTCGAACAGCGATAGATCCAATCTGGTAGTGGCCGAGAGCAATGAATTCGTATTCAGGACCTTCGGGAGTAGGGATGGATTCGACTACACGGACGATTTCACCTTCTTGCAGTTCTGCATTCTTGGGGAAGGTTCCGTAGATAGCGCCACTGAAAACCCAGGGATGAAAACGGCGGAGACTCTCGCTCTTGCCGCGTTTGAGGATAATGGTGGTCATATATTATTCTGTTTTTGTCGTTTTGGTAGCCTTGGACTTACGAGGATTAGTCTTCTTTTCTGCAGGCTTTGTAGTCTTTTTCTCAGCAGTTTTAGCTGTCTTCTTTTCTGCAGTCTTTTTCTCAGAAGATTTAGTCGTCTTTTTTTCTGCTGTCTTGGTAGTTTTCTTTGTCTTTACCTCTTTTGTAGCTTTTGGAGTTGCAGGCTTTCTCGTTCTCTTCTTTGCGGGAGCCTTTTCCTTCTTTTCTTCCTTAACTTCAGAAACGGGCTCTACCTTTTCTTCTGCATTATCTGCGGGAGTGGGTTCTACAGGTTCAGGCTTGGGAACAGGAATGAGTTCGTAGTCGCCAGTTGCATGGAGATCACTCATGACACGATAGAGCTGGATGCATGCATCGGCATCGGTAGCGGCATAGACGCGCTGCTTCTCATCAAGATGATCAGCCTCCCAGTTAGAGAGTTGGGCATTCTTTGAGATGCGCTGGTGGAAGACATTGGCGAAGAGTTTCTGAAGACTCATATCGAGGATGCCCATTCCTGCGGCAAGATGCTGTAAGTCAACGAAGCCTTTTGGATGGAAATCTTCATGACGATGGCCGAGCATACGGAAATCATCATGGAGAGAAAGACCGATCTTGAGAATTGTAGGATCTTCAAGCAAGTCAACGAGGCACTGGGGGAATCCCATATAGTTCAGACGGAAAAGGAAACAAATCTCATCGTTGGCAATCTGGAGGAGGGCAACCTGATACTGTATGCCACGCTTGAAAGACGGACGGGTTTCGGTGTCAATACCAAGAATCTTGGACTGACGGAGATATTTTACAGCACGTTCGGCTTCGCCTTCGCTCTGAACGACAACGATTCTTCCCTCAAAGGTATAACGGGGGAGGTCGGGGATGATATTCTTATCGGTCTGTGTAAATAATTGGACCATGACAGGTTTAGTGTAGCGTTTGCTAATGAAGTTTGGCGCCAGAGGCGCTGGTTTTATAGTTCGTCAGCCTGACCAGAGGCAAGGAGTTCGTGGATTGCACGGAGGGCACCAAGAAGTTGCTGGCCCCAGGAGTTCTGGAAGTCCTGCATACATTCAAAGAGAGCTACCTCCATTGCATCGTCAAAACCACGACGGAAAGCCTCTACCATATTGCGGAGAGACTGGTAACAGTCTGCCAGACTTTCGCTGACGGTGCAGAGAACGGGAGTATCGGAATAACGGAAATTTTCACAGAAGACATCCAGATAGTCATCGGCCTCACGGAGAATGTAAGCCACCTGGGTGCGGACATATTCGTAATCGTCTTCAGTTACAATGTCTTCCATAAATCCTACACCTTCTTCCACTTCATCAATCATGGTTGCTTTCAGATATAGCATGGGAAGGAGCTGTTGGAGCATACGGGCAAATTCGCCGCGTTCAGACCCTTCGCACTGTTCCATCTGCTTGCAGAATTCTGTAGCGACAGTAACGAAGTCGAGGACATCACGACGATAGATATGTTTATCAATGGATTCCATAATAGTAATAATGCCAATAAGTTGTTCCGTAGATATCGCCCATCATATTCTTTTCAGCTTCCGTAGGTTTGTCGTTTTCCAAGGGATATTTTGCGCGGATCTCTTTAAGGAAAGAGCAGTAATCCGCATAGTTTGCCTCGATGGAGGAGTTGGAATACCGGATGATGGGTTTCGGGGATATATGTTTATATAGAATGAGTGCTTCTTTTTCGGGGCGTCGAAGACTATCTTTAGGAATGCCTTTGAGATAGGCAGCAATACTGTCGAGATTACAAGTCAAAAGATAGGTCAATGACTTGTGGCAAGAATCTATGGTGAGGGGTTCGTCGCCTAAGGGATAGATGAAGAAATCCTCTTCAAGTTTCCCTAAGTTTTCGAGCGCGATATTTCTTTGCTCGATAATGCCTGGTGTCGGGTGAACATAATTCATGCTGGCTTTGAGGGCGTGATTATAGTGTCCGAAACGATTGAGGCGTTGCATCTTGAGTTCCAAATTCGTACTTTCACGAGGGCTGGTCAAGATGCAGAAAATGAAGGTAAGCAGGATAAAACCGATTTCGCGTTCCAATCCTGATACTTTCTTTGAGATATGATGTTTTCGGCTATACAACCAGAAAAACAGCATGCCAAAGAAGGCTGCTGGTAGTGCGAAGTGCCAGGGAGCGATGAGGGAAAGAACGTCCTCGGGGAAGAACCCTGAGCGATAGATCAGATGGAGAATGCGTTCACTTTGAAGAACTCCTACATACGAGAACACAAATGCTCCGAAGAGCACAATTTGTAAAAATCGAGCCCTTCGGAGATTGAGTTGATATGGTGTTGTAGAAAACTTCATGCGTGAACGATCTCGTAGAGAAGTGTGCCGGATTGGCACACTCCGAGAATTATTTCTTCAACTTTGTTACACGGGTAGTGGAACTTGCCTTGATCTCAATCTTGCGCTTGGGTTCTTCTGCTGCTTTGGGTGCTGAAGGATTCTTGCGAAGCACAACGGCAGAACGAGCGGGGAGATAGAGTTTCAGCCAGCCCTTATGATCACGAGCTAGGAGAGGATCGTAATTCGTGAAGTGCTTAACGCTGTCATCGGTAAGGCCGAAACCGCCGAATGCGGGATCGTCTGTGTTGAGGACTACGCTGTAATCACCTTCGGGTACCATAAAACCATAATCGGTGTAGGACTGGTTGGGAGAGAAATTGAAGATAAAGTAAAGGTCACCACGGTTATAAGCGAGAACTTGGTCGCCATCGTTATGCCAGATTTCCTGAACGGGAGTCTTTTGGAACTTCTTCACACTGCGAATAAGATGAATCATCGCTTCATCGAAATCGCCAAGATAGTGATAGCAGAGTTCCTTGTTATCGACGAGATTCCACTGACGACGAGCGTACTTGTGGCTCCAGCCGTTTCCTTCGCGGGGGAAGTCAATCCATTCGGGATGACCGAATTCGTTACCCATGAAGTTAAGATAACCACCGTTTATGGTAGAAGCCGTAACGAGACGGATCATCTTGTGGAGAGCGATACCACGGTGTGCCATAAAGTTCTCATCACCCTTCTTGAAGTGCCAGTACATATCGGCATCGATCAGTCGGAAGACAAGAGTCTTGTCACCAACGAGAGCCTGGTCGTGGCTTTCTGCATAGGAAATCGTACCTTCATCAGCACGGCGATTGGTGAGTTCCCAGAAAATGCTGGAGGGCTTCCAGTCTTCATCCTTCAGTTCCTTGATGGTCTTAATCCAATAGTCAGGAACATTCATGGCCATTCGATAGTTGAAGCCCATACCACCATCCTTGAAGGGAAGTGCAAGACCAGGCATACCAGAAACTTCCTCAGCAATCGTGATAGCGCTGGGATTTACTTCATGAATGAGTTCGTTGGCAAGGGTGAGGTAGCAGATTGCATCTACATCCTGACCACCGTTGAAGTAGTCACCATAACCACCAAAGGCCTGGCCGAGACCATGGCTGTAATAGAGCATAGAGGTTACACCATCGAAACGGAAGCCATCGAATTTATATTCTTCCATCCAGAACTTACAGTTGGAGAGGAGGAAGTGGATGACATCATTTTTACCATAGTCGAAGCAGAGGCTGTCCCAAGCGGGATGCTCACGGCGATCACCCTGGCAGAAATATTGGCAAGGATCACCTGCGAAGTTGCCGAGACCTTCATTTTCGTTCTTTACAGCATGGCTCTGAACAAGGTCCATGATGACTGCAACACCCTGTTCGTGAGCAGCATCAATCAGACGCTTGAGTTCATCGGGGGTACCACAGCGGCTGCTGGCAGCGAAGAAGGAACTAACATGGTAACCAAAGGAACCATAATAGGGATGTTCCTGGATTGCCATCACCTGGATGCAGTTGTAACCATCCTTGACGATACGGGGAAGGACATTCTCACGGAATTCATCGTATGAACCTACTTTCTCTGCGTCTTGAGACATACCAACGTGGCACTCGTAGATGAGGAGGGGATCCTTATTGACCTTGAACTTCTTAACCTTGAATTCGTAAGGCTGTTCGGGAGCCCAAACTTGGGCAGAGAAGATGTGGGTATTCTCATCCTGAACGGCACGGGTACAGTATGCAGGGATACGCTCACCCTGGCCGCCTTCCCAGTGAATGGAAAGTTTGTAGAGATCACCATGGTGGAGAGCCTTGGAGGGGAGTTTGAGTTCCCAGTTACCGTTGTCACCTATACGCTTGAATTCGTATTCGGGGAGTTCCTGCCAATCATTGCACTGGCCGATGAGGAACATCTTCGTAGCATTGGGAGCCCATTCGCGGAGAACCCACTGACGTGCGGTACGATGAAGACCGAAATAGAGATGACCAGTTGCGAAGTCTGCAAGTGTTTTCTTACCGCCGGTAAGTTCTTCTATCTTGCGGAGAGCATAGTCATGACGTCCCTGAATTGCATCGTTGAAGGGGCGAAGCCATTCGTCCTGCTTTACAATCTTCAATTTGTATTCAGGTTTCTTGGTAGCGGAGGTTTTCTTTGTTGCCATAATATCGTAGTTTAAAGGGAATATCTATTTTGTATTATTTCTGTTCGCGACGGCCTTTGACGTATTTTCCAGAAGCGGTCTTGTTGCCATTTTTGTCGTATTCGGTGAAGTTGCCATCACGTTCACCTTCTTTGTAAGTACCTTCGAAACGAGTTCCGTCAGCGAGGATTTCAATGCATTGTCCGTGTTTAACACCAGCCTTGAAAGAGCCTTTGTATTTATCACCATTGGCAGTGCGGAGAACGCCTTGTCCTTCCATGAGACCGTTCGCCCATTCTCCATCGTACTGGTCACCAGCTTTGGTCTTGTAGACACCATGACCATGAGGTTTGTTGTGCTGCCACATGCCTGTATAAGTTGCTGAGCCCTTCCATACAAAAGTGCCCTGACCACACTGTTCGCCATCACGGAACTGGCCTACATATTTGTTACCGTTTGCAAAAGTGAAGACACCGTTTCCTGTGCGTTCGCCAGAGTCATAGTCTCCTTCGTAAATATCACCATTACGGAACTTGTAGATACCCTTACCGTTCTGGTTGTCATCTTTCCATTCGCCGGTATATACATCACCGTCGGCATAGGTAAATGAACCATAGCCATTGCGGAGGTTATTGTTCCAGTTGCCTTCATACTTTGAACCATCGTGCCAGTCGAAGACACCCTTTCCCTGCTTCTTGTCATCTACCCAGCGACCTTTGTAATAAGCTCCGGAAACATAGGTATAAGTTCCTTCGCCATTACGTTTGTCATTTTTCCATTCTCCTTGGTAGATATCTCCATTGTAATAGTACATGACGCCTTTTCCTTCACGCATATCGCGGTACCAGAGGCCTTCGTAGCGATTGTTATTGATGAAGTAGTAAGTGCCTTTTCCGTGCTGTTGGTCGTTGAACCAGGAACCTTCGTACTTTTCTCCATCAGCGCGGGTGAGAACACCATCGCCGTTTCTTTTGCCTTTGAGATAAAAGCCTTCGTAATTGTCGCCGTTAGCGAATTGTGTGTGGCCTTTGCCATTGGGTTTTCCGTTGGTCATATCGCCCGTGTAAACACTGCCGTCTTTGAAGGCGAAACTTCCAACCTGAAGTTTCTGGGCATACGATGAAAGACTGAAAGTTGCCGCGAGAGCAAGGGTGGTTAGGATATTCTTAATCATAGAGAGTATTCTTGTTTTAGAGAATGCTATATTATATATAGAGGAGCCAGAGACAGCTTCCTTCTTATTGCTGTTCCGAGAGGAAAAATTCGGCATGGGTTAAATCTTCGGGGGTATCGATGCCGATGGTTTCGATATCGGTCTGTCCTACGCGAATTTTCAGGCCTGCCTCTAGCCAGCGGAGTTGTTCGAGACTTTCTGCCTGTTCGAGAATACCTGCCGGCATAGCTGAGATCTTCTTTAAAACCTGTGAGCGATAGGCATAGAGACCGATGTGTTTGAAGAAAGTGTGGCGAGAGAGCCACTCTTCTTCAGGGATGCCGCGAAGATAGGGAATGACGCTACGAGAAAAATAGAGAGCTTGTCCTTCTCTGCCAATGACAACCTTGGGACTGTTGGGGTTTTTCAGTGCACTAAGTCCCATTTCTGGAGTGAAGGGCTTGACGAGGGTGGCAATGTCCGTTGTCTCATCTTCGAAGCAATCCATTAAGCTTTCCAGCTGTGAAGCGTGGATAAAAGGCTCGTCACCCTGTACATTGATAACAACATCGAATTCGCCCTCGGCTTTTGTCAAAGCTTCATAGCAACGGTCAGTTCCTGAGCGGTGTTCGGTGGAGGTCATAATAGCTTTTCCTCCGAACTCTTTAACAGCTTGGCGGATACGCTCGTCATCAGTAGCCACAAAGGTGGCAGGAATAACTTGTGAAACGCGTTCGTAAACGTGCTGGATAATAGGCTTACCACCTAAGATTGCGAGGGGTTTTCCTGGAAATCGGGTAGAAGCGTATCGTGCAGGAATGATTGCAATGAATTTCATGAGAATGATTTTTTATCTCATACTAACAGGTTCCTTTAATCCAAAGGTTCCTGAGAGGATGAAGAAGAGGGTTCGGACTCAACAGGAGGAGCAGCCTGAACGCCTGGTCCTTCTGTAGATCCAATGCTACGTCGTTTGCGTGGAGCTTCTTCAACTTTATTTTTTTCGCCCATATCGAATTTGAGGTCCTGGCTGTAACCGAGATTCGGTATGTCGTAAAGTTTTAACATGTAGTTGCCCCATATCGGAAGAGCAGATGCTGCACCTTGGCCGATAGCTGTATTGTTAAAGTGGATATCGCGGTTTTCGCCACCAACCCAGCAGGCTGTCACGAGGTTGGGAACATAGCCTACGAACCAACCATCAGAGTTGTCGTTTGTTGTTCCCGTCTTACCGGCAATTTCTCCGGTGAGACCCATTCCACGCAAACGGCTACCAGTACCACCATCAATGACGCCACGCATCATTTCAATCATATAGTAGCTGGACTGCTCTGAGATAACCTCGTTCATTCGAGGTTGGAATTCCGCAACAACATTTCCTTCACTGTCTTCAATACGCGTGACGAGGATGGGAGCACAACGTAAACCCTTGTTGACGAAGGTTGTATATGCAGAAGCCATTTCACCAACAGAGATATCGCAGGTTCCGAGGCAAAGAGCCATGCTGGGGCAGATATCACCATTCGCTACGCCGTATTCGCCGAGGTAGTGTTTGAGACGCTGACCACTCGGGTCAATCTGGTGCATAAGACCAGCTGTTACCCAGTTGTTAGAATGCTGGAGACCCCAACGCAAGGGAACCATACTGCCGTAACGAGCGCGGCTGCCATTTCTAGGTGTCCAGTTTCCGTAGGTTTTCTGAACGTTAGCAACAACATCATCAGGAGTAAATCCGTCTTCCATAGCCATCGCATATACGAAAGGCTTCATGGTAGAACCAATCTGGCGTCTGCCTTGCATAGCCATATCGTACTGGAAGTGAACATAGTCGAGACCACCTACATAAGCTTTTACATAACCGTTGCTGGGATCGATACTGACCAAACCCGAGCGAAGGAATGCCTTATAATACTTGATGGAGTCCATCGGAGTCATTCGCGTCTCTGTATCGCCATTGTAGGTGAACACCGTCATGTTGACAGGCGTGGTAAAGGCTTTCTTGATATCTTCTTCTGAAGCTCCAGCGGCCTTCATAACACGGTATCGGTCACTTTGACGGGCAGCGCGCCAGAGAATTTTCTCAACCTGACCAGCAGAGAGATTGCTGGAAAAGGGGAAGTTGCTTGAAGAGGTTTTCTGAGAATTGAAGATGGGTTGTAAGTGTTTGGCCACATGATCATAAACACATTGTTCTGCCACATGCTGCATACGAGTATCGATGGTTGTGTAAATTTTTAAACCATCTGTATAGATATCGTAGGTTGAACCATCACGCTTATGGTTCTTCTTGCACCATCCGTATAAAGGATCCTTTGCCCATGCCAAAGAATCTGCATAGAATTGCTGCTTCTGCCATTCGTGATACTTTTCCTTTACGGGTTCATCTGCCATCATAATCTGACGAAGGTATTCACGAAGATATGTTGCTTGACCTTCTTTGTGATCAATCTGATGGAATTTCAGCTTGAGTTCTTCTGTTCGCAGTTCTTCATATTTTGCTTGAGAAAGGTATCCTGCTTTTACCATCTGCTGGAGAACGACATTGCGACGTTCCTTACAGCGTTCAGGTTCACGAACAGGATTGAAGTATGAAGGATTCTTGCACATTCCAATGAGAAGGGCAGCCTCATTGATAGAGAGATTTTTCGGAGCTTTGCTGAAATATACTCTTGCTGCGGTCTTGATGCCGACGGCATTATGCAGGAAATCGAAGTAGTTGAGATATAGAGTAAGAATTTCTTCTTTTGTGAAGTTTCGTTCCAATTCAACGGCAATGACCCATTCAATGGGTTTTTGCAATAAGCGTTGGGTCGTGCTGGTAGCTGTCTCGGAGTAAAGCTGTTTTGCCAACTGCTGGGTAATGGTAGAACCACCACCGGCATTTTTCTGACCCATAAAACCACGCTTGATAATAGCACGGCCTAAAGCCTTGGCGTCGATTCCTGAATGATCAAAGAATCGTTCGTCTTCAGTAGCTACGAGGGCTTTAAAGACGTAGGGGGAGATGCTGTCATAGTCAACGAATACGCGATTTTCGTTGCGTGACCAGGTTCCCAGCATCTTTCCGTCAGCGGAATAGATCTGTGAAGCATAGCGACTGATAGGGCTTTGCAATTCATCAAGGTCGGGCATATTACCAATCCAACCCATTTCTATGCCAAAGATGCCAAGTGCAATGAAGGCAAAGATACCGAAAAAGATTTTCCAGAGAGTTCTTATGAATTTACTACGCACAGTATTCGTTGTTTATGATTTTCAATTAGATTTAGTATCGCCAAAAACAATTTTCCTAAGGGAAAAAGGCGAGAACATCCTTTATTAGGGTAAAAGTGGCCAAGCGGTGAAGGATTTCTTCACAGCCTGGCCACTGATGGTTATTCTATTTTAAGCGAAATATTAGAGCAGATAGAGATCGCTTATGCTTTCGTTATTGCGTTCACGGCGAATAGTTTCAGCGAAAAGACTTGCAACGGTAAGTTGCTTGACCTTAGAACAGTGGCCAGTGTAGGGGATGGAGTCTGTGAAGATCATTTCCTCGAGAGCGCTGTTTTCAACTCTTTCGTCAGCGGGACCTGACATAATGCAGTGGCTGGCGATAGCACGAACGCTGCGAGCACCTTGTGCCTTGATGAGGTCTGCAGCCTTGGTAATGGTGCCTGCGGTATCTACCATATCATCAAGAATGATAACATCCATGTCTTTTACATCACCGATGAGGGTCATTGTAGAAACAACGTTTGCACGAGCACGGGTCTTATTACCAATAACGATGGGGCAGTCAAAGTATTTAGCATAACTGCTGGCACGTTTGGAGCCACCAACATCGGGAGAAGCAATACAGAGATTCTTGAGGTTCAAACTCTGAATGTAGGGAACCATGATGCTGGAAGCATAGAGGTGGTCAACGGGAACCTCAAAGAAACCTTGTTCCTGATCTGCGTGAAGGTCCATGGTCAATACGCGGTTGACACCGGCTGCACTAAGACAGTTTGCGACGAGCTTTGCAGCAATACTTACACGAGGTTTACTCTTGCGGTCCTGACGAGCCCATCCGAAGTAGGGGATTACGGCATTGACGGTACGAGCGGAAGCACGCTTTGCAGCGTCAATCATCAGGAGAAGTTCCATCAAGTTGTCAGAACTAGGGAAGGTGCTCTGGACGAGGAAGACATCGCAGTTACGCACTGATTCCTGATAGCAAACTTCAAATTCTCCATCGGAGAAATAGGTGATTTCAAGTTTGCCAAGGGGTACCCCAAGTTCTTTACAGATCTTCTCAGCAAGATAGGTAGACTTGGTGCCACAGAATACTTTGAGATTAGCGTTCATTGTGATAAAAGTTTTATTTTGGTGAAGGATACTGCAAAGATAGTAATTATTTTCGGGACAATATCACTCCTCATCTAATATTTTTATAAAAAATATCAGCAAGAGGGAGATTTGACATGTTTGGTTAATCAAGACGGCTCTTGAAATTGAGGTAGAGTTCTTGAATCTCATTCTCCGAAAGCTGGCTGTTTTCGGATAAAGTGATTTGAAAGGCAGTAAGTGACTTTTGCTTCATCCGGGCCTCGCCAGCGCGTACTCCGCTGGCAAAACCACCAGGGCTGAGGAGTTTGGTGTTGAAATTTCCGTCGGACATTTTGGTTGATTCGCTGGTTTGTAACCTTTAGAATTTGCTGGTAAGTAGAGCGTCGGGAAGGATTGTCGTAATGACTTTTCCGTCAGGTGTAAAATTGGGATTGCTGGAAGCAAAAAGCTTTGTGGCAAGGTCTTTCATTTCATCCTGCGAGAGAAGTTGGCCAACGGGAATGGCTGTCTTACGTGCTAAAGTCTGGGCAATGATGTGAAGCATCTCGTCCTTAACAGCTCCATTTGAATGAATTGCATCATCAATCATGCTGAGTAGCAGACGGTCAGGATCCATACCTTCAATGCCTCCGGGAACTCGAAGAACCTGATAGTTTCCTCCGCCAAGGGGGCTCACCTCGAATCCGAGGGCTTGAACTTCATCCAGCATTGTCTCGAAAATCGCACTCTCAGTCGGGGATAGTTCTAGGATCTGAGGAAACAGAAGACCCTGTGATTCAATGTTATGCTGATCAACACGCTCTAAGTATTCGTCATAAAGAACACGGGTATGGGCGCGATGGATATCGATGAGAAGAAGTCCTGTCTCAACAGGGGAGAAGAGGTAACGACCTTTGTATTGCAAGAAGAGGGAAGAACTGATTTCCCATTCCTGTTGATCTTTCGCCTCTTGTTGGTCAAAAAGTTTGGGTGCGGCAGGATTCTCTTCAACGAAGGAATAAGGACGCTTCGTTGTTTCTTGTGAAGGCACAGGTCCATACAGTTCTTCTACAATATTATATGGAGGGCGTTGAGGCTGAGATGCGGGACCGAAGCTGCCTCTTCCTGCTCCAGATGTTTTAGGAGCATCAAAAGTGGTTTCGGGAGAAGTCTGTTCGAAGGGGTTGAAATTCGGATTGATATTGACTTCGGGCATCTTGACATTGTCGCTCTCTCCAAAATAGAGAGGGATGTCAGGACAATCTGTGCGGTCAAAATCAATAGTTGGGATGGCGTGGAATTTTGCTAAGGTTTCTCGTACAGCATCTCGTATAAAACTGAAAATCATCTTTTCATCTTCGAAACTGATTTCGGTCTTCGTAGGATGAATGTTGACATCAATCTTTGCAGGATCTACCAGGAGTTGTAGGAAATAAGGAACTTGCTGGCCTTCCGGAATAAGGCGTTCGAATGCCACCTGTACTGCTTTGGCAAAATAGGGATGGCGCATGTAGCGGCCATTGACGAAGAAGAATTGCGGGGCTTTTGCCTTACAACTTTCTGGAGAGCCTACAAAACCTGCAATTTGGACTACAGAGGTTTCTAGTTGAACAGCTAGAAGACTCTTATCGATTTTGTTTCCAAAAATACTGACAATGCGCTGACGGAATGTTCCAACAGGAAGATCCATCAACAAAGAGTCAGGGGTGGAAAGTGAAAAAGAAACCTCAGGATGGGCGAGGGCAATGCGCTGAAATTCGTTAAGGATGTGTGTGTATTCAGTATTGTTGCCCTTTAGGAATTTACGGCGTGCGGGGACGTTGTAAAAAAGATTTTTTACAATAAAGTTTGCTCCAACAGGACACATAATGGGTTCCTGGCTGATGACATGAGAACCTTCTATGTTGATGCTAACCCCCAACTCATCTTCAGCTTGTCTTGTTCGTAGTTCTACTTGTGCAACAGAAGCAATAGAAGGGAGGGCTTCACCACGGAATCCCATTGTCGTCAAAGCATACAGGTCTTTAACTTCTCGTATTTTTGATGTGGCATGACGTTCAAAAGCAAGACGGGCATCCGTTTCGCTCATACCTTTTCCATTGTCAATTACCTGCACACAAGTTTTTCCCGCATCGGTGACAATAACCTGAATACGGGTAGCTCCAGCGTCAAGGCTGTTTTCAACCAATTCCTTGATGATAGAGGAGGGGCGCTGAACCACTTCACCAGCGGCAATTTGGTTCGCTACTGAATCGGGAAGTTGACGAATAATGTCTGACATAGGAAATTATGCTACAGTGTTAATTCTGTGTGGTGGATTCTTCTGTTTGCTGGATTACGCTTTCTTCAGGCAGGGGCGTCTCTTGAGTAGCTTCTTCAACCTTGACTTCAAGGTCTGCATCATCCAGTGCTTCCGTTACTTTTTCCTGGATTTCCTCACTATGATTTTTTATGGCTTCTTCGCCCTTCTTTGAGAGACGAGTGAGCGTTTGAAGTGGAACATTTCGGCGAGGAATCGCTTTCAACTTGTTGGCTTCTCCTTTGGAACGCCAGTCGAAGAGATCGTCCTTATCTTTGGGACGAATCCAGTCGAACCAGGCAAAGCCTTTAAGTCTGATTTTCTCTGGGGGAGCCATATTGAGGGGATAATCTGTTCCTTGCACGCCAGGGAATCCAACCATTTTGCGAAGGCGTTTGTTTTCCATGTAGGCACGAATCTTTGCAGCCTCAATATAATTCATATAGAGATAGGTGCTATCCTTCTCCATCGGGTGATTGATGATAGTGCCATTACCGTCCACCCAGAATTCTTTTAGTTCTCCGTTGTCAAAATAGGCGCGCATGAGACTACCACCAATCTGATCGTAGAGGGTGCTGTCAGAGAGTTGCTCAATCATCAAAGCCTGCTGGTCAACATATACGGAATCTATTGTTGAGTCATTAGTATAGACATTGATGATTTCTCCCAAAATCTGACGACCATCACTCCATACGATAGGATCTTTATGGAGAGACATACAACTGTCTTTTGAAGAGTAGCGGAGGGAGTCACAGACCATCTGCAAATCAGAGCGGAAAGCGCGGACATGGTAAAAGCCGTATAGTTCGCGGTAGGCAGAGTCTGTCTTCTGGTTGAAAGTATAAAGACGCAAGGTGTCACCGTGGATGAACAGTGTATCCTGTTCATTGCTGAAGTCCTTCGCCAAAGCGCGGTCGGTGCACATTGCCTCGCCTTTTGCTTCATCATACCAGCCGTAATTGCCGCACATAATGCTCTTGTTCTTAGGATCGAAGAATTCGATATTGCCGAAAGCCTCTGAGAATTTGGATTCTTTGTCGTAGTGAAGGCTGTCGCCAATGAGTTTTCTGCCCTGATTGAAGAGTTGGGGACGGTCATACATGCGAGCTACACCGCTGCCGGAGTTGTAGTATCCGTCTTCGGTGTAGATTCGGCTGCTACCGGAATATATATTGGTGGGACCAACGGCATGGGCCCATTTGTCGTCTGTGTTATAATGCAGCTCGTTGGTGACAATGGTGTCTTTCTTGTTGTTTACGAGAAGGACATCGTTGTCAAAATTTGCCTGCTTGGTATCAGTGAAATACTCACCATTGCGACTGGTGAGTACCATCTTGCCATCTACCAGTTTACCGCCGACATCATAGAAACCACGATTCTCTTCGCGATTGAAATTCAAGATGTCGGTGTAGAGTCTCATGGTACCATGCTTCATGACTACATTGTCAAAGATACGGGCAATTTCCTGACCGCCGTCGTAGAACAGGGAGTCTCCGTTCAGCGAGAGCGTATCACCTTGAACCATGTGAACTTTACCGTAAGCAAGGAAAGAATTGGAATTCTCATAGACTACGGCACTGTCACAGGTTAGAACCATGCCATCATGGGTGATATGAACTTTTCCTACCAGAATGTCACCGTTGGGGTCAATGGCAACATCATGGTAGAGACGATTAGAGGTGAAATGAATCTTGTCATCGACTCTCTTTCGCTTGGCAGGTTCAAAAGCATACATTTGGGCTAGAAACAGCGCGAAGAGCACCGTTCCAGCCCAAATGCCTTTATGTTTCAGAATATTCAAAATGTAATTCCTTTACTTAATCCAACCGTCGTACTGGAACTTGTAGTTACGCCAGTCCGGGGAAACTCGGGTATAGGTGGATTTAATCTTGTTGGCCAGCCACTTGTTGATGGCTTCTTCCTTACGCTTGTTTTCAACAACTTCCTTGAGAACCTGGAAGTCTTCAGAAACGCTGGCACGGTGGCCTTCGGTACGACTCTTGAGTTTGACGAGGGCAACGATTTCTCCGCCCGTCTTTTCATCCATGATGCGGGTTGCGGGACTGATTTCACCTACGGCCATGTTTGAGACAATCTTGGCGATATCCTGGGGAAGGTCCTTCATTTCAAACTTTGAAGTAATAAGACCTGTGTAGGGATTTGTGTTCGCCATCAAGCCATTGTTGAGGCGGGTATCCTTATCGTCAGAAAGGGCTTGCGCTGCAGCTTCGAAGGTGAATTTTTCGTCACGGATATCTGTTGCAATAGAGTCAAGACGGCCGATGCAACGTTCATATTCACTTTCCTCGATTTCGGGTTTGATAATAATATGGCGGACATTGACTTTATCACCACGCTTCTCAATCAGCTGAAGAATGTGGAAACCGAATTCAGTGCGAACGATACGAGAGACTTTTTTGGGGTCGGTGAGAGAGAATGCAACGTTTGCAAATTCGGGAACCCACTGGTTACGGCCAGAGAGACCAAGCTCACCACCGTTTCGTGCGGAACCGTCCTGAGAATAAATTTTTGCCATCTGAGCAAAGGTCTTCTCTCCGCTGTTGATTCGAGCGGCAATCTCGCGGAGTTGGCCTTCGACGCGTTCTACTTCCTCACGGGCAACCTTGGGGACGCTGGTGATAATCTCAACTTCTACTTGTGTGTTAATATAGGGGAGACTGTCTTCGGGAAGTTTGTTGAAGTAGTCGCGGACTTCTGCGGGAGTTGCTTTTATATTCTCTGTCAGTTTGCTACGGACGCTCATCATCATCTGCTGATTGCGTGCCATTTCGGTTTGCTGCTCACGAATCTGTGCGATGCTCTTATGGAAGATAGCTTCTACATTTTCACGAGAGCCGTAGGTCTGGATAGCTTCGTCAATCTTGCCAGAAGCATAGTCCATAACCGCTTGTTCGCTTACTTCAACAGAATCGAGTTCTGCCTGGTGAACAAAGAGTTTCTGAATAGCTAACTGTTCTGGGATAACGGCATAAGGATTTTCAATCGCTTCGCCGCTCATTTCCATACTGATACGTGCTTCTTCTACGTCAGAAAGGAGGATAGGGCTATCGCCAACTACCCAGATCACTTCATCAACCACATTTTTCTTTTGGCTTTGTGCAAAAGAAAATACAGAGAAGAGGCATGCAACGAGGATAAATAAGATTTTTTTGTTCATAAGGTTGATTAATGATTGTTCACGGTTTTAAGAACGTTCGTGTCAACGCTGAAGGGGAACTGCTTTCGAAGTTCTGCTACCCAGGCGCTTTCTAGCTCGTTCTGACGGTCGGTGAGGACGTCGTTCTTTACATCGAGGTAAGTCTTGGGCTGCTTCTGCTTCTTACCAGCAACGACGGTATAGTCAAAACCTTTGCGGATAGACTTTACCTCACGGGTCTTGTCTCCAAAGATGAGGTTATCCACTGTTGAGATTTCACCCTTCTTTACGAGATGGCGACCACTGGCCATAACAACAACGCTGTCTTTATTAACAGTTTCCTTAAGGAAGGTACGTAGATCCTTTTCTGCGGGAAGTCCTTTTTTGAGCAACTTCTGGGCTTTCTTTGCATCAGCAGCGGTCTTTGCGCTGATAACGAAACCCGCAAAGCGGGGTTCGGTCCACTGGTACTTTTTCTTGTTGTTCTTGAAGGTGTTTTCAAGACCAGCAACATCTTCCTGAGCCGCGTCCCAAACGCGGGTCTTTGCTACTTCATAGAGGAGAAGACCATCGTAATACTCTTGAACGAGATATTCAAGATTGGGATTGTTCTTCTTTTGTTCGTCCAGGACAGCAAGGAGAATGTCTTCACGACTCTTACCAGTTGCAGCAGTTATTTTCTTGATTTTGGATTCTGCTGAAGCCTCCTCGATGTTCTGTCGCTTAAGATTTGCAATGATGGTGGGGTAGAGGGTTTCGTAGCTGTCTAACTGTTTGCGGTTGTGCATCAAGATGATGTGGTAACCAACAGTAGAGAGGAAAGGCTTGCAGAATTGGTTGGCCTCTAGTGCGTAGGCCTGATTCTCGAAGTCGGGAATTGTCATGCCGGGGTAGATGGTGGGCAGATGGCCTCCATTTGCGGCAGAACCGGGATCTTGGGAGTATTCTTTTGCGAGAGTTGCAAAATCAGCACCATTGCAGAGTAACTGATAGAGAGAGTCCGCACGCTGTTCTGCAGCCTTCTTTTCTGTATCGGAAGCGGTTTGCTTCACCATGAGAAGAATATGACTGCAATCGAGAAGATCCTTGCCACCAATGGCTTCAACCTGGCGGTCATAGAGACTCTTTGCTACAGAATCAATAAACTCTTGATCAACAAGATAAGGAGTAAGCTGCATATCGCGATATGTGCGGTATTCCTGCTGGAAACTGCTGAGGGTGTCAAGATGAAGCGCTTCAGCAGCAGCAACTTTGAGTTTGTAATTGACGAACATATCGACATATTCGTCGATGGTCTTTTGTTCTACAGCGCCTTCAACATTGTTATTCTTGTTGTAAGCGTATTCAAATTCTGCTCGTGTCACATCTTTCCCATTGACGGTCATCAAAACGGGATTATCCGTAGTCTGGGCAAATGTACCGAGAGAAAAAACAGCCAGAGTTATGGCTATGAGTGTTCTTTTCATTGCGAAAAACAGTATTTATTTTGCGTGCAAAGGTCTATAGCGCAATGCACTATAGACCCGTACTTATTTAATGTCAAACTAATATGACACGATTAATCGTGACGGCTATAGTTAGGAGCCTCGCTGGTGATGGTAATGTCGTGGGGATGGCTTTCCAAAACACCGGCATTAGTAATGCGAACGAACTGGGCATCATGGAGCTTTTCAATGGTAGCAGCACCGCAGTAACCCATACCGGAACGAAGACCACCACAAAGCTGGTAGATAACTTCCTGAACAGTTCCCTTATAAGGAACACGGCCTGCGATACCCTCGGGCACGAGTTTCTTAACTTCCGTAACACCGCCCTGGAAATAACGGTCCTTGGAGCCGTTTTCCATAGCCTCGAGACTACCCATACCACGGTAGGTCTTGAACTTACGTCCGTTGAAAATGATGGTTTCGCCCGGACTCTCTTCGCAGCCTGCCACAAGACTGCCGATCATCACGCTGTAACCACCTGCTGCAAGAGCCTTAACAACATCACCTGAGTAGCGGAGACCACCGTCAGCGATGAGGGGTACACCAGTTCCTTCAAGTGCCTTTGCAACATCATAAACAGCACAAAGCTGAGGAACACCAACACCAGCAACAACACGGGTCGTACAGATTGAACCAGGACCAATGCCAACCTTAACGGCATCTGCACCTGCTTCTGCAAGAGCGCGAGCTGCTTCACCGGTTGCAATGTTACCAACAACGAAATCTACGCCGGTAAAACGAGCCTTGGCTTCCTTGAGCTTGTCGATAACGCCCTTACTATGACCATGAGCAGTATCAATAACAATAGCATCAGCGCCTGCGTGAACGAGAGCTTCAATTCGTTCCATGGTATCTGCAGTTACGCCGACGCCTGCTGCTACACGAAGACGACCCTTTGCGTCTTTGCAGGCCATGGGCTTATCCTTTGCCTTGGTAATATCCTTGTATGTGATAAGGCCCACGAGACGGCCTTCGTTATCAACAACGGGAAGTTTTTCAATCTTGTTACGCTGAAGAATTTCGGCTGCACCGGTTAGGTCGGTAGCAGTTGTTGTGGTAACAAGGTTTTCGCTAGTCATCACTTCGTCGATGAGTTTGTTGCCGTCTGCTTCAAAGCGGAGGTCGCGGTTGGTAACGATACCTACAAGCTTCATATCATCGTCAACTACGGGAATACCACCGATGTGATATTCTGCCATCATAGCGAGAGCATCGCTAACGGTCTTTCCGCGCTGGATAGTAACGGGATCGTAAATCATACCGTTTTCTGCACGCTTAACAATAGCAACTTGTCGTGCCTGGTCTTCGATGGACATATTCTTGTGAATAACACCGATACCACCTTCACGAGCGATGGCGATGGCCATTTCTGCTTCGGTTACTGTATCCATTGCTGCGGTTACAAAGGGAATCTTCAGATCAATGTTTCTGGAGAACTTCGTGGCCAAGGACACAGTGCGGGGAAGAACTTCGGAGTAAGCGGGGATGAGGAGGACATCGTCATAAGTGAGTCCGTCGGTGACAATTCTGTCGTTGATGAAACTAGCAATCATAAAATGTGGCTTTTACTGTTACTTATAAATTGCGTGCAAATTTAAGAATTTCTCCCGACATGACCATCGGGATTCTCTTATTTTTTTAATTTTTTATGAATTTTCTAAAGAAATCGCCATGTGAATTTGGGAAAGGCGAGAAATAAAGACAGCGGAAACAGATGCATATGCAACCATACTGGGGGTTGATTTGCATTTGTTCCCGCTGAATTTAGCGTTTCTTCTTGTTGGTGAACTTGTTGAAATTCGGATTGTAACTCTTGGATTTTTCCGAACGGTCGGAGCGTGATTTACCATTACGAGGGCCGGAAGCGGTACTGCCGTGCTGGCGTGCGTCATAACTTGTATTGTCACGATGAATTTTTGCTCCTCGTTCATTCTTGGGGTAGAGCTTGTCGATCAGGTCTTCACGGTTAAGTCTGCGAAGTTCGTTGACAATTCGTTGACGCTCCTCGGGCTTGTACCAGAAGAAGAACATACGTTGCTTCTCCTTGTCTGACGGACGGATGGCTGTGAAAGTCGGTTCGAGGGTATAGGGGTGATATCCTGTCGCCCAGCAAGTAGTAGCAACAGTCATTGGTGTCGGCGTAAAATCCTGTACCTGCTCCAACTGGAAGTCGAGGCCCTTGGTCTTTACCGCAAGGTCCGCCATATCCTCAGGATGACAACCAGGATGGCTGGAGATGAAGTAGGGAATAATCTGCTGCTTAAGGTGTGCCTGCTGATTGATACGGTCAAAGATCTGCTTAAATTCGTAGAACAAGTTGAAGGAGGGCTTGCGCATCAGGTTAAGAACAGGGTCGCTGGTGTGCTCGGGGGCAACCTTCAGACGGCCTGACACATGATGAAGAATAAGTTCCTTGGTGTAGGCTTCTGCCGCCTTACGAAGATGTTCGTCCTTGTAGGGATGGAGAAGAAGGTCATAGCGCACTCCGCTACCGATGAAACTCTTCTTGATACCTTTGAGGGAATCAATAGCTTTATATATTTCAATAATCGGCTGATGGTCAGCGTTTAAATTAGGACATACTGAAGGATGAATGCAACTCGGTTTCTTGCATTTCTGGCAGATGGCGAGGTTCTTTCCGTGCATGCCGTACATGTTCGCACTAGGGCCTCCGAGATCACTAAGATAGCCTTTGAAATCGGGCATCTCAATTATCTTTTTTACCTCACGGATGATGCTCTCTTTGGAGCGGCTCATGATGAATTTTCCCTGATGAGCAGAGATGGTGCAGAAGGCGCAACCACCAAAACATCCACGGTGAATGTTCACCGAGAACTTGATCATCTCATAGGCGGGAATGGTCTTACCTTTGTATTTAGGATGGGGTAAGCGGGTGTAGGGAAAGTCGAAAGAACGGTCTATCTGCTCCTGTGTCATCGGTGCAAACATCGGATTGCAGACGATGTAATGAGGCTCCATGTATTTGCCTTTTTCTACGCAGCGTGACTCATTGTCAGTGGTGTATTCACAGGCAATCGGCTGTAAGATTCGCAGCGGTTCCATCTTGTTACTTTCTTCTTCAATATGGCGGAAATTGGCAGCGTGAGCCTTACGATTTCGAAGGCATTCTTCATGACTTGCAAGTACAATATCGTTATCCGTAATGCCTCCGGGGATGTCTTCTTTTGCGACTAAAGAAACGGTCTGTCGAATAGGATATTTCTTGATAATCTGATGAAAATCCTTGACGTTGACCTGGCATTCTTCGCGGTGGTGTCCCAACTTGTCTTCCAGCAGATGGAGAAGGGCAGAGGTTGGTAATTCCCCCATTCCGTAGGTAATGAGGTCGGCTCCGCTTTCAGCAAGAATGCAGGGGCGAAGCTGATCTTTCCAATAGTCGTAGTGCGTAACTCGGCGGAGTGATGCCTCAATGCCTCCAAGAATGACCGGACAGTCGGGGAAAAGTTCCTTGAGGATTTTCGTATAAACGATGGTGGGCATTTCCGGACGCATATCGTGACGGCCGTCAGGACTGAATGCATCTTCCGATCGGAGTCTTCTGGCAGCGGTATACTTGTTGACCATAGAATCCATACCGCCTGGAGCTACCATAAAGCATAGGCGGGGACGTCCGAAGCGTTTGAAATCTCGATAATCGCCGTGCCAGTCAGGCTGTGGCACAATGCACACACGAAATCCCTCGGCCTCGATTAAGCGGCCAATGACGGCAGCGCCGAAACTGGGATGATCCACATACGCATCGGCGGAAAAAATGACAACATCGGGTTGCGACCAATCGCGAAGTTCCATTTCGCGTTTCGTCGTTGGAAGCCAGTCGGATAGTTGAGGCAAGGCGAATTTCGAATTAAGAGGGATGACTTAGTTATTAGCCAGCCAGTTGTTATAAGCTGCAATAAGATTCTGAAGGCCAAAGGCTTTCATCTTCTCATGGTAGATAACATCAATACAGAGATCCAGGAGATCCTTGCTGTTTTCTGTAGCATTCGCGATGAGAGAACGGACGGTGAATTTGAGTTTGTCCAATTCTGCTTCGGTTACATAGCCAGAAGAACCTACGAGATCCTGGAAAAGACTATATTTATGGATAGTGAGGAAGGTGGTCTCGTCAACTTCGAGATGACGGGTGCCACTTTCGTTCAATTGAATATCAACCATAGTAAAATGGAATTTTTTATGATTTAATTGTTCGCATGGAATTCCTCCATATTCCTTTCGGCAGAGTGGAATGATTGCTGATGGAATCATCTTCGCAAGTTCTTCATCAGAAACTTGTTCGGAGAGTGCCTTACGAATCTCTGTGCTGCTGAAAGGAAAGAGTGGGGCATGGAGAACGGAAGGAGAGGGAAAACCTTCGCGCGGAGTTATGCTTGTTCCTTCACGAGGATAAACAATGATGGAGTACCGAGAGAGAATTTCTTCCCAGTGCATCCATTTGTGAAAGATTTCCCAATTATCACCACCGATAATCAAAGAGAATTCTTCTTGTGGATAGGCTTCTTCCAAAGCCGCCAGTGTTTTCCAAGTATAACTTGGCCTTTCCAAATGGAATTCAAAATCACTGACTTGAATGGGAAGATGTAATTCTGCCAAAGCCATGCGGGCTGCATGAAGACGGAATTCGTCTCCAGCAAGTGAAGAATTGACTTTCAGGGGGTTTTGAGGACTTACCATTAGCCATACCTCATCCACGAGTCCTTTTTCAACTGCTGCTTTTGCAATGCCTATGTGTCCCCAGTGAATGGGATTGAATGAGCCGCCGAAAATTCCAATACGCATAGCCCTAAAATTTGAGCAATGATTTCCTATGATGCTCAACGAGCGAGGAATTCAGTAACTACGCGATAAATCTCTGCCTTGGCAGCTTCAAGATCATCATTGACGATGATGGTATCGAAGTCTTTGGCAAAAGTCATTTCGTAAGCTGCCTTTTCAATACGCATATTGATAGCCTCAGGAGTTTCTGTGCCACGGTTTACAAGACGTTCAAGAAGAACTTCCACTGAAGGAGGCTGAATGAATACGCTGAGCGCGCGATCACCGTAATGCTTCTTAATATTGATACCGCCTTTGACGTCAACATCGCAGATTACATTCTGACCGTCAGCAAGTTGGTTGTCTACTTGCTGTCTGAGAGTTCCGTAGAAACAACCGGGATAGACCTGCTCGAATTCAAGGAAATCACCAGCATCGATATGGCCCTGGAATTCGTCGATTGTAAGGAAGAAGTATTCTACACCGTTTTGTTCCTGGCCACGGGGAGCGCGGCTGGTACAGCTGATACTGAAATGAAGAGGTACACCCTGTTCAACGAGATAGTTCACGAGGGTGGACTTTCCCGAACCAGAGGGTGCGCTAAAAACGATTACTTTTGTCATTTGCAATAGTATGATTTGCTATTAACAATTTGCGTACTACAGAACATTAAGGACTTGCTCCTTGATTTGCTCAAGTTCGTCCTTCATCTTTACAACGATATTCTGCATTTCAGCTTGATTAGACTTGGAGCCCGTTGTATTGATTTCACGGCCCATTTCCTGTGCAATGAAACCAAGCTTTTTACCCTGGCCATTACCATTTTCCATGGTTTCACGGAAGTAGTTGAGGTGGTTGGTCAAGCGTTGCTTTTCCTCGTTGATATCGAGTTTCTCAATATAATAGATGAGTTCCTGTTCGAGGCGATTCTTGTCGTAATCAACGCCGGTGAGTTCGGCGAGGCGATCTTCCAGACGCTGGCGGATTTTCAGTACGCGGCTTTGCTCAAAAGGTTCGATGCTATGAAGTAATCCTTCAATGGTATCGATGTTCTTGTTAAACTTCACCATCAAAGCCTTGCCTTCCTGGGTACGGAAAGCGGTGAGCGCTTCGAGAGCCTTGGAGATGGCTTCAGAAGCTACAGCCCATTCTTCATCGGTGAGTTCTTCGATGGCAGCAGATTGCGTAACTTCGGGCAGGCGGATGATGGTCTGCCACATTTCTTCATCATCGGGAGCTTCAATGCCTACGAGATTAGAAATGCGTTGAATCTGCTTCACATAGCTGGCGACAACATCGGGATTGATTGTGGCACCGGCTTCGGTTGCTGCTTTTTCAACCCATATAGAGAAGTCAACCTTTCCGCGCTCAAGGGCGGTGGAAATCGTCTTACGGATTTCCATCTCCTTCTCGCGGTAAATGGGAGCTATACGTGTAGAGAGGTCAAGTGCCTTGCTGTTCAAGGACTTGACTTCTACATGTATTTTCTTTCCCTGATATTCGGCATCGGCTTTACCATAGCCGGTCATGCTTTGAATCATTTTTCTACGGGCTTAATGTCGAGATTCAGTTCGTCGAGCTGGCTCTGGTCAAGGAAACCGGGAGCGTCAAGCATAACATCGCGACCACTGTTGTTCTTGGGGAATGCGATACAGTCGCGGATGCTGTCGAGACCTGCGAAGAGGCTTACGAAACGGTCGAGACCATAAGCGAGACCACCGTGAGGGGGTGCACCGAACTTGAAGGCATTCATCAAGAAGCCGAACTTAGTCTGAGCCTGTTCGGGAGTGAAGCCGAGGATTTCGAAAATCTTCTGCTGGAGCTTAGCATCGTGGATACGGATAGAACCACC
>DCHS01000036.1 GCA_002314875.1 Prevotellaceae bacterium UBA1746
GACATCCACTGCTTGGTCTTGGAGAGGAAAAGGGGAATGAGATAAACGCCGACGACAAACCAGAGTATAAGGAAGAAACCGAGTTTTAACAAACTCATTACCAACTCTGTACCTTCCAGTCGCGCACTGGCTGCGGAGGCGGAGAGTATCACCATCAGCAAGATGCCGAGGATGTCTTCGAGGATGAGGACGGAGAGGACTTCCGCTGCAAATTTCTTTTTCCGAAGGCCCAGGTCTTCAAACGCCTTATAGATGATGGTCGTCGAGGACATGGCGAGCATGCCACCGAGGAAGAGACAGTCGGAGGAACTCCAATGGAAAAGTCGTCCTACTGTACTGCCCACACCTATCATAAAGGCCATGACAAGGCAGGCGGCAACAATGGGTTTATAGCCCATCTTGACGATTTTCTTGAAAGAAAATTCAAGACCTAAGGTAAACATCAGGAAGATGACGCCGATGGAACTCCAAACTTCGATGCTGCCAGTATCGTGAACGGTCGGCATATAGGGCATGTGGGGACCGGCAAGGAAACCAGCGACGATATAGCCTAAGACAAGGGGTTGTTTCAGGCGCTTAAATACTATCGTCACCACACCGGCAACGATAAGAATAAGAGCAAGATCTGATATCAGTGGAGACATAACTTAGAGGCTTATTTTTTGGCAAAAATACAAAATTTCTTCAAAATTCCCAAGAGACACAAGAAAAAACTTGCTCTTCTTACTTTTAATTCTTATCTTTGCACCGCAATGAAACATTTATTTTTAATCTTTTTAACCTGCTGCTCGCTCACGCTGTTTCTTTCCATGACTCGCATTGAGGACAAGAAACCGGTGATGACGACGGCGGAGGCTCTTTTCCAGGGCGACCGAAACTATGGTTTCGGCAATTACGAAACGGCTCTCAAGTATTACGATCTTGCCCGTGATATCGACAAAACGAATATCCGTGCTCTGACGCGCCTCGGCATGATGTACAAATCTGGTCTTGGCACGCATCGCGACTATAAGAAAGCGAGAGAATATTATGAAGATGCTGCGGCTCTCAACGATGGCGGCGCGGCTTTCAATGTTGCTCTTTTCTATCTCACCGGTCAGGGTGTCAGCAAGGATTATGACAAAGGCATGTCCTGGCTCCAGAAGGCTTCTGATCTCGGTTGTGCGGATGCTCAGTACCAGATTGGCTGTCTCTATTACAACGGCCAGGGTGTTGAACAGAGTTACGACCTTGCCATGGAATGGTTCAAGAAGGCTTCTGAAAAGCGTTATCTCTCCGCCATGGTGAACATCGGCTTTATGTGCGCCAAAGGTTTAGGCTGCAAGGCTGATCCTGCCGTTGCTGTTTTGTGGTACAAAGCTGCTGCTGAATATGGCAGTGCCGAGGCCATGCGAAATCTCGGTGGCTGCTACTCTTTCGGCGACGGTGTTGAGAAGGACGAGGACGAAGGCTTGAAATGGTACAAAAAAGCTGCCATCGCCGGCGACAAGGAGTCCATCAACTATCTTCGCTCCATCGGCCAGTATGAGAGTCCCGAAAAGCAGTACCAGGAGATTCCCCTCGATATCACCATGGATCCCGAAGAATCAACTACTGAACCCAAGAATAATCAATAATCAATATTAATCCTAAATTTTAGCCCATGAAAAACTTTACGACCCGTAGTCTTAGAAGACCGCTCGCTTTGGCGACTCTTCCCATGATTGCTATGGCCGCTCAGGCTCAGACCCAGCCTAACATCGTCTTCTTCCTCGTTGACGATATGGGATGGCAGGAAACCACCGTTCCTTTCTGGACTGAACAAACCGCACTGAATAAGCGTTATCGCACGCCTAACATGGAGCGCCTCGCTGAACGCGGTGTTAAATTCACCAGCGCCTATGGCTGTCCCGTAAGTACTCCTTCCCGTAGCAGTCTCCTCTCTGGTATGAATGCTGCTCGCCACCAGGTGACCAACTGGATTGAAGGCGGTAACCAGAACACCAACGCTTCTGGTGGTACCATCGATCTTCCCGCTTGGAACTGGAACGGTGTTCAGCCCGCCGGCAATGCTACTGCTGAAAAATTGTCTAATTGCCAGCTCATCACTCCCCTTCCCCAGATTCTCCACGACAATGGTTACTACACCATCCACAGTGGTAAGGCTAACTGGGGTGCTTCCGGCACACCGGGTGACAACCCTCTCGTTTTCGGTTTCGATGTTAACATCGGTGGTTCTTATCACGGAGGCCCCGGTAGTTATCTCGCTTCTGACAACTACACCTCTGGCTACAAGAATGTTGCTGGTCTTGAAGAATATGCTAAGCAGGGTTACTTCCTCACTGAGGCTATCACCCTCGAGACCATCAAGCAGCTCGACCTTCGTCCCAAGGACAAGCCTTTCTACCTCTACCTCTCTCACTATGCCATCCATACTCCCTACGATGCTGACTCCCGTTACACCGCAAACTATATGGAGAATGGCAAGGGTGTCTACGATGAATTCTTAGGTACGAATCTCAATACCAACGAGATCAACCACGCTGCTCTCATCGAAGGTATGGATAAAAGTTTAGGTGATGTCCTCGACTATCTCGAAGCCAACAACCTCACCGACAATACCATCATCCTCTTCATGAGTGATAACGGTGGTCAGGCTGTTAGTGTTCGTCAGGGTAGAATGAATATCGACCAGAACTATCCCAGCCGTGGTGGTAAGGGTTCTTGCTACGATGGTGGTGTTCACGAACCTATGATCGTCAGCTGGCCTGGTGTTTCTCCTCAGGGAACCAGCTGTTCCAGCAATGTCATGGCAGAAGACTTCTTCCCCA
Organism: Prevotellaceae bacterium UBA1746; assembly: GCA_002314875.1. GTDB lineage: Bacteria > Bacteroidota > Bacteroidia > Bacteroidales > Bacteroidaceae > Alloprevotella. Next base: position 2,811 of record DCHS01000036.1, read on the forward strand.
GCATTCTCGAAATGGCAGGCGTAACGAATCCTACAACCGTACAGACTGTCGATGGTCAGAGTTTCTGCGACATGGTAAAGGATCCTACTATCGATCGCGCTCGTATCAGTCTTTGGCATTATCCCAACCGTTGGGGTGAAAGTGCTGACAAGACCTATGGTTATGGTACCTGGAGTGCTATGATGAAGGGTGACTACCATATCCTTTATTTCTGGGAAAACCAGGAACTCCGTCTTTATAATATTAAAGAGGACATCTCTGAGGCAAACAATCTCGCTGAATCTGAGCCCGAAATCCTCCGCGACATGGCTCAGACGCTCACCGACGAATTGCAGCGCATGGGTGCTGCCCGTCCTTCCAAGAACGGTACTCCCGTTATCTGGCCTATCGAAGCTCTTGATAAGGCTGATGCTGCTGACGTTCCCGAAACTGTTCAGAGCGGTCACACCTATACCATCCAGCCTTTCCTCGCTCAGGAAAAGTATCTCACTGCTGTAAGTCCTGATGCATGGGGAACTTCCGATGGCAAGAAGAAGGTACAGTACACCACCGAACCTACTGCTGAAAATGGTTCTCAGTGGATTATCTCCGGTGACGAAAGCGGTTATAACATCAGTCCCGCTGACGAAAGTTTCACCAAGCTCTATCTCAATCCCCGTGGTTCTGACAATCCCGGTTGGGTAGGAACATGGAGCGCTGGTACCGGTAACGACCTCTGGCTCATCGATCCCGTTGAAGGTTTCCTCGATGTTTATACCATCAATGGTAACAAGCACACCAACGACTACATGTACTACAACGCTGATGATGAGTACCTCATGTATATGCCGGGTTCCGATGTGACTCCTACTGATGTGAACTACTTCGTCATGAAGGACATCAAGTCTCCCGAGCGTGGTATCTACACCATCAAGTTGGCTAATGTCAGCGAAGACCTCTATCTCAGTACCACTATGGTTGCTGATAACAGTCAGCAGACGTTCTCTATCCAGAGTGAACCCACTCCCTTTGTTTTCCGTGGCACCGCAGACGGTACTTTCACCATCATGAGTGGTAACGACGCTCAGTATGTTGGTACCGATGTTACCAATAGCTGGGATGTTTCCAACGATAAGAGCGAATGGATGGTTAAGCCCGTAGAAACTACCGAAGGTTCTCTCCTTAACGCTGGTAAGGTTTATATCTACAAGTCCAGCACCAAGGGTCTTGGTGTTGACAACCAGGCTGCTGGCAAGGGCGTATTCACCGACAAGACGGGTCAGGCATGGATTCTCGAGCGCTGGGACGAACCTGTTAAGCACACGGGTGCCAGCGAAGTTACTCCCGACCCCGTTGACTACTCTGACGTTATGCCCGCTCTCACCACGAAGTTGACGGATCCCGTTTACTACTTCATGAAGAACATCTCTCAGCTGGTTTATGCTGACTATGCTCAGGGTTTCTCCAGCTACATGTACACCGTTGACGCTCCCACCGAGACGAGTCTCTTCTTCTTCGTTGGTAGTGAAACTAGCAACGGTCTGACGGTAAAGATTCACAATGCTGCTGATCCTACCCTCTGTCTCAATGGTCGTAACTCTTGGTACACCGACGATACCGCTTATGACTGGACCATCACTGGTGCCACCATGGGTGATTACAAGGGTGTTGTCATCGAACGCAGTCCTGACGAAGAAAAGAGCCGTGCTCTCTATTGCGCTTCCGGTGGTACCTACGTTGACTACGGTGCTCCCACCTCTTTCGGTTCTCTCTGGTCACTTGAGAAGGCCACCTCTGTAGGTTTGAACACTGTTCTCCGCAACGATGCTTCCAACGTTACCTTCGACCTCCAGGGTCGCAAGGCCAGCAACAACCAGCATGGTGTTTACATCTCAAACGGTAAGAAGGTCATCAAGTAATCTTCTATATCGCAAAAAAAGAGCCTCGCATTGCGGGGCTCTTTTTTTGTTTATTCGCTACGCTGGTTTATAAGGTTTAGGCAAGTATCTGGCTGAAAGCGGTAATGAGAAAAACCATGTGGAAGAGGGCGTGCCGTAGGTACGCCATAGTGTAGCCCAGTACAAACGAGCGTAGCGAAGTGCAGTGCTGGGGTATATTCAGCGAGTAATAAAGCGTGACGTAGTTACGCGATATTCATTTGCAATGCGTGCGTCCGTTTGCCGTTTGTTTGCCATGCGTAAAACATCTGTTTGTTTACGCATGTTGTTCTTAACGTGAGTAAAAGTTCTTAATTATTACGTATATCATGGTTGTAATACTGTGATAATTTCCATTTTGGAAAACGTGGTTTATACACACAGAATAATGTGTCAAACATCTGAGATTTGTTGTTTTTGCAAAGATAAAAA
>DCHS01000055.1 GCA_002314875.1 Prevotellaceae bacterium UBA1746
AGGCAACCTATAGCGGTACGGATGTCTATGATGTCGGTGGTATTGTTGGCTCGGCAGAAGGCATTTTCCTATATAACAGCTATGCTGCTGGTACGATGACATGGCCTAATCATACTCCCGGTATGCTTCTCGGTACTGCTAATGGTATGGCAGAATGTGGCAGTTCTTACTATCTCGAAGGAACTTCTCCTTACTGTAAGAAACCAAGAGACTTCAAAGCGAATACCGTTACTGCCAGTGAATTAGCAAATGGTAGTTTTGCATATCGTCTTCAGTGTACCAACAGCAACAATGTCTGGGGTCAGGATCTTGCTAACCAAAAGGCTTATCCCGTTCCCGGTGCGCCCCGCGTATATCCTTCAGAATCAAGGTGCGACGGTCAGATTTCTGCAAATGTAACCTATTCCAATACTCCGGGTATTGTCTCTGATCACAACATGGTCAACGGCATTTGTACCGTTTGTGGTGAGGCAGATCTTAATATCATCGTTCCTGCCAGTGGTTCCATCAGCAGAACAATCATCGACAATAACACCTACACTCTCCTCGATGATGGCGGTGCAGAGGGCAACTATAGCAACAATGCCAAGGGTACTGTTCACCTTACTGCTCCTGAAGGTAAGGCACTTCGTTTTGACGGTCAGTTCTATGGTGACAGCAACGATGTCCTGACCATTGGTGGTGAGTCCTTTACTCCCTCACCCAATGGCAAACGCGTTCTGTGTCTGGCTACTAATACCAAGACTGACGTTAAGTTTGTCTCTGACAGTAGCGAAAATGGCCAGGGCTTTAACATCAAGGTTGAGCCTATAATCTTCTTGACGAACATTACCGCTGAGGTTACTCCCAACGAAGATGGTAAAACGAGCAATGTTACGTTCAAATACGATAATGTCTATGCCCTTTGGGAGAGTTACGTTATCATCGAAAGAGATAAGAACGGGGACGACCAGATTCTGGCCGAAATTACTGATGAACTTAATACAAACAGTGTTACTCTCGAGGGGGTTTCCCAAGGTAAACACTCCTACCTTATCAGTACTTATTTCAGAAACTCTGGATTCTATCTTCCTGTTGACGCAACCCTCCATGTTCACAACTTCGTCGATGGTCTCTGTGTTGATTGCGGTGCTTGTGAAGCCTTTATTACCACTGGCAATCATGATTTCGTAGATAATGAAGCTGGCAGCCACTACTGCCGTTTCTGCCAGGCTCGTCCTGAGGTCTTCATCTTGAAATATGTAAACGAAAACATTGAACTCGAGGAGGGCTTTATGAAGAGACTGACCGTTGAAGGTGTTGCTGAAAGCGAGCAGCCCCTGAGTCTGTACGCTGTTGATAGCGAAGATGAAAGTACTACTTTCTATTATCCCGTCGATGCTGACGTTCATGCTCCTTTTGCAAAGACTGCTCTTGCTGACAATGGCATGCATGGTATGTATATTGTAAATGGTGACTATGAAGTTACCGTAAACCATGAAGGTAACCTTGTATATCTGACCATTAACGAACATAAGGTTGCAAAGGGTGACTTCAACGACAATGGCCAGGTAAGTTCTTATGACCTTGTTGAATTGATTCATTCTTTCAACAGCGGTGACCTCAAGTACGATATGGACGGCGACGGCGATGTTGACCAAAAAGATGCTGACCGCGTGGTTGCTATCATTCTCGAAAATCCCAGATATGGTTACGGTGAGGGCTTCCTGGCAACGAAGGTTGACTTCCAGGATGCTGATCTTCCCTTCCAGTTCTGGCATGCTAATGACAATATCGCCATTGTTTCCAACGGCGTATATACCTCATACTCATTTGCTGGCAGTAACAACGCCAGTGCTACGGGCTTCTATCCGACCAACGATTATGCTCCCGACACCTACCTTGCCGTTTCTCCCTACCAGGAAACCTATACCGTAGAAACGGGCTCTGGTTCAAGTGGCAGCGTGCTGACGGATGAGGATTTGATGGCCCTGAGACAAGCTATGATGCTGAGTCAAGAGGATTATTATAACGGTTTGATGATACTAGAGAGTTATTGTGATCAGATCTATGAACAGGATCCGGAGCATGGCTTTGAAAGAGCGAATATGCTTTTCGCGGCCTATGATGAGTACTATCGGTCTGGCGAAATGCCCGACCTTAATGGTGGTGGTTCCTCTTCTCAGACCTATCCCACCTATTCCGACGGTACTATCCAGGGCTACAAGATTCCTACTACCCAGAATATCAACGCTGAAGGCTATGATCCTGCTGCCTGCATCATGTTGGCAGAGGGCAATGACAACAAGGACCTTCAGTTCAAGGCTGTTGTGAGCTACATCAAGGTGAACATCACCAGTTCGGATGTGACTTCTTTCCGCCTCACGGCTCAGGAAGGTTATCCCATCTCCGGAGCTATTGACATAAGTATGTACGAAGGCACTCCTTGTCTGGAGCTTCATGAAGGTTTAGAGACCTTCGAGTACGTTGATGTCAACATCACTGCTGGTACAAAGGTGGTCTATGTGGCTGTCATGCAAAACCCGATGAACTTCAGTATCTCCGGCAATGGCAGACAAGAAGATTACGATGCTGTCTCCCTCGCTCCCGGCCAGGTTGCCGAAGTAACCTTTTAACGTGGGTGACATAAAATGAAACCAGCCCCTCGGAACATGTATTCCGAGGGGCTGGTTCGTTATGAGCCGGAGGGTCCGGGTTGTCCGGTGGTTCCGGTCGCTCCGGTTTTTGAGCTTTTTCTTGTTTATCTCGGTGTTTTATCGTAAATTTGCGCCCGAAATTATTCAAAACTAGGAAATTACCATGAAACTATTGTACATGAGCGCGATCATAGCAGCGTCGGCTGCGGTCGCTGGCTGTAAGTCCGTCGAGATGATGGACCAGATATCTTCCGCTGATCTTCAGCAGAAAAATCACAAGAATGCTCTCCTCGAAAAATCCACTAACAAACACGGCGTGGAGTCCTTCGAAAGTCTTACCGTGAACGACTACCGCGAGGCCATCGTCCGCGGTATTGAGGAACAAAAGGCTGAACTTCAGGCTATTATCAAGAACCCTGAAGCCCCCACCTTCGAGAATACCGTTGCCGCCCTTGACCAGAGCGGTAAGGCCCTAGACCGTGCATCCAGCACTTTCTACCCCCTGACGAGCAGTAACTCCACCGCTGAGTACCGCGACCTTTCCAAGGAGGTTCAGCCTTTGCTGTCCGCCCATTCCGATGATATCTTTATGAATGATGAGCTCTTCCAGCGCGTGAAGAAGGTTTACGACGATGCGAGCAGCGCTGAACTCACCCACGAACAGCAGAAGGTCCTCGAGAAGATTTACAAGCAGTTCGAGCGTAACGGTGCTAATCTCAACGATGCTGACAAAGAGAAGCTCCGCGAGTTGAACCAGAAGATTTCCGGTCTCCAGCTTCAGTTTAGCAACAATCTTCTCCACGAGACCAACAACACCTTCGTTACCGTTGACAACGTGAAGGACCTCGAGGGGCTTTCTGAGGCTGACATCCAGCGTGCCGCTGCCATGGCGAAGGAGCAGGGTCAGGAAGGCAAGTATATGTTCAATATGCAGCGCGCCAGCTGCAATCCCGTTCTTCAGTACTGCAAGAACCGCGAACTCCGCCGCCAGGTTTACAATGCTTACTGCAACCGCGGTAATGCCGGTAACGAATACGACAACAAGGCCATCTGTGCCGAACTCGTCCAGCTCCGTCTCGACCGTGCCCGTCTCATGGGCTTCAAGAACTGTGCCTCACAGATCCTCGATACCCGTATGGCAAAGACTCCCGAGGCTGTTTACAATCTCCTCGACCAGATCTGGACGCCCGCTGTTGCCAAGGCCAACGAGGAACTCGCCGATATCCGCGAGGAAATGAAGAAGGACGGTCTCGACTGCGAACCCGAAGGTTGGGACTACCGCTACTATCTCGAGCGCGCCCGTACCAACAAGTTCCAGTTCGATGAGCGCGAACTTTCTGAATATCTTGAAATTAACAATGTCCTCAAAGGCGTATTCTATACCGCCAACCGTCTCTATGGTGTAACCTTCAAGGATGTTACCGCTGAACTTCCCGCTTACGATGCTACCGCCAACGCATGGGAGGTTTACGACCGCGATTCAACCCTCCTCGCCGTGTTCTACAGCGACTATTATCCCCGCGACGGCAAGCGTGCCGGTGCATGGTGTACCTCATTCCGTGGCCAGAGCTACGAAGATGGCAAACGTGTTGAACCCGTAGTGGTCAATGTCTGCAGCATGACGCCTCCCAGTGCGGACCGTCCTGCTCTCCAGACCGTTGACAATGTGACGACGATGTTCCACGAGTTCGGCCATGCCCTCCATGCCTTTATGCGCGATGTTCATTATGAAAATGTTTCCAGCGTGGAGCGTGACTTCGTTGAACTTCCTTCTCAGATCAACGAGCACTGGGCCTTCGAACCCGAGGTTCTCGATGTTTATGCCAAGCACTACAAGACGGGGGCTGCTCTCCCCAAGGCGCTCCTCGACAAATATGAGGCTTGCAGCCAGTACGGCCAAGGTTTTGCAACCGTAGAATATCTCGCTGCTTCTCTCGTCGATATGGATCTCCATGTTCTTGAGAGCATCCCCGAAAATTTCAACGTGATGAGCTACGAAGAGCAGAAGCTCGCTGAGCGCGGCATTCCCCGCCAGATCCAGCCCCGTTACCGTGTGACGAATTTCTCTCACACCATGGGAGGCGGCTATACCGCTGGTTATTACAGCTATATCTGGGCTGAGGTTCTCGATGCTGATGGTTTTGAAGCCTTCAAGGAGACGGGTGACATCTTCAACCAGGAAGTTGCCGGCAAGTTCCGCCGCTATGTCCTCACCCCCGGTGGTATCGACGATGGTATGACGATGTACCGCAACTTCAGAGGCTCAGAACCCAAGATTGATGCACTCCTCAAAAACCGAGGACTGAAATAAAACAAAACGATTTTAGGGAATTTTAATTGAATAAAACATTTTAAGAGAATATAATGGAATAAAACATTTAAAACAAATAAAACTTTTTTTACTTATTCAAAGATGAGCAGCAAGAAGATGAGTCCTCATGCGCCAGCCTTGTTTTATAAGTTTTATATGTTTTATTCCTTATATTTAGAAAAAATACTTCGACGTTTTTTTAGATTGATAATGAAGAGAAAGTTTTATTCTGCACCGCGGTGCAGGTTGATTGCCCTCAGGCACGAGGGTGCGATGATGACCTATTCGCTCCAGCTCAATAAGGCGAACACCGAAGAGCGAGCTGTGTACCACAAGACAGATTTTGCATCCCCCTTCACCCTGGAAAATTTTGGTGAAGAGCAGGGTGAATGGTCGAACAAAAGTGAAGGAGGAATTTGGTAATGAAAAAGTTGACTTTCTTCCTTATGCTCGGCGCTGCATTGTTCTGCGCCTGCAACGACGACCTCGGAATTTATGAAAAGGTTCAGAATCCCGGTGCTGAGGAAATCCCCGGCATCGATATCACCATCACCTCCGGTATGGAGCAGCACAGTGCTGCCGACAAGTCTTCCCGTACCACCATCAACGACAAGAACCAGCTCCTCTGGACCGCTGGCGATGAGTTTGGATTGATGACGTATGCTGGTGAGAGTGTTACCAAAGATTGGGATATTGTTGCGACGATTAACCAAAAATCCGCGGCAATTGGCTATAGTGTTTCTGTCACATATTCCAAAAATAGTACAGCCCCTTCGTCTATAGAATTAAAATATAGTGATCTTTGTGTTCTCAAAGATGGAGTAGATATCACAGAAAAAATTATTTCTGAAGGTGCTGGAAACAGCTATGGCGTTGGTATTTATAACTCTGAAAGTAAGTATCAGTTCGCATCTCGTGGAATAAGTATTCTGCCAGAAATGTTTAATTCAAGTACAAGTAATAAGGGTAATAGAAACACTTTCACTTGCACAATTTGCCTTCTCCAGAGCAGTAGCCAGGCCCAAGACGGTACTTATGTTGTTATGTTCAAGGGACTGCAATATAAGAGTAATATTAGTTCTAGCTGGACTACAATATCTTCGAGCCAGATTACTAACCCATATAAAAATGGGAAATACAGTATTTCTATTAGCACCAATCAGAAAGTAACTACTGAGACCAACGAGCACTTTAGGGCTCAAATTGCTGCAGATGCCCCAGGACAAACCAGTACTTCTTTTTCTGGTACTTTGAAGTATCCCGAGGCTACTCACTACGGTCTATATCCTTACAACGAGAGCAATAGCATTGACAAAGATAAGATTACCTTCACGCTCCCTCAGATCCAACAATACGCTGAGGGTACCTTTGCCAGCGGTGCAAATCCCAGCGTCGGTCTGTTGCAAAAGGATGCAAGCGGTAACTATTCGCTGAACTTCAAGAATGTCTGCGGTGTCCTCAAACTTCAACTGGTTGGTAATGATGTGATTACCGAAATCAAGGTAAAGGATAAGGCGGGTGATCCTCTTTGGGGAACAGCGACCGTACAACGTGAAGATGTTACTGCGGGTCTGCCTTCAACCACAGAATACGAGGAAACGCCTGTGGCAACAGTTACTAATACTGCTGAAAATGCGAGTACAATAGTTCTCCAATGTGGTGGTGTCCAACTCAATCCAACGACGCCGACGAGTTTCTACCTCGTTGTTCCTGTCGGTGCGTTCACCCAGGGCTTTGAGGTAACATTTGCCACCTATAGCGGTGAGGCGACGAAGGAGACCACGAAGGCGAACGTCATCCATCGTTCTGTTATCAAGGCCATGCCCCAGTTCGATAGCAACACGATGACCTTCACCGTTCCTGAGTTCAATATCGAGAATCCGACGGTGCAGTATATGACTGCGAACTCCAACACCTCTATTGCGGATAATACGTCATTCCTGACGAATTCTCAATTCCTCTCATTGCGTTCTAATGCGCTTGCCAACGGCTACCGTAATGACCGTCCTAACGAGAAGACCATTAGCTTTACCAGCGAGACGGCAGCAACGGCAACGGTGCTGATGGCCACCGATAAGAGTTTTTCTAATATAATATTGGAGGAAACGGTCACTCTATCCAATAATAAGGGAGAGTACAGCCTGAAGAATTTTGTTCCAGGAACGACCTACTACTACAAAGTCCTCGATGGCACGACTCTCCTTACCGGAGGTTGTTTGAAGGCCACCGGTCTTGTTCGTATGAT
>DCHS01000042.1:0-618 GCA_002314875.1 Prevotellaceae bacterium UBA1746
CGTGATGGCAAGAAGAATATGAAATAAATACCGTTAAGTTGAAGAGCAAAGTTGGCAAATTTTGCCGCTTTGCTCTTTATCTTTTCAACTTTTATCGTGCAAAGTGCTTGTGTTTCATATTTTTTCACTAATTTTGCGCTCCGAAAATAAACAATAATAACATTTTAGATATTTAGCAAAGATTATGATTAAATCTCAGGACATCAAGAAGGGCGTTTGCATCCGTATGGATGGTAAGCTCTACTTCTGCATCGACTTCCTTCATGTAAAGCCCGGTAAGGGTAACACCATTATGCGTACTACTCTCAAGGATGTAGTTTCCGGCCGCGTTCTTGAAAAGCGCTTCAACATTGGTGAATCGCTCGAAGATGTACGCGTTGAGCGTCGTCCCTACCAGTACCTCTACCTCGAAGGTGAAGACTTCATCTTCATGAACAACGAAACTTTCGAGCAGGTACCCATCGCTAAGGACCTCATCACTGGCGTTGAATATATGAAGGAAGGTGACACCGTAGAAGTTGTTAGCGATGCTGACACTGAGACCATCCTCTACGCTGAAATGCCCGTTAAGACCGTTCTCCGTATCACCTACACCGAACCCGGTCTCAAGGGCGATAC
>DCHS01000042.1:762-3074 GCA_002314875.1 Prevotellaceae bacterium UBA1746
CATAGCATAAAAGAGAGCAGCCGTAAGGTTGCTCTCTTTTATTGTTTTATGTCTTTTTCAAGCGGTGTTATTACGCATGAACATAGGTTCCGATATCTTCGCCGTCGAGGACCTTGGCAAGATTTCCGACAATGTCCATGTTGAAAACATAAATGGGTAAATTGTTCTGCTTGCACATGGCCGTTGCAGTGATGTCCATAACCTTCAAACCGCGGGCGAGGACTTCGTCGTAACTGATTTCAGCAAACTTCGTCGCTGTGGGATCCTTCTCTGGGTCAGCGGTATATACACCGTCAACACGGGTTCCCTTCAACATAACATCTGCTTCAATTTCAATACCACGAAGAGATGAACCTGTATCAGTAGTGAAATAAGGATTACCTGTACCGGCACTCATGATGACAACTTCGCCAGCTTCCATAGCATCGATGGCCTTCCACTTGTTGTAGAATTCACCGATGGGTTCCATACGGATGGCAGTGAGGACACGGTTCTTGACACCGACAGCACCGAGGGCACTGCTGAGAGCGAGACTGTTGATGACGGTTGCACACATACCCATCTGATCACCCTTGACACGGTCGAAACCCTTGCCGGCACCGCTGAGACCGCGGAAGATGTTGCCACCACCGATGACGATACCAATCTGAACGCCCTTGTCGTGAGCTTCCTTAATCTGTACTGCGTATTCATTGAGGCGCTTGGTGTCAATACCATAGCCCTGTTCGCCCATCAGGCTTTCACCGCTGAGCTTTAACAAAATGCGATTGAATTTCATAGCTTGTTATTTTGTTATTTTATGATATATTGAATTTCCTTAAAAGCGTAGTCGTGAAGGCTGTGGTCCTCCTTTTCTATGGTCAGGGTGCCGTTTCTGGCAATGTGAACAAAGTGGCCGAGGAACTCGCCACCAGCATCGCTGTAAGGATGCCAGCCCTCGCGACGGTAGAGGAGGGTGGTGAATTCTTGTTCCACGACATCAAAGTCACAGGCTTTCAGCAGTTCGATGCCTCGTGAGAAGTGACGGACGAAATTCTCTAAAACGCGTTCACGGGGAATTTCCTTGCCGAGCAGTTGGTAAAGAGAAACCGGGTTCGGAGCATCGGAGAAAAATTCGTGTTGGTTGACATTGATACCGATGCCGGCGATGCTGGTCTCGATGGTTTTGCCACAGAGGGTATGCTCGAGGAGCATGCCGCAGATCTTACGGTCGCCGACATAGATGTCGTTTGGCCATTTTATCTTAACATCGTTTCGCCACTCTTTATTAATAATATTAGAGGAGTCAAGTTCGGCCTGCAAAGCTTTGACGACAGCGATGGCAGTGACCTCGCTGAGCAGGAACTGCTGGTTGGCAGCAATGCCGATGTTGCGCCAGGCGACGTTGAAGGTAAGGTTCTGCCCCTTGCAACTTTCCCAGTGGTTCCCTCGCTGTCCTCTTCCTGCTGTCTGCTCGTCGGCAGTTACCAGTAAGAAATGCCCGGGCGATACCTTGTTGAAATCACAGCAGAGCATCGTCGAGGCAACAGAATCGTAATGTTCGTGATGCCAGTTTTGGGGAATTTCCAAGCCTTTCACGAGTGCAAAGATACAAAAATAATAAAGAAAGAAGGTATTTCCGCCCTCTTCTTTGTGTTTTCTGCATAACTTTTTGTACTTTTGCACGAGTAAAGTACATTATTCCAAGAGAACAAAATAGAATATGACCATAAATTCAATTATCGCCAAGCGTCTTCAACTTCGTGAGACACAGGTTGAACACACCGTCAAGTTGCTTGACGATGGAGCCACTATACCTTTTATCAGCCGTTACCGTAAGGAGGCAACGGGAAATCTCGACGAAGTTCAGATTGCTGCCATCGCTGACGAAAATGCGCGTCTGCTCGAACTCCAGCACCGCAAGGAATATATCATTGAGACCATCGAGGGCCAGGGCAAACTTACCCCCGAACTCAAGAAGCGTATCGAGGACTCCTGGGATGCAACGGAAATTGAAGATATCTATCTTCCGTTCAAACCTAAGCGACGTACCCGTGCTCAGATGGCTCGTGAGAAAGGTCTCGAGCCTCTTGCTATGGTTTTCCAACTCACTCCTTGGAAAGATCCCGAACTTGAGGCAGAGAAATATCTTACGGACGAAGTGCCTACTGTTGAGGAGGCACTCCAAGGCGCTCGTGACATTATTGCTGAAATGGTCAGCGAAGATGAACGTACCCGAAACACCCTTCGTACGACGTTCCGCCTCAATGCTGTGATTTCCAGTAAACTCGTCAAAGGTAAGGATACTGATCCTGCGACCTCCGCTGAGGCAG
>DCHS01000001.1 GCA_002314875.1 Prevotellaceae bacterium UBA1746
TCGTTATGAAATCATTTCAAAGTTCACTTGCAAAGCGGGCACCAGCCTTCCGCGCAAAAAAAGCGCGCAGTTAGTGTCGCAAGACTGGCTTGCGTCCCGATTGCGAGTGCAAAAGTACGGCGGAAATTTGAATCGTGCAAGAAAAATCGTAAAAAAATCTCAAAAAAGTGCAGATTTCTTTAGTTTTCTACCAAATAGAGATTGCAAAACCCCGAAAAAGCATTAATTTTGCACCATGATTTACGTAAATGACAAGATACAGGAAGTCTCCGAAGACGCTTTGAACGAGCTTATCGCTACTCTCCCCTCTTGGAGAAGGGAACAAGTTATGCGATTTAATCACCTTGATGGGCGTCGAGAGGGTACTTTGGCGTATTTATTGTTGTGTGAAGCTCTTCGAAAGGAGTTTGGAATAGAAGAAATGCCGACTTTTGAATACGATGCGAATGGGAAACCGCATTTGAAGGAGTTTCCCAAAATTCATTTTAACCTGAGCCATTGCCGAAAAGCTGTAGCATGTGCTGTGAGTCTCCAACCTGTGGGAATCGACATCGAAGCACTGGGGCGTTACAAAGAATCGCTTGCCCGCTACACGATGAACAAAGACGAACTTGATGAAATCCAAAAAGCAGAAAGTCCCGATTTGGCATTTACTCGTCTTTGGACCATGAAGGAAGCCACCCAGAAACTCAGCGGTGAAGGCATCAGCACAAACGTTCGCCAAGTGCTCCACTCCTCTAATATTATATATAATACGCGTGAAGACCTGGAAATCGGCTATGTTGTAACTCTTGCACAATACAATAAAGAGTAAAAGTCCTTACATCGCGTTTTTTGCAAACAAAAGAAACAATATAATTCAAGACTTACTAAACCGACAAACCAAGAAAACGAATACAAATTACTTCAAGTTATGAAAAAGTATCTTAGCATCATCCTGCTGTTCCTCGCTACTTTGGCAGTAAAGGCACAGACCATTACCGTTCCTTCCCAGTTCGAAGGTTGGTATGCAGGATTCTACACCACTTCTTATAAAGGCATTGAAGATGCCCGACAGATGTGCTACTCTTTTATTGAGTATAACCAGTTCGATTCCAAGAACTGGACCGAAAAACTTCAGAAGGATTTGAAGGATAGCATGGGCTGGCAGACTAACAAAGACCGCTATTACTTCGGACAAATCAAGCATTATCAGTTCCACGTCGGCGAGAATCACGCTAATGACGTGTATTATGTATTCTTCCTTGCCGATAACGAAGAACTAACTGCCGGCACACATTGGGTAATGGCTTCTGCTCCCAATCTTGGCGATGCCACTTTGAGTTATTCCGATCTTTTCTTTGCAGGAACTCTCGGTGAAGGTTATTCAAGTGATGTCACGGCCTACAAAGACAATCGCGTTAAGATTGTTAATGAAGATTTCAGCGGTTTGACTGCTGATTCTGAAGCGCAGCCCTCATCCACCACCCTTTTGGATGATATGGGATGGTTCAAAGATGTAAGCCTTCTCAAACCTTATGATAAAAGTTGTACAAAGGGCTGGGGAGGTGACAATCTCTACTCTGCAGGTGGTGCACTTGCCATTATCAATGGTTTCGTAAACACGCCCACTGGCAACTATTCCGGAAATCTCCATATTTCATTCCGTGCCCGTCTTATGGACTCTGAGTCGCTGAATACAGCAGATCTCGATATTCTCCTTTGCCGCCGCAGCAAGCTGATTGATTTCAAGCGCGAAACGGTGACTCTCACCAAGGAATGGAAGACCTATACTATGGATGCCACCAATGGTTCCTACCAGGACTGTATGGTACAGTTGTCTTCCATGGATGATTTTTCATATCTCATTGACGATGTTGTCATCAGTCATGAAATTACAGGCTGTGAAGTTCCTGAAGCAACCGATCCCTTCAATCTTGTTGATGATGGCTTCACTGCTTTCTGGAAAAAGACCACTGATGCTGCAGAATATCTGATCAGCGTATTCAGCAAGGATAATGAAGGGAAGAATGTTTATGCTGTTGAAGACCTCCTTGTTGAAGGTGGTGAAGATGCTGATAGTTGTGACGTTCGTGGTCTCGATCCCAATGTTGACTACTTTTTTACCGTCAAAGGTCGTAATCCGCTCTTTACCTCCGAACCTTCCAACGAAATGGAAGTCTATGATGTAAGTAACCCCGTAGCTTTACCTGCAACTGAAATCACAGAAAACAGTTATAAGGCTAACTGGCAGTGCAACAATAAGGTTGACTGTTTCCGTGTGGACCAGTTCCGTCAGTACATCATATCAGAAGATACTCCGAACTATGTGATTCTTGACGAGGATTTCAGCAATGTTCATTCAGAATGGGGCACTGAAGACTTCCCTGAGCCTGGAGAATATACATCTGATTACTACTCTATCGACCACCTCACTCATACAGGAGGTTGGACCGGCGCATCTCTCCAATATGCAGAAGGAATGCTCGGTGGTATGTATCCCAACGAAAACTCTATCGCAGGTTGTATCGCTACTCCACCACTCGATCTCAGTCATAATGCCGGTATGGCCAATGTTAAGATTCGTGCTTTCGGTTATGAAGGCGACTGGCTGATTATCCAGGGTAATGATCAGAGCAACTATGCAGCTGTTAACTTCGAAACTTACGGTTGGGTAGAAGCCACCCTCACAATGCCTCTTTGCGGAGATAACGAACGTCTCTATATCTACAGCAACAACTATTATCCCTTCATGCTGGATTATATTACCGTTACCCAGGATCTCAAGGCTGGTGAAGTTGTCACCCTCGTTGACCGTTCAGCAACAACAGATGCTGCTGCCCGCGAAGTGACGATGACGAATGTTGATTTCAGTGCTGCTACAGCAGATATTCTTTACAAGGTAACTGCTCTCCGTTATTACCACGGTAATGAGAAGGATGTATGGCAGTCTCCTTATTCCAATGTCATTTCTGTAGGAGATGCATTAGGTCTTGCCACTATTCCCTATGCTCCCATTGAAAACGCATATTACGATCTCTCCGGTCGTCGTGTTATTTCTCCTGTTCCTGGTCAGATCTATATTTCCAACGGAAAGAAGACCTTCGCCAAATAAGCAAAAACAAATTCGTCGCAGGGCGAAAGAATATTCGTCGTAGGGCGAATATACATTCGCCCGCGGACGACAGAACATTCGTCGTAGGACGAATATTGATTCCCCCGTGGACGACAGTTTTGTTCGTCCACGGGGGAATTGCTTTTTATGTGATAGAAATGGATTACTTGCGGAGTAGTTTCTTACCGTCCTGGATAACGATTCCATGATAAGCGGGAGAAACACGACGGCCAAAGAGGTCGAAAGTCACAGCATCGTTCGTGGTTGAAGAAACTGTAGTTACAGCGTCAGGCTGTTTGTCGCTTTTCAGAACATCAACGCCAAAAAGTGAAGAATAAACGGAGTAACCGGTCTTATTCGTCATTTCAACCTGAACATACAAAGGATTGGTAGGAGCTTGAACTGCACCAGTGAAAGACCAGGCGTGGGTATTGTTTGCGCCGGTTGACTTACCATCGATATTGATATTCACGCCAGTCTGAGAAGCCAGGAGAACGAGAGATTCTGCAGTACTTCCAGTATAAACTGAGAAGTCGAAAGCACGGGAGCTGGTAGTAGAGAAAGCACCAAGACTCGTTACTGCTGCAATTCGAGCACGAATGGTTTCGAAACAATAATCTGCGGGGAAATCATTGATACAAAGGGTAACATAACGAGGCACATCCTGATCACGACCGCTGTTAGGAGTCAAATCCGTCTGGCCACCCAGCGCCGTACCTGTATTCTTTTGGTATTGTTCAGGGCTCAAGGTTACACTAACGGAAACGCCTTCAATGAGATTTCCATCCTGATCCGTTACCATACATACGGGATTGGTATGGGTATCAGAGAAAGTAAAGCGGATGCACTCGGAGTCGTCACCAGATACAGGAACGAAAACAGCAACAAGTTCCTTATCTTCTGTCATGGTGGTGGTATAGCGTGCGGTTGAAGCAACGACATTACGGCCTTTACGCCATTCCTGGAAGCGATATCCCTTAACAGCTTTTGCAACAACAGTGACTTCTTCACCACGCTTAAAGTTTGCAGTAGTTCCCTCAACACCCTCGATGGTCACAGAACCACGGTAATCACCATTTGCCTTTACCGTCAAGGTACGTGTTCCGTCTGTAGTTCCAAAATAAACAGGGAAATCATAGCAAACACCATAGACATCAGCATTGGCACCAACACTACCGCTCTGGTCAACACGAACACGAATTCTACCCATGATAGCCTTGGTATCTGCGGGAACTTTAAGTTTTGCAGTAATATCCTCCTGAACCTCAGTCTTAACGGTCTGTTCGAACTGGCGGTCGCCATCGAAATCAGCATAGACTGTTACGGCAGCACCTTTAACATTATATCCGACCATCTTTGCCTTGAAATCGACTTCGCCACCAGCAGCAACAACTATGCGCTGAGCGGTGTAAAGAGTATGACGGCTGGTAGGAGCAGAAGCGTTGTAGTGCAATTCGCCAAGAACACCTTCGCCTTCGATATTGATTTCCGAGAGATAGGTGCGGGTACTTAATGTTCCACAAGGAAGACGGTAGGCTGCAACATTGGGACAGACATCATCATCTTCTGTTGATGTTTCGGGATCGCTTGGCGAATAGTCTGCCTCTTTAATATCCCAATAACTATTGCCACGACCTGTCTTGATATAATAAGCAACGACACCGTTAGCGCCCTTGTTCAGGCCGAGCGTGCTGTCTGTATCATAATCTATCGTCTGGTCTGCAGAAGCCAGGAAATAATAACCAGCAGTCGCACCATTGGAAATAATATATTCCTGAGGCTCATCGCCCATAGAAACCAGAGAGCTCAAGGTAATCTTGGAAGTCTGGACATACTGCCCGGTGAGCGCATTCTTGATATAATAGGTATCAGCAGCACCCGTGGGAATCAATTGCCAATAATAAGCTCCGTTATCCTTTGAAAGACTTCCGATACCCATATTCGTTCCATTCTGATAAATGAATGAAGCGCTCTCACCATTACGATTGATGGTATAGTATTTCGCACCATCAAAGGCTGCCATTGCCACAACGGGTAATAGCATCATTACGATAAAGGAAAGAATCTTTTTCATGATAACAAGTATTTAGTTGGGAAGAGTAACGCTGAACAAAGAACTGTTGATGTGCTCCTTCTTGATAATGGCCTTCATCTGGTCAACAATTTCAGGATACTGAGAAGCGACATCATTATCTTCGTGGATGTCAGTGGCAAGATCGTAAAGCTTGCAGGTACCTGCACTTACAACAAGTTTCCAGTCACCCATACGAACACCCATCATGTTGGTCTCATGGAATTCCCAATAAAGGAATTCATGATCTTCCTGATGAGCATCGTCACCGGTCAAGGTAGGATAGATGGAGATACCGTCGAAGTAGTCGGTTTTACCTTCCTGCGTCAACTTGGAATAACTCTTGTAGTTCTCAATACCGGCATAGTCACAGAAGGTTGCCATCAGGTCATAGAAAGCAAACTGATGAGGGTTAACCGTACCAGCGGGAACACCAGGACCCTTTGCTATGAAGGGAACACGGATACCACCTTCGTAGGTAGAACGCTTCTTTCCCTGAAGAAGGCCGTCGCGGTTGAACCAGTCAGGATCAGCACCACCTTCTTCGTGAGGACCGTTGTCAGAGGTAAAGATAACGAGGGTATTGTCAGCAAGGCCCTTCTTTTCGAGTTCTGCAAAGATTTCACCAACCTGAGCGTCGAGACGGGTAATCATTGCAGCAAACTGCGCATGACGGTTGCTGTTCTTGTAGTACCAACTACCGAAGCCACCGCCAAAGCCGGAATCATCGCAAGCGAAAGCCTGAGTGTACTTGTTGAGGATGCTGTCACGGGGCTGCCAGAGTTCAGCGTGAGGAAGGGTATAGGTGAAAATGCCAAGGAAGGGCTGGTCTGCGTTCTGACGGTCAATCCAGTCGAGAGCATATTGATGAATAAGGTCTGAAGAATACTGGCTACGGTTCTCGTAATCCGCATTACCGCTGGCTACAGTAGCATGCTTGATATTCTCCGTCAGCACATCAGCAACAATATACTGGTCATTGTACTTCTCGGGATCGTAACGATTGAGGAAATTGGGGTAATAGGTGTGTGCCTGGAACTGGCAGATAGGTCCATAGTAGCAGTCGATGCCACGCTTGTTGGGCAGAGACATTGAACTGGAAGTCGCATACTTTGAAGTATCTGTATTACCGTCAGACTTAGCAGCATAGGTATTGGGATAGTCTGCATTCCAATAGCCACCGGCCCACTTACCGAACATACCGACCTTGTAGCCGTTCTGATGGAAAATTTCAGGAATGATGACATGATCCATATCATAAGGCTCCTGACCGATGATGCTATAATCGGTGCAACTGCCGTACATATTGTTGCGTGATGCACTCTGCCAGTATTCCTTGTTACCGCGAACATGGCCGTGACCAGAGTGCTGACCAGTCATGAAAGAGGCACGAGAGGGAGCCGAAACGGGACTGCCGGCATAAGCCTGGGTAAAACGCATACCCGTTGCTGCCATCTTATCGAGGTTGGGAGTTGATATGAGTTGCTGGCCATAGCAACCGAGGTCACCATAGCCCATATCGTCACACATGATATAGATAATGTTCGGCCTTTGCTGAGGTGCGGGTGTAGCACCATCAGGCTCTGCTGCAATAGCAAAAGCGGGGACAGCGGAGAGTGCTGCCATCATCAATTTTCGGGACTTTGTCATAGTGTTTAAATTTTTAGTATTATCTGCTGCAAATATACGCAATTCCTTTGGAATTGGCAAAGAAAAAAAACAAAATAAAAAAGAAGAAGAAAGCGCAACAGCATTTTCTTCTTCTTTCTGGCCTTTAAAGACCAAGTTTATACTATTTCATTTACTCCTCTACAGCAAAGCCCAAAAGATAAAATCTGAAATCAAACCATAACAGGAACACAAATGTCACCATCGCATAGATAGACTGGAAAAAGAGATTTCCCAACATACCTACCCAGGGTACACTCAGCAATATAACGGCCAGAATCTTCACAGGGACGGAAAGGTAATGCATCGAATCCTGACGCAATTTGAATTGCTTGTCTGTATATGCTCTTTGAGGGTCCTTGAACTCTTTCCAAAAACGATAAGTCGCTTGAAGAATATAGAATGAAAACAGGATCGCAATAAAGAAGTGGAAAGTCGTATAAGGCTGCTCATCGTCTATCAAAGAATCTGTCAGGAGGCCTATTTCAAAGAAAATAAAACATAAGACAATGAATACAGAACTCTCCCACATAATAGCTTTATAGCCATGACCTACCCGGAACAGATTAAGTATAGCTTGACAATACAGTGGAACGCTCAGCGTATAGCACATCAGGTTTATCGTCCATGCCAAACCATTACTTTCCTCACGGTAATGGCCAAAGAATTGAACGAGCATGTGAATGCCCAAGAACAAGGAAGCGAAAACCAGCATCCATCTTGAACGATTGTAAACTTTCGATTTTATTTTGTTATGGTGAACCAGAGCAAGAACAAAAGCTACAATCAGCATGGTCACTGCACCCATAAATCGAGCACCAGTTATCATATCTTCTTGCATAGCGATATTTCTTTATTTGTACCAACTTTAATTCTTATCGTTTGCAAAAATACAAAATTTCTTTTTAATTACAAAAGCGATATTGCCAAAAATACTCCATAAAATGCAAAAAAACGAAGAACGAGGCTACATGAAATAGAGAACCGGCCTGGAAACGAGTTCCAAGTCGGTCCTTTCTATTTAGAGTTTACTGTTGATTACTTGCAACAACCGGTGCAAACTTCCATCACCTTGTCAAGGCCATAGGAGAAGCTATCGATGCAGTTGTAAGCCACACCACAGATACCGAGGAGAACAACACCGGCAACGCAGATGAACAGCGCAGTACGGGTGTAGCAATCTACACGGAAAGTGGGGATAGGACCATCCTCGGGCATTACGCGATCGTTATCAGCACTGATAGAAACAAGTTTCTGCTCGGTGAAGCCGGGGCCCTTGATGTACATTGCCTTCACGATGAGGAGGTAGTAGTACAAAGAGATAACGGTATTGATCAACGCAATGAGAACAAGCCAGTGCCATCCTGCCTTGAAGGCTGCCATAAAGATAAAGAACTTTGAGAAGAAGCCTGCGAAAGGAGGAATACCTGCGAGAGAGAAGAGGCAGAGAGTCATCAGGAAGGACAACTTGGGATTGGTCGAATAAAGACCGTTGTAGTCACTGATATTGATCTTGCCACTGTTCTCTTCGATAGTGGTAATAACGGCAAAGGCACCGAGGTTAGCCACCATGTAAACAAGGAGGTAGAATACGAGAGAGGTCATACCCTGAGCGGTACCATCCATCACACCGAGAACTAGATAACCAGCCTGTGAGATAGCAGAGAAGGCCATGAAGCGCTTCAAGTTATTCTGGCGTACGGCAAATACGTTAGCAACGGTGATTGAGAAAATGATGATCCACATGAAGGCCTGATTCCAAGCACCTACGAGTTCGGGGAACACCTTGATAAGCACGGTGAAGAGCACGAAGGCTGCACTACCCTTGGAGATAACGCTGAGGAAACCGGTTACAACGGTGGGAGCACCTTCGTAGGTATCAGCAGTCCAAAGGTGGAAGGGAACAAGAGAGATCTTGAAGCCCATACCGCTGATGAAGAGCACGAGACCGAGGAGAGCAAGAGGATTGCTGAGGGTCAAGGTCTTACCGATTTCGTCGAAGTAAAGCGTACCTGTTGCTCCATAGATAAGGCTGATACCGTAGAGGAGAAGACCTGCAGAGAAGAGGGCAAGAAGAATGAACTTTGCACCTGCCTCAGCGCTTTCATAACGGTTCTTATCGAAAGCAACGGTGGCTGCCATAGGAATAGAAGCGGTCTCGAGTCCGATGAAGAACATCAGGAAGTGTCCGCTTGAAATCATGAAGTACATACCGAGGAGGGTGAACAGGGTGATCAGATAGAATTCACCCTGCTTGATGAGATTCTCCTCGCGAGAGAGCCACTTGTGGGCCATCAGGAAAGTGACGATTGTACCCACAGCGAGCACGCTCTTCACAATGGACATCATGGGAGTGTGTACGTACATACCACCGAAAGCCTCACCTGCACCCTGACAACAGGGACAGATGTTGAGGACGGTATGGATGGTCAGCAGTACCACAGGCAGGCAGGTATTATATACACCTTTCTTACCATCACCGCACATGAAGAGGTCAGCCACAAAAAGGATGACAATCACAGCGAGCAAGGAAAGTTCAGCCTGCATATTCAAAAATTGACTATAATCCATGTCGTTTGCAAATTAGAAGGGTACATAAAGGAATTCCTTAGCAGAATTGATTACATCAATGATAGGCTGGGTACCAGTACCGATGAGGTCGCTCATCCACCAAGGGGTGAGACCGAGACCAGCTACGCAGAGAATGAGGCAGACAACGCTGAAACGCTCATCCCAAGTTGCATCGGTAAGGAGCTTGTGGTGCTCGTTCTCGCATACACCGTAGAGAATCTTACCGACAAGGCGGAGGATATAGACTGCGGTGATAACGATAGAGGTACAAGCGATGATGGTCCACATGGTATAGAAGTTACCCACATTGCTGAATGAACCTACGAAGATGGTCATTTCGGCTACGAAACCAGAGAGACCGGGGAGACCGAGGTTAGCCAAACCGGCGATGACATAGCATACAGCGAGGAAAGGCATAATCTTCATCAAACCAGAAAGCTCGCGAACGTCACGGGTGTGAGTACGGCCGTAGATCATACCGATGAGGGCGAAGAAAAGGGCGGTCATCAAACCGTGAGAGAGCATCTGGAGAATTGCACCGGTTGCTGCAACCTGGTTCATCATGAGGATTGCGAAGAGGACAAGACCGCAGTGACTTACAGAAGAGTAAGCGTTGATGTACTTGAGGTCGGTCTGAACGCAAGCACTGAATGCACCATAAACAACAGAGATACCAGTGAGACAGAGGAAAATCCAACCGAGTTCGTTTGCAGCCTCAGGCATGAGGTACATAGCAATACGGAAGCAACCATAACCTCCAAGCTTCATGAGCACACCTGCGTGGAGCATGGATACTGCGGTAGGCGCAGAAGCATGACCATCGGGAGACCATGTGTGGAAGGGGAACATTGCACCGAGGACACCGAAACCAGTGAAGGTGAATACGAACCAGAGGTTTTCGAGGCTGTGGTTTGAGAAAGGAACAGCACCATTGGCATGGTTTGCAATATCAACGATGTTCATAGTTGCAGCGCCGGTTCCGTAATAGATACCGAAGATACCACACATCAGGAATGCTGAACCACCCATCAACATCAAGGTCAACTTCATTGCTGAGTACTCCTTCTTGCCTGAACCCCAGATACCGATAAGGAGGTACATAGGAATCAATGCAATTTCGTAGAACATGAACATTGCGAACAAGTCTACGGAGATGAAGAAGCCGAATACACCCATGGAAAGAAGGGTGAACCAGAGGAAGTATTCCTTGGTGAGGGGCTTGAGCTGCCAGCTGGCGAAAGTACCTGTGAAGACGATGATGGCACTGAGGAGCAACATGGCAACAGAGATACCGTCAACACCAACGGAGTACTTGATGTTCAAAGCTGGGAACCAGTTGAAGCTGGCAGTAAAGAGCATTTCGGAAACCTTGTCAGCTTCACGAGCCTCAAGGAATGCGAATACAAGATAGACAGCGAGTGCCAGAAGAGCGGTACTACCTGCTACCATCACACCACGAACCTGGTTAAGGTTACGTGCAACCCACAAGCCGAGAAGCATCAGCAGGGGGATAAGTACGAATATTGAGAGAAAATTCATAATGTCGTAATTTTAGCAAGTGAAGTACATAATAAGGAAGAGTACGATGATACCACCGAAGAACCAGAGAGCATACTTCTGAACATTTCCGCTCTGAACACCCTTGATAAGGTTGCTGGTCTTGTGCGTGCACCATGCCATAAGGTCGAAGGTGGCGTCGATGACGTGACGGTCGAACCAAGCGATGGGCTTGCTGATGCGAGCGAAGATGATCTTGTGAGTAATGAACTGGTAAACTTCGTCCATGTAGAAACGCTTGTAAGCCCAACGATGGAGACGAGGAGCAGCAGCGTACATCTTGTCTGCGATAGGTTGTTTTTCACCCTTGAAGATCCAAGTTGCAAGACCGATGCTGATGAGAGCAATGATCGTGCTGGTTGCAGCAATCTTAGCATCGAAGTGAATAGTGTACTGAGTACCGGTTGCGGTAACGATGCTACCGAAGCTTGCCCAATCCCAGTTGAGGAAACCGCCGAGGGTGGTGAAAATACCAACGCCTACAGTGATAACGCTAAGAACTACGAGGGGAAGTGTCATAGTCCAAGGAGCCTCGTGGGGAGTGTGGTGTTCGTGATGTTCCTTGTTCTCTGTACCCCAGAAGATACCATAGTACAAACGGAACATGTAGAATGCGGTCATTGCTGCAACGCCGGTCATCCACCAACCACAAATGGGGCTGTACTGGAAGCAAGCGCTGATGATTTCGTCCTTAGAACTGAAACCGCTGAAGAAGGGAATACCTGCGATAGCGAGACAGCTGATGAGGAAAGTCCAGTGGGTAATAGGCATATACTTGCGCATACCACCCATCATGCTCATTTCGTTGCTGTGAACGGCGTGAATCAAACAACCTGCACCGAGGAAGAGACATGCCTTGAACATAGCGTGAGTGAACAAGTGGAACATAGAAGCCATGTAACCGAGACTTGCGTGGTTAGCGTGTTCACCGTGACCGGGGAGACAAACGCCGAGTGCTACCATCATAAACGCAATCTGAGAGATGGTTGAGAAAGCAAGCACACGCTTGATATCGCTCTGAGCACAAGCAACAGCCGCAGCATAGAATGCGGTGAAAGCACCGACAACTACTACAATGGAGAGGCTCTGAGGAGCGTAGTCAATCCAGATGGGGAACATACGAGCAATCTGGAACACACCGGCAACAACCATGGTTGCAGCGTGGATCAATGCAGATACTGGGGTAGGACCTTCCATTGCATCGGGCAACCAGATGTGGAGGGGGAACATAGCACTCTTACCAGCACCACCGATGAACATCAATACGAGAGAGATGGGAAGCACGGTCATCGCAGCGTTCTTAATGAGAGCGGTCTCAGGATTACAAGCGATGAAGTGGGTGGCACCATCTGCATATTCAACGGTTCCTGCGAAACTGAAGTTGAAGCTCTGGGTATAGTATCCGAAGATGAGGATACCCACGAGGAAGAACATATCAGCGAAGCGGGTAACGATGAATGCCTTCTTGCTGGCTGCGATAGCGGGTGCAGTGGTGTAGTAGAAACCGATGAGGAGGTAAGAACTAACACCTACGAGTTCCCAGAAGAGGTACATCTGGAAAATGTTCGTAGCAAGCACGAGGCCGAGCATTGACATGGTGAAGAGGCTGAGGTATGCATAGTAGCGCTGGAAACCAGTTTCACCGTGCATATAGCCGAAAGAGTAGATATGTACCATCAAAGACACCGTTGAGATGACGATGAGCATCATCACGCTGATGGGGTCAAGGAGGATACCGAGGTCGAAGTGGAGATTACCGAGGGGCAACCAGGTCGCGTTGAAAGGCACGAGCGTGGGAAGCGTACCATCGGCAAGGCGGGGAGTACAGAAGAAGTACTCGAAAGCAGTATAGTAACTGAGGATGGTAACAATTCCCAGAGAGGCAGTACCAATCAGTCCAGCAGCCTTATGGCTCCACACCTTGCCCGTCTTGGGGATGTCCATATCGACAACACCAATCACCAGGAAACTGATGAGGGGAAGGAGAAGGATAAAAAGAGTATAACTCATTGTTGTTGACTTTTTATGGGATTATTATTACCATTTCATCTTCGTAAGCTTGTCGGCAGAAATGCTCTTGAGCTGACGGTAGATGTTGATCATGATAGCAATTGCAATAGCGCTTTCTGCTGCTGCGATAGCGATAGCGAAGATAGCGAAGAACACGCCTTCATGACCATTGGGATAAACCATTCTGTTAAAAACAGCGAAATTAATATCGGCGGAGTTGAGCATGAGCTCGATGCTGAGCAAGATAGCCAAGGTGCTCTTACGGGTTAAGAAACCGTAAATACCTGCAAACAGCATAACAGCCGAAACGAGAAGCAATAATTCTATTGAAATCATGTTGGGGGTGTTTTAATGTTTAACGTTTGCGGGCAATAACGAGACCAGCTACGATGCAAGCGAGGAGAAGTACGGAAACAGCTTCGAAAGGAAGGAGGAAACCGCCCTTGTCGGTGCTGAGCATCTGTGTGCCGATAGTGTCCATGGTGATGACAGATTCTGAGGGCTTGCTGAGTGCGAGTTCAACGGGGTTGAAGCCGTGAGTCCAAAGCACGCCGACGAAGATGCCGATGCCAATGAGTGTAATCACTGAACCAGCAATAACCTTCTGGAGTGTGCTCTGACGCAGTTCTTCCTGCTGGCCGCTGGTCAAGAGGATAGAGAATACATAGAGAACGATAACGCCTCCGGCATAAACCATCGTCTGAACAGAACCAAGGAAGGTATAGCCCATCAGAAAGTACAAACCTGCCGTACCGAGAAGTACAAAGAGCAGATAGGTGGCAGCGCGCACGATACTCTTGCTTAAGACGGTTGCCAAAGCAGAGAGCGTGATGAACACGGCCAAAACGACGAACATAATATCTTGTGCGTTCATATTTATAAGTTATAAGTTAAAAGGGGAAAGTTCAAATGAGTATTGAAACTTTTGCTTCTAACATGACTGATTTGAATTACATTTCTGCCAGTTTCTTCTGGAAATTAGCAGCGACGGTTGCGAGTTTAGCAGCCTTTGCCTGAGCTTCTTCAGCAGCAGCCTTGAGAGCAGCATCTTCGGGAGCGGCTTCTGCAGCCTTGAGGGCTTCTTCTGCAGC
Source organism: Prevotellaceae bacterium UBA1746 (assembly GCA_002314875.1). Taxonomy (GTDB): domain Bacteria; phylum Bacteroidota; class Bacteroidia; order Bacteroidales; family Bacteroidaceae; genus Alloprevotella. Next base: position 14,063 of record DCHS01000001.1, read on the forward strand.
AGCCTTTGCAGCAGCGGCATTCTCTTCAGCCTTCTTGGCAGCAGCTTCCATCTTTGCCTTCTTGTCGTCAGCTGCGGGCGCTACGGGTGTAGCTGCGGGTGCAGCACCATTTGGCTCTGCAGCTGCGGGCTTTGCAGCGGGAGCAGCGGGAGCGGCAGGCTTAGCGGGCTTGGGCTTTTCTGCACACTTAGAACCGGGTTGATTCAATGTCTTAACAAGCGCCTGACGATCGAATACTGCACATTCGTATTCAGGAGCGAATTCGATAGCGCCCTGAGGACATGCGCGGGTACAGATCATACAGTACATACACTTACCCTGATCGTAAATGTGCTGCTTAAGAATCTTTTTCTTCTTGCCGTCCTCAGTTTCTACCATTTCGGTAACAACCTCGATGGAGTCATTGGGGCACTGCATCTGACAGATTCCGCAACCGATGCACTTGTGTTCGTTGTTTTCGTTATGAGGCATTACGAGAGTACCGCGGAAACGCTCGGGGATGATGTTTTCCTTACGGTTTTCAGGATAACGCTCAGTGACCTTGGGAGTCCAGAGTTCGCGGAAAGTTACGCCGAGACCGGTGCACAAACTCTTAATACCTCCTACAAGACCTGCAAAGTAAGTTTTATTTGCCATAGTGTTAATTATTTAGGAGGTGAGACTTAGAAGGTGAGGCCGAAGCTTACGCAGAGGGCCATGAGAACGAGGAGTACCATTGAGATGGGAACGAGATACTTCCACTCGAGCTTCAAGATCTGGTCGATACGCAGACGGGGGAATGTCCAGCGCTCCCAGAGGAGAAGGAAGAGTACGAAGAATACCTTACCGAGGAACCATACAAAACCGGGGATCATCGTCATGATTTCATTGAAACCATCGAGACCGGGGATTACGAAGGGAGCCCAACCACCGAGGAAGATGGTGCTGGCCATACCTGCGCAAATGAAGAGGTTGAGGTACTCAGCGAGGTAGTAGTAACCGAAGTCCATACCAGAGTATTCGGTGTGGTAACCTGCGGTCAACTCACTCTCAGATTCAGGAAGGTCGAAGGGACCACGGTTACATTCAGCATTACCTGCGATGAGGTAAAGGATGAATGCTGCAACAGCAACGATGTGACCACGGAAGATGAACCAACCGCCATCAGCCTGTGCCTGGCAGATTTCGCTGAAACTCATGGTACCGGCAAGACAGATCATGGTGAGCATGGTGATGCCGATAGAGAGTTCGTAACTGATAATCTGAGCGCCGGCACGCATAGCACCGATGATAGAATACTTGTTGTTTGCTGACCAACCTGCGAGAAGGATACCAACGACACCGATGCTACCGACTGCGAGGAAGAAGAACACACCGACATTGAAGTCAAGGATCTGTGCACCCTTGTTCCAGGGGAGGCAGGCAAAGGTGGTCATGGAAGCCGTGATAACGAGGAAGGGAGCCAGACCATGGAGGAAACGGTCGGTCTTACGAGGACTGAAGATTTCCTTGGTGAGCATCTTCAATACGTCGCAAACCACCTGGATGGTACCCCAAGGACCTACGCGGTCAGGACCGAGACGGCACTGAACGAAAGCGCAGAACTTGCGCTCCACATAAATCATGACCATTGCGAAGATAGCGTAGAGGGTGATGATGCCTAAGGCAACCAGCACGCACTCGATGATCAGTGTCAGCCATTCGGGCATTACACTCAGCATCAACGCATCAAGCCACTTGGTAAATATGCTAAAATCAAACATTCTGTTTAATGTAATTTTGAATTTTGAATTTTGAATTACTATGCAGGGTGCATGATTGCGCTAACCCTAATTCAAAATTCTTAATTCTTAATTCATAATTCTTATTTTAACGGTCGATGTCAGGAATAATGTAGTCCATCGTACCACCGATAGTGATGAGGTCAGCGATGAGGTAGTCGCGGCAAGCCTCGTCGAGTGCTGCTACGAGGGGCAGACCCGTTGAACGGTAGTGGAGACGATAGGGGCTCTTGTCACCCTTTGACTCGAGGTAAACACCGAGAATACCACGGCTGCCTTCTACTGAGCTGTAGTAGCATCCCTCGGGAACCTTGATAATGGGCTTCATCTTTTCCTGGATGGGGCCTTCGGGGATATTGTCGATAAGCTGACGGATGATTTCGCAGCTTTCTTCAATTTCCTTGAGACGAACCATATAACGATCCATGGAGTCACCGCTCTCGAAGGTGATTTCGTTGAAGTTCACCTTGTCATAGGCTGCATAGGGACGATGCTTACGAACGTCGCAAGCCCAACCTGCAGCACGACCGGTACCACCCGTACAACCGTAACTGATCACCTGCTCGCGGGTCAAGGGACCTACGCCGATGGAACGGTCGCGGAAGATGACGTTGCCGGTGAAGATGCTGTGGTACTCCTTGAGGCCCTTAGGCATGGTCTCGTTGATGAAGTGCTTGACGTCTTCTACAAAGTCGGGATGGAGATCGTGAGCGACGCCACCGATCATATTATAATTAATAATAAGTCGGCCGCCGGTGGTCTTTTCGAAAATCTTGAGGATTTCCTCACGGTCACGGAAACCATAGAGGAAGGCGGTGGTAGCACCGAGGTCCTGACAGAGACAGCTGAAGAAGAGGATGTGACTGTCGATACGCTGGAGCTCATCCATAATGGTACGGATGACCTGAACGCGTTCGCTGACCTGAATGCCCATAGCCTGTTCGATACACATACAGAGCGCATGGCGGGTCTGCATGGCACCGAGGTAGTCCATACGGTCGGTGAGAGCGAGGGTCTGGGGATAGGTCAAACTTTCGCTGATCTTCTCGATACCGCGGTGGATATAGCCGAGATGGGGATCGATCTGCTTTACCTTTTCACCTTCAATAGCGGTACGGAGATGGAGTACACCGTGGGTTGAAGGGTGCTGAGGACCGATGTTTACAACATAAGCGTCTTCTTCGAATACGGGGCTGTCCTCGCACTGGAGGTTGCCTTCTGCATCGAGGGTGTACTTATGACGGGTATCGCTGATTTCTTCGTTGCCAGCGGGAACTTCTGCGTTCTTGGTTTCGGGTTCATCATCCTTGCGGAAGGGGAAGCCGACCCAGTCTTCGCGAAGGAAGAGGCGACGCATGTCGGGATGGCCGAGGAAGATGATACCGTAGAAGTCGTAAACCTCGCGCTCGTAAATGTTAGCGATGTCCCAGAGGTCGCAAGCGGTGGGGAGCGTAGGCTGTTCCTTGCTCTCAGCAACACACTTGATGTGGGTCATCTCGAAGGTTGTGCTGGACTTGGTGAGGCTGTAAACCACGCCAAGACCCTCTTCGCCCCAGTCACATCCGGTCAGACACTCGAGGAGGTCGTAACCTTCAGCTTTGAGAGCGGCAAGTTTGTCGTGCAACTCCGCAGGAGTCACTACGATAGGGGTAATCTGATTGCTCATAGTGGTTTATGCCTGTTCTTCCTGGTTCAACAATTCTTTGTAATTGTCCGTACGGATACCGAGTTCGTTCTTGAAGGGGTCCTTTTCCTTGCGGTTGGTGGTGCCGAAGAAGTGTTCAACACGAACCTTGCGCTGCAACTGCATCATTGCATAGAGGAAACTTTCAGGACGGGGAGGACAGCCGGGGCAGTAAACGTCAACGGGAAGGATCTTGTCAACACCCTTAACTACGTGGTAGCTTTTGGTGAAGGGACCGCCGCTGACAGCGCAACCGCCGACAGCAATAACGTACTTGGGATCACACATCTGGTCGTAAAGACGCTTTACAACGGGAGCCATCTTTGTGGTGATGGTACCGTTTACCAGCAGTACATCGCCCTGACGGGGACTGTTACGGGTAATTTCGAAACCGAAGCGTGCCATATCGTAACGTGCAGCAGCAACGGCCATGAATTCAATACCGCAGCAACTTGTTGCGAAGGTGAGCGGCCAGAGAGAATTCGAACGACCCCAGTCAATGAGTTTGTCGAGGGGAGCAACGAGGGCATTAACACCACCATCGTTCAACTCGTCGATGAGTTTCTCGAGGGTTTCATTGTCCTTGAACTCTTCGTAAGGGATGTTGTTGATAACGGGTGCACTCTTTCTTACTGCCATTCTAACGCTCCTTTCCTCCAGGCATAAGCAAGGCCCAGAACTAAGATAAACAAGAAGAAGAGGACACTAAGAAGCGCAGCGCTACCCAGAGTGTGCATAACGACGGCCCAGGGGAAGAGGAACATCGTTTCTACATCGAACATAAGGAAGAGGATAGCGAAGAGATAGTAACCTACACGGAACTGCATCCAGCTCTTTCCTCGTGTAGGAATACCACATTCGTAGGGCTCTTCCTTCTGAGCGTTGTAACTACGGGGTGCAAGCAGCATGGCAAGCACTGTCACGATAGCCACAAATCCCAGACCTGTCAACAGAGTGGTGACAAATAAGGTAAAGTTCATAGCTCTTTAAATGTTTGTTGTTAATATTTTGTGAATTGATATATTCGTTTAAAGACTTCACGCATGACCGGAGAAAGGTCTAAAGACGACAAAACCGCCCCAACCGGTGATTCGCATCACGAGAAGGAACGGATAGAAACGAGTGAAAGACGAGCACGCTTGCCCGCCTTATTGTATTGATTTTTAGGGCAATGCGCTTTTACACACATCGCCATAATGCCTTTCTTGGTCACTTTGTTTCGTCTTTAGTGCTGCAAAAGTACAAAAAAACTGCCATACGACAAGAATCGCACAGCAGTTTTTTGCATATTTTTTTTAAAGTTTCTTTACTTTTGTAAAGTTCATCTTAAGGCGTTTTCGACGAATCTGAGCGAAAAAAAGAAATACAAAATCAGATTTCGGGAACGAGAACGAGCTGACCGGCGAGGAGCATGGAGGGAATGCCGCCAGGACCGACGATGGAGTCGGGCATGTCTTCGCTGACGTAGCAACGGCCACTGCGGAGACGGTAGGCCTTATTGTTTTCGGGGATGTCCTTATCACCTTGAACGCCGATGGTCAACTGAAGACCGGGAAGGCGACGGGCAATGAAGTTGAGGAAACGGTCAGCGCTGATGATACGGACCATGGCATGGGGACGGGCATTCTTGAAACCCTTGGCAGGACAGCCGCCGGTGATGACCAGTTCGTGGCAGTCGCTGAAGATTTCCAGGGCTTTCTGTTCGAAACCGGGGAGTATATGGTCTTCAACGGTGAGGACAAATGTGAAGTTGACACGGAAGGTCTTTGTTGAGGGCTTGCCGCTCTTGAGGGGCTTGCCTTCGCGCTTAACCAGAGCGATACCGGCAATTTTTCCATGACGACGGGCAACGAGGACTCTGCCGTCCTCGAGATCGTGGCGCTCGATCATCGCAAAGAAATCGTCTTCGGTAAGACAGAGTTCAAAGTCGTGCGAACCACCGTTTTGAGCATAGAAGATCCAAAGGTCTCTACCCCACTCCATTTCTTCGGTGATGGTTATCTTTGAGTCAAGTTCGAAGCCTTCGGGAACTTTTACTTCTGCACCGAACACGTGGCTGCAGGTGACATAGCCGCAAGTCTCGAGCAACTGACGGTAGGTGTCGTCGGTAGGAACAACGATACTGTACATCGCCCCACTCTTTTCCAGACGCTGGTGATGGCGGGTAAGCATGCTGCCGAGGAGTTCTTCCTTCTCTTTCTTTGCAAGACTTGGATCAAGCTGAAGGCCAGTGAGATACCCAACGGGGATAGGGGTTCCGGCGAAGGTCATCTTGCGCTCAAGCATTTGGGCACAGGCTACCACTTCTTCTCCTCGTTTTTCGGTTTCGATGTTCGTAGGAGAATAGATTTCTGAAAAGTAAATGTCGAGTGCATCCTCGCTCATCTGCGGGTTGCATTTCTGCCATAGTGTGCGGACTGCACGCTGAAGTTCAGTACTCATTATTGTAGATGTTTTAATATTCTGTATCGAAGGTGTAGTCACCTTGATGGGTCTTCACGATGAAGCGAAGGGAGTCACGGCCGGCAACGAGTTCGTCTTGATACTGATAGACGGGACAGGAGGTATAGAATTCCTGCTTGTAGTTGAGGTCGTCGCCGTTGCGGTCATGATAGAAAAGGAGGGTTCTGCGTTTGCCGCCATTCTGGAGTTTTGTGTCTCCATGTTCGACAAAACCCATATAGTGGGCCTCGGTATTTCCTCTCAGAAAGGAGATACGAAGATTGATATAGCGGTCGCTGCGCCAGCAGGAAAGGACTTCGACGGCATCGGTCTTCATCTGTTTCCCTGCCCCGAGTTTCTTCGGAAAGGGGGAAAAAACAGCAGATAGGTTGCCAACTTTGACATCGTAGTTACTGCTCTTCTCCTCTCCTTTATTTATAAATGTAGCAATGACGCGATAGGTGGAATCGGGAGTAAGATCGCTGACCTCGTTGATTACAGCGTGCTGACTGCCGTCATCGAAAACGAGGTACTGCGCCTTGCCTTCACCGTTTGAACGCAGGTCGCAAAGCTCTTTCTGATAGGCTTCGAGGGGACCGTCGTCATCGTCGTCACAGCCTACTACGAGGAAAAGGCACAGAAATATCAGCAGCACCGCCAGCGTAACCAGCAGTGTCCATCTGAATTGTGAAGCCATATTTCTGAGCGGATTCTTCATGATGTCCTATCTAAATATTTTCGGTATTTCCATACCAGTGTGCAAAGATACAACCTTTCTTGCAATCTCCAAAACTTTTGCGAAAAAATTTAGAAGGTTGTAAACATGGCCTCATCAGATTGGAACGATTAAAGCCCGCCCTTCCCTATCATTGGGAAGAGCGGGCTGTCTATGTTTTACCTTCTAAGGTTTCTGAAAATTAGAAGATGAACTGAACGCGACCCTGAACACTGTGGAAGTTCTTGTCATAGGGGTACTTGTCGCGATCGAGGTTGCTATAAGTGTAGTCGAGCATGATCTGAGCGAAACGGTTGAGACTGTAGTTCAAACCAACAGTTGCGCTGACAACACGACCACCACCTACGCTGGTGCTGCTGTAGGGCCAGTCCTGCATGTAACCACCAGGATAGTACTGGTCACGACCTGCAGAATAGTAGTCACCTTCGTTGATCTGGTTGAGGTTGGTAACGTTAACACGACCTACAACTTCGAGAGCCTGAGCATTGAGGCCCTTGAGGGTACCGTTGTCAGAGTCATACTTGTAAGCAGCCTTGCCGTCCTTGCTCCAGAGGAGATAACCAGCTTCAACATAACCACCATCGAAATTGTTGGTAGCAAGAGGATTTGCCGTTTCCCAAGAAACTACATCACCCCAACCGTCGATGTTGTCCTGAGCAGCGATGAATATCTTATAGGTATCGCGGCTCTTGGTGATGGTCTTGTGGAGGTATTCACCACGTGCGAAGAACTTATCATTGTGATAGAGAGCTTCAGCACCGAGCTTGATCACGTTGTTAGCCCAGGGAAGAGTGCAGCCGAGGAACTGAGTGTCTTCGTCAACATAAGTTTCCATGGTCTGAGCGATGGTGTAGTTCTTCTGAAGAACGGTAGAACCCTTGGTAGTCTTTTCTACACCGCCACCGAGGTGAGTGAGTGCAGCGTGGAGACCAACGTGGAGAGTCTGATTTTCGTCAACGATGGGACGATAGAGCCAGCGGCCAGCAACGGTGATACCGTTGAAACCAGCTTCGATCTTGTTGTACTGGTTCTCAGAGAAAATACCCTGATAAGCCTGCCAGTTAGCATTGTTGAACTTGTAACTTACACCGAGAGCACGGCCGTCACCGAGAGAGTTAGCAGAACCTGCGCGGCTGATGAAATGGTAGCTACCCAAAGAGGTAATCTTAGCCATTGAACCTGCGGGATCATTGTAGTAACCCACCTTAACAGCGTGAGTGTTACCTACTTCGTTCTGATGAGCCCACTGGAGGAAGATATTCTTCTGAGCGAACTTGCCACCGCCGAAACCGAAGTCTGCATAGAAGTAGTAGTCCTTGTAACTTGCGCTGGTACGGATACGAGCGTCAGCGATGGTTGCACCACTCTGCATGGGGGTGAAGTCATTGTGATACCAAGCAGCATCGGCCATGAAACGACCACCGATGGTGAACTTAACCATTTCGGCCTTGTTTTCGAGACCACAGCAAGGCTTAGTGTCGAAGTCCTGTGCAGAAGCGCAGAGAGCAGCAGCTGCAAAGATGGACAGGATAATATGCTTTTTCATAATTGAAATGTCTTTGAATTAATAATTAGTTTTGCTGTGGTACGAATTACTTCTTATAACCGAGCTTTTCGAGCAAAGCGTTAGCATCGGGAACCTCGTGAGGAGCCTGGCTGTTGTCGAAAGTCTGACCTGCATGGAAGGGGTTGGGAAGCTTGCTGTTGCAACGCATACCGTGGTCGATCATGTAGGTGAGGTTCATCTCGGTACGGTTGGTGAAGCAACCATCCATGTAGATGTCCCAGCAACCACCTTCGCTATAGTTGGTAGCGGGGATGGTGATACGCATGAGATCGTCGAATTCGGTAGGATTCTCACCCCAGATGTTAACCCAAAGACCCATGTACTTGGTGATCTGAGCCTGAGAGTCGAAGCTGTAAGGATGGTTGATCATACCAGACTTGCGAACCATGTAAGCCTGCCAGGGGCAGTTCATTTCGGGATAGTTGTTGGGAGCACCAGAGATAGCGGGACCAATGATGTGGCAACCCTTATCCTGCATGTACTTGATGAAGTCAGCTACACCAGTCGGGGTGTCATAAGTAAGGTCGGTAGCATAGTCAGAGGGATAGTCGGTCCAGAGGAGATAGCACATAGGAACACGGCCCTTGAATACGTTCCAAACGCGTTCTACAGAGTCGAAGGAGAAGGTCTGGAGGATAACCTTACCGTTGGTGTTACCTACGTTAACCTTGCCGTTAGCGTAGAAAGGCTGACCGTCACACTTCTTGGTGCAAACATTCCAACCCCACTTGTCGAGTTCGTTGTAAACACGTGCTTCCATGTTCTTAGGCTGTGCCCAAGATTCCTTGAATTCAATGTAGATACCGGGACGGTTACCACTATCCTGGGGGTCTGCCTTGTAAGCCTTGGAGAAGTCGTATTCGATGAAGTCATGGTAACGACCCTGATGACCGTACTGTGCACCTTCTACATCGTGAGTTACCTTTGCACTTGCTGCATAGATTTCAGAGAAGCTCTTGCCTCTGTATTCGTCCTTTACATAGTAAGGAAGGATACGACGACCCTGAGCGTCACGATTCAGCATCTTACCCTGAGCGTAAGCAATCTGGTCAGCGAGAGCGCTGATGTAAAGACCATTGCTGTAAACGATACCCTTACCCTGCTGGAAAGAAGCGAGAGTTTCCTGAAGAGCATTGTTGGTTGCTTCGTATTCGGGACGAGCCTGTTCGATGTTGTCTTCGTTGAACCACTTACCAGCGTCAAGCATGAGGAGCTCAGCATAGTAGTAGTTACGGGGATAGTAGCTGTAGTAGTCGGTAAGTTCAGCCTGATAAGCAGCTTCGATGTCTGCCTCAGAGAAGTTACAGGGAGTACCATCGCTCCAGGTCAAAGTACGATAGAAGTCCTTACGGGTAGCAGGAATCTGATCGCTGAAAGTGCTCTGGATGTTGGTGGTACGCTTGAGGTTATCGTCGTGGAGAGAAAGAACGACACCATCCTTGGTACACTGAAGGTCAGACTCGAGGTAGTCAGCTCCCATGTCGCGAGCCCAACGCCAGCTTGCTTCGGTCTCTTCGGGAGCCCAATAGGTAGAACCGCGGTGTGCGATAACTGCGTAGAGAGGTACATAGTCACGAACGGTGGCCAACTCGGGGTGAGCCTGGTCGAGAACCTGAACATCTACTTTCTTAGCCTGATTGTTGTAATCAACAAACTGCTGTTCTTCTGAACAGGACGTGAGGGCTGCAGCAGCAATAAGGCTCATGAAGCCAACACGGCAAATGTTTTTGTTGTTCATAAAATATAAATATTAGGAATTAATAAGTGATTGGCAAATTATTATTCAGCCTTCTTACCAACGGTGAGAAGCATGAAGAAGATGCTGAGGGCGCATGCTGCAAGGAGCATAACGAAGGTCCAGCTCCATCCCCAGTTGTCAGCAACGAGACCAACTACGTAGTTAGCGAGGATGGCGGTACCGAAGAAGTAACCGAAGAAACCGGTGAAACCTGCGGCAGTACCTGCTGCGTTCTTGGGAGCAAGGTCAAGAGCCTGAACACCAATGAGCATAACGGGACCATAGATGAAGAAACCGATACCGATCATGCAGGCAACGATGAGACCGAGGTTGGGAGTTTCCATGGTGAAAGCATACCAGTAGAGAGCAATGAAGAGAGCCACGAGCGCCATGAAGATAACGGTCGGCATAGCACGCTTGCCGTGGAATACCTTATCGCTGACAATACCACAGATGATGGTACCAGGAATTGCGGCATATTCGTAAGCAAAGTATGCCCAGCCTGCACTCTTGATATCAATGCCCTTATCGGAAAGCATGGTGGGAGCCCAGTCAAGACAGCCGTAACGAACCATGTAAACAAACGCGTTGGAGATAGCGATGAACCACAACAAACGGTTGGGGAATACATACTTGAAGAAAATCTCCTTGATGGGAAGAACGGTCTCAGACTTTTCTGAGTAGTTCTCGGGATAGTCATTGCGGTACTCTTCAATAGAGGGAAGTGCACAGCTCTGAGGATTATCGCGGAGAAGGAGATAAGCGATAATAGCAATCAAGAATGCGGTTGCAGCGGGGAAGAGATAGGTACCAGCGAGGAAATAGAGATTCTCGTTTGCACCATAGAACCAGCTACCGAACCATACAGCACCGTAGGTTGCCATAGGACCTACAAGACCACCGCCAACATTGTGGGCACAGTTCCAGACAGACATCCAGGTACCGCGTTCCTTCTGGCTGAACCAGTGAGTCATGACACGTCCGCAAGGAGGCCATCCCATACCGTTGAACCAACCTACGAGGAAGTTGAGCACGGCCATGAGGGTAATCGCCAGACCTCTGCGTTCAGGATGATTGACAAGGTCGAGACCTGTTACGGGAACAACCATGAACGCCATGGTGATAGAAGCAAGAATCAAACCGATGGGAAGGAACTTGCGAGCGTCGGAGCGGTCGGAGATGGAACCCATCAGGAACTTGGAGAGTGCGTATGCCACAGCATTCATACCGAGAGCGAGACCGAGGTCAGCCTTGGTGATGTCAAACTGTGCCAGCATGGGGATAGCCATACTGAAGTTCTTACGCACAATGTAGAAGGCAGCATAGCCAATGAATGCGCCTAAGAAAACTTGCCAACGGAGTGCATTATAACGGGCATCAACATTGCCCTGCATTACCGGCTTGGCTGCGGGAGGGGAAAGGAAACTCATAATATATTGTGTTTTTAAGTATATTCAAGCTTGGGGCGCTCAACGACGCTTCGGAGCAACGGGGATTTTTTGATATTAGAGTGCAAAAATAACACTTTTATAGGAAAGAGACAAAGTTTTTTCGGAAAAAATCTTGGTCTTAACGAAAATTTAATAAAAAAATGAAGTGTGGAGACCGGCAGTACGAGTGGAGCCAGCCTTCCACACTTCATATCATTGCTTATGTCAATTTAGAAATTAACGAGGGTTACAGAAACACCGAGGTGTCCGGTCTTGAACTCAGGAGTCCACATTGCGGTTGCACCGATGGGCATAACATACTTCTGACCGAGGTGGAGTTTGTAACTTGCATTGAGGCAAATGTCGTTCACATAAGCCTTGTGGTTACCACCATAGAAGTTAGACTTTGCATCACCAGCGAACTTGAGAGAAGCACCGATAGAAGGTGTTACAGTCCAATGTTCATTTTCATAAACGGTGTAAGCAGCCTTTACATAGGTTGACAACTGCTTCTTGTCATTAACGGGGTCATAGTCGCGACCAGCGATAATGGTGTTCCAAGAGAGGTTCAACTTGCAGGGAGAAATAGCACCGAAGTTGTATGCCAAACCAAGATCGAGGAAGTGGTTGGTTTCATGGCTCTTATAGTTGAAGATGTCGAGACCAGTGCCTCCACCATTGATGCTGTAGTCAGCAGAATAGTTGTAGATGTCCCACAAAGAAACGGTGAAACCCTTTGCAGAGTAAGATGCGTAGTAGTCGAACTCTTTGTAAGAACCGTCAATCTGACGACCACCCCAGAGACCTACGGTGAAACCCTTTGCTTCGAAATGAAGATCAGCATCAACGGTAAGACCGTCGCTTACTTCAAGACCACGCCAGAGGTGAGTTGTCTCGAGACCGAGAGAACCGCCAAGCTTCTGTGCATTTGCGCCGAGAGCCATGCAAGCTACTGCAGCGAGAGCAAAAAACTTTTTCATAACAAATTTATATTAATATGCCCGACCCGCCCGATTGTGAACGGGTCAGACAATAAACATGTATTAATAAATAGCCTGGAATACGAATACAGCAGCTGCAGCACCTACGATAGGAGCAACAACGGGAATCCAAGAGTAACCCCAGTCGCTACCACCCTTACCGGGGATAGGAAGAACAGCGTGAGCGATACGAGGAGCAAGGTCACGAGCAGCGTTCATAGCATAACCTGTGGTTGCACCAAGAGACATACCGATAGCAACAATCACATAAGTGATGGGCACGAGGCCAGCACCCTGCCAGTTCTTACCGATGCAAAGGATAGCGAACATAAGCATGAAGGTTGCAACGAACTCACCAAGGAAGTTGATGGGAGTGTTCTTGATAGCGGGAGCGGTACAGAATACACCGAGCTTAGTAGCCTGATCTTCAGTAGCTGCGAAGTGATCCTTGTAGAACAACCATACTACAACAGCACCACAGAAACCACCGAGCATCTGAGCGATGATGTAACCAGGAACGAGTGCCCAGTCAAAACCACCAGTAAGAGCAAGACCGATAGTTACAGCAGGATTAAGGTGACCACCTGAAGGACCAGCAACGAGAGCACCCATGCAAACTGCAAGACCCCAACCGAGAGTGATTACAACCCAACCAGCACCCTGTGCCTTTGACTTATTAAGAGAACATGCGCAGCAAACGCCATCACCAAAGAGTACGAGAACGAGAGTTCCTACAAATTCCAAAATATAATTAATATCCATAACTAAAATTAATTAAGTGAAAAAATATAGATTTTGTTAATTTAGTGTTTTCTTTGCATTACTTGCGGCTCAAAGAACGGCCAACTGCGTCAGCCCAACCAGCCTTGAGTTCAGCAACCTTAGCTGCGGGAGCAACAGGAGTGAAGGTGCGGTCGATAGCCCACTGAGACTTGATTTCGTCAATGCTTGACCAGAAACCTACTGCGAGACCAGCGAGGTAAGCAGCACCCTTAGCGGTAGTTTCTACACAGGTAGGACGAACTACGTTAGTGCCGAGGATATCAGCCTGGAACTGCATGAGGTAATTGTTCTTAGAAGCACCACCGTCAACCTTGAGAGCACCGAGAGGTATACCAGAGTCACTCTGCATAGCGTTTACGATATCCATGGTCTGGAATGCAATACCTTCGAGAGCTGCACGAGCAATGTGATTTTCGGTAGTACCACGGGTGATACCACAGATAATACCCTTTGCACGAGGATCCCAATGGGGAGCACCGAGACCGGTGAGAGCGGGAACGAAATAAACACCAGCGTTGTCTTCTACAGCGTTTGCCATAGCTTCAGTTTCAGGAGAAGCGGTAACGATCTTAAGACCGTCGCGGAGCCACTGGATAACTGAACCAGCAACGAAGATAGAACCTTCGAGAGCGTAGTTAACTTCGTCACCAATCTTCCATGCGATGGTGGTGAGGAGGTTGTTCTTGGAAAGGATAGCTTCCTTACCAGTGTTCATCAACATGAAGCAACCGGTACCATAAGTATTCTTCAAAGAACCGGGTTCGGTACACATCTGACCGAAGAGAGCAGCGTGCTGGTCACCTGCGTCACCTGCGATAGGTACTTCGTGAGCGAAGAGAGTGGTCTTGGTAACACCATAAACTTCAGAACTTGCCTTAACTTCGGGAAGCATAGAAGCAGGGATGTTGAAGATTTCGAGCAATTCGGGATCCCATTCAAGAGTATGGATGTTGAAGAGGAGAGTACGGCTTGCGTTGGAAACGTCGGTTACGTGTACTTCACCCTTGGTAAGGTTCCAGATCAACCAAGTATCAACAGTACCGAAACGGAGCTTACCAGCTTCTGCCTTAGCGCGAGCACCGGGAACATTTTCAAGGATCCAACGAATCTTGGTACCACTGAAGTAGGGGTTAAGGATCAAACCGGTCTTTTCACGAACCTTGTCGGTCAAACCTGCAGCGATGAGACCGTCGCAGAATTCGTAGGTACGGCCGTCCTGCCATACGATTGCGTTATAAACGGGTTCGCCAGTTTCAGCGTCCCAAACGATGGTAGTTTCGCGCTGGTTAGTGATACCGATAGCAGCAATGTCAAGACCATTAATACCGATGTTGGTGATAGCCTCAGCAATAGTAGAAGCCTGGCTGGACCAGATTTCTATAGGATTGTGCTCTACCCAACCCGGCTGGGGGAAAATCTGAGTAAATTCCTTCTGAGCTACAGACTTGATTTCACCAGCATGATCAAAAACGATAGTACGAGAACTAGTCGTACCCTGGTCGAGAGCGAGAACATACTTTGACATAAGCATTAAATTTAAAAGTTGAACTATAATGGATTTATATTCTTGTGTTAGCGAATATTTGCTTTCTGGGTAGCTTCGAGGTCAAGGGCTTCAGCAAGCAGGCTGATAGGATTGATGACGGGCAAAGACGTTGACATTTCAATCTGCCACTTACAGGTTTCGCATTCTGTAACCACAGCCTCTGCGTTGGTAGCTTCAATGTCGTTGAAGAGGGTGCTACCGATCTTCTGAGAGAGTTCGTAGTTTTCCTTCTTGAAACCATAGGTACCCGAGATACCGCAGCAATTCTGCTCAAGGATATCGAGTTCAAGACCGGGAATCTGGCGAAGGATATTCAGCGTGTAAACATTCCAGCCTAAACGAGCCATGTGGCAAGCGGTGTGGTAGCATACATGTTTCTTGAATCCTTCTTTCCAAACGAGCTTCACATTACCTTCATCGAGCAGACGGCTGATGAAACGAACTGCGAGACCCAGATGTTCCTTGACATCCTTCTGATCAATGCCGAGCATCGTGGGATAATCTTCACGCATATTCAGCGTACAACTTGAAGAGGTTGTTACGATAGTCTCTACTCCACCCTGAAGGGCCTTGCGCATGGAATCGATGTTCACCTGTCCCTGCTTCTTGGCCTGGTTGTACATATTGTTAGCCATAAGGGCAACGCCACAGCACTTTTCCTTTTCAAGGAGCTGAACGCCATAGCCAAAGGCATTCATTACATGAACGAGATCCTGGCCAAGCTTGGGGTAGTTGAAGTTCACGTAGCAACCGTGGAAATAAGCTACCTGATGCTTGAACTGTCCCTGGTTCTGAGCGGCATGGCGGTGATACCATGTTTCAAACTTGGTTCCAGCGTATTTCGGGAAAGTACGACGATGGTCTATACCAACGGTAGCATGAAGGACTTCCTTGGAGAGTTGCAAACCTGTAGCAAAATTGGCAATGGGAGCAACGAGGGTTGCCAGAGAACCCATGATGTCGGTATTTGCCAACATAATTTCGCGCAAGCCAGGACCATGCTGACTCATATCACGGCGGGCAGTCTGGATTAATTCGGCAACCTTGACACCATGAGGACAAGCCACCTCACAACGCTTACAGTTGAGACACTTCTTCAAAGCGGATTCGTCAAAGAAACGGATGTCCTTCATACGATAACGCTCAGCGTCGGGACCACACTGCTTAGGACCGGGATAGGCATCGGTATTGTTCATCACCGGACAAACAGCGGTACAGATGGAGCACTTGAGACACTGCTCGAGTTCCAATGGACTTTTACTTTCTGTCTGCATGGTTTCAAAGATTTTTTGCAATGCGAAGTGCATCGTTAAGATTCTGAATATCTGTACGCAAAGCACCGAGGATGTGACCTGCGGGATAGAGGTTGCTGACGGGACGGCCTTCTACCAAGGCGTGACCTGCTTCATCTGTCAAAACTCCGATATGCTGGTAAGGCTGGTCTTCGAAGAAATCGAGAGCAGTCCATGCGGTACGATCTTCTGGAGCATTGGTGTCAACACCGAAGACAGGTTCCCAAACATGGTCGTAATTGCTCTGGAGACCTTCGCTCTGGAAAGAACCGGAAGCGAGGATATAGTGGTCTGCAACTATAAGCTCATCGCCGAGGTTCTGAGTTTCCACGCTCTGAACACGAACACCCTTTTCGTCGGTTTGCAAAGTTGAACGAACGACCTTATCACCATTGATATAAGTTCCGCCAATCTTCTGGAAATACTGCTGCAACTTGGCGTGGATGTGCTGACCGGGAATGCTGGGGGGAAGCGCAGCGATAAGGCTTACGCGCTTGCCGTAAGTCTTTTTCAAATCGTAACCAGCCTTGCAAGCGGGAACGAGAATGACTTCTGCAGGACAGCCTACAACTTCATCGGGAGTGATGATGCTGACTTCACGGCCTTGAGCGGTCAGGGTATCCTGAAGGAACTCAATAGGGAGTCCAAGATATTTGGGGAGACGAACAATAGCGAAAGACTTTTCTTTCAGTTCGGCTGTTTCTGAATGATAATAGCCTTCCAAGGTCAAAGCTGCAGGACGCAGTTCGCCGAGGGGAGTCAAGCGATAACCGCCGGCAACGGTAGCAATACCAGCGTTCTTCAAAAGTGCCTGGACGTCTGTGTTGCTCTCTTCGCCGCTAAAACTGCCGCTGGAGAAGTGCAACAGCGTCTGACCAAAACTGATGATGCAGACACGCTGTCCCTGCTCTTGCAGTTGGATGCCGCTCACAAGACCCGTGAGACCTCCACCGATGATGACTGTATTATATTTCATAGAAAATGGGATATTAGGGGTAAGGGGTTATTGGGTTCTCATTTCATATTAACCCGTCGCATTTGCGACCTAACCATTCTAATCTTTTTGACCTGATTACAATCCGCAGACATCGCGGTAAACACGCTGAATCAGCTGGGCTTCACTTAATGTTGACCCCCACGCAACGGGCTGCATACCCTTCCAGCGTTCATTGAGGAAATTACGGAGATCAGCCTTGGCAGCTTCAACACCAGTCTTATGGCTCAAAACACAAGCTGCACGTAGAGCACACAACTGACCCTGGCAGGTACCCATACCAGTACGGGTACGGCGACGCAACTGAATGAGGCGTTCTACCATCTGGTGTTCCATAGCATATTCAACCTCACCAACGGTTACCTGCTCACATTCGCAAACGAGAGCATCCTTATCAGGACGGCCTGCTTCGATGTTATGAGCATTATTACCGAAACGGCCCTGCTGAACGTGTGAAACGTAGGTCTTGTTTTCGTCACGATTATCTTCACCGGCACTGCGGCGACCATAGGGAGAATGATCCTTAACGACATCGTATTCATGCTCAACGCTATCAGGCTGTGTGCCTGGCAATGCATTCTCTGCAGTAGTACAACGCTTGTTGACACCGAGTTTCTTGCAAACCATATCGGTAGCAATTTCTGCCATCAAACGGTAGGTCATCAATTTACCACCAGTGATAGTGATGAAACCTGCCATACCGTCACGAGTCTCGTGATCAAGGCAAACGATACCACGGCTGATGTTACGACCTGTGGGATCATCGTCACTGGCAACGAGAGGACGAACACCGCAATATGCACGGATGATGCGGGTGGAAGCGAGAGCAGGAGCAAGCTGAGCACCTTCAGTGAGAAGAACTTCTACTTCTTCGGGAGTTACACGGAGGTTATCAACGGTCTCAATGGGAACACGGTCAGAGGTTGTACCGATAACGGTTATTGCATCACCAGGAACGAGGATGTCGGCATTAGCGGGCTTACGGCAACGGTTGATAACCATGTTGTTAACACGGTGGCCGAAAATCAAAAGGCTACCCTTTGCCGGGAACATGCTAACCTGAGCACCCGCCATCTTAGCGATGAGGGTTCCCCAGATACCAGCAGCGTTTACTGTAATCTGAGCGCGAGCCTCGCTGGTTTCGCCTGTAAGGTTATTGCGGAGGTTTACACCTTCTACGCGTCCATTATTAATAATAAGAGAGGTGACTTCATGATAAGTCAGCACATCTGCACCATGCAAACGTGCATCAAGAACATTAGCAATGGTCAAACGGAAAGGATCAACGCTACCATCGGGAACGACAACGGCACCAATCAAACGGGGATTGACAGCGGGTTCACGACGAAGGGCATCCTCTGGAGTAATGATGTCTGCACGAATACCTGCATGCTGGCAACGTTCAACGAATGTCTTCTGATATTCCAGATCATCCTCAGGAAGGGTAATGAAAAGACCGTCGTGTTCTTCAACACAGTGGCGTGCAATCTTGCGAAGAATCATATTCTCCTTGATACACTCTTCTGCAGACTCAGCATCGTTCACAGCATAACGGGCTCCACTATGAAGCAGACCGTGGTTACGACCTGTGGCTCCGTTAGTGAAGTCGTAGCGTTCGATCAAAAGGGTCTTCAAACCGCGTAACGCACAATCGCGAGCAGTACCAGCTCCAGTGGCACCACCTCCGATTACGATAACATCATATTCTTGACTCATACTTTCTATGATTTGTGATTTTCATAAGTAAAATGCAAGCGCTTTCGTTTAATGCATTTTTCTTTCGTTTTTATGCAATTTCGAAAGTAACCGCTTTCATTTAGGTGCAAATATAACCACAAAACGAAAGACTCACAAGAAAAATTACAAAAAAATAACAAAAAATTTTTTCGTTTCGAAATTTAGACTTAATTTTGCAATGTCCTAACTTTGCAAAATGCATTATACAATTTCTGCCTTTTCTTGCACCTTTGGTGGGATGAAGCAGAAAATTGAACAAAAACAAACAGATTATGACCAAAGAAGGCCGCCACGATTTCATCATCAAACAACTCGCCAGTAGAGATTCTATCACTGTGAACGAGCTCTCCACTCTGCTTTCAGTTTCTCCAGTTACGATTCGAAAGGACCTTGCTGAACTGGAACAGGAAGGTAAGCTCTACCGTAGTCATGGTTGCGCAAAGCCCATTAACCCCTTTACCAACAATCGCCCTGTCAACGAGAAAGAAAATCTCTTTGTTGAAGAAAAGCGAAAGATTGGTATCAAGGCCGCAAGCTACATTACGGAACGAGATAGCATTATCATTGCTTCCGGAACTACTGTTCACGCCCTGGCTCGTGCCATTCACCCTATCACGCGACTTAGTGTAGTTTCGGCCTCTCTTCCCGTCAGTCTCACCCTTTCTGCTGACCCCAACATCGACATCATCCAATTGGGAGGCTGGCTGCGACATAGTAGTAAGTCCACGGTTGGAGAGTTTTCCGAGAATGTCTTGGACAGCCTTTCTTTTAGTAAATTATATTTAGGTGTTGACGGTATCGACTTTGACTACGGTATTACTACCACAGACATCCGCGAAGCTCAGGTGAATCGTAAGATGATGCAGGCTGCACAGAAAACCATTGTCGTCGCTGACTCTTCAAAATTCGGCCGTCGTGGTTTTGCTAAGATCGCCAATCTCGATGACATCGACTTAATAATCACCGATAAAAACGTATCGCCGGCTACCATTCACAAACTTGAAGAGGAAGGCATCGAGGTTATTATCGCAGAATAACGTCATTCCAAACAAATAGCAAGCTTTGCATAAAGCCTTCCATAACATAAACCTCCGCTCAACAACATCACGTTGCCGGGCGGAGGTTTCTTATATATATAAAGAGGAGTTACTTCTTATCAGCCTCAATCTTGTTTCTTACAGGATTAGCATACATTGTGAGGAGACGCTCACGAAGGAAGGCTTCATCCTTGTTAGGAATATCAATCTTAGCCAGCTGGCCATTGATGTACTTATTGAACTTAGCCTCATCCTCAGGAGTATAGAACATAGAGAACTGACGAGTTCCCTCGAGAATGTCAAGCGCAATATAGTTGCCAGGGAAAAGCTTATAACCTTTATGGATTTCCTTATCCATTCGGCGAGCCACTTCATCGAAGAAGTAACCATCGGGAATTCCTTCTAGTTCATCAAGCCAAGTGTTGATACAAGGAGCACATTCGTAAACGACATGACCCTTGAAGCCCATAATGCCAACCTTCATATTGTCGAGGTCATCCTGACGAGTCTTACGGTACTTGGGATTGTCACGCTTCAGTTGGAATTCCTTAGCTTTCAAATAATCACAAGGATCGTACTCATAACTAATCGTTGTAGGAACAATGTTCAAAGGCTTCAGACATTCAATGAAAGTTCCTTCTGCGCCCATAGCCAGCATCTTCAATACTGCTGCCTGAGTATGGTCGCTGCTATCCTTTGCACGACCTTCGCGCTGAGCAATCCAGATATTTTCCTTCTTCTGGGTTACAGCAAAGTGAATGTATTCACTCATCAACTGACTGCTCTTGTACATTTCACGAGGCGTCAAAGATCGACGTACAATGAAGGCCTTGTTCAAACGGACGAGCTTTTCAATCCAGGGATAGATGAGCAAGTTATCGCCAATGGCAATCTCTACAGTAGTCTCGTATTTGTGATTGATGAGCAGAACATCAAGCAGAGCACTGTCAAGAACAATATCACGATGATTGCTTACGAACGTGTAGCGTCCCTTGGGATCGGGAATAGGACGACCTCCAAAGGAAATGTCTGTCATACAACGCTTGATGACAGCCTCTACTACCGGTTTCATAAACTTTACTTGGAAACCAAGGAGAGTCTTAACACCGCCAAAGGCAAAAATTGTCTTGAAGACGCCACGGCGAGCGAATTTGGGAAGCCAAGGCACATAGCCACGAATAAGTCTTGAAAACTGGCGATCTTCAATAAGTTCATTGAACGCCTGTTTTACCTCGTCGTCATTATATGGACGAATCGGGTCAAATTTTGAGGGAACTTCCATATTATAGGGGATATATAATTTTCTTTGAAAAGACCATTGCTTTCTCCCGAGCTATTCCTTCATAAAATAGAAAACACGAACGGGAAAAAGCTTTATCAGCAAAGGCGGCCTTCGATGATTTCAGAGAGAACATCCTTAATCTCTAATTCTGACGCACGAACCTGCTGAGGAATGAAACTGGCGGGAGTCATACCGGGGGTGGTATTGATTTCCAAAAGGTTAATCTGTTCCTTACCCTTTTCACCAGAGAGAATGTAGTCAATGCGAATGATGCCATAGCAACCCATCATATTATAGATGTATTTGGTCATATCACTCACACGCGCTGCTGTTTCAGGGGCAATACGAGCGGGAGTAATCTCATCGCTCTTGCCTTCGTACTTAGCTTCGTAGTCGAAGAACTCAACGCCTTTTACAACTACCTCAGTAATGGGGAAGGTATAAGGCTCACCGCTGAGACGGCGGAAACAACCGCAGGTAATTTCTGTACCAACGAGGAGTTTTTCGATCATCACCTCATCGCTCTCGTCCATCGCCTTGTCAATGGCGGGAGTTAGCTCTTCAAGGGTCTTCACCTTGGTCACACCGAAACTGGAACCACCAGCATTGGGCTTAACAAAGCAAGGAAGACCAAGACGTTCAACGATGGCTTCATCTGCAGGACGTTCCATGCCTTTGCGAACCATTACGCTGTCAGAGAGGTGCAACTCAGGGAAAGAACGGAGGAAATTGTTCAGCGCGAACTTATTGAAAGTCAAAGATTCTACAAGAACATCGCTGGTACTGTAAGGCATACCAATCAAATCAAAGTAACCTTGAAGAATACCATTCTCTCCAGGAGTGCCATGGATGGTGATGTACGCAAAATCGAAACGCTTCTTCTCACCATTGAGCATATAACTGAAATCATTGAGATCCATCGGGATGCGTTCGTCACCAACGACAACGCTCATCTCGCGGCCTAACTGTTCAACGATATGACAATCATACTTCTCAGCGTCCATAAAGGACATAATTCCGCCCGCACTACGCAGGCTGACATCATGCTCGGAGCTATCACCTCCGGCTATAATTGCAATTTGCTTTTTCATTGTTAAAGTTGTTGTGCCAGATAGTCTGGCCCTTCCGGATAGTCCGGTACTTTTATTTTATTCCTGCGATATAGGTGCGCCACTTTTCAATGAGAGCAGCCATATCGGGGGCTATTTCACTGTTAAAATCCATTTCCTCGCCAGTCTTGGGATGGCAAAAGCCTAAGGTCTTTGCATGCAGTGCCTGGCGGGGGCAGAGTGTCATACAGTTATGAATAAAACTGTTATAGGTAGAACTCTTGGTACCCCATAAAATCTGATCACCTCCATATCTCTCATCAGCAAAGAGAGGATGGCCGATGTGCTTCATGTGAGCACGAATCTGGTGGGTACGACCGGTTTCTAAGACACATTCAACGAGGGTAACATAGCCAAAGCGTTCGAGAACGCGGTAATGGGTCACTGCCGGTTTTCCTATTTCAGAATCTGGCGGAAACACTGCCATCTGCAAGCGGTCCTTGGGATTGCGACCTATATTACCTTCTATGCGGCCTGAGTCTTCCTGGACATTTCCCCAAACCAGCGCGTTGTACTTCCTTCGCGTTGTCTTATTGAAGAACTGAGCGCAGAGCTTTGTTTTGGCATCTGGAGTCTTAGCAATAACAAGAAGACCGCTGGTATCTTTATCTATACGATGAACCAGACCGACCGTCGGATCATTGGGATCGTAGTCGGGGTTGTCACGCAAATGCCATGCCAAAGCGTTCACCAATGTACCGGTGTAGTTACCACATCCTGGATGAACAACAAGGCCTGCAGGCTTATTCAGCACAATAACTTCAGAGTCTTCAAAAACAATATCGAGGGGAATTTCCTCTGCGATAATCGTGGTATCGTGCTTCGGACGATCGAGCATCAGCGTGATAACATCACCAGGCTTTACTCGATAATTTGATTTGACGGGCTTTCCGTTGGCGTGGATACAGCCTGCATCTGCTGCCATCTGAATGCGATTGCGGGATGTGTCGTGGAGAAGATTGATTATGAACTTGTCGACTCTCAACAACTGCTGGCCTTTGTCTGCCACCAATCGCCAATGCTCGTACAAACCGTCTTCGAGTTCCAACTCCAGATCGTCAATTCCTTTTTCCGTCAATATATCTTTTTCCAAATTGTCGTGAGTTCAAAAAGAAAAGTAAAACTTTATATCTAAATTGTAACCTGGATTATTCCATAATGTTTTGCAGACTTGCTTCCTGTGCAGCCTGAGCCTCAAGAGCCTGCTGACGATAGAATTCCTGTCGAGCAAACTCCTTTTCCATTGCCCAGGCAGCAGAATCGTTACCATTGAAAACATCTTCCAAAGTTCCATCGCCACAGACAACAGCCACAGGACGGTCAACGCCGATACGATCACCAAAATTAACTTCGCGACCGTTAACTTCAAGGCGATATACCAAATCATAATCACCCTTGATGCGCTTTGCCTGAACATTCTTGAAACCAAGAGCGCGAAGTTTGTATTCGGCCTCACGAAGCGGACCGTCAACCACGGAAGGCAATGCCACCTTACGGGCAGAGGCTGAATTTACCGTCACATACACAACGCGGTTGTATTTTACCTCTGTTCCTGCAGGAATCTGCTGTTCGAGTACTATGTCTGCGGGACGATTGGTAACATAGCCAGTATCAACCACAAGAACACGAAGATTGGCATCTTCCAGTTTTTCCTCGGCCACATCAAAAGTCTCGCCAGTGATATCAGGAACGATGACCGTCTTGCCATGGTTTGTATAGATGTCCAGGAAAAAGAACATACCGACAATGGACAGAGCAACCAGAGCGGCCATGATTACAAGGCTACCCCAGAATGAAGGACTGAAAACAGTGCGGAATAGTTCGCGAAAGGTCATATCTTTGTTGATTCGTTATTCTAATGGATGCATATTACTGCAATTTATTGTGGCAAATTTACGGCATTCCCTTGAAAGTACCAAAAAAAGAGAGGGAAAATTATAATTTTCCAAGTGTAACAGTAGAAAATTGTATTATTTGTCATTAATGTTTCCAAAAATGTCGTAATTTTGCAAAAACATATTAACATCCAACAACTATGAAACAGCTTTTCCTTTCTCTTGCACTGACAACGGCCGCATCCTTTGCCGGTATGAGTGCAATGGCCCAGCAAGCCATTTTCGACCCGCACAACGTTTCATCTCCCACGCTCAATGCTGATGGCACGGTGACTTTCAATCTTTATGCGCCCAATGCCCATGATGTAAAAATAACCGGTGACTTCCTTCCCAAACACATGATGGACACTCCATACGGAAAGTGGGAAGTAGATGGCCAGGAGGTATTGACCAAGAGCGAGAACGGCCTTTGGAGTTTTACCACAAAAACCAGTCTCGACCCAGAACTGTACATGTACAAGTTCCTTGTTGACGATGTTGATGTTCTCGATCCTGCGAACATTCATCGTACACGCGACGTACGTACAAATATGTCAAACTTTATTGTAACCCATGCTCTTGGTGATCGTGGTTATCTTTACAGTGCTCACTATGCCCAGAAGGGTAATCTTCATGGCAATGTTTCCGAAGTTTGGTACGACTCTCCAACCCTTGGCACTACCCGTCGTTTCTCAGTTTACACTCCTGCCGGCTACGAAACGGGAAAGGCTAAATATCCTGTGCTCTATCTCCTTCATGGTATGGGTGGTGATGAGACGGCTTGGCTCGAATTAGGTCGTACAGCTCAAATCCTTGACAATCTGATTGCTATGGGAAAATGTGAGCCTATGATTGTTGTGATGCCAAATGGCCATACAGAGAATAACGCTGCACCTGGTATTAATGGTCCTTTGACCCTCGTAGAAGGACAAATCATAGAAGAAAAATCTGTTCCTCAGCGTTCCACTCCTCATCTTGAACCTCTTGCTGTCGAAGTAAAAGAGCGTGGTGGTTTGATGACCGAAAGTTTCCCTGACATTATGAAGTATGTGGAAAAACATTTCCGCGTAAAGAAGGGCAAGGACAACACGGCTATCTGCGGTCTTTCCATGGGTGGTTTTCATTCTTACAGCATCAGTCAGACTTATCCCGACCGTTTCGGTTATGTCGGATTGTTCTCCGCTGCCATTTCCATGTCTGATCGCGACAAGAGCACTTATGACAACATCAAGGCTGACAAGAAAACAGAAAAACGTCTGAAGAAACTATTCTCTAATCCTCCTCATCTCTATTGGATTGCCATTGGAAACACCGATTTCCTTTACCAACAGAACAAGGACTACCGCCGTTATCTTGATGAAAATCAGTATCCTTACGAATATCGCGAATCTGACGGTGGCCACATCTGGCGCAACTGGCGAATTTATCTCTCCGAATTTACTCAGAAGCTCTTTAAGTAACTTGCTGTTTCTCAATATGTAAATAGGGTCCACCTGGTTGGTAGACCCTATTTTTGTTTTCTTTTCAAAGAACTCAGCAGGAAGATAGTCGAGCGATTTCTTTTACACTGAATCTACTTAGAATTTCTTCACCCATGCACTTAGAACCGCAATAATGTCAGAGAACTTTGTCTCTTCAATCGCTGGATATTTGAACTAGGACCGAGGTAGTTTGAACTAGGTCCGAGGTAGTTTGAACTAGGTCCGAGGTAGTTTAAACTAGGTCCGAGGTAGTTTGAATTAGGTCCGCACTAAAACCTAGCCTTACATTTTTTCTTTTTTCAGAGAATTCCAAAAATATCTTTCACCTTTCACTTTTTCATATATACCATTATGTATCAACACTTTAATAAGTGAAAGAGGTATTAATCAAACTTCACTTTGCTTCACCAATAGAAAAAAATATACAGAATTTTATCATATAATTGTAGGTATTCGCAAATAATACATTTCTTCAACAGAAAGTGAAGAAAAAATGAAATTAAGTGAAGTCATTCTTCACCACAAAACACACTAATTAGCAAGTAGTTATGTCAAAAAGTGAAAGGTGAAAGATATTTTCGGATTTTTCCTGATTTCCGTAGATTATTCAATAACAGAAACAAGTGTAAATGAAATAGAAAAAACTTCGCCCCAGACTCCAATCAAGAAGTCTGGGGCGTAATTATTTCGTTAGAAGAAAGAATCTGTTAATAGAACAAGTGTACGAGACCAGTTGCGATAATTGTGCTGACAATAACACATACGAGGCCGGGCATCATGAATGAGTGGTTAAGAAGATACTTTCCTATCACAGTTGTACCGCTTCGATCGAAGTTCACTGTAGCAATATCAGAGGGATAATTGGGGATGAAGAAGTATCCGTAAACTGAGGGGAGAACACCGAGGAGAACAACACCATCGATACCCAACTTATAAGCCAGCGGTAACATTGCAACAACTACGGCACCCTGACTATTGATCAGCACTGATACTGCAAAGAAGGCAAATGCAATAGCCCAAGGATACTGACTAACAATATCTTCGAGACCTTCCTGCATCACGGTCATATAGTTTGCGAAATAAGTATCTGCCAACCAAGCAATACCGTAGATAGCAACTACTGCCACCATACCTGACTGCCAAACAGCACCACCAACGGCCTTCTTAGGACTTGCCTTGCAGAAGATAATCATCAGAGCAGCTGCTGAAATCATAACAATCTGAATGACAATATTCATCTTCAAAGGAACGGACTTCACCTCTGTCATACCATCAACGACAAGATTGGCTTTTACCAACTGGTCTGCAGTGATAACGAGACCCTGAGAACCAGTCATTTCTGGAGCACCCTTGATAGCCTTAATGGTATCGTATGAGGGAAGAAGATTTTGGAAAGATGCAAAGATAACGATGATAACGAGAGCTGCGAGGAAAATGTAAACAGCACGCTTTGCACTTGCAGGAATTTCCTTATCCAAAGAAGTTGCAGAAGATCCATACATATATTTGTAAGTCTCGGGATCCTGGCAACGAGCCTGGAATTTGGGATCCTTATCGAGATCCAAACCTCTATGATATGAACAAGCTGCTGCAGCCATCAAACCGCAAAGGCAAGCGGGAATGCTGACCATCAACACTTGAGGAATGGTAATATTGAAACCGTTAGCAGCGGAGATTGTTGTAAAAGCCACAACAGCAGCAGCAATCGGAGAACAGGTGATACCTACCTGAGAGGCAATACTTGCAACACCACAGGGACGCTCAGGACGGATGCCCTTCTTCAGTGCGATATCGCATATAATCGGCATCAAGGTATAAACCACATGGCCAGTTCCTACAAGAACGGTGAGGAAGAATGTACAGAGAGGAGCATAGAACGTAATATGGTCAGGGTGCTTACGGAGCAACTTCTCCGCAATCTGAATCAACCAGTCCATACCACCCGAAGCCTGCATCATACCGGCACAAGTAACGGCAGCAATAATAATGTAAATAACATCGGTCGGAGGAGTTCCGGGCTTCATACCCCAACACAATACAAGAATGGCAAGACCGATACCTGAAATGGCACCCAATGCCAAAGATCCGTAGCGTGAACCCACATAGAGGGCCAGCAACACTACGAGCAACTGAAGAATCATCACAACAGTCATAGTGATTAGTTTTAATAGTTATTCTTAGGTTTGTCGAAAATGCAATCAGGAGCGACCCGCTTTCATTCGAAAGACAAATAATACAGTTTTCTTTCGAAGCGAAAGATTTTCGACTGCAAAATTAGCATTAACAAAATGAAAAAACAAAATTTTTTCGGTAAAAAATTCTTTTTATACGAAAAAAGCCAAAATCTAAGCCCTTCCATGCTTCCAAATCTGCCAACTATTGATCATGTTTTGCCAGAGAAGGTAGGCGCCAGGAGCAAGTGCTGACTCGGGCGCAAGAAAACTCATTGCAATCCAAATACTCAGTACTGTGTTTTTCTGGCCGAGACTTTGACCGGCACTAATCTTATCTCCGAAAACATGGCCTACAGATTTGCCAATCGCAAACTGAATACCGCAGAGAACACCAGCAGCAATGACAATGGCGATTTCCATTATGCCGCTGGCAGGTCCTGTCATGATGATTTTCATAATCTGCGCCACATTGACTACTGTGCAGATTGCCCAGAGATAAAAAGATTTGTCTTTTGCCGTTCTAACGAAGTATTCATGCCATGTGGGTACAAAAGCACGAAGAAAAAGCGCGATAAGCAAAGGAAAAACAATGGTAGGGAAAACACGTGTCAAAATCGTCCAGAAAAGTTCAAAGAAGGTCATGCCAATTCCTGGTTCCACCAGCGGATAGATGATTGGCACTGCCACTGCCGTCACCATGGACGAAATAACGGTGTAAGTCGTTGCTGTTGTGGGATTTCCTCCTATTTTCGCGGTCACTACAGCACCCACTGCTGCCATCGGTGCAATGGTGCAAGCCATCATTGCCTCCCAAAAGGCTTTGGAGTGACTGATTGTCAGTCCAAAAATATGCATTTCATGGTAACCGGCAGAGTCCCAGGATGTCTGAAGAATTCCTGCTGCAATCGCTGATGTGGCCAGAATCTGGAATAGAACCAACAACAACTGATATGGACGAGGCTTCAATTCCTTCGGATCAATTTTGCAATACGTCATAAATAGCATTGCAAAAATCAACATCGGAAGAAAATAAGGAATAATACTGATGACCGCCGGCTTTACTGGTTGCAAAAGAGGCAAGCGAAAAGCAAAATAGCCAATCACACCCAACGCCATACTGATAGGGAGGGTCCAGTCTTTGATAATTCTTGTAAATGACATAACTAAACTGAGTAACAAGTTAAAAGTCAAAAGATAAAAGCCTAAATTTTGAGAGGTAACAAAAAAGCGAGACATCTGTTAAGACATCTCGCTGTTTGTATTCCTATAAGAGAGTCAGGAAAGAATTACTTCTTGCCGTGAACTTCATCGGATACGGTAAGCTTCTTGCGGCCCTTTGCGCGGCGGGCTGCGAGAACGCGACGACCATTAGCGGTCTGCATGCGCTGACGGAAACCGTGCTTGTTGTTGCGCTTGCGATTGTGAGGTTGGAATGTTCTTTTCATTTTGTTTTATATCGATATAATTATTATTTTCAAATGCTCACGCATTCTTTTTGGGGTTTTCGAACGGCAAAATTAGGCATAATTTCCCATTCTGCAAAGTTTTCTAGGGAAATATTTCGTTATAACGGCCCCAAAAGGGAGATTTTGCAAAGTTTAAGGTACACTTAGCACCTTCAAAACTTGCTTTACTCTAATTATTAGGCTATTTAGAGAGCAGCAAAACGCTTTGCCTGTTCTGCAATAAGATCAGCATCTTCGAAGTAGTTAATCTTCATTGCACGGCGAACTTCTGACAATGTTTCTGCGGCAACATTACGAGCGTCTTCAGTACCCTTGCGGAGGATTTCGTAAACAGCGGGAATGTCCTTCTGCCACTCAGCACGACGCTGACGCATAGGTTCGAGACGGGCGTTGAGGATATTAAGGAGGAGCTTCTTACAAGTACCATCGCCAAGGCCACCCTTCGTGTAGTGAGCCTTCAGTTCGTCGAGGCATGCATATTCAGGAAGGAAAAGACCGAAGTCTTCATCGGTAGCAAATGCATCGAGATAGGTAAAAACAGTATTACCTTCAAGATGACCAGGCTGTTCAATGTGGATGTGCTCAGGATCGGTAAACATCGCATTCACCTTTTTCTTGAGTTCCTTAGCAGTGTCACTGAGGTAGATACAGTTACCAAGGCTCTTGGACATCTTTGCCTTACCATCGATACCCGGGAGACGACAGCAAACAGCATTGGAAGGAAGCATAATCTGAGGTTCCACAAGGGTAGGACCATAGATATTGTTGAAACGGCGCACGATTTCGGTAGCCTGCTCTATCATCGGCTTCTGGTCTTCACCAGCAGGGATGGTGGTTGCCTTGAAGGCTGTGATATCTGCAGCCTGACTGATAGGATAAGTGAAGAAACCAACAGGAATGCTCTCGCCGGCAAAACCACGCATCTGAATTTCAGTCTTTACAGTGGGGTTACGCTGCAAACGGCTTACGCTGACCATATCCATGAAATAGAAGGTCAATTCGCAAAGCTCAGGAATCTGGCTCTGGATGAAGAGAGTTACCTTTTCAGGATCGAGACCAGCTGAAAGATAGTCAAGTGCTACTTCAATAACGTTCTGACGTACCTTTTCAGGATTATCAATATTATCGGTCAAAGCCTGAGCATCGGCGATGAAGACAAACATCTTCTTGAAATCACCTTCGTTCTGCAGTTCCACACGACGGCGGAGACTTCCAACATAATGACCAATATGGAGGCGACCAGTAGGACGGTCACCGGTAAGAATTATCTTTTCGGACATATTTTGTATATTTTTATTCAAAAGGAATGAGGCCGCAAAGTTACAAAGTTCTTGGCAAGTGACCAAACTTAAACCTCAATTTCAAGACCATCGTATGCAAAATGGATGTTTTCTGGCAGCTTTGCTTCGCTATCCACCTGCCGCCAAGCACCATGGCTCATATGAATGAAATAGGTCTGATTTGCATTCACTTTCTTTGCAAAAGCAAGGGCTTCATCAATGCTCTGATGCGTAGGATGGGGCTCTATTCTTAGTGCATTAACAACAAGTGTCTTTACACCTTTCAACTTGTGCATTTCTGTTTCGGGAACCTCAGTGATATCGGTCAGATAGGCAAAATCACCGATACGGAATCCCACCATTGGAAGTCTTCCATGCATCACGCGAATTGGAATCACCGTAATTCCGTCGGGCTTTTCATCTCCTCTATTTATAATAAAAGGAGTTTCAATATCTATCTCATGCATCGTTAAATGCGGTGAACCAGGATAAGGATTAGCACTGAAACAATAGCTGAGATTGCGTTTGATAGTATCTGCCACATTAGGTTCTGCACAGATTTGCACGGTTTGAAGAACGGAGAAAGGACGAAGGTCGTCCAATCCACCCACATGATCATAGTGAATGTGGGTAATCAGCACCGCGTCAATGACAGGCAATGTGTAGTCGTATCTTCTCGATGCAGAGTACCCAGCAGCCTTAGCCTGGGCATCACTGGTCTCCACAGAGCTACGCGATTTAAAAGGCAACAACGGATAATCCGTCTGAGGATGTGTCTTTACAAATCGAAGCATCTGCTGTCGGAAATCGGGGCCACAGTCTATCAAAACAAGCCTGTGCTCGTCTGTCTCCAACAACGCGGAACACCTGGTACGTATGTCGCGAGGATCCAGCGAACGGCATACCTCGCACTGGCATCCCACTTGAGGAACGCCAGTGGAAGTTCCCGTTCCTAAAAAATAGAGTCTCATGTTATTTCAAGAAGTCCCCACCCTCCGAAGAAGATAGGGACAAATATGTTTCTTGTCAAATTAAGCTCAACGCTTATGGACTAAAAGGCTATTAGAAGCGAACGTACATTTCTGCCCAAAGCTGGCTGTAACCGGTATGGGTATCTACAACCTTCTTATCAACATAGTTGTACTGAGCCTGGAAGAAAAGATTCTTGGTGAACTTGAAGTTCAGTGCAGCACTGTATATACTGTTCATATTGTCGGTATCTGCAAAGTCGCGATAGAGGTCATACTTGACATAGGCCTTGAGCCATTTCTTGCAAGGAATACCAAGGGTTGCATAGAAAGCATCAGCGGTATAGTTGCCCTTGTTCTTGGTCAATACGCCATCGACATAGTCAGAAATCTTATGACCATAACTGCGAGCATATTCTGCACGAACGGTCCAGTCGCTTTCATACTTCACACCAAAGTCGAAACGGTTACGGTTAACAGTTACGCCATTAGCAGTATAGGTACCCTTCCAACCAAATGCACCGATATAGAGGTTCTTGATAGGAACATACTGAACAGTTCCAATGAAGTCCTTCTTCTTGTCTGCATCAGTTACATTGATACCCTGACCATTGTAAACTGCCAACTGGTAGTGCAACTGAGCATGCTGGTCCTTCTTACTGGGGAAGAGATCACCCTGGACCTGGATACCAAGGTCACGACCACCATTGCTACCATTGTATTCTGCTGCGGTACGGTCAGAGAAACCGGATAGTTTCTTTACCAATTGTGAGTAGTCACCCACACCGACATCAAAGGGATTGTAAGGATCTTCAAAGGTGAAAGCACGCTTGAACTGACCAGCCTTAACGCTGAACTGCTTCCAGTGAACCCATTCCAAAGTAGCGTCCTTAATATGAGGAGTCTTATTAACCTCCAACTGCAAACGATACTTGAAATCCTTGAAAACATAGCCGTCAACATAGAGACGAACGAGACGAAGATTGAAACCACCACCAGCATTGGCAGAATTCTCAGGATTCTCCCAAGCATACTTACCAATGATATAGCCTCCGAACTTAACGGTCGGCTTCTGAGCCTTGCTCCATTCTTCGAGACGGTGACCATCTGTGGGAGTGCCTGCCATCAAGGTTTCATTATTGGAAAGACTACTGCCACCGAATTCACCGTCAACAACACTATATTCGGGTTCGGGCGATTCTACAACTGCGGTTTCTACAGCCTCCTCATTTTCTGTTACAACAGCATTGCTTGCGATGTTGTCATTTGCCATAGCACTCATTGAAGTCAAAGCGCAGGCACATACGAGATATTTAAGTTTCATAAATAGGGTTTTATTATTTCGGCTGCAAAATTAAGAAAAAGTAGCGAAAGTCTACTTATCAAATCTTTATTTAAATTAAAAAAGGACCGAAATTTCGCGGTTTATTACCAAAATTTCGTGGGCACAAGTGTTATTTCGCACATTTTTCCGTATTTTTGCATGGTTTTGAACGCGCTCTGGTTTCTAAATAAGCCAGAGCAATCAAATAGTTCGTACTAACAAATAATCGAGACAACCCTAACGGTTCGCCCCACTCCTCTAATATTATTAGAATCTCCAAAACATGAAAATCAAGAATATTGTCTTATCGACAATTGCATTCGCCGCCACCGGCGCTGCATACGCGATTCCTTTCACCACAGAAACTTTGGACGCTATGGGTGTTGATTATGCTTACACCAACATTCTGGCTCCTGAACAGATAGAGAGCGAAGAACTACTCCCCTACGGAAACTTCGACAAATGGTATGTACGCAACATCACTGAGAGCAAGCTCCTTGGTGGTGGCACCAAAACGCTATACGAAGTTGCTCCCAACGGTTCTACCTCAGAAGCCAAGGCTTATGTTAATATGGGTGGAAGTCCTTGGGCTACCTCAAATGTCCTTGCCAAGCCAGCTGGTATCGTGAAGACCAACACTTCTGTTTATAAAGAAGCACGTGCCGGTCATGGTAGTTGCGCCAAGCTCTATACTCACCTGGAATCTGTCAAGGTACTCGGCATGGTAGACATAGAAGTACTTGCTGCAGGAAGTTTGTTCCTCGGCCAGATGATGGAACCCGTCAACAGTGCCAAGAATCCATATTCAAAGATGAATCTTGGTATCAAATTCACCAAACGTCCCAAAGCTATCGAATTTGACTACAAGACCAAGATTGTTGGTACTTCTACCCGCATCAAGAAGGGCGTTGGCAGTCGAACTACCGTTGCTGGTATGGACAAGGCCGAATGTGTCCTCTTCCTTCAGAAACGATGGGAAGATGAAAAGGGCAATATATATGCTACCCGTGTCGGAACCATGGTCCAGCGTTTTGATAAGAGCACAGCAAACTGGGTGAATAATGCGAAATTTACCATCCACTATGGTGATATCACCAAGCAGAGTTTCTATAATAGCGACATGGCACTCAATAGTACACGTTATGCCAAGAACTCCAAAGGTAAACTCGTTCCTGTCCAGGAAAAGAACTGGGATGGCAACGCTACTCCAACCCACATCAATCTTCAGTTCTCTTCCAGTCATGGTGGTGCTTATGTTGGAACTGTTGGCAATACGCTGTGGCTCGACAATGTAAGAATGGTTTATTAAAGACAAAAACAAAAAGACATAAGAGACTTTCGCCATTAAGCGAGAGTCTCTTTTTTGTAATCTCTGCTTAAAAAAAATGCAAAATACTTGGCAGTTTTCAAGCAAAGTCGTAAATTTGCTGCGCAATTAATTTATAAAAACAGATATACTATGGAATTAGCAAACGAAAAGCCCTATGTTATTGGTCTTGACATGGGTGGTACCAACTCCGTATTTGGTATTGTTGACCAGCGTGGTAACATTGTAGCTCAGACTGCAATCAAGACAAAGGGTCATCCCGACATCAACGATTACGTAAAGGATTCTATCGAAGCTCTCCAGCCTGCACTTGATATGGTAGGTGGTATTGAAAACATCCGTGGTATGGGTATCGGTGCTCCCAATGGTAACTACTATAGCGGTACCATCGAATATGCTCCCAATCTCGAATGGAAGGGCATCGTTCCTATTGCTGAACTTTTCGAAAAGGCTCTTGGTATCCCCGTTCGCGTAACCAATGACGCTAACGCTGCTGCTATGGGTGAAATGGCCTACGGTGTAGCAAAGGGTATGAAGAACTTCATCATGATTACCCTTGGTACTGGTGTAGGTTCTGGTATCGTTGTAGACGGCAAGCTCGTTTACGGTTGCGATGGTTTCGCAGGTGAATTGGGTCACCTCGTTGTTGACCACACTGAAGAAGGTCGCGAATGTGGTTGCGGCCGTAAGGGTTGTCTCGAATGCTACTGCTCTGCTACTGGTGTTGCTCGCACTGCTCGCGAATTCCTCGCAAAGAGCGATGCTCCCAGTCCTCTCCGTGAACTCGACCCCGACAACATCACCAGTTTCGATGTATTCCAGGCAGCAGAAAAGGGCGACCAGATTGCTCTCGATATCTTCAACTTTACTGGTGAACTCCTTGGTCGCAGCTGCGCTGACTTCGCTACTTTCAGCAGTCCTGAAGCATTTGTATTCTTCGGTGGTCTCTGCAAGGCAGGTCATTACATCATGGATCCCATCAAGAAAGCTTACGACGAGCATATCCTCAACATCTATAAGGGTAAGGCTCAGCTCCTCGTATCATCACTCAAGGGTAGCGAAGCTGCCGTTCTCGGTGCATCTGCAATCGGTTGGGAATAATTGACAAGATAAAAGTTAAAAGTCGAAAATATAAGCAAAACGTTTTTATGGAATCAATTGATACTGAAAAGCAATATGTAATTGGTCTCGATATGGGCGGTACAAATTCCGTCTTCGGTATTGTAGATCAGCGTGGTAACATCGTCGCTCAGACTGTAATCAGCACCAAGGCATATCCCGTTGTACACGATTATGTTAAGGCTGGTGTTGAAGCTCTTCAACCCGCTCTCGAACTCGTAGGTGGTATTGAGAATGTACGCGGTATGGGTATCGGTGCTCCCAACGGCAACTACTACAATGGTACTATCGAATACGCTGCTAACCTTGCATGGGGCGGTGTTGTACCTATCGCTGAACTTTTCAGCCACACTCTCGGCGGTATTCCCGTTCGCGTTACCAATGATGCAAACGCTGCTGCTATGGGCGAAATGGCTTATGGTGCTGCAAAGGGTATGAAGAACTGGATTATGATCACCCTTGGTACCGGTGTAGGTTCTGGTATCGTTGTTGATGGTAATGTAGTTTACGGTTCTGACGGTTTCGCAGGTGAACTTGGTCATGTTATCGCAGAACGCGATGGTCGCCAGTGCGGTTGTGGCCGTAAGGGTTGTCTTGAATGCTATTGCTCTGCTACCGGTGTTACTCGCACCGCTCGCGAATTCCTTGCAAAGAGTACGGAACCCAGTCCTCTCCGTGATCTCGATCCCGAAAAGATTACCAGCTACGATGTATTCCTCGCTGCTGAAAAGGGCGATAAGATTGCACTCGATATCTTTAACTTCACCGGTGAAATTCTCGGTCGTGCTTGTGCAGACTTTGCTTGCTTCAACAGTCCTGAAGCATTCGTATTCTTCGGTGGTCTGACCAAGGCTGGTCATTACATTATGGATCCCATCAAGAAGGCATACGACGAAAATGTTCTTACCAACTATAAGGGTAAGGCTCTCTTCTGCGTTTCTGCTCTCAAGGGTAGCGAGGCTGCCGTTCTCGGTGCTTCTGCTCTCGGTTGGGAATAATAACAAGTTAAATGTTGGGAGTAAAGAGTTAAACTTTGCTTTCACCAAATGATAGAAAGAAGTCGCGAGTTCGCGGCTTCTTTTTTTGTTACACTTTTCATTTTGCAAGCAAAAGTGGAAAAAAGGAGGCTAAATGACAGTTTTTTCGATTTTTGCGCCAATACTCTCGCGAGAATTTAGTACCTTTGCAAAAATCATATACTCATAACCCGACAACTATGTACACAGTAGACGAACTCAACGAACAACTCATCGAACTTTCTTTCTCAGAAGATATCGGTGATGGTGATCATACCACTCTTTGCTGCATCCCCGCTGACGCGATGGGAAAAAGCCGCCTTCTTATCAAGCAAGAAGGTATCCTTGCTGGTGTCCGCATTGCCAAGGAAGTATTCCACAAGTTTGACCCCACCATGGAGATGGAAGTATTCATCGAAGATGGGGCTCACGTAAAGCCTGGAGATGTTGCATTTGTTGTGAGTGGAAAGATTCAGAGTCTTCTTCAGACAGAACGCTTGATGCTGAACATCATGCAGCGCATGAGCGGTATCGCAACCATGACGAACCGTTATCAGCAAGCTCTTATCGACGCAGGTACAAAAACCCACGTCCTCGATACCCGCAAGACTACTCCCGGCATGCGTATGCTCGAGAAAGAAGCCGTGAAGATCGGTGGTGGCATGAACCATCGTATCGGTCTCTTCGATATGATTCTTCTGAAAGATAATCATGTTGATTTCTGCGGTGGCATCCACAATGCCATCAGCCGTGCAAAACAATACTGCAAGGACAACAACAAGGATCTCAAAATTGAAATTGAGGTGCGTAACTTCGAAGAACTTGCAGAAGCACTTGCAGAAGGTCCGGACCGCATTATGTTCGACAATTTCACTCCTGAGGACACAGCCAAAGCTGTTAAAATCGTCAATGGCCAGTGTGAAACGGAATCCAGCGGTGGCATTACCTTCGACACAATGATCCCATACGCAAAGGCTGGTGTTGATTTCATCTCTTTCGGTGCTCTCACCCACTCAGTCAAGGGTCTTGACATGTCCTTCAAAGCTTGCTAATAAACAATTCCAATTTTTGTGCTTCTGCACCCACATTTCCACATTTTCTCATTGGCACAAAGTGCCCGCATTATGAAAAGACTTTTCTTCCTTTTGGCAGCATTCGTTGCCATCTCCGCTTCAGCTTGTACAAACTTCCTAGTTGGAAAGAAAGCCTCCAAGACCGGTGCAACATTTATTAGCTACAATATGGATAGCTATGGTATGTACGGTGTTTTGAAGTATTATCCCGCAGGCAAACATGCTGCAGGTGAAGTTCGTCGTATCGTTGACGGCGACACCAACCACTATCTTCGTGACATTCCCGAAGCTTCTGAGACCTATGCAGTAATGGGCTTGATGAATGAGTTCCAGCTCTCAATCATGGAGACGACTTTTGGTGGTCGTGAAGAACTTTATCCTAAGAATCCCGAAGGCGGTATCGACTATCCTTCTCTCATGGCCCTTGGTCTTCAGCGCGCAAAGACTGCCCGCGAAGCAATTCAGGTTATGGGCGATCTCGTTGATAAATACGGTTATAGCGGTGAAGGTGAAAGCTTTAGCGTTGCTGACCCCAATGAAATCTGGATTCTGGAAATGATTGGTAAGGGCGACGAGGCAAAGGGAGCCGTTTGGGTAGCTGTTCGCATTCCTGATGACTGCATTGCTGCTCATGCTAACCAGAGCCGTATCCACAAGTTTGCCCAAAGTAAGAAGATCGACAAGAAACTGGGTATCTTTGTTGCTGGTGGCGGTGACGTAATGTATTCAAAGGACGTTATCACCTTCGCTCGTGAAAAGGGATACTTTAACGGCAATGATGCCGACTTCTCTTTTGCTGACGCCTATGCTCCCGCAGATTTCGGTAGCCAGCGTTTCTGTGACGCTCGTGCCTGGAGTTTTTTCAACCGCTTCGTTGACGGTATGGACCGCTACGTTGATTTTGTAGACGGCCGTCATATCGGTACTTCTGAAGTTATGCCTCTCTATTTCAAGCCCAATCGTCTCCTCGATCTCAGTGATGTTATTGCTGCTAACCAGGATCATTATGAAGGTACTCCCTTTGATTTCCAGGAAGATATCAATAGCGGTGTTTACCAGAGTGCATACCTTCCCACTCCGTTGACTTATGAATACGACGGCAAGAAGTATTTCAACGAGCGTCCCATTTCTACCCAGCAGAGTGCTTGTACCTTCATCGCACAGATGCGTGGCTGGTTGCCTAATGAAATAGGCGGTGTACTCTGGTTCGGTAATGACGAACCCAATATGGTAGCGTATACGCCTATGTACTGTGGTGCTACCCGAGTTCCAGAATGCTATGCAGAAGGAACTGCTGATGACCACACTTTCTCTTGGAAATCTGCTTTCTGGGTATGTAACTGGGTTGCCAACATGACCTATCCTCGTTACTCTGTCCTCTTCCCTGCTGTTAAGGCGGTACGTGACGAACTCCAGCAGAAATACATCAGTGAACAGGCAAACACTGATGCTAAGGCTCAGGAACTCCTTGCCCAGAACAGCACCACTTGCCGTCAGTATCTTACAGATTATTCTGTAAATACGGCTCAGGATATGCTCACTCGCTGGAAGGAGCTTGGTGAATATCTCATCGTTAAGTTCAACGACCAGGCAGTCAAGAAAGAAAAGGACGGCAAGTTCGAACTCACCGAAGACGGCATCTGTGTATCTCCCGAACGTCCGGGTTTCCCCCAGAACTATCGTGCAAAAATTGTAAAAGAAACAGGCACAAAGTATCAGATGCCTGAATAAACCGCGCTTAGCGCAAAAACTAAACAGACATGGCAGACATCATTATCACAACAATCTTAGACCACCCTCTCATTGCAGCCTTTGGCTTTGATGAGATGGAAATCGCGAAGGCAACTTTGGAACTTGCTGCCGAAGAGATGGGTCTGAGGGATTGGCGTCCCTCAGCAAATGATGTGATTGCTTTCCAACGCGTTCACCAACTCGAAGGCCTCAGCGAAGACATGATGAAGACAGACAACTACCGCAACCTGCTCGTAGGTCAGGCGGCTGATATGCGTGTCATCCTCATACTTATCGCAATGAATGTTGTCCTTATGCGACGCGTTAAGGACACTCCCGCTGTTGAAGAACAACGCCGTCTTTCTGTCATGGCTGCAAATATCTATGCTCCGCTGGCTCATAAGTTGGGACTCTACAAACTGAAGTCGGAACTTGAAGATCTCTCCCTGAAGTATCTCGAGCATGATGCTTATTATATGATCAAGGAGAATCTGAATGCCACGAAGAAGAGCCGTGATGCTTACATTGAGCGTTTCCTCGCTCCTATTCATGAAGTACTGGACAAAGCTGGTCTGAAATATCACATGAAGGGGCGAACGAAGAGTATCCACTCCATCTGGCAGAAGATGAAGAAGCAGAAATGCGGCTTCAACGGCGTTTACGATCTCTTCGCTATCCGTATCATTCTGGATTCAAAGCCCAAGAATGAGGTCGGCGATTGTTGGAAAGTATTCTCTCTCATCACGGATATGTACGAGTCTAATCTGAAGCGTCTCCGTGACTGGGTAACCGTGCCCAAGAGCAATGGCTATGAAAGTCTGCATATCACGGTATTAGGCCCCGAGGACAAATGGGTTGAAGTTCAAATCCGTACCGAAAGAATGGATGAAGTCGCCGAACATGGTTTTGCTGCTCACTGGCGTTATAAAGGCATCAAGAGCAGTTCTGACGGTGTCGATGACTGGCTTGCCGGTATACGTTCTGCTCTCGAAGCAGGCAAGGACCCGCAAGTTACCCAGGAAACTGCACTCCAGGAAACTACAATCTATGTTTTTACTCCAAAAGGCGACCTCTACAAACTCCCCGCAGGCGCTACCCTCCTCGACTTTGCCTACTCCATTCACACCGGCGTCGGTAACAAATGCGTGGGTGGTATCGTCAATGGCAAGAATGTGCCCCTTCGCTACAAACTGGAAAGCGGCCAGAAGGTAGAAGTCCTCACATCTTCCAAACAGCAACCGAACCCTGATTGGCAGAACATTGTCACTTCTAGTCATGCCAAGGCAAAGATTCGTCAAGCTTTGAAGGAAATCCAAAGCCGTGACTTTGCTATGGGTCGTGAGATTCTTGAACGTAAGCTTAAGAATCGCAAACTGGAATGGGAGGAGACCGCTATTAATCAGCTCATCAAACGTCAGGGCTTCAAGGAAGCAGCAGATTTTTTCCGTGCTATTGTTAATGATTCTTACGACCTCAACCAACTTCTGGATACCTATGTTGACATTCAAAAGCGTGAGGCCGGAACTGCAGAAAGAGCCACCACTCGTTCTGCAGAAGAATTTACGATGGATAGCAAAGTCGTTCAGAGTTCCACTACCCGTGGTGCTTCTGATGACGTCCTCGTAATCGACCAAAACCTTAAAGGTGTTGAATTCCAGATGGCACAATGCTGCTCCCCCGTTTATGGTGACCGCGTTTTCGGCTTCGTCAATGTAAGTGGTGGTATCAAAATACACCGTGAGAGTTGCCCGAATGCCCAGCAGCTTCGTGAGCGTTTCCCTTACCGCATTGTCCGTGCCCGCTGGTCAGGAAAAGGTGGCAGTAACTACCCTATTACACTTCATGTGGTGGGGCAGGATGATCTAGGTATCGTGAACAATCTTACTTCAATTATTTCGAAAGAAGAACACATCATGCTGCGAAATATCAGCATCGAGAGCCACGACGGCCTCTTCTATGGTGTTCTCACGGTCCTTGTTGACGGAACCACGCAGCTCAATGCGGTTATTAAAAAACTCCGAACGGTGAAAGGTGTCAAAGCCGTAAGCCGATAAAATCTTATCTCACGTAAATTCCCGAAATTTGCGTGAGATTTTTGCTTTTATTTGCAAATGCGTAAAATGGAGAGGCCAACTATGCAAAAAGTTTAGAACGAAATCTAAAAAAACAAACTAAAGTTTGGTCAAGTAAAGAAATAGTGTTAACTTTGCGCACTACGAAACATTATATCACTAATAATCATATCTTTTTTTTATGTCAGACATTAAAAGAGTCTATACCTTCGGTAACGGACAGGCTGAAGGTAACGCAAACATGCGTGAAGTACTTGGCGGTAAGGGTGCAAACCTCGCTGAAATGAACCACATCGGTGTGCCCGTTCCTCCCGGATTCACCATTACCACCGATACTTGTAACGAATATTACGAAGTTGGTCAGGACAAGATCGTAGAACTTCTCTCTGCAGACGTAGATGCAGCTGTTGCTCACACTGAAGCACTCATGAACTGCAAGTTCGGTGATCCCAAGAATCCTCTCCTCGTTTCTGTTCGCTCTGGTGCTCGTGCTTCTATGCCCGGTATGATGGATACCATCCTCAACCTCGGTCTTAATGACGAAGTTGCTGCTGGTATGTGCGAAAAGACTGGTAACCCCCACTTCGTTTATGACAGCTATCGTCGTTTCGTTCAGATGTACGGTGATGTTGTTCTCGGTATGAAGCCCGTAAACAAGGAAGACATCGATCCCTTCGAGGCTATCATTGAGCAGGTAAAGGAAGAACAGGGTGTTGTACTTGACAAGGACCTCTCTGTAGAAAGCCTCAAGAAGCTCGTTGAGCTCTTCAAGGCTGCTATCAAGGAACAGACTGGTAGCGACTTCCCCACCGATCCTAAGGAACAGCTCTGGGGTGCTATCTGCGCTGTATTCCGCAGCTGGATGAACGAGCGTGCTATCCTCTATCGTAAGATGGAAGGAATTCCTGATGAATGGGGTACCGCAGTAAGCGTAATGGCTATGGTATTCGGTAACATGGGTGATACCTCTGCTACTGGCGTATGCTTCAGTCGCGATGCAGGTAATGGTGAAAACCTCTTCAATGGTGAATACCTGATCAATGCTCAGGGTGAAGACGTTGTTGCAGGTATCAGAAC
>DCHS01000040.1 GCA_002314875.1 Prevotellaceae bacterium UBA1746
ACGAGGACTTCAACGAGGCCAACAGTCGCCGTTTTGAGAGCATCGAATATGCTATGCAACATGAGAAGCCATATGTTTCTGCCGATTTCAACCGTGACCGTCTCTGTCGTCTGGCTGGTTTCAATCGTCATGTTGTTCTGCAAACTATTCGTAGCCAGGGTTATAATGATGTTCACGACTACATCTCCCGTTATCGTGTGACCGAACTCCGTCGTCTGGTTGAGGAAGGTGAAATCACCGATGTTCGTCAGCATGAGCGTGTAGGATTCCGAACGTTGAAGACCGCCCTGACTTCCTTCGAGCGTTATGAGCACGAAAGTCTTCCTGATTTCATCGCTCGTCACAAAGCACAATAAAAAAGCGAAGGCCTCATGCAACCGCATGGGGCCTTCGCTTGTGTTATAATGGTTTATTCGCTTTGCTAGGTTTATAATGTGGTTTATTTGCTTCGCTGGTTTATAATGTGGTTTATCGCTTCGCTAGGTTTATAAACCTTATAAACTCAATAAACCTAATAAACCTGTTTTAAAACCTTATTTAATTCCCAGAAGTTCAACCTTGAAGACGAGAGCAGAGTAGGGAGGGATATTCTCGCCACTACCATTTGCACCGTAACCGTAGTATTCGGGGATGTAGATCTCCCAGGTACTACCAACGGGCATAGCCTTGAGAGCGAGTTGCCAGCCGTAGATGACACCATTTACAGGGAATTCTGCTGCCTGCTTGCGCTTGTAGCTGGAATCGAAGACCTTGCCGTCGATCAGGCGACCTTCATAGTTCACCTTTACCGTACTATTGTCACTGGGCTTTGCACCACTGCCAGGCTTGATGATCTTGTAGAAAACACCACCACCGAGGCTCAAAACACCGGGCTGACGGGAAATGGAGTCAAGATAAGCCTCACCAGCAATCTTGTTGGGATTTTCCTGAACTTCAGTATTATTCAACTCAATGGGCGCTTTATCCTCGGGCCAGAAACGAATGCCAAGGACGATGAGAGCGATGACAAAAATGAGAGAGAAGGCAATATAGACATAATGCTTGGTCTGCAATTGCTGCTTCTGCTTGTTATTCGGATTATAACTGTTGCTAATCATGGTTTTATGTTATTTTGGGGTGCAAATTTCGCTATTTTCTTTGAACCTACCAAATTTTAGTCTAAAAAAGTATGGATTTTGATTCTTGGAAATCATAATCGTAAAGGAGATATAACATAAAAAATACTCTAAAATGGGGTGTTTGTCGGTAAAAATAGGGAGTTAATAGAGAAAAAATGTTATTTTGTTGTTTTTTTTCTTGCAAGATTCAATATAATGCTTTATCTTTGCAACATCAAAATGAAAGAAATGTGTGTTAAGATAGGTTGATATGAATGTATCAACTGCAAAAACGAAATTTAACTGTTCATAAGTTTTTCAATCGGGCATCCTTTTTCTGGGAAGAAAGGGGGTGCTCATTTTTTTGTTTTTTGCTATGCTTGGTTTATAGAGGTTTATTCGCACTATCTATAAACCTCATAAACTCCATAAACCCCATAAACCTTATAAACCCCACTAACCCCCTAATTCTTTACCCTCATTTTGCAAATAGAGGAGAAAAGAGAATATTTGTATATTTTTTTGGAAAGGCACTATAATCATTAAGATTATATTTGGTAATTTTGCGCCGTTTTTTGTACAC
Organism: Prevotellaceae bacterium UBA1746; assembly: GCA_002314875.1. Taxonomy (GTDB): domain Bacteria; phylum Bacteroidota; class Bacteroidia; order Bacteroidales; family Bacteroidaceae; genus Alloprevotella. The sequence goes on from DCHS01000040.1 coordinate 1,681, forward strand.
AGCCCTATGGGCTTCTGATTGGAATAACAAATTTAATCACAATAACTAACCTCAAATTTATGTCTTCCAACAATCCCGAGAGTGGTTCTTTGGCAGCAGAGAAGTTTGACGTTGTTCGCTTCGTCAAGATTACTGCCGTTATCATTCTCTCCCTCCTCCTCTGGAACCTTCCCGCCAATGTTTTTGGTATTGAAGGTCTTACTGTTATCGAGCAGCGTATGATTTCCATCTTCGCATTCGCTGCCTTGATGTGGATTACAGAAGGTGTTCCTGCTTGGGTAACCTCAGTCCTCATCATTGTTATTATGCTCTTCACGGTCAGCGACTCGGCCATATCGATGCTCATTGACCTTGGAAATTACCCTGGTGCGGCTACCATGACAAACGCCAAGGGTGTTGAGCAGCTTCAGGGTCTTATCCCCTACAAAGACATTATCGCAGCCTTCGCTGATCCTACTGTAATGCTCTTCATGGGTGGTTTTATCCTTGCCCTCGTTGCTTCTAAGAGTGGTGTCGATGTTACCCTTGCTCGTGTAATGCTCAAGCCTTTCGGAACCAATTCCAAGATTGTGCTCCTCGGTTTCATGCTCGTTACCGCTATCTTCTCAATGTTCGTCAGCAACACCGCAACAGCTGCTATGATGCTGACCTTCCTTGCTCCCGTTTTCCGTACTCTTCCTGAGTCAGAACGTGGTCGTGTTGGTCTTGCTCTCGCAATTCCTATCGGCTGTAACATCGGTGGTATTGCTACTCCTATCGGTACTCCTCCTAACGGTATCGCTCTCGGTGCTTTGAAGGATGCTGGTATCAACATCGGCTTCTTGGACTGGATGATCATGATGGTTCCCCTCATGCTTCTTATCCTCTTCATCAGCTGGGTTCTCCTTCTCAACCTCTACAAGTTCAGCAGCAAGACCCTCGAATTCAAGATCGAAGGTGGTGCTAAGAAGGGTTGGCGTACCAATGCCATCTATATAGTTATGGCAATGACCATCTTCCTCTGGATGGGTGAAAAGATCTTCGGTATCAACTCATACGTTGTAGCTCTCTTCCCTGTTGGTGCATTTACTGCTCTCGGTATTGTAACCTCTGAGGACATCAAGCACATCGACTGGAGTGTACTTTGGATGGTTGCCGGTGGTTTCGCTCTCGGTACCGGTATGAAGTCTTCTGGTTTGGCAAAGGCAATGGTTGAAAGTATTCCTTTCGATACCTTCCCCGTTTTCATCGTATTGATCGGTGCTGGTCTTATCTGCTGGTTGCTCTCTACCTTTATCAGTAACTCTGCAAGTGCTGCACTTATGGTACCCATCTTGATCACCGTAGGTGAAGGTATGAAGGATCAGTTGGCAGGTATCGGTGGTGTAACTACCCTCGTTGTTGGTCTTGCTCTTAGCGCCAGCTTCGCTATGGCATTGCCTATCTCAACACCTCCTAACGCTATCGCTTACTCTACTGGTCTTGTTAAGACTTCTCAGATGTCAAAGGTTGGTCTCATCGTCGGTGTTATCTCTATCGCCCTCGCATACACCCTCCTCATCTTTGCCGGTTCTCTCGGTATCTTCGACAAGTTCGGTGCTCTCTAATCGCCATTCCTTTGCTCACTAATCGAGCATAAACATAGAAAATGCCCCGCTTTCCATTACGGAGAGCGAGGCATTTTCTTTTATTACTTAACCACGATTTCGTCGGCAAAGATGAAGCCACCTTGGGTATTGTTGGCTTTCACCTTGATATAGCGGGTGGAAGAATTTGTTTGAACGGCGAAGTCCTGGACGAAGACGCCCTTGACATCGTTAGGTGTAGTGTTGTTGGCGACGAGAGGAGAACCATAAGTCGTACCATCCGTAGAAAAACTGAATTCTACGCTGCCAGGCATGAAGACACCAGGACCGATATCTTGCAGGAATCGCATACTCAAACTTTCGACCGGCATTTCTTTTCCAAGATCAACGACAACTTCGAAACTGCTGGTGAAACCCTGCCAAAGTCCATCGCCGAAACCACGATCCGTACCGCGTTTTCCATCGGTGAAAGTTGCCATTTCAGCCGCCTTATAACTCTCGTGCCAGCGTCTTGTGGTATATTCCACCTTTGCACCAACAGCCTTATGATATTCCAGATGACGACGGAACATCGGTTCCTTGGGCTGGCCGTTCTCCATAATTGCAGCAACAACATCAACGGGTTTTGTGATAGCGAGCGCCTTATTATTATATATAGAGGAGTTCATCGTCGGGGTACTGCCGTCGAGGGTATAGCGGATATCTGGATCAGCGAATTCTGAATCGAAGGTCAGAAGCATCTGCTGATGTTGCAAATCTGTTGTCTGAATAGCAGAGAGTACAGCATCGGTCTTTGCATATTGAATGTCCTGAGCCGACAGCCATTGTTTAGCGACATCCAGACGCTTCTTGAAACTCAACCAATTGCGACTTTCATTGGGTGTCCAAAGACGTTCGGCCAGAGCGAGAAGACGAGGATAAATGCTGTAATCAGCACGACGGTAGTTGCTGATGCCTTCCGCCCAAAGACAAACCTGACCACCGCGAACGAGATGCTGGTATTCGGGAGCAATCTTATCATAGCCGTCGTAATTGTAGATGTTGTAGAGCGGACCGCCAAGACTGGCGATATACATCGGGTCACCAGGGGTGAAAATAATAGGATGGCCCTGCTCGACAACATGCTGGGGAACACCGCCTACCCAGTAGCGCCAATACATGATATTTGCCGAACTTTCGAGCGCACCGCTATTGTCAGAGGCTTTGTAGTCGCCACCTTCAATAGCATCATCCCAGCAAATCATCTCACGCCCCTTGCTCCTTAGGTATTTATGAATGCGGTTCACGAAATAACTCTGCAAAGCCTCGTAGGTCTGATAACCTTCGCGCTCCATCAGCGCCTTACATTCGTCACTCTTCTTCCAGGTTTCCTTTTCTACCTCATCGGCACCGATATGAATATACTGAGAGGGGAAAATATCCAACACCTCATCAAGGATATTCTGCATGAAGGTATAAACCTCTTCTTTCGCAGGTGATAGCGGATAGCTGAATACCGTTCCCCATTTAGCCTCTCCCGTAGCCGTAAACTGAGGATAGAGCGAAGAAATGGCCTGGGTATGGCCTGGCATATCAATTTCGGGAATAATCTCCACATGGCGTTCTGTGGCATAGCGTACAAGTTCGCGGAGTTCTTCCTGAGTATAAAAACCGCCATAAAGCGTCTTGTCACCGTTCTTGATGATAAAGCGAGGGTCCAACTGGAATTCGGGACGGTCAGCATAGTCCTTGATGCATATACTGTCTTGTTGGTTGAATTCGCGCCAAGCCCCCTGCTGTGTCAGCTGGGGGTAACGCTTGATTTCAATGCGCCAACCTTGGTCATCGGTGAGATGAAGATGGAGGCGGTTCATCTTGAAATGAGCCAGACGGTCAATGGTCTGTTTAAGATATTCGAGGGTGTAAAAGTGGCGGCTGCAATCCAGCATGAGACCACGCCATTCGTACTGAGGAGCATCCTTAATGGTCATAGCAGGAATGGCATTACCGTACTGTGCTTTAAGTTGCTTCAAGGTCTCTTCTGCATATTGCACACCAGCGTCGTCACCGGTCTCGATTGTAATGCTATTCTTGCTAATGGTCAGGGTATAAGCCCCTTCTTTAACAGGTGTTGCGGTAGTCTGATAACTGCAAATAGTTTTGTCAGCATCGACGGTACCTTTTCCAATCACAACTTCTGCGGGTTGGGGTATCACATTCACTTGCTGAGCCTTCACGCCCATAGCAAGAGTAAGTCCCAAGGTAAGGGAGAATAGTGTTTTCATAATGGAGATTTTTGTTTTACCTCGCAAAGATAAGAACAAAATGCGACCTATGCAAACGACTTTGCGTTTTTCTAACGAAAAATGCTTGTGAATTTTTTTCTTTTTCAGTAATTTTGCAGCAATAAAACACGATAACGATGAAAATACGCCTTTTTGTTTTCCTTATATCACTGCTATCCTTGGTCTGCTTCTCCACTCAAGCGCTTGCAACAAAGATGGTTCCTGGCACCTATCGTATTGAGGCCGTTGCCTATACGGGAGGAAGCATTGTACTGGGTTCGTCTTATGGCATGGAGGATACGCCTTACTTCTATTCTTACGAATCCTCCGGCGACGATGTGCTTTGGAATTTTGAACTCCAGGATGATGGTTGCTACACCATTTCCTCTAAACTTGAGGGCAGTTACATTACCTTTACAGGCCGTTATGAGGGGAACTATAAGTATCTGGAACCCACGGATTATATAGATGGAGAATACAGCCATTGGAAAGTAGAGAGCACGGGAAGTGAAAGTCTTTCCATTGTCAATTGTGCAGAGCCTTCTCATCATTTTCATGTTCGCAATAGTGGAACTGTCGGCTCCTATGCCGGTGATACGGATTTGGGTACTGCCAGTCGTTTTGTCCTCTATACGCCCGACGGAAAGGCTGTGAACGGTGAAGTAGAAAAGGTTAATTATATCTCTTTCCTTGAAACCATGCGTTTCGATGGTGTCCCCGCGCTCTATGATAAGGCTGGAAACCGTTTCCTGATTACGATTTCCGAGAATCAGCGTGGTCAGAAAGCCTATCGTCCTATCATCAATGTTGAACTTCCAGATAGCTTGAAGTTATATATTGAGGGCCATACGATCAAGGATGGGATAAAATACGAAACGACGGAATATGACAAGGGCAATGAGTTGCCGCTGCAACTTTATTCTGGCAATAATATTGTTCAGGAGTGTGGTCTCGTCTTCACTTATCTTCCTATCGTAACCCTTACCGGCAATGACTTCGGTCCCAGCAACCGTCCTGGCACTTTCCGCATTACCAGTGTGGATCGTGATTCTACTTATCACATGCAAACCCATTGGCGTGGAAATACCTCATTGTGGTATCCCAAGAAAAACTATGCAGTGAAACTGACCGATGCCAATGGCGAAAGTATCAGCCGCAAGGTCCTCGGCATGCGCGATGACAATCACTGGATTCTTGACGCCATGCAGATTGATGTGGCTCGTATGCGAAACCGTGTCTCTACGGATCTTTGGAATGACTACCATGTAGGACCTTATTATATACAGGAGGCTCCGAAAGCAAAACTCGGTACCAGCGGTCATTTTGTGGAGATGATTCTAAATGGTAAATACAACGGCCTCTATTGTCTCACCGAGAAGATGGACCGTAAGGAATTCCGCATCACGAAGACTACCGAACAGACAGATTCTACCGATTTTGCTATTCACGGTCTGTTCTACAAGGCGACAGAGTGGAGTACTGCGGCCTATTTTGGCGGTACTGCAGGAGAGGTTCTGCCCGATGAGCCCCTTGACGAGAATTTCAGTTGGAACGGCTGGTTCGAAATCAAATATCCCGATGTTGAAGATGGTGAAGTGGGTACATGGGGACCGCTCTATAGTGCCATTCAGTTTGTTTCAGAGTCGGGAGACCGTACTTTCAAGACGAATGTAGCAGATTATTTCGATTTGCCCGTTCTCCGTGACTATTGGCTCCTTATTGAATTGTGCAAGGCTGATGACAATAAGGCAAAGAATATCCTATGGGCAATTCGCGATATGCAGGAGAGTCAGAAACTGACCCTCGGTGTCTGGGATTTGGATGGTACGTGGGGGAGGACTTGGAATGGTACAACACGTAATGCGGAATCTGCTTTCACACAGGAAGGAAGTGGTAACCGAATCTTCTATCGTCTTGCAACATTGAACCCCAACAATTGGAATGAGAATTTGGCCGAGCGCTATGCTGAACTGCGTTCCAGTGGCATTTTCAATGTTGAGTCTATTATGGAACGCTTTGAAACCTACGCGCAACTTTTCCAGGACAGTGGGGCTGATAAGCGCGAGAATTCTCTTTGGAAGAATACCCAGAATGTTACTCCCGAATGGGAAGAAGAGATGCCGTACATTCGCCAGTGGATTACCGATCGCTTCCTTCAGATGGACGCACAGTATGGTTATGATCCCATCGTTGGTATTTCCACTCTCTGCGCAGACGCATCCTCCCTTACTGCCCCCATCTACTACGATCTCCAAGGCCGTCAGGTTTCTCGTTTGGAGAAGGGCCATATTTATATTTATCAGGGCAGAAAAGTTCTGCGGGAATAGTCCCTCTTTCCGTTTTTCAATATAGTTCCCGTCGTGCAAGTTTGGGCGTATTTCGCCCAAACATCTGGACACAAAAAAAGAAGCCTTTTGGGCTTCTTTTTGCGGTGCGTACGGGACTTGAACCTTCCGCACTTATACGATTTTGTCTTAATTGTCAATCTTCATGTTAAAACCTTAAGCTATAGGCGCTTAGGT
>DCHS01000004.1:0-3527 GCA_002314875.1 Prevotellaceae bacterium UBA1746
TCCAGGCACAAACATGAATCCGCGGGTAAGGGCGTACATGCCGCATGGATTCGTGAAATTCTTAAGACTCGCTATGCTCGAATAAGCGTCACTCCTATGGAGGTGCCGAGCGCGTGTAATTCGTGTTCAAAAAAAAATAATTTTTGACAATTCGTGGTCAATTTATGGAAATTCGTGTTCAAAAAAGAAAAAAGTTTTATATGTTTTATATGTTTTATTCCTTTTTTTTTAATTAAAACACACCACGTTTTATTTTTTTGAGTTTTATTTCACGCTGATAAGGAAGTCAATGAGGTTCTGTTCTGGTGAGAGACCGAATTTCTTGCGGAGACGGAGGCGGGCACTCTCGACACCACGGACACTGAGGTTGGTGAACTTCGCGATGTCCTTCGTGGAAAGATTCAATCGGAGGAGAGCACAGAACTTAAGATCGTTCGAGGTCAGCGAAGGATAACGCTCCTGGAGATTGCGGAAGAAATGCTCATGGATCAGGTCGAAGTTCTTCTGGTAAATATTCCAGAACTCCAAGTTACCCTCCGTCTGCTGGATACGCTGTAACAAGGCCGTCATCTCGCGCTGGGAAATATTTCCCTTCTGACGTTCCTCATGCATAGACTCACGGAGATTCTCGAGGACCTTCTCCTTTGAGAACACATCCATTGCCAACGATGCCAAATCCTTGGATTTTGACGATAGTTCAGTTTCCAGAATCTGTCGTTGCTGCTCGGCAATAGTACGCTCTTGCTCAAGCATTTTAATGTGCTGTTCTCTACTTTCAGTTTCATGCTGTTTTTCCTTGATACGCAGAGCACGGCGTGTCTGCCAACGGCCATAATGCCAAGCACAAAAACCGATGATGGCAAAATAAATCAGGAATGCCCACCAAGCCAGATACCAGGGAGCCGGAACACGGAACTGCAGGGTTATGCTGTCCAGGACTTTTCCACTTGACGAAATGGCCTCCACTGTCAGTTTGTATTTACCCACGCTCAAATTAGAAAGCTCCAGAAGTGGTGTCGTACTCGTCAGTGTACGGTTTACGGCACCTGACAAAATAAACTTATACGATCCACAGTCACTGTTGAAACTCGGATAAGAGAAAAGAAGATGTACGCTCGATTTGACCTTAGGACGTCCCGTAAAGAAACGGGAAAGCTCGAGGAAATGCTCTTCACCGTCCGAAGAATGGAAACTTGCTTCGCGGAGAGAGAGCTTGGGCTGTATTCGTGACTTTTCACGGACTCGCTGCATGTCATAGCAAACGATGCTCCCCGAGAAATTAAAGAATGCCTCGTCACCAGACTGGTAAACCCTGCTGGCACTTTCACCGACCTGCATTCCCATCATGGAAACCGGCAGATATTCACGGATCGCCAAACTGTCGCCGACATTCTCCACCAGAGCATAGCCTGTCTTTCCTGCTAACCAATAACCCCTGCTCCCTGCTTCCGAAGAACTGTAGATCTCCTCGGTATCAGGAAGGATGCTGTTCAGGCGTTCAAAGGGCTTAATCTGTTGGGAATCTTCATCATAGACAAACAAACGACGGCTGTCACTTAACACAATTCTTCCGTAAATCTTCAATACATAGCAAATTGAAGGTTGTGCATCTTCGTCCAGGGACTCATAATACTTCTGCCGCTGAACCCGCTTCAGATCACGGGAGAGCGTCAGGCAGAAAATTCCTTTCTGCATATTTGCCGCCCAAATGCACCCTTTTTCATCAACCTCAAGGTGACGGATAGGGGACACAAAGCCCTCAACCTGGTGACTGAGTTCAAAATTTCCGTTCTTTTTCGTATAAATACGAAGATTACTGTAAGACGATTCCACCAAGACATCCTGACCATAGATACGGCACTCCCTGATACAGGTACTTGAGGAAGTCGTGTTCGGTACAGGCTCTATGGAAAATCCGCCATCGGTATGGACACGGTAGGTGGTACGGTTGGAACCCGCAAAAATCTGATGACCGACGGCGGTGATGTGCCAGTTCTGGCCTTCTGTCCCCGAAACCAGCTGAGGAGAAGCATTACTGCCGAGGGGATAACGGTAGAGACCCTGGTTGGAGGCAATGAAAAGTTGCTGGTTTTCAACCAATAAGCCATAGACCGTTCCCAACGGGGACTCCTTTGCTGAAGGTTTGAGAAAGGTGAACGGCAAACCCTGACGGACAAAGGCAATGCCACCGTCGAGACAAGCCCAGACATTGTTGTTTGCATCACAGATCAGACGCAGGACGGAATTGTTCACCAAACCATCCGCAAGATTATAGTGCCAGAGCAGACGGCCCTTTTTGTCCATACCGAAGATACCATCGAGCAAGGTTCCCACCACCAACGTGCTGTCATGCGTGATTACCATACGGTTAATCGATGCACGACGAAGTTGACCATCGATTTGAGTTTCAAAGGGTTGCACGGAAGAAGTCCTCTTGTTATAGACTTTCAAACCGTGACTTTCTGTGGCCAGGAGAATGGCTTGTTTGCCCCAGGCAAAAGCAGCCACCGCGTTGTCATTTCCCAAATCAGAGCGACGAATCACCTCTTTATACTGATTACGCACAAAACGGCAATAACCGCCGTCTATTAACTGCGCCCACAGTTCATCTCCCAACTTATGGAGATACAAGGGCGATTTGCCATTGATATGAACCGGCGTGATCGCTCCCTTTCCCCCGTTCGCCTCAGGCTGATAGTGGAAAACGGAAGAGAAAGTCTGGAAATAGATATCCTTACCCTGACAGAGGATATTCCATGGCTCCTCGTTCTTCATGGGAAAACCGGCAATCAGCGGACGGATGGAGGTATATTGGAGCCGGCCGAAAGAATCATAGGTGAAATAGCCCAGTTCCTCATAGGATCCTACATAGATACGGTCGCCCACAGCCTCCACGGAACGGATCAGCGCGTGGGAAGGCAACTGGACAAGTTTCCAGTAAGCACCATCGTAAACGAGAAGGCCTCGCTGATTGGCAAAATAAAGAAAACCCTGGTCATCCTGCGAAACATCCCAGTTCTGCAAACCAGCCTCCATACCGTATTCCTCAGGGGTGAAGTTTACGATGATGGGGCGGAAAGAGGAGGCGTGGGACAGCGTGCTGACAAATACCAAAAAGAGTGATAATAACCTGAAAAGGAGTTTCATATAGCCTGTTCTTATCGTTGTTTTAATGGAAAAGGGACGAAAATTCTCCCTCTTTGTGCCGGCAAAGATACGTCAAAGAAAAATATTCTGCAACTTTTTTTCATTTTTTTTGCGACAAAAAGTGAATTGATTATCAAAATGTTAGAAAATAAAGCGTAGTAGGAGCGTAGTAGTATAATATGGTAGCGTAGTCAAATGGTAGTGGCAAATTTGGAATGTCCACTTTCTGTTTTTACCTTTGCACCGTGAAAACCTGGAAAGGGTTACTCATATAAATAGGAATTAATTAAGGTAAAGGATGTAGGACGGGTCCCCCCGACGGGGGCCCACTACATGCTCCAGAGAGGCCGGAGAGACCGGATGTTCCGGAGAGACCGGAG
>DCHS01000004.1:3564-8538 GCA_002314875.1 Prevotellaceae bacterium UBA1746
TCTACTAATAATTATTTTAAATCATTCCTAACATGAAGAAAAAGACGCTTGCATTAGCCCTTGGACTGATGATTGTCCCCACAGCAATGATGGCACAGTCCCAGAGCACAGTGACGGGTCAGGTTCTCGACGAATTTGGTGAACCCGTAGTTGGTGCCGTAGTTCGCGTGACTGGATCAAACAAAGCCACTACTACCGATGCCAACGGTAAGTATGAACTTGTTGGTGTACCTTCTAACGCTACCCTGACTTACAGCTACCTCGGTATGAAGTCTGAAAACCTCAAGGTTAACGGTAACACCATGAACGTCAGCATGGTTGTCGATGCTCAGAACCTCGAAGAGGCTGTTGTCATCGGTTATGGTGCTGCAAAGGCTAAGGACCTTACTTCTCCCATTGAAACCATCAAGGCAGAAGAACTCGTTAACGTTCCCTCTACCAGCCCCATGGCTGCACTCCAGGGTAAGGTTGCCGGTGTAAACATCGTCAACAGTGGTACTCCCGGTGCTGGTCCTCATGTAACCATCCGTGGTTTGGGTTCTTTCAGCAACACTACCCCCCTCTACGTTGTTGACGGTATGTTCTATGACAACATCAACTTCCTCAACAATGCCGACATCGAAGAAATGAGCATTCTCAAGGATGCTTCAGCAAGTGCAATCTACGGTGTACGCGCTGCTAACGGTGTTGTCATCATCACCACCAAGAAGGGAAAGAATAATGAACGCGCACGTGTAACCTACGACGGTTATGTAGGTGTTCAGAAGGCTACCAACCTTCTCGCTATGTGTAACTCCAGCGAATACGCTCAGATGCTCCGTGAAAGCGGCGTTGATTCCTACAACGACATGCTCAAGGAGAGTATCGCTCACTACGGCGGTAATTTCGAAAACAACCAGTACGGTTCTGACACCAACTGGTACGACGAACTCCTCCGTCCTGCTACCATCACCAACCACAGTCTCAATATCAGCGGTGGTACCGATAAGGCAACCTACGGTGTTGGTCTCAGCTATCTCTATCAGAACGGTATCATGGACACCGACAACAGCTACAACCGCCTGAACTTCCGTGGCAACATCGAATACAAGGCCTTCAACTGGCTGACCGTCGGCATGAACGGTGTCTTCAGCAACAGCACTCAGGTGCTTCCCAACAATGCAGCATGGCAGCAGGCCTTCAATATGCCCGGTATCTTCCCCGTATATGACAATACCACTGCTGACCTCTACACCGACGGCTACACCAGCCCCAACACGATCGGTGTTACCAATAACTTCTACAACCCCGTTGCTACCGCTAACCTCTACGACAGCCAGAACAAGACTTACCAGGTATTGAGCAACTTCTACGCTCAGATCAACTTCCTCCCCAACCGCTTGTTCCTCCGTACCAGCTACAGCTATGACTTCTCAAGCGTTCGCGGAACAACCTTCAATCCCACCTACGTCCTCGGTACTACTCTCCGTCGTGACCAGAACAGTCTCACCAAGCGTACCACCAACTACAACAACTACGTATGGGATAACACCTTGACCTACACCGAACAGTGGGGTCTCCACAAGTTCACCGGCATGCTCGGTACCTCTATGCGTCAGGAACGCTATGACTACCTCTGGGGCACCGCTCAGAACATCCCCGAAGGTCAGGACAGTTGGAAGTACCTTTCATTGGGTGACAAGGAAGGTATCACCATGGGTGATGCAGGTACCCGTTACCGTACCCTCTCCTACTTCGCTCGTTTCAACTACAACTACGCTGACAAGTACCTCCTCATGGTTACTCTCCGTGAAGATGGTAGTTCCAAGTACAACGAAAAGTGGGGCTTCTTCCCCTCTGTAGGTGCTGCATGGGTAATCAGCGAAGAAGATTTCATGAAGAACCAGAGCGTTCTCAACTACTTGAAGCTCCGTGCAAGCTGGGGTAAGCTCGGTAATGACAAGATTGCTGCCAGTGCAGGTTATGCCAGTGTTACCAACAACCAGTCTGTATTCGGTACCAACAACGCCCTCGACGGTTACATCAACGGTTCTAACTTCAGTTGGTTGGCATGGGAAGTTGTCAAGGAAACCAACATTGGTTTGAACTTTGCAACTGCTCACAACCGCTTGACCGGTGACATCGACTGGTATCACCGCTTGACCGACAACGCCGTTATCAGTCCCGCACGTCCTATGCAGAACACTTCTGTAGCAGGTAACTGGGCAGAAATCCTCAACATGGGTGTTGACTTCAGCTTGAACTGGAACGACAGAATCAACGACGACTGGAGCTATCAGATCGGCTTCACCGGTGGCTGGCTTCACAACGAAGTTAAGAGCCTGAAGGACGGTATCAACATGATCAAGGGCGGTAAGACCGTTCAGATGGTTGGTGAAAAGATGAACAGCTACTACGGTTTCAAGGTGGCTGGCATTTACCAGAACGAAGCTGAAATCAAGGCAGATCCCGTTGCAGTTGCAAACGGTCTCGTTCCCGGTGACTTCAAGTATGAAGATGTTAACGGTGACGGCAATATCGACAACAGCGACAAGCAGGTTCTCGGTTCTTATGTTCCCGACTTCACCTATGGTTTCAACCTCGGTCTTCAGTGGCGTGGTCTTGACTTCGGCGTAAGCTTCTACGGTCAGGCTGGTGGTGAAATCTGGAACCGCAAGCGCGCTCTCCGCTATGCTGCCCAGAACTACAACTTCGACAAGGCTCAGTTTACGGACCGTTGGCACGGTGAAGGCACCAGCAACACTTGTCCCAGTGCTGCTGCCCTCATGAAGAGCTGGAACATCGGTGACAGCCAGAACGCCAGCTACTTCGTAGAAAGCGCTAACTACTTCCGTATCCAGAACATCACTCTCGGTTACAGCTTCAAGGATGTCAAGATGGGTGGTTACACCATGCCCGGCTTGCGTCTGAGCTTCACCGCAGACCGTCCCTGGACTACCTTCAAGTGCCACAGCTTCACTCCTGAGTTGAGCGACGCAGAAGGTTGGGATACCGAAGTTTATCCTCTCACCGCAACTTACACGTTCGGTCTTCAGATCACTTTCTAATCCACTCGATAACGATTATAACTATGAATTTCAAGAAAACTTTATCATACGTTCTCCCCGCAGCTATGCTTTTCGCATTACCCAGCTGTTCGGACTTCATCGAAATCGATGCGGAGAACACGCTTGATGTAGCTGCTGTAGACTACACCAATATCAATGATATGTACAAGCCTGTTGTTGGTGCTTATGCTCAGCAGCGTGGCCAGGGTATCCACTGGGCAAACGCCATGATGTGGATGGGTCGTGATGACGATATGTCTTCCGGTCGTCCTGATGACCAGGGTGACGCCCTCAAGTTCGGTTATCCCGGCGGTTACACCAATCCCAATGCATTCTGGGGTGTTAACAACCTTTGGGTGACTATGTACAACATCATCGTTGCTTGTAACTCTAACCTCGACGCTCTTGACGAATATGGCAAGAACTGTGCTTCCGGTAGTGCTGACTACAAGAACTACCTCCAGTATCAGGGTGAAATCAAGACCGTTCGCGCTTGGGCTTACTACCACCTCGTTACCAGTTTCGGTCCCTGCGTGATCTATGCAAGCAGTGACCAGACCGGTTTCCGTCGCAGTACGGTTGACAAGGTTTGTGACTATGTCATCAACGACCTCAAGGAAGCTGCTGCCAACATGGAGGCAAAGCGTCCCAACCAGATGGCTCACGCCGGTGCTTACACCAAGTACTCTGCAGAGGCTCTCGCTGCACGTTTCGCTCTTGTGAAGGGTGACTATGCTACTGTTGAAAGTCTTACCGACGACATCATCAACAATGGTGGCTTCGAGCTTTACGACGATTACTACAACCTCTTCAAGATTCCCGGAAAGCTTTGTGACGAAAGCCTGATGGAAGTTCAGGTTACTGACTTCGGTAACCCCAGCGGTGACTACATCGGTGTTGACCAGTGGTTCAACTTCCGTGGTGGTAGTCTCAGCCTCTTCGATGCTGAAGGCAATAAGCTCAAGGGTATTGGCGGTTGGACCTTCATGCGTTACAACCCCAAATTCCTCCAGTTCATGGAAGACCGTGGCGAAACCATCCGTAAGGAAACTTCTCTCCTCGTTGCCGGTGAAACTACCCGTGAAGGCTGGACCGTTAACGGTGAACTTGACCGCAATGCTGAAATCGCAAGAATCTACGATGGTAAGGCTTATCTTCCCTTCGATCAGATGACTGAAGGCAATACCGATTATGGCCGTAACAACAATGTCCGCCTCCTCCGTTATGCTGAAGTTCTCCTGATGAACGCTGAAGCAAAGGTTCGCAATGGCAAGAGCGGTGATGCTCCCTTCAACCAGGTTCGCACCCGTGCTAAGATGCCTACCCTCAGTGGTGTTACCGTTGACCAGATCCTCGACGAACGTCGCGTAGAACTCTGCGCTGAGTGGGGTCTCCGCTATACCGACCTCTGCCGTACGGGCAAGGCTGAAAGCGTTCTCGGTAAGTATGGCTGGACAAAGAATGCTGAATTCATTCCCGTTCCTGGTAACCAGATTACCCTTACTCCCGAATTGGCAGAAGATCCCGAATAACCGGATTGCCTTCTGTTTTCCAATTCGCCATCTTGATCCTTCATAGGTATTAGGATACAATAAACCCACGGGCGGAGAGCTCCGCAACATAGAGTTCTCCGCCCATCTTTTTCTTTGCCCATAAGCTCTTTAGCCCTATAAGCCTTTATAAACTTTTTATAAACCCTATAAACCTTATAAACCCTTTATAAACCCTTAAAGACTTATGAACCTCCAGAACCTTCTCCTGAAAATCCTCTGCATCCTGATTGCCATGGCTTGCAGTCAATTTATAATGAGCGGCGAAGACGGCAATCTCCTCGTCCGGATCGTCCTCATCCTCATCGTCTATTTCCCCCTCTACTTCATTCTTTTAAAGATCAAAGAAAAATTCTGGAAATAACATGAGCGCCCTG
>DCHS01000018.1:0-8222 GCA_002314875.1 Prevotellaceae bacterium UBA1746
CTTTAACTATTATTGTCACCAAAATGGTCACAGCAGTGGTTCTGGAACGGGAAGCACTGTCGTAGGCTGGGAACCTTATAGCGATTATAACCAATGGTACCTGGATCCCATAGAAGTTGAGCAGTTATTGCCTGAACCCGATGCCATTTTGGCTTATAGCGAACAGACTCTGAATATTGGCGATACCTTTACCAATTCGCTGACAACAAACAGTAACGGTGCAGTCACTTATTCCTCAAGCAATACGAGTGTAGCGGTTGTTGACAGCAAGACCGGTGAGGTTACTGCGAAAGAAGAAGGAACGGCAACAATTACCGTCAGCATTGCAGAGACAGCAGAGTATGCAGCAAAGATGTTGACTTATAGGATTAAGGTTGTCGATGAGGCTTTGAATGCAGAATTTGCCCAATTGGTTGCTGCTGTAGGAAAACTCTATACAGAGGAAGAAGTTACTGCTGCAAAGGCCGTTATTGCTGCGGCGGAAGATGATGTAACGTATGGTGATGGCCTGATCACAGAGGCGTCACAGTTCAGCAGTGAATATACAGAGACATCAGAAGGTTCTTTTGCCTATCTTCTTGATGGTAATCAGTCAACTTTCTGGCATTCTAAATGGACAGGCGGTTCTGTTGAATTTGGAATACACTATTTCCAGGTGACGCTCGATGAAGCTATTGACGGTGAACTGAAAATGATGATGGCTCGCCGTTCATCTGCTACTGATGACCATATTACGGAATTAAAAGTGATGGCCAGCAACGATCCTGATGGTGCTTGGACTGAGGTAGAAACCCTTTCACTGCCTTTTACTTCCAACACGGAAGTTCTAAATAGCACCTTCACGCTTCCCACGGAGTATAAGTATCTGCGTTTCTATATCATGAATACCTATATGTCAGATTCATCCTCTGGCCGTGGCTATGCTCATATGGGTGAGTTCCAACTTTATGAGGTTTTCCATTCTAATGTTTCCGATGAAGACCTTGCAGCCGCCAATGCTTTGGTTGCTATAGAAAAGGCCGAGCAGAAAGCACAGGATACGACGGTACCGACTCGTGCTGCCCTTGAGGAACTTCGTGCTGCCGCTGCGGCGTATTTGGGTGCAGGAGATATCGATGGCAATCGCGAAAAGACAATCGTTGACATAGTTTGTCTTATAGAGATTCTCAACGGCAATGCTGTTGACCTCTTCGGCAATGCGGATATGGATAACAACGGTCACATAGAAATCAATGATCTTGACGACCCGAAAAAAGGTCTCGTTAAGGAAGTCTTGGAAAAGTAATAATAAAAACTCCTTGATATTCGGTTGAATACCAAGGAGTTTTTTATTTGCAGTGGTGTAGTTCGGAACAAAGGAAAAAGTGTCTTTTTATTGGGGTCTTCTCCAGGACAAACGGGTGATATAATATCCTGCGTGAATAACACCGCAGAGAACGGAGATGATGAACAGCGTCTTGTCAGCATCCCATCCTACGGTTTCCTGATGCCATGAGGCGGTAATGATGCAAAGGAAGGAAAGGAAAACACCGATTACGGAGAGCAGCGTCTGACCATGGCGGCGTTCCAAACCTTGGCCGAGGACAGATTTCTTTACACCGTAATTACAGTAAACGTCAATACCAAGGAGCATCCAGATGACCAGACGAATCCAGGTATCGGCAGGAAGAAACAGCATCATTCCCACACAGCACATAATACCAGCCATAGGAATCCAAGGTACCAGCGGAGTGCGGAAACCACGGGGAGCGTCGGGCATCGTACGACGAACCACAAGGATACCTGTACAAACGAGGGTGAAGGCAAAGAGTGTTCCAATGCTTACCATTTCGCCGGCTACATTGGCAGGAACCGTTCCCGCCAAGATGGTAATAACGACCATAAATAACATATTGGAACGTGCGGGCGTGTGGAAACGCTTGTGGAGATGGCTGAAAAAAGGCGGAAGAAGACCGTCCTTGCTCATAGAGTAGAATACGCGGCTCTGGCCCATCATCATCACCAAGACCACCGATGCATAGCCAAAAAGAACAGCGAGGGTAGTGCCTTTCAGCATCACGATATCCATCATGGGATTCTCGAGATAGGCAGCATGGAAAGTACCATTTGTGTCAAAGGTTCCCATGTTATGAACCGCAGTGGCAATAGGAGCCATATTGCTTTCATTATAGGCTGTGTAGCTTACCACTCCCGTCATCACATAAGAGAAAACGCAGTAGATAATGGTGCAAACGAGAAGGCTGCCGAGAATACCGATCGGCATATTGCGTTTGGGATTGATCGTCTCCTGAGCAGCGGTAGACACAGCGTCAAAACCGATGTAGGCAAAGAATACGATGGCGGCACCGCGAAGGATTCCACTCCATCCATATTCACCGAAAACACCCGTGTTTTCAGGGATAAACGGAGTAAGATTTTCAGTATGAATATATTTCCAACCTAAGAAAATGAAGGCGGCAACGACGAAAAGTTTCAGTAATACAATGAGGTCGTTGAAGCGACTGCTCTTGTCGGTTCCCGAAGCCAAAAGGAGACTCAGAATGATGACAAGGATCATAGCGGGCAGACAGACGATACCACCCTCTGAAGGACATGCCATCAGTTCTTGAGGAATGGGTATTCCGATATCGTTCATAAAAATTCCGAAATACTGGCTCCAGGAGATACTGACCGTAATCGCAGCAACCGCATATTCAAGCACCAAGTCCCAGCCGATAACCCATGCGATGAGTTCACCCATTGTAGCATAGGAATAGGTATAGGCACTACCTGCCACAGGAATCATTGAAGCAAATTCTGCATAGCAGAGGCCAGCCAAACCGCATGCGATAGCAGCAAAAACGAATGAAAGAACAATGGCAGGACCGGTATGAGCTCCCGCCACACTTCCTGTTACGCTGAACAGACCGGCGCCAATGATAACACCGACACCAAGTGCAATGAGGGCAAAGGGACCAAGAACACGCTTCAAGCCCTTTCCGCCTTCATTTTCAGCTTCTACCAATAAATCTGGAATGGATTTTCTAACAAATAAGTTCATAAGCAAAAGTTTTCCTATTTCGCGAAAGCGAAACTTATGTTAAGTTTAGTTTCTGCAAAAATAGTTAAAAAAGCTTACAAACGGGATATAAATTTCTAAAAATCTGCATTTTCCTGCATTTTTTGCTGGAAAATGGCTACTCTGCCCATGGTATTTCGAAGATTTACCTCAATACAGGGGACGATGCCCTGTGGCGTCAACATCATATCCACGCCCAACGGTCCTCTATAGTGATGAGATATAATTGAAGCCAGAACGGCAGAAATCTGTGTGCGCACTCTTTGTAAATCCTGAGCAGTGCAAACCTTGAAATCCAGTATCTTCTCTTCAATAACGGATTGGGGTGCAATCAGGTTCCCTTGATAAGCCCCGTTCTCTGCTGTGGCAAAGAAGGAAAGGCCTTCGTATTGAATGCTTCCCTTTCCGTCGCTCCAGAATTCCATGGCAAAATCCGCTACTCGATGATGAACAGGTTCAACTTCAACAGCACCTTGTTCACGTAGAATCTTTCTTACGCGAAGCAAAGTCTTCTCTTCGTTGTAACCTAACCATACACCACGTCCCGAGCAACTCCAGGGCGCTTTCAAAAAGGCTTTTCCATGAAAGCTTTCGATAGCATTCAGAACTTCATCTTCGTTTTTACACCAACGGTTCTCAAATCCCAGTTCCTGCATAATCCGAACAGTAGTCTTTCGGCTACTTAATTCACGAATGACATCCAGTTGTTTTTCATTGGGAAGGAGATGATCCGGTGCTCCAAGTTTACGGAGGACACCAACGATATGGCGGTCCCATCCCCACGGCTGTATCTCTTCAACATGGTTCCAATCCGGAACATCCACCCCCTTTATCGAGCCATTGTCCGGTAATCGAAGGATGAAATCATCGGCCTTTGCCCAATACTTCGCCACATCCCATAACTTTCCTGCCATCTTCCGGGCAGCAGAAGATGGACAGTATTGAGCGCTGTTGATAGCAAGCGCCTCGTCATGACTTGGGTTGAAAACGTGAACGACCAAAATAATGTGTGGAGTTAAGAATTACCAGCAGGGAACTTGTCCTTTGAATTTTTTGAGTTTTTCTGTTGCGATATCGTAACCTTCGTCGTAAAGGGCATAGAGTTTGGAAAGGTCTGTTTCAAGACGGTCAACCTCCATGGGTTTTTCAGGACGGATAACGATAGCGATACCTTGCTTTTCCAATTCGGCAACACGATCCAGACATGCATTGTAAACATCAGCCATGTGAGTCAAAGCTACACGGAGACGAGGATAATCGCTATACATCAGACTTACCTTCTTCAAGTCTGGCATCGAATCGCGGTAGTCACTGTTGCGTGTCATCACCACAATGAGTCGGTCACAACCCTGTTCCAATGCCCGGTCAACGGGAATGGGGTCGGTAATGCCACCATCGAGCATAGGTACACCATCGAGATCGCACATCGGACAGCCGAAGGGAAGTGAACCCGAAGCTTTGCAGATGGTTAACAGACGCTGGCTGTCATAGCGTTCGGTATGATACTCCGCACGCCCCGTTTCGCAGTTTGTCGTCACCATCTCATAGCGCATGAAACTGGCAAAACAAGCTTCAAAGTCGAATGGAAGTAATTCGTTGGGAATCAGATTGTAGATGATATCTTGGTTAAAGATGGAACGCGTATGCCAAAGCTGCTTGATGCCGACATAATTATATTTTTTGAGCATATCGATGCAGGTCTTTTTAGCACGGCCACGTTGACGGCTTTTATACGAAAGACCATGGCCGGCACCAGCCGAGACACCAATAGCATAAGGAAAAACAATATCATTATCCAATAGACAGTCCAGCACACCCGTAGTAAATACACCACGCATGCCACCACCCTCTAAAACTAATCCAGTCATCTTTTTTGCAATAATTAATGAAATTTGCGTGCAAAAGTACGACAATTTCATAATAAAGTAGTAAATTTGCACGCCAAAATATCTTAAATTATGCTTTTTTCTCAGCAAACTTACATCCAGCGCCGTCAGGAACTCCGCAATTTGGTCGGTGACGGCATCATCCTGCTGCTCGGCAACAACGACAGCCCGATGAACTATCCTGCTAATGCTTACAAGTTCCGTCAGGATTCCACTTTCTTGTATTTCACCGGTCAGCATCGTGATGGCCTTGCTCTCGTTATCGACTGTAATACAGGCGAAGAAACTTTTGTTGGCGATGAAATCGACATTGATGATATCGTCTGGTATGGTAGCGTAACCTCCGTGAAGGAGATGGCCGAAGAAACGGGAATTTCCACCGTTCGTCCAATGGCTGCTCTTGCTGAAATTTGTGACGCTGCAAAGGCACAGGGTCGTAAGGTTCATTTCCTGCCCCCTTATCGCCACGACCACATGATTCAGCTGATGGATCTGCTTGGTATTCACCCTTCAAAGCAGAAGGCAGAAGCCAGCCTTGACCTTATTCATGCTGTCGTAAAGCTTCGTACCGTTAAGAGTGCTGAAGAAATTGCGGAATTGGAGCGTGCTTCACTCATCGGTTATGAGATGCATACTACAGCGATGAAGCTTGCTGTTCAGCCTGGTATGTCTGAATCTTATATCGGTGGTATTCTTGATGGTATTGCAGCCAGCAAGGGCGCTATCGTAAGTTTCCAGAGCATCGTTTCCATGCATGGTGAAATCCTTCATGGCTATCCCTCTCCTGCTGCCCTTGAACCCGGCCGTCTGCTCCTTTGTGATGCTGGTGCGGAAACCCGCGAGCACTATTGCTCTGACCATACCCGCACCACTCCTATCAGCGGTCGTTTTACCCAGAAGCAGAAGGAAATCTATGATATCGTCGTAGAATGTCATGATCTCGCTTTGACCCATGCCAAGCCTGGAGTGAAGTATTTCGATGTCCACCTTGATGTTTGCCGCTTGATGACCGAGCGTCTCAAGGAACTTGGCCTCATGAAGGGAGATACCGAAGAAGCCGTTCAGGCTGGCGCTCATGCCCTCTTCCTCCCCCACGGTCTCGGCCATATGATGGGTATGGATGTACATGATATGGAAGGCCTGGGTCAGATTTATGTTGGTTTCGACGAAGAAACCCGTCCCAACCTCGATCAGTTCGGAACCAACTGTCTCCGTTTCGGCCGTCGCCTCGATGTAGGTCATGTGGTAACTGACGAACCCGGTATCTATTTCATTCCTGACCTTATTGATCTTTGGCAGAAAGAAGGCACCAATGCTGCATTCCTCAACTTTGACAAGATCAACCAGTACCGTGATTTCGGTGGTATCAGAATCGAAGATGACGTTCTCATCACTCCTGACGGTTGCCGTTTCCTCGGTGACAAGCGTATTCCTTACCATACCGACGAAGTGGAGGCTTTCATCAACTCATAAGCTGAGTCTCGCCGATAACACGTCGGGCACGGTGGCTTAACGGATAGAATCAGAAATCTTTGAATTTTTGCTTTTTCGTGTAGTTTTCGAAATGACTGTGCGTCTAAAAGATAAAAGAAGGTTTCGTCCAACCCGAAATATATTCAAAAAACAAATAAACTAGAAACAATGAAGAAAATCCTTTTCCTTGCTGCTGCTGCACTTGTTTGTGCTGGTAGCGCATCGGCTGCAAAGCCCAAGAAGAAAGAACTTCCTAAGGATACTCTTATCTTCGAAACCGTTATCGAAAATCCTGTAACCAGCATCAAGAACCAGAAGAACTCCGGTACTTGCTGGGCATACTCCAGCCTTGCTTTCCTTGAGAGTGAAGTTCTCAAGAAGCACCCCGAAATGACCGATATTGACCTTTGCGAAAGCTTCCTCGTAAGCAAGACCTACACCGACCGTGCAGACCGCAACGTCCGTACCCATGGTGATGCAAGTTTCAGCCAGGGTGGTAGCTTCTACGATGCTATCTTCTGTATGAAGAACTACGGTCTCATCCCCGAAGGTTCCGGCATGCCTTATCCTGTGACCCTCTATGGTGACAGCCTCTACAACTTCACCAACTTCTTCCCCCCCATGGAAGCATACATCAAGGCTATTGCTACCAGTGATGCAAAGAAGATCAATCCCCGTTGGAAGGGTGATGTTCAGCACATGATTGACAACTACTTCGGCGAGTGCCCCACAGAAATCACCTATAAGGGCAAGAACTACACTCCGAAGACCTTCGTATCTGACTATCTTGGTCTTAACCCCGATGACTATGTAAGCCTCACCTCTTACACCCACCAGCCCTTCTACAGCTCATTCATTCTCGAAATCCAGGACAACTGGCGTTGGGCAAGCAGCTATAACCTTCCCCTCGATGAGTTTATGCGCGTTATGGAAGAAAGCGTAAAGAACGGTTGGACCTTCGCATGGGGTGCTGACGTAAGTGAAAACGGTTTCAGCCGTCGTACCGGTAAGAACAAGTGCGTTGCCACTGTTCCCCTCAACGATGGTACCGAAGCTGTTGGTAGCGACCAGAGCCGTTGGACTGGCGAAAAGCAGGGTGTTACCTATACCACCAACGACAATGCTGGTGAAAAGACCATTACCCAGGAAATGCGTCAGCTTGGTTATGACAACTGGGAAACCACCGATGACCACGGCATGCAGATCTACGGTATCGCTAAGGATCAGAATGGCAAGGAGTACTTCATGATGAAGAACTCTTGGGGCGATTACGGACCCTACAAGGGTTTCTGGTATGTCAGCAAGCCTTATGTTGCTTACAAGACCATGAACATCGTCATCAACAAGAACGCTGTTCCCGCTGATATCCGCAAGAAGCTCGGCATCTAATTTTTGAGAAAAGTATATGCCTCCGGACTTTTACGAGTTCGGAGGCTTTTTATATCCATAAAAAAATAGGTGGAAATAGCAAAAGAAGTAAAAAAAAATTAAGAAAAACAAGAAAAGATGCTCCGTAAGTTTGTATTTTCAAAAAATGTAGTATCTTTGTAACGCTGAAAGAAGGCAAATTTGCTTTTCCCGATGCAAAGTATTCGCATTTAATAACTCTTTAAATATTTCTACACCAATGGCAACATTAGATCTCACTCAGTACGGTATCACTGGTTCTACCGTACTCTTCCACAACCCTACCTACGAACAGCTCTTCGCTGAAGAAACCAAGCCCGGTCTTGAAGGTTTCGAAGTTGGTCAGGAAACTGAACTCGGTGCAGTTAACGTAATGACTGGTATCTACACAGGTCGTT
>DCHS01000018.1:8256-8661 GCA_002314875.1 Prevotellaceae bacterium UBA1746
CTAAGGATAAGTACATCGTAATGGACGAAAACAGCAAGGACACCGTATGGTGGACTTCTGATGACTACAAGAACGATAATCACCCCATGTCTGAAGAAGTATGGGCAACCGTTAAGGATATCGCTAAGAAGGAACTTTGCAACAAGAACCTTTATGTAGTTGATGCTTTCTGCGGTGCTAACAAGGATACCCGTATGGCTGTTCGCTTCATCGTTGAAGTTGCATGGCAGGCTCACTTCGTAAAGAACATGTTCATCCAGCCCAGCGAAGAAGAACTCGCTAACTTCGAGCCCAACTTCGTTATCTACAACGCTTCTAAGGCAAAGGTAGAAAACTACAAGGAACTCGGTCTCAACAGCGAAACCTGTGTTGCTTTCAACGTAACCAGCCGCGAGCAGGTTATCA